>NZ_JBCNAC010000095.1:0-36823 GCF_050477885.1 Neobacillus rhizosphaerae
ATAGTATCGTTTCCAAATCCTACCCTCCTTTTTTAATTGGGCTTTGTTAAAATGGCTGTTGATTTCCGCTCCAGGCACTTCGCTTTCCGTGGGCGTTTCGGCGAGCCTCCTCGGCGCTTGCGCCTGCGGGGTCTCCCCTGAACCGTACTCCCACAGGAGTCTTCGTGCCTTCCGCTCCAATCAACAGGGGATGAAAGTCAACACAGTTCTTTTACACAGCCTTTATTATTGAAACCATGGATGCTCTTAGTTTATCTAAAGCTTTCTTTTATAAATTCTAAATTCATAATCATATGGGTTCTTTTCGTTTCTTGGCCCTTTTTCGCAGGAAGTAAGCTCCCACTGATTTACGTCAAATGGGGGAAAGTATGTATCTCCTTCAAATGATTCATGTATTAACGTAAGGTACAAGCAGTCTACATAGGGAAATGCCTCACGGAAAATTTCCGCCCCGCCAATGATAAATATTTCATCGTCCACATTTCGGGAATATTTAACAAACTCCTCAACCGAGTAAAACATCGTACATCCTTCACTTTGGTAGTCTTCCTGACGGGTAATCACGATATTTTCCCTGCCTGGTAGGACCCGGCCAATAGACTCGTGCGTTTTTCTCCCCATTGCAATTGGGTGGCCCATTGTCACCCTTTTAAAAAATTTTAAGTCTTCTGGTAAATGCCAGGGTAATTGATTTTCTCTTCCAATCGTTCTATTTTCGTCCATTGCAACGATAAAAGAAATCATACACTGACAACTCCTTTGATGTGTGGGTGAGCTTCATAACCTTCTAATGTAAAATCATCAAACTCAAAAGAGAAAATATCCTTAACATTTGGATTAATTTTCAAAGTTGGCAGCCTCTTTGGCTCCCTTCCTAATTGAAGCTTGATTTGTTCAAGATGATTTTGATAAATATGAACATCCCCAAAGGTATGAATAAATTCACCAGGCGTTAAGTCACACACTTGAGCAATCATATAGGTTAAAAGTGCGTAGGAAGAAATATTAAATGGTACTCCAAGAAATACATCTGCTGAGCGTTGATACAACTGACAGGATAACTTTCCATCAGCAACATAAAATTGGAACATACAATGGCACGGCGGTAATGCCATATTGTCGATCTCTGCTACATTCCAGGCATTGACCAATAGTCTTCTTGAGTTTGGATTTGTTTTTATTTGATGGATTAGCTCACTAATCTGATCCACTGTTTTTCCGTCTGCACCAGTCCATGACCGCCATTGGTGTCCATAAACAGGTCCTAACTCCCCATTTTCATCTGCCCATTCATTCCATATTCGTACGCCATTTTCCTGAAGGTAACGAACATTGGTATCGCCCTTTAAAAACCAAAGTAATTCGTAAATAATAGATTTTAGATGTAGCTTTTTTGTAGTTACTAGTGGAAATCCATCCTCTAAATTAAATCTCATTTGATAACCAAACGTACTAACCGTTCCAGTCCCCGTTCGGTCACCTTTCACGGTCCCATTTTTTAATACATGCTCACATAACTCTAAATATTGCTTCACTTCGTACTCTCCCCTTCCTGCCATTCATATTTTTTCATTTTAACATTCACGAGTTATTTAGTGAAGATGGCTAATAAATTGATATGTTTTCGGTGCCTTGGTCTGTAATAGTTTCTTTGTTGTACTATTTAAATAGTACATGGCGAAGGTTTCTGCAAAGTATTCCTCTTGATAAAAGAAGTAACTGTTATTAGGAAACAATGACTCATGCTCATCCATCCATATTTGACTGAATTCATACGATTGACTGATCTCACTAAAAACATACCTGTCTATTGAATGGGCCAGCTCATGTAATTCTAAATTCACTGAACCATGCCCTTTCCCTTTTTCACTAAAGCCAATCTTTACAAGTACTACTTTAGACCCTCCGATGCCAGGTACCTCGTCCCACGTTATGGCAGGGTTGTACCCTCTTGGAACCTGTCCTTTTAAATGTCTTGCTGTTACATTGTCTGTTAGTTTTCCAGTGAAGAGTTTAACGCTTATTCCCTGTTTTTTTGTTTTTTCCAGTAGAGAAGACGGGAGAGCATCAATTCTAGTTATGATGGCTGCTGCTTCGGTTTGATCAAATATCTGATTTGGTAAAATAATGATTTGTTTTAGCAGCGATAATGAAGGTTTATCTTTAAGAGATTGGTAGAGTATAGAATTTTCGGGGTACTCTTTGAGGCTTATCCCATCAAAAGAGGCTTGAGATGTTGTGATGATAGATAGGAACAATCCAGCTATGATAAAGAAAACAATCCATTTCCGCATACTATAACCCCATTTTTAATTGATTAATAGAATTATAACATGGGTAATTGACTGTAAGGTTCGATAAGATTAGGTAACATTTGGGATTACACGTAAAAGAGGCTAGTTCAATACCAGCCTCTTTTTTCTAAAGCTAAACTTCCAAGCCAAAGTTTCTACAGAGGGCAGCCAATCCTCCTGCAAAACCACTACCTACTGCATTGAATTTCCAATCACCATTGTGACGATAAAGCTCACAAATCACGACAGCTGTTTCAACAGAAAAGTCTTCACCCAGGTCAAATCTTAGGATTTCACGATTTGTTTCTTCGTCTACTACCCGAGCAAAGGCATTACTGACTTGGCCAAAATTCTGGTTTCTCGCTTCAGCATCATGGATGGTTACAGTAATAGCAATCCGACTAACATGGGATGGAACCTTACTAAAATCAATCTTAATTTGCTCGTCATCCCCGTCACCCTCACCCGTGCGGTTGTCGCCAGTATGTTCAACGGCACCTGAAGCATGAACCAAGTTATTGTAAAAAATAAAGTCCAGATCTTCCGTCACCCTGCTGTTGGCATCAGTTAAAAATGCCGATGCATCAAGGTCAAAATCTTGTCCGCCATGATAGCGATTTGTATCCCAGCCAAGACCGATGATGACCTTCGTTAATCCAGGATTTGTTTTCGTTAAATCAATTCTTTGTCCTTTTGATAAATTAATTCCCAAACGTATCACCTCATTTTGACAATAATAACAAATTAACTATAAGAACGAACCACTTCACTAAGGCTGGCTGCATTTGTACCACTACCAATCGCAGCAAACTTCCAGTCATTTCCATGTCGGTATAGTTCACCTGTCACAAGACATGTTAATCCACTGTAATTGTCAGTTAGATTGTAATGGATTAGCTCCTGGTTATTAGTAGGATTTACTACCCTGATAAATGCATTGCGAATCATTCCAAAATGCTGTTTTCTTTTCACACAGTCATAAATATTAACAACGAATACAAGTTTCTGTATGTTTGACGGCACTCTACTTAGGTCAATCATTACCTGCTCGTCATCACCGTCTCCGTCTCCTGTCAGGTTATCTCCGGAGTGTTGAATACTACCGTCATTGCTTCGTAAATTACCAAAATAGATAACATCTTTATTATTCTGAAGTTTATCATTCGCACCAAGCATAATAACAGACGCATCACAGTCAACATTGGGAGCACCGCCGCCGCCGAACAAACCGCCAAACAAGCCACCGCCCCCTCCGCTTTGAACGGGATCCCAGCCTAATCCTACCAAGATTTTAGTTAGTCCTGGATTTCCTTTCGTTAAATCCACTCGCTGACCTTTTTGTAAATTAATAGCCATATCATTCACCTCAAATAAGATTTTTTAGATTATCACAATGAAATAATTATGATTGTTTCAATCTCTTAAAATTTTCCTGTAACTGCTCTAAACGTTTTGTACCTTCAACACGTAAACGTTTGTTTTCTTCTTCAATTGCCTTTGTTTCCTGCATTCCCTTGATGATGATATTCCAGGATTCTTCAATTGTTTCAATTTTAATGCTAGGACCGCCTGCCAGCCTTGCAATATCAGTGCTCTGTTGTGAAATATTCTGAGCATTTTTAAGCAGCATTTCATTGGTTCTGCGGTCAAGCTCACTCATTGAATCTGCAACAAGCTTTTGACGCTTAGCTGCAACTGCTTGAATTAATCCATTTTTAAAGATGGGGATCGTCGTCACAAACGCTGAATTAATTTTTCCTATCAGCTTTGTATTCCCTCTTTGCAATAAGCGTATTTGCGGTGCTGTCTGTAGCGACACCATTTTCGCCATTTCTAAGTCATAAATTCTCTGTTCTAATAGTTCGATAGCATTTTTTAATGAATCTAACTGCATGGATGCCAACTGATCCCCTGAAGCAACCCGAGATTCTAGCTGTGGTAGCTGATTGTTCTTCAGCTCCTCTACTTTCATTTCACCCGCAACAATGTATTTTTCAAGTGTCATGTAGTATTGGTAATTTTGTTCATACATTTGTTCAAGCATATTGGTTGAATCAACCATCTCATGTTGGTATTTGGAGATTTCGACATAAATCTTGTCGATCTCAGATCCCATCGTCTGGTATTTTCCAAAAAGCTTTTCTACCATTTTTTCGCCCTTTTTAAATAGCTTTCCGAAAATACCACCAGATGACTTTTGAAAGTCCTTTGCATCAAATTTATCCATGATGCGTCCAAGCTGTTTCAGAAGTTCACCAGAATCTTCCACTTTTGTTGTCCGCATATTGCTGAGAATCTGATCAGAAAAGCGAGAAATTTGGACGGCTGGTTCTTTCCCGAATTCCAAAACTTGAATTTGGTCTCGCTCATCAATCGTACGTACTAAATTTTGAACTTCTGGTTCTTTACGGAGTGCTAGCTTGATATCAGAAGCTTTTGTTTCTGATAGTCTGTCATTATCGCTTATTGGCATCATGCCGCTAGATTGATTTGAAGGTAAAGTCACTACTTAATCTCCCCTTAAGTTTTTTAGTATTCCTTGAAAAAGCCCCTTTTTAAAAACAGAAGGCTCTTTATATTCCAAATCAAAGACCATTTCCTCAAGCCAGTGTTTATCGAATAATTGTTCATCGATATAATTTTCAATGTCATTATGGCCAGGTGGATTATAAAGGATGATATCTATCCCAAATTGATTTAATAGCAGAAGCAGTGCTGCATCCGACCTTGAAAGCATGCCGGATAATTCATTATTAAAGATAATCAATTTAGGAACCTGCTGGGAATAATCAAATCTCTCTAGCAATTGAATGATCCTTTTTGGCATAAATAGAGCCTGAGTAAACAAATACATTTTCACATCTTCTAAATTTTCCATCGGCAAAAACTTTAAACCTGGTTTCTCACAGATTTTCCTAATGGCATGAGCGATTCCCTTTTGTAGTCCAGAAGCTAAAAATGAATAGGGCCAATAGTGTGCCTGCATCACTTTTCCAGGGACTAGCAAGCCATCCTTCCCAAGAGCATTTCGGTAATGGAAGCGAAAATCGCTGGTACTCTGCATCGTAAATGGCAGTTGACGAATGAGGTAACTGTGCTCCAACTGACCAAGAGATTGAAGGCGGTCCCAATATTCTTTACGATTCTTACTAACACCCTGGACTTTTGCAAAAATAGAGGGAATCTTAACTTGTCCCTCACCTACCTCGAAGTCTGGACGAATCATTGCTATTTCTTTACAAAGGATAAATAGCTCATCATATGTAGTTTTTAACGTAATGGAAGATGGGGTATATTCCCTTAACTGCCATGGTTTATAAAGTCCCGATCCTTCTTGGTTTAAAATCGTCTCAATCTCTTTCGAGGCCCTATAGGCAACGGTTGTTTTCCTGCTTCTTTTTTCATTAGGAAAAGTCTCTGCAGGTAGCTTCTTTGGATAGTGATGAGTGAAAACTGGTTCAGAAACGAAACCTGCTAGTATATCTTTACCCTCAGGATCAAAAACGACAATATCACAGCCAAGCTTTATTAAATAATATAAAAAATATTGGTGACTTTTCTTGAAATTTCCATACCACAGATATTTGGGCATGGCCCTCTCGGGATCCGCATGGTCTAATTCTTGCTGTAAGTGATTGATTGACCACTTCACCAAATCAACGAGAACTCGCCTTAGTTCGTGATTTTTAAGCCCATCCTTCTCAAGGGTAGCGTACAATTCAAGTGTGGCAATCATCGCTTCCCTTAATTTCCGGTGAATTACCGGTACTTTTGACTTCAACAAAAGCTGCTCCCCATCAAGAAAGGCTGCAAAGCGGTTAATGGACAATTTTTGCTCTTGATTAATATTAATTACTTTTTGAATGGACTGAAAATACGTGTTATTTATTGTTTTATCAAGTGAATCCTCACTTAATAACTGTAACCCCCATTCCTTCGAGTTAACATAATCAAATAACTGGTTGTAGTATTCATCCGTGTCAATTGGAATCCCTAGAAATTTACCTAGTACTTGCCCGATCTGGATGGTTCCATTTTCTAATGAAAAATGTGGCCGTTCTGGTAAGGTTTTTTTTAAAAGATCAAACCAATTTTCATACGTTAGGGATATAGGACGGACGTTCAATTGATTTAATGGTGGATACATTCATAATCCCTTCCCTCTAGAAGCGAAAGCTTATTTTCCAAAGAAGATCTATATACTTTGTCCTGCTTCAGTACTTTAGCACTTCCGCATAATAATAGAAAATTATGTAAGGTTTCCTTATCATCATATCACAGTTATTTAATTGGTTCATTTGTTTATACGAATGGGTCTCAAAAATGTTTCGTTATTTAAGCAATCCTTTCATTTTTCACCTTTTTTCTTGTCCTGACATACTATTTGAGTACTCATACTAAAGTAGGTGACTCGAATGAGATTTCTCTATAAACGTCCAAGGATGGAGCACATTCAAGAGGAATTAAATACGGTAATGGAAGTAATGGTATCTGATTTATTTATATACTTGGACTTATTTATTTTCAGTATCATCTTTACCCTGCTTCTATTCCCCGTTATGCATTCACTTGTCATGTCCATTCTTTTCTTTTTTGCATTTTACAGTCTATTTGCCTGCCTATACTTTTTTGTTTTTAATAGGTTAATGAAAAAGAATTAAACTTTAAGAGGCAACAGTTCTAAAACCTGTTGGAGAATTTCTTCACCCGCACTTACCCCACGACTTTTAGTAAAAATAAGATCACTCGTATCTGTCGCCTTAGCAAGCTCACCATGGTTGGGAACGAATCGATATTGACAATTCTGAAGAAAATCCCAATCTAAAATGGAATCCCCTGCACCTGCTATTGCTTTGGTCCCTTCTTTTTGACAAAGATATTCAAGTGCACTTCCTTTACTAATTGCCTGCGGAATAATATATAGTTTTCGCCCCTGTAGTGAAATTCTCCAGCCAACCTTTCTTACCAATTCATGGATTAATTTCATTTCAACTGTTGATGGAAGGCTATTTAAAATATAATAGAAAAAAAGCTTACCCACCTGTTTTTTTAGCCCATCAAAATGAATAGCCTCACTTTGAAACATGGAAAGTAGTTCCTCTTCTAACGCGGATTCCATTTGCAACCGATTTTTTACATACTCTGTCCATTCCTCCATAGGCTTCCCATGTTCTAAAATAACAGCCCCATTAGTAGTTATGGCGTATTTGAATTCAATCTCGTTTTTAAAAATGGATAATCTGTTAAACTGGTCTGTTGTCCTCGTTGTAACAGGAATAAACAAACTTTTTTGAGAAATACTTTCAAGGGCAAAAAAGGCTGCTTTTGTCATATAGGCAACCTGTTCACCATCTTTTATTTCGACCAGCTTCAGTTGCCCTTCAGGTTGTTCTTCTAGTTCAGCCATTGCTCTTTTTGAATAAATGATGGTTCGGTCAAGGTCTGAAGCTATTATCATTTTTTATTCTCCTTCACCGACTTAATTATGCCGCAACATAAATAACGTAATTCAGGATATTCCACGACCTCAACCCCTTTTTCTTCGGCAAGCATAAGGATGTGTTTAACGAATGGACTGGAAGGATCACGCATGAGAATTTTCCATGGAACCCTGCGCAGAAGAACCCTGGTCGTTTCTCCTACACCAGGTTTTATATAATGCGTGCTCTCTATGGCAAATTCAGCTTGGATTTTTTTTACATCCTGCATCCCTAGAAATCCCGTTTCTATTTCTTCGTGTTTCTTTTGAGATGCAATTGCGGCCGCTTCCTCCCAAATCATTGAAAACTCAGTAGAGATTAGATGGATAAATTCATTTGACACATCAGCGGGAAGCAAATCGCGGTAGAATTTAGCACCGTGAAAATCGTCTTTTCCAATGTATGTTTTATTTAATACAGTCCTGCTAACAAGGCCGGAAACAGTTGAATTTAAACATGCACTTGGAATTAAGAAATCTTCCCTCGTTCCAAACAGAGTCGTACAGTAGCCTGGATCTGCAATAACAGCAAGTGTATCATCAAGAGTGGTCCCGTATTTTCGTTCATAATCCTGACAGGCCTTTGTTAATTCAATCGAAATGGCCCCTTTTCCTGTCCAGCCGTCAACAAATTGAATGACACCATCTGGATGCTCATTAATAATGTACTGAAGGGCTTTTTCATCGATTCCTCGATCTCTGATAATAGAGATGCTGTAATGTGGCAAAGATACATTGTATCGGAATTTAAGATATCTCTTAATCAATATTCCTACTGGAGTTCCAGCTCGGGCTAAGGATACGAGAACGGTCTTATTCTCTTTTATTTGGTAGATTTGTTCCGCCACAATCCCTACACACAAAGCCACTTTTTGTTTGTATTCCATCAATGTTGTCCAAAATAAATCAACATATTCTACTGGAGGCTGGTACTCGATAGGTAATGATTCGCTATAATGCATCCCTGATTGAACCATCAATTCCCGGTTTGCAGTTGAGTCCTCAAGCTTTACTTCACTTAAATCTTTAAGTAAGAAAAGCACATCATCTTCATGGTAAGTCCCCATTTTCGCAGGCTTATTGACTGTTTTTTGCATTTCTTTCACCTCTAACTTTTAGAAAAAAAGACGATCTTTATTGATTGTACCCCTATACGGTTAAGTTCGTTTAGTAAGGGCTGGAGATTCTCTAACTCTACTTCTCTCTCAAAAAAAATAAATATTTCATCATAATAATCAGGAGGAATGTTATAAACGAAATTTGTAACTGTTAAATCTTCAGGATTGGGAAAGGTCACACCAAACTGAGCCCCGTACCCCCTTCTGTTTTCAACATGTATTGGACTTCTAGTGGTGGAGTGATAATATACACCACTTCCCATTTTAGAAGCAAGCTGCATAGGAAGATACATGAACTCTCCCGTACCTAAACAAAGCGTCTTTTCACCTGTTCTTTTTTGCTCTAAGTAACACGCTGCATCCGACATTTTTTCATCAAAAGAGTTTTCATATCCTCCGAGACCAAAACGACCCGTTTCAAGGATATATGGGGTCGTATTCCCATTGGTCTTAGAGGAAAATGGAACTGGGGTAAACAAAGAAGACAATTGCAGAAATTCTACTGACTGCTCCACCTTGTTTTTCCTATCATTTCCAGATGAGGATTGACTAATAATTTCTTTGTGCTGCTTAATTTGAACATGGCCAGCTACTAGACTTACCACGTGAATCTTTATACCCAGTTCATCCTCAAGCTGTTTAAATCTATCTTTATTTTCTTGTGAACGCCAATCCAATATGGAAACAACTGTATATTCTTCTCTTGGGTAATTTGCATGAATGGACTGAATGATATTTAATGCTGTTTTCCCAGTTGTTATTTCATCGTCTACAAGAATAATTTCCCGTTGGTTATTAATCATATTATTTGGAATGTAGCACCGGTGCGAGGTGGCATGTGAATGTTCTTCCTCAAAAGTGACGTTCGGCTTTTCCTCTCGCATTTCCTCTCTTGTTGTATGAAAGAATTCAGCTGTATAGAAACAATCAAAAAAAGCATGACCGAGTGCAGTAGCCGTTTCTGCAAACCCTATTACAATAGGTTGAATCGAATTTGGCACAAACGGAAGATGGTTGTATGTTTCTCCTCCTTTTGAAAAAAAGGACACTAGCTCTTCTTTTTCCTCACAATGCAAACCCTTAACCGATTCTATGTATCTGACAGCTAATAATGCTGCAGTGAGTAGTCCTTTATTAGGGAGAATGGGTAAATGCTTGCCTAATACCTTGCTTACGAAAAGGAACGAGCGCTTTTTATTGATTCTCGCCGCCATTGTAAAAAGCTCTTCAATTGGTAGATTATACATATTTTCTACTATTTCAATTTCTGTCTCAAACGCATCAAGGATATTATACGTATACTTCTTTTTTGATAAGGTCAATGTTTGTGAATTCTTCATGTAACACCCCGTAAAGCTGTGATTTTAAGATTATTTTCTTTGCCCAATAATAGTGAGGCTTTATCTCGTTCATTTTATTAGAAAAGTCACTTTTAAATACTCCAGTGTTCCCCGTTGCAGCTTCAATTATATTTTTCGCATCAATATATTCCTCATACGAAACAACATTTAGAGCTTGAACTATTTTAATATGCGAAGGATGAATAATTGTCTTTCCTGTCAAACCGTTTGAAATATCCATAAGAATTTCCCGTATGAATCCATCTGTATTTTCATCTATTAATTTGGCTCTCCACTTCAGCCCTTCATCACCATACCTTTCACGGAAGGGTGTTTGTCTTAGTTGTGGCTTTAACATCCTTTTTTTAGCTGAAAAATATTCCCAAACCGGCCCCGATACCACATACGGGCAATCAAACCTCTGAAAAACATTAATAATATCTGAAATGCAGTCTCTTAATACAGCAATATCATATACTGTTGTGTCAGCACTCCTTCTTATCCCATATAACCCACAAAAGTCTGTTGCTCCTATCCGAACATTCAGAATATTATCCTTAAACCGATCGAGTAGGTGCTTAATGTTCATTAATTCTTCCATTCTAGTTTCCTTTTGGATGACTGTTGCTGTCTCTAAGATCGGCATTGCATAAAAGGGGTGCTCGTTTGAATGAATTTTTATAACCTCATTTAATAATTCTTCACCACGGTTCGCAGTGAACTTTGGCAAAACGACACCTGTAAGAAGTTTGGTCGCTTCTCCTAATTGTTCATTCACCCTTTTAAATTGTTCTAAATTACGAACCCTAATAAACATCAACGGTAAGTCTACGAAACTTAAAAATCCTTTGTTCAATTCTCCATATAATTTAAGCAACTCTGTCATAAGAAGAATTTCAGCTCTGTCAACCTCGTTGTCACCCACTGCATCTTCAAGGTCGATAACAAGTGAGGTTAATCCCTCATGTTTTTTTGAAAGAATTTCTTGATGGATATTTGGACGATTTGCCGGCATGTAAAGGGTTGCTCCTAATCCATATGACAATAGCTCACGATTCGAGTATTTATTAAAGGTTTGGGGTTTTTTATAGAAGAAACGAATCATTTCTTCCTCGTAGAAATAGGTAAAAAAATTCATTTTATTTCTCCTCAGTATAAGGTAAAAAATAAAGGAAACAGACTTTCGTCAGCTCCCCTTTTGATATTATTATAAAATTAAATTAATTAATTGCCTTTACTTTCTTCTTTCTTTTTATTCATAAAGTGAACGACAAATGTAGCTCCAAATGTCACTAATAGGATGATAAAGAACGTTAAATGTCCCATATCTATATGGAATACAGCTAGAAGCATCTTTAAGGCGATAATTAAAATTAAGATATATGCTGTCGTTTCAAGCTCAGGTACACGGTCTATTAAGGTTAAGAATACACCTGCAACTCCTCGCATCATTAATACGCCAAGCATACCTCCAACTAGTAATACCCAAACCTGTTCACTTACACCAAAGGCAGCTAGAACACTGTCCACAGAGAAGGCAATATCCATTAATTCAACCGCTACAACAGTTCCCCAAAAGGTACCAAATAAGCGAATGAGTAAACCACTTTGATTTAACCCCTCAGACTCTTCATCGCCCTCTTCAGCGCCTTTTCGTTTATCAATAAAGTACTTGATTGATAACCATGCAAGATAGCCCGCTCCTAATATTTTTACCCACCAAAGCTTAATCAGGAATACTCCAATTCCGATTGCAATAAAACGAAAAGCATAGGCACCTAATAGTCCATAGAATAGAGCTTTCTTTCGTTTTTCAGGTGGCAGGTGCTTAACCATTACAGCTAGAACAAGCGCGTTATCAGCTGATAGTAAGCCTTCTAGAATAACCAGTGTACCAATCAAGCCCCAGCTTACAGGATTTGTTAATACTTCTGCCCACATACTCCAATTAAAAAATTGAGAATACGTGTCTAAGATATGATTTAAAACAGACATTAAAAAAATTCCTCCTAGAGTAGAAAAGCATAAGCGCCTTGGATTATCAAAGAAGTCTCAGGCGCTTTAGCTCAGCATTTTAATGAAGTATACATTTTGTAAAAAGACCCATGAACACCTGGGTCTTCTCCATTCTAATTATTAACCTACAGATAAACCAAAGTCAGTAGCAAGGGCTGCTAATCCACCTTGATAACCACTGCCGATTGCACTAAATTTCCATTCACCGTTATGACGATATAATTCGCCAACAACAATCGCCGTTTCAATAGAGAAATCTTCACCTAAGTCATAGCGAATCAATTCTTCCCCTGTTGCCTCATTGAAAATTCGTGCATAGGAATTAGAAACTTGACCAAAATTTTGGTTTCTACTATCTGCTTCATGAATCGTAATTGTAAACGCAATACGCTGAATATTCGCTGGAACAGTTGTTAGATTAATTTTTACCTGTTCATCATCCCCATCACCAGCACCTGTGCGATTGTCACCAGTATGTACAACAGCTCCGTTTGCTCCTTGAGGATTATTGTAAAAAACAAAATCAGTTTCATTGGTAACTTTTCCGTTTTCTCCTAAAAGGAAAACAGATGAATCCAGGTCAAAGTCATTTCCGCCGTCATATTTATTAGTGTCCCAACCAAGTCCAACTACAACATTCGTTAATCCTGGATTTGTTTTTGTTAAATCAACTTTTTGACCTTTTGATAAACTTACTGCCATTTTTTCATTCCTCCAATTTAGGTAATAGTCTATTTACGAGTTTCTCATAAAAAGGTTTCATTTATTATAAAAAATTTTTTTGTTCTCATTCGCAATTGCTAACCTAACTCATCCACTTAGGAGGTGTATTTTTAGCCCAGTAGATTGTTCCTAATTCATGATGGCTTTGATAGTCGTCATAAATGGTATGATAATGAAAATTAAACCAATAACCTGCTTTTGGTGGATTGTCACGTCTTACATGGAAACGTAAAATATCTTCCCCTGTTAAGCGGCTTTTAATATTAAATATTTTTTCTGAAAGACCGGAACCTGGCTGCTCTGAAATTGTAAGGTTCTTCAGATCCTCTTCTGGGAATTGGTCTGCCGTTTGAGCAATAGCCAATTCAATATTAGGCAAAATAACTTCGCGAAATTCATCTTCTATTACAGGCTTAATTTTTGTTCCAAACTTTTGGTAAGACTGAATTTCTGCCTGCTTTATTAATTGTTCCATAAACTCTTCCCGATTAAACTCTGATTCTTCATAAAATCCATTTTGCTGAGTTATACTTCTATCTGCCGTCGCTTCAAAAGCATCTATGTCTTGGAAGGACTCCGCATTAACAGAATTCATTAACTGTGTTGGTGTAACAAGACCAAAGGTTAAAATAGAAATCAATACAAATAACGGTTTACGAAGCCACTTGTTCATCACTAGTTCACACCTTATTCTATCGAAGTTAATATTTACTAGAATTTTTAGTATCTTAAAAGATATTATACTTCTTTTTTTAGAAAAATGGAAAAAACCAGTTTAATATTTTTCATATTATTAAAAATAAAGGCTGTGTTAAAGAACAGTGTTGATTTATATCCCCTGTTGATTGGAGCGGAAATCAACAGACAAGTTTAACAGAGCCAAAATAAAAAGAACTGAAGCGAAGAGCCTTCAGTTCTTTATTTATCAATCACACCAAAGTGAAATTTAGACGTTTTTCTCCTAACTACTTGAAAACCGTATTTTTCAAATCGAGTGCTTTTATAATGATCCTTTAAAATAATGCGAGTTTTAGCAACCCTTCTGGCTTCCTTTAACACTTCTTCTGTTAAATCGTCATACACTGCAAATTGACCTAACGCCTTTATTCCATCCGACTCAAGGATACTATTCTCAAACATTGGATCAAAATAAACACAATCTACAGATTCATTTGGCTGTTTCTTCAAATAATCAAGGGAAGAAGAATGAACGACTTCAATTCTTTTCATTGCCCCATTCATACTTTCCAAACCAGAATTCCATGATTGAAGCCCCTTCTGAACGATGAATGCCAAATATTTTTGCCCTTCTATTCCTATTACCTTCCCTTCTTCCCCAACGAGGAAGCTTGCTACAATTGCATCAGAGGAAAGTCCAAGAGTGCAATCCATAACGGTCATCCCTTTTGAAAGCTGAGCGATTTCTGCAAAAGGGTCGTGATCCCCTTGTAACAACCGCTTAATCCTGAACATTGCTGAATTAGGATGGAAGAAAAAGGGCTGCGCGCTCCCCTTATCATATAGTTCTATTCTTTCCTTCCCTACTACAAGACACCCACTGTCCCATTCTCCCTGTAATAGAGAAATAGAATTCTTTTTTCTTGGCACATAGGGTACTTGTAAAGTTTTTGCGGTATGAATAGCTTTTTCAATCATTTGCTGATTTGTTCTACCTGCCGTAGTTATAAACATCCTACTTACCCCTTGAAAAAGAAAAGGACGTCGAATGACATCCTCCTTAGCAATGTGCCTCTAGTGCATTCATTAAATTTTGCATAACCATTTCCATTGGCATACCTTCAATATCATGTCTTGGAATAAAATGAACTACCTTGTTATCCTTCAGCAGGGCCATTGATGGTGAAGATGGCTCAATACCATCAAAGAACTCACGCATTCTAGCAGTAGCTTCTTTATCCTGTCCAGCAAAAACAGTAACCAAATGATCAGGTTTTTTTTCACTATTTAATACAGCTTGAGTTGCTGCTGGGCGCGCTAAACCAGCCGCACAACCACAAACTGAATTCACCACTACAAGTGTGGTACCATTTGCATTTTCCATGAATTTCTCGACTTCTTCTGCTGATTGTAGCTCTGCGAAACCTGCTCTTGTTAACTCTTGGCGCATTGGTAAAACCATTTGTTTCATATATTCTTCATATGCATTTGACATATTTGATCACTCCGTTTCCATTTATCCATATTAGAATACAATACTCAATTAAGAGTTTGCAATTTAATACTATTATTCCTCGTTTTTTCTCGCTTCTGTCATTTGCTTCCAAACAGAACCTCTTGCTTCTTCCCCACCCTCAATACGTTCGATGGCCATTTTCACTTGCATACTCACTTCAAATTCCTGATCATTCTCAGCATCCTTTAAAGCAGTTAGTGCCTTTTCGTCTCCAACCTCAAATAAAAACATCGCAGCACGCCAACGAACTAATTTACTTTGGTCCTTCAGTGCTTTCATCATCTCTTCTTGTGCTTCTTGGAATCCTAAATCAGATAAACAATCACCTGCTGTTCGTCTGACTGTTACAGTTTTATCTTTAAGTGCCTTATATAGGAGAGGTAAAACTTTCTTTTCTTTAATCATACCAAGGTATACAGTTGCAAGTCTTCGAATAGATGGTTTCTCATCTGATAAAGCCTTTTCGAGGATTGGCAAATCCTCCAACTCTGGATCCTCCATTTGTTCTAGAGCCTTGTAACGGATTTGCCAATCAGGATGATTTAAATCCTCTGCCGTTACTTTCTTTCGAATAGGTCTTGTCTTTTGATCTATGATTAGTTCATTTGCCTGTGCTTTTTTGACTAGTTCTTCAAGTCGTTCCATTGGATAGGCTGCAATTAATTCTTCTATCACATCCTGTCCAATTTGCTCAAAGTCCCCATAACGAACTCCTTGATTCTTCCATTTTCTAAGGAGAATATAATTATCTTCAGGAAGCTGGGCTTGTTCTCTTGCTTTTAAGAAGTATTCCGGCATCCCGAATCTGCGCTCCGTGTTACCATCTGAGAGCTTCACTTGCAACGGGATATCTTTAAAAATTTGAATTTCAACCTTTATTTCACCAAAGTGTTCATCCACTTTTCTCGTATCTGCCGCCTCTACATCCTGTTCACCAAAGGCAGATCGAACCTTTAGCAATAACTCCTTCCAATCGAATTTTGCATTCCTTTCAACAGCAAGAAAATCTGCCACATGATAGACGCCCTTGATGCCCTCAATGTGTAAGATATCCTGTATGATGATTGGTGCATCAGTTGCATTTTCTTTTTTATAGTTATGACTTTTTCCCATTGGGAGTTCTTGATTTAAAATGATCTTCATTGTATTTGGACTTGGCGTTGGTTCAATCGCCTTAATTTTCAAAACAACCACCTCATTCGTTTTCAGCAAGCTCAGAGAGGTACGACCAGCGCTCGATTAATTGCTCTAGCTTTTCGTTTAGTTCTGCTTCCTGCTTCATTAATTCTTGGGCTTTTGTAAAATCACTGCCTATATTCGCCATTTGAACAGCTACTTCTTCTAAGCGTGATTCTGTGTTTGCGATTACTTCATCTATTTCTCCCCATTCCTTTTTCTCCATATAAGTCATTTTCTTCTTTTTTTCTTTTTCTGGAGATTTAACAGGCTGGGTTAGTACAGTATTCGTTTTTTGGACTTCTAAAGCAGTTTCTTTTTCAAGGTAATCTGTGTAATTCCCGTAGAAAGAGTCAATAATCCCTTCACCTCGTAACACAAGAAGCTGTTCAGCCACTTTATCCAGGAAGTAACGGTCATGGGAGACTGTTATAACTACTCCTGGAAATTCATCAAGATAATCTTCTAAAACAGTTAATGTTTGTGTATCCAAATCATTTGTCGGTTCATCTAGCAAAAGAACATTTGGTGCTGTCATTAAAAGCTTCAATAGATATAGTCGTCGTTTTTCTCCACCTGATAGCTTTCGAATCGGTGTTCCATGAGAATATGGAGGGAATAGAAAACGTTCCAGCATTTGGGCGGCAGAAATCGTCTTTCCATCCGATGTTTCAACAATTTCGGCCGTTTCCTTAATGTATTCAATCATCCGCTTATTTTCATCCATGTCTTCGCTTTCTTGTGTATAGTAAGCGATTTTCACAGTTTGCCCCATGATGAACTCTCCATCATCAAGCGGGATTTTTTTTGCAAGTATATTTAGTAGTGTCGATTTACCCGCACCATTTCGTCCAATAATTCCAATTCTATCACCCGGTTTTACTAATAAATCAAAGTGATTCAAGATTGTTTTATCCGTATATCTCTTAGATGCGTTCTTTAGTTCAAAAACCTGTTTACCAAGCCTGCTGCCATGTAAGGAAATATCCACCTTTTCCCCTGTTGATTTTCCACTCGAAAGTTTATCATCAAGGTCTTCGAAACGTTGTATTCTAGCCTTTTGCTTGGTTGTTCTTGCTTTGGCACCTCTTCGCATCCATTCAAGCTCACGTCTAAAAAGATTCTTTCTCTTTTCAAAAGTTGCCGCTTCATTTTCTTCGCGTATAGCCTTCGCTTCTAAAAAAGCAGCATAATTGCCCTTATAGCTATAAAGGTTTCCACCATCCAATTCGAACATTCTATTTGCCACACGGTCTAAAAAGTAACGATCATGTGTAACCAACAGGATGGATCCGCTATATCTGCTTAAATAATCTTCCAGCCATTTGACTGAATCAAAATCGAGATGGTTGGTAGGCTCATCTAATATTAGTAAGTCTGGCTCTTCTATTAATACTTGTGCTAAGGCAACCCGCTTTTTTTGTCCGCCGGAAAGCTCGCCAATTTTCTTTGTAAAATCTTCAATTCCTAATTTCATTAAGATGGACTTGGCATTCGTACTCGCATCCCATGCATTTAATGCATCCATTTGTTTTTGTAATTGAAAAAGTTCTTCTTGTACAGACGTGTCGTTTGGTGCAGTGTTCAGTATCAACAAGGTTTTTTCATATTCACGCATCAGCTTTAATATTGGTGCTTCGCCATGAAAAACTTGCTCGAGTACTGTTTTACTAACATCCAAGTCTGGCTGTTGATTTAAGAACGAAATAGAATAGTCTTTCCCAGAGATAATCTTTCCTTCATCCGCCTGGTCAATCCCAGCAATAATACTTAATAAGGAGGATTTCCCGGTTCCATTAATCCCGATTAAACCAACCCGCTCTTTTTCACTGATTGTAAAAGAAATATTGTTAAAGAGTTGTTTCTCTCCATACGTTTTCGAAACATTCTCTACAGTGAGCATCCTCATACTTGTCCCCTCCATTCTTGGAAAAATTGATCTAAAAATAGGACCATCATTTGGTGACGATTCTCAGCCATTCTTTTTGCTGCATCCGTATTTAATAAATCTTTTAATTTTAGCAACTTTTCGTAAAAATGATGGATGCTGGTTGATTTCCCTTGTCGATATTCATCCAGGCTCATTTTTTCCCTAACTTGAATGTTCGGGTCGTATATTTGCTGGCCTTTTTTACCGCCATAGGCAAACGCTCTTGCAATTCCGATTGCTCCAATAGCATCTAATCGGTCAGCATCCTGAACTATTTTAGCTTCAACAGACTCTAAATCTGTTTTCTTGCCACCTTTATATGAAATAGAATGGATTATTTGATGGATATGAGATTGTTCTTCACTAGAAAGTGTGATTGATTGAAAAAAAGAATCCAGTTTGACTCTCCCTTTTTCGACACTTTCATTTAGTTTTTCATCCGGGATATCATGTAGCAGGGCAGCCATTTCAATAATAAATGGATCTCCTTGCTTCTCTTCCTTACATATATGTATAGCATTCTTTCGAACCCTGTCAACATGAAACCAATCATGCCCAGTCACATCTTCACCTAGTTCGTTACGAACAAACGATTCTGTCTTCTCAATGATTTGATTTTTCACTATGTGCACCTACTTTCACCCTAGCTATTTTAACATGAAAAACAACAAAAAAATAACCCCGACATATCGGAGTTATTTTTTGTTTACTTGACGACCGCTCTTTTTCTGACTTTGAGAGCTTGAGTTTCCAATTTGAAACTCATTACCAAGTTCAACATCATTTCTGATATCCTGTTTTTCAATTTGCGCTCTTGTTTGATTTGCATTTTGTCTTCCTTGTTTACTCATAACGCATCTCCTTCTTTTTTGTAAATTGAATGCGATATTAGTATGCACTTCTGAAGAAGAAGTTATTTCAAAGCATTATGCCAGCTAATTCCAAGTGTGTTTTCTCCTGCGTGTACGCCAATGACAGCACCTAATGGACAGCAAATGACGGTTAATGCCGGAAACTGTTGTTCTAATTCAGTCTTCCAGTTAATTGCCTGGTCCTCATGTAACCCGTACAAAATATAAACTTCTTTAAATTGATACTTCTCGTAGGAGGATTTAAAATAATCTATAATTTTTTCCTTTGCCTTTTTCTCACTGCGAACTTTTTCTTTAACATTAAGCACTCCGTCTTCTATTGATATAATCGGCTTAACGTTTAGCAAGCTCCCTAAGAAAAATTGTACTCCATTCATCCTCCCGCCACGATGAAGCTGCTCTAAGCTCCCAACAAGAACATAGGTCTCATTTGTATCCCTTATTTTACCCATGTGGTCAAGAACAGTTTCTAGATTGTTTCCACTATTAAGTAGTTCCATTCCTTCTTTTAATATGGCCGTCATGGGATAGGTGAGAATTTTCGAATCAAAAGTAATGACTGGAATATCTACAAGTTTTGCCGCTTGCTCACTAGATGACACTGTGCCACTAAGTTTACCCGATAGAAGAACTGTTACAATCCGATCGTAATTCTTTGCAAGCCGTTCATATAGTTCCTGAAATGCACCAACAGAAGGCTGTGATGTTTTAGGTGGAGTATTCAAATGCTTTAATCTTTCAAATAGTTCTGCGGGAGATAAGTCAATTCCATCTGAGAATTCCTCCCCATCTAGCAAAATTGTTAATGGTACTGTATATAAATCTGGATGATTTCTTAATTCCTTGTCTAAAAATGCGGTACTATCCGTAACCCAAGCCGTTTTGAACAATGTGATCTCCCCTTAAAATTAGTATGAGGTCATATTATCTAGGTAATATCATCGTACCTTCTAATTTGAATATTGTAAATATTTAAAACGTAATTAAAGGCTGTTCTCAAATGAGACAGCCTCTAATCATTATTACATCTATTTATTTAGATACTCTGTTAATTTTTGTTGGGTGGTAATCATGACATCTGTCATTTCGACTAAATCATCCATCTGGTCTTCAGTTATTAAGCGCTCAAAGTCCACCGTTATTATCCCTTTTTCCTTTTTAGTAGGCTGTAATGGCTCGTGTTGAATGGATAGTGTAATTTTCCTTGAAGTTCCCCATAAATCAAAAAGAATCGTATTTAGTTCATAGTAATCTATTTCATCCTCTTCTATATCAAAGGTAAAATAAAGCTTTACTAAGCTGCCGATAAGCTGTTCAGTCTGAGAGCTTGGAAGAAGCTCTGCTGATAAATGAGCAAGTTGGGATTCCAGTTCGATTTTTCCTAAAACAGCTTTTGGCTTTCCTTGTGGAATGGAGAAGCTAATGTTAAAATGACGGGACATTTTGGCCATATTGATTATGTCATTGCGGTCGATAATGATTATCTCCCCACTAAGGTCCCTGTCATAAAGTGCGCCTTCAACAATTACTTTCATATTATCAAAGGCTGTTGGATCAAACATGTATCATTCGACTCCTTTTTAGAAAGGCTCTGCTAAAATTGCCTGTTGATTTCCGCTCCAATCAACAGGGTGTAAAAAATCAACCCTGTTCTTTAACACAGCCTTTAGAAAAGACCTACTGCATTTCCGTTTTCATCTACATCCATATTTAATGCAGCTGGTTTTTTTGGTAGTCCAGGCATGGTCATTACTTCTCCTGTTAACGCAACAATAAAGCCAGCCCCAATGGATGGTTTAAATTCTCTTACTGTAACGATGAAATCTGTCGGTCTACCTAGCTTTGAAGGATCATCGGATAATGAATATTGTGACTTTGCCATACAGATAGCCAAATTGGACCAACCGAACTTTTCAAAATCAATTAATTGTTTTTTCGCTTTGGGTGAAAATTCAACATCTTTTCCGCCGTACACCTTTTGCACAATGGTTCTTACTTTTTGTTCAAGTGAATCAGACAATTCATATAACGGTTGGAATTTGTTCTCTTCTTTTTCAATGACCGATAAAAGCTTATTAGCAAGCTCTATGCCACCTGCTCCACCTTTTTCCCACACTTCTGTTAAGGCAACGGCCACGTTTTCTCGTTCACACCATTCTAATAACGTTTGAACCTCTAAATCTGTATCGGTGATAAATTTATTAATGGCAACAACAACTGGTAACCCAAAGCTTTTTATGGTTTCGATATGCTTTTGCAGGTTAGAAAATCCAAGCGTTAAGGAAGCAACATTTTCCTTAGCTAACTCAGTTTTTGCTACACCTCCATGCATTTTAAGCGCGCGAATGGTCGCAACAATAACCACAGCTTCTGGTTTAATTCCAGCACTTCTTGATTTTATATGTAAAAATTTTTCTGCACCCAAATCAGCTCCAAAGCCGCCTTCAGTAATGACGTAGTCAGCTAGCTTGGTTGCTGCAGTTGTTGCAATTACACTATTGCATCCATGGGCAATATTAGCAAACGGTCCACCGTGTATAAGCGCAGGAGTATGTTCAATTGTTTGAACTAAATTGGGCTTAACTGCCTCTTTTAACAATAAGGTTAATGCACCTTCAACCCCTAGATCCCCTACAGTAACAGGTTCTTTATTATAATTATAGGCAACGACCATACGAGATAATCGTAATTTTAAATCTTTTAAATCGGTTGCCAAGCATAATACTGCCATAATTTCTGAGGCTACCGTAATATCAAAGCCGTCTTCACGTGGGACTCCTTGAAGCGGACCACCTAGGCCAATGATGACCTTTCGTAAGGCACGGTCATTTAAATCAACGGCTCGTTTCCAAACAATACGTCGTTGGTCTATCTGAAGTTCGTTTCCCTGTTGGAGATGATTATCAATTAATGCTGCGAGGGCATTGTTTGCAGTCGTAATTGCATGTAAATCTCCAGTAAAATGCAGATTAATATCTTCCATTGGAAGAACTTGAGAATATCCTCCACCCGTTGCTCCGCCTTTAATACCCATAGTCGGTCCTAAAGATGGTTCTCGCATCGCGATCATTGCTTTTTTTCCAATACGATTGAAGGCATCCCCTAATCCTACAGTAACTGTCGATTTTCCTTCACCGGCAGGAGTTGGATTTATCGAAGTGACAAGAATGATCTTCCCACTTTCTTTTGTTTTCAGTTTGGATAGAGCTTCATTGGAGATTTTTGCTTTATATTTTCCGTATAGTTCAAGATCATCTTCTACTAAACCAATTTTTTCAGCGATTTCAACAATCGGCTTCATCTTTGATTCTTGTGCAATTTCAATGTCTGACTTTACTTTTGTCATAACCAAATTAATCCCCCGCATTCAGCAATTAATATAAGACTACTCTCTCATTGTATCAAATAAGCTGTTTCTTTCCGATAAAAATTATGAACAAAATATTATCTTTTCTGAATTTATAATAATGTTTATAATGGAAATATCTAATTTTTTCAAATATTCATTGACATATATAACTTACGGTTGTATTAATGGATTAACTTATAAAAGTAAATGTGGAACTACATAAAAAAAGGGGATGGTCACTTGCCTATTAACATTCCAAAGCTATTACCTGCTCGGGAAGTGCTGGAACAAGAAAATATTTTTATCATGGACAACGAACGTGCAACTACTCAGGACATCAGGCCATTAAATATTCTTATATTAAATCTGATGCCTGAAAAAGAAAAAGCAGAGACACAGTTATTACGATTACTCGGAAATACACCGTTGCAGATTAACGTGAATTTCTTAAAAACAAATTCATATGAATCTACACATACTAGCAAACAACATTTAGAACAGTTTTATACTACTTTCTCACAAATTAAAAATCAAAAATTCGATGGAATGATTATTACAGGCGCCCCAGTGGAGCTTTTAGAATTTGACCAAGTAAAGTATTGGCCAGAGTTAACGGAAATCATGGAGTGGACGAACACCAATGTTACTTCAACCTTACATATTTGCTGGGGTGCACAGGCTGCTCTTTACTATCATTATGAAATTGATAAATTCGAACTAGAACGAAAATGCTCTGGCATTTATGCACATCGAATATTTGAACAAAATGATATTTTACTACGTGGATTTGACGATATTTTTTATGCTCCCCATTCTCGCTACACTGATGTGTCCATCGAAGCAATAAAAAATAATTCACGATTAAAATTATTAGCTGCTTCAGAGGATGCCGGCGCATTATTGATCGCGTCACGTGACCGAAAACATGTCATGATTACTGGTCATTTAGAATATGAATCAGATTCTTTAGCCCAAGAATATTCAAGGGATTTAAATAAAGGACTTGAAATCCATATACCTGAAAACTATTTTCCTAACAATGACCCTACTCAACCACCAATCAACCGCTGGCGGTCACATGGCCACTTGTTTTTTTCAAATTGGCTTAATTATTATGTTTATCAAGAAACTCCTTTTACATGGGAATAGGACCAATGAGCAAACAAGCCCTGGATTATTTAATCCAGGGCTTGTTTTTTGCATTTAACTTTCAATTTCGTTTATTATTCATTTTTTTTAGAAACACTAGTGCGGAAAGGGGGTAATTCTTGTGGAAACAATTGTTGCACTTCACCGCAATCATTTTGGAGAAATCATCAGCTTTGTGACCTCTGAAGGACGAATTATTTCATACCGCAAAGCGTTGGTGGAGGCTGAAAATGGTTTAATTCATGGCATACAAGCCATTGAGGATGGGGAAGGAAGAGTTTCCCTACTACCAGATCAGGATCTGACCTTTGATCATTATCCAAATCTATTCTAAAAGAGAGGCTGTCCTAGTAACAGCCTCTCTTCTTTTTATTCAACTTGTTCATTTTGTTTTTGAATTTCTTTTAATGCATCCACTCTGTTCTGGTCTTCTTCAAAAAATTGAAGGAGATCACCAATCCGATCAATAGAGTCCCAGCTTAAATGATGTTCAATACCTTCAACATCAACATATATATTTTCTTCTTTGACCCCAATAATTTTTAAGAATTGTTCAAGCAATTCATGTCTAAAAACAAGGCGCTTTCCTATTTTATTCCCCTTGGAAGTCAATCGAAGCCCCCGATACTTCTCATACACTAAATATTCATCTTTATCTAATTTTTGTACCATTTTTGTTACTGAGGAGGGATGTACAGACAGCGCTTCGGCAATATCTGATACCCGAGCGTATCCTTTTTCTTCAATTAATATATAAATTTGTTCGATATAATCTTCCATACTTGGTGTTGGCATCCCGTACCCTCCATTGATAAGAATCATTAAAAGTTTACTATAGAAAAAATTAAGTGACAAGGTTCTTTATCACTTAATTCAAACATTCTTGTATTATTTTGGAACTAATTCATTAAACAAAAACCTTACTTTCCTATCCTTTTCATCAAGACAAAGTCGTGCGTTAAAGGTTTTCTCTTTGTTTTTAAACCCTTCTATCACTTCGGTTTTCCCTTCGGAGAGCAGAAGTTTGATATTTTTTTGGGTAATAGTTTTACCAAGAATCTTTTTTGAAATGGTAAAGTCACACTTGTTTTTCTGGTAATTTGAACATCCGTAAAAACTTCCCTTATCAACAATAGCCCCATCACATTTTTTACAAGGGCCCAGTTTAGTATACGATTGTCTTTTATTATTTTGTTTACCAGGAGTAAATTGATCACGAACATCCTCCGAAAATGACCACTTTTGTGAATGTTCTAGACTAGATGAAATTAAATGTATAACCATTTTTTTTGTTTGTTCCATGAATTGCTTCGGTACGGCCGAACCCTCGGATATTTCTTTTAGTTTTTGCTCCCACTTAGCTGTCATTTCTGGTGAGGCCAGAATTTCAGGACCAATCGCCTCAATTAATATTTTGGCCTTAGCAGTGGCATACACCAAGTTCTTTTTTACATCAATATATAAACGATCCTTCAACATAGTGATAATGCCTGCTCTAGTAGCCTCTGTTCCTAACCCCTCTGTCTTTGATAGAATTTTCTCTAGTTCCTTATCATCAATGTGCCTGCCAGCCGTTTTCATTAATGTAATTAGTTGACCCTCCGTATACCGTTTCGGTGGCTGAGTTTGACTCTCTTTCACTTCTACCTTTTCAATTATACCCTGCTCCCCTGTTTGTAGGGATGGTAGTGCGGGTTCATCCTCACGCTCTTTCGAATGTATTACCCTTTTCCAGCCTTCTTCAATTTGCACTTTCCCTTTTGAAACAAAAGAAGCACGACCATCTACAAGTGTGGTTACTGTTGTATATTCTGCAATTGATTTATTATAATGGGCAGCAATTAAACTAGTAACTACTAAATCATAGATTTTCCGCTCGTCTGGACTAAGCTTTTCAACATTGGGTATTTGTTCTGTCGGAATAATTGCATAGTGATCCGTAACCTTCTTTTCATTAACATATCGCTTATTATCAGCAATAGATGGATTGGGCAAAGGAAAATAAGCAGCATAATCTTCCATTTGACTTAATTTATTAAGGATATCAGGGAAAGTATGGGCTTCTTCTTTGGTTACATACCGAGAGTCTGAGCGTGGATAGGAAACATTTCCTTTTTGATAGAGCTTTTGCATGATATCAAGTGTTTTTTTAGGTGAGAACTTAAAGCGTTTATTCGCTTCTGCTTGAAGTGCTGACAGATTATAGAGAAGAGGCGGTAGAAATTCCTTTCTTTCAGATTGTACCTCGCTGACCTCAGCAGGTTTTTCTCTACAAAAAGCAGCTACCTTTTCAGCCAACTCTTTCGTTTTCACATGGCTCTCCCCGTCATTTTGCCATTTGCCTCGATACTTTTTTCCATTGATCTTAAAATAAGCTAAAACTTCCCAAAATGGTTCAGCCTTGAAATTCTCTATTTCTAGTTCTCTTTTTACAATTAATGCCAATGTTGGAGTTTGGACTCTTCCAACTGAAAAAACATCAGAAAATCCCTGCTTCTGAAGTAGTAAGCTATACAAACGTGACGCATTCATACCAACTACCCAATCAGCGCAAGCCCTTGTATAGGCTTCAAAATATAAGTTTCGAGTATCTTGTTCCTCTAATAGTTTTTTAAAGCCGTCTTTTATAGCATTTGCGGTTAACGAAGAGATCCAGAGTCTTTTCATAGGCTTTCTGCATTTTGTTAACCTGAGTATATTTCGAATGATCAGTTCACCTTCACGGCCTGCATCTCCTGCATGAATAATTTCTGTTACCGCTGGATTTGACACTAACTGTTTAATGACTTGGTATTGTTTCGCCTTATCTTTTGTTACTTCATATTCAAATTGGTCCGGAATAATCGGCAAATTATCTAAAGTCCATTTTTTCCAGGCAGGCGAATACTTTTCTGGAGCAACTAATTGACAAATATGGCCAATTGCCCAGGTAACATAAGCTCCTTGTTGAAAAATATCATTAGGAAAAATTTCAATAAATCCATTTTGCTTTTTATGCTTAAAAATTGACGCTAATGTTGAACCTTGATCCGGTTTTTCCGCAATAATTAATTTCATATAAATTGCTCCCTTTTTACAAAGCATCCCAAATTTATTATATCAAAATAAACTAAATAAGGGTTACCTGTTTTAGGCAACCCTACAAAGAATATATAATTTCTTACTTTAATTTTTTGACAGCGGTTTCTTGTAAATACCAATTTTCCTCTGGAACAATATTAGAAACGGTTAAAATAAGTGAGGGAACTCTTTCTACATCAAAGACAATAGCACCAATTTTCTTTGTGAACATAATAAAGGCATTTCCATGTGGGAAGTTCGCTAAATCATCACCAATATGAAGCAGTGACATCAAGATCACCTGTTTTTCTGCCGCATCAATGAATACTTGTGGTGAGAATCGTAAAATCCATTCCTCCCCAGCAATTGAAAATCGAAACATGATATCCCCGCCTCTATAACAAATATTTTTAATCTAACATATGAGCATGCAGGAATTTTATGTTATTCTATCGTTAAAATTCTAATTATGTTAAATTTGAAGGAAAGTTGATAAAATCACCAAAAAAACGTTTGCATTTCTTGACTGTCCAATTTCCATATTGTATATTTAAAGCATCATGTAACAACTATACGCGAATGTATTTTTGCTGTTTTTTACATGATAATATTTATCTTTGGCACCAGGGGTGTCTTGAAAGGCTTAGGAGGAAGAAGTACATGCAAAACGGTAAAGTTAAATGGTTTAACAATGAAAAAGGTTTCGGTTTTATCGAAGTTGAAGGCGGAGACGATGTATTCGTACACTTCAGCGCTATTACAGGTGAAGGCTTCAAATCATTAGAAGAAGGCCAAGAAGTTTCTTTCGAAATCGTTGAAGGAAACCGCGGACCACAAGCTGCTAACGTAGTAAAACTTTAATCTTTAATAATAATAACCATTCAAAGGCTGACGTTTATCGTCAGCCTTTTTAAATGTATTCCAATATTAACTTAATTTCTTTCCAAGTTCCTGGAGTTTTTCTCCTATTGTACATTCTGTGATACAGAAACGATGGGCTGCTCTTCTTCCACCCTCGTTTTTTACATGCTGATGCAAGAAGCAGCCATCACAGTAATGAACCATTACGTTTTCTAAATGATTTAACAATTCCTTTCTATCAGTGTCTCTCACTAAGCAACCGCGCTCCTCAACTATAATATTAGTGTTTTCGCAAATATTTCTTTTCCTTCTAAGGCTTGGGTAGCTAAGCGATCAGCTTCCTTATTATCTTTTCTTGAAATGACTGTATATTTCGGGTTTAGATCAAGCGTCTTCATCTTTTCCTCAATTCGGTCAAGCCAGCGATTTAGCGCTTCCTCATAGCATGGCCAATCCCCGTCCAGCTGTTTTAATACTCCCTGAGAGTCTCCTTTAAACTCGCATGACAAATGTTGGACGCCCAAATCCTCTAAAATATTTAGTGCATAATAAAAAGCGGCGTATTCAGCTTCATTGTTGTTCTCCAATTGCTCTAAGCGTTCATTAGCCCGAATGCGGTATTTCTTTTTTCCCTGCTTAAAAAAAATAACCGTACCTAGACCTGCAAGATTGGATTCCTTCAGATATCCCCCATCAAAATAAACCGTAATATCATGTGGCTCTTCCTCTATTTCAGTCAACAGTTTCCTCATTTCTTTTAAAATCCATGATGTCCCTTTTTCATCATAAAAATATAGTTCTGTAACTTTTCCTGTTGCTTCCAACTCTTCACCTATTTGTATGGCTATTTCACCAGATACCCACTCAGATGAAAATTGTACTTTTTCGTTACTTTTTAATTTATATTTCCATTCTAACCTATAATTCATTGTATTCAGCCTCTCATGAATGATTTCAATTACTCATTTCGGGTGTGAAACGTACTTCTACTTAAATATATATGATTATCATACCCACTTAAGCAGAAGAAAATATTTTCCTGCATTACTGTGTTAAAATATGATAAACTTTAATAATTAACAAATGGAGGAAAACAGCATGATTGAAGTCTATATTGATGGGGCAAGTGCTGGTAACCCTGGTCCAAGTGGAGCTGGGATTTTTATTAAAGGGAACGGTTTGGCTGAAGAATATTCTTTACCACTTGGTACAATGTCAAACCATGAAGCTGAATTCCATGCTTTTATTCATGCATTAAAAATATGCCTTGAAAAAGGATTGACCCACTCAGTTGTGTCATTTCGTACGGATTCGGAATTAATTAATAGGGCAATGGAGAAAGAATTTGTAAAAAACAAACAATTCTCACCTTTACTTGACGAAGCCTTAGAATTATCAAGAAAAATAGATTTATTCTTTATAAAATGGATTCCAAGCGCCGAAAACAAGGTAGCAGATAGACTAGCAAGGCAGGCTATACAAAAAAAACTCAAGTGAAGGAGCATTTTAATTCAACATGAAAAGACCATTATTTGCAGATTTGAGTTTACTTTTTGTTACATTAATCTGGGGAACCACTTTTGTTATTGTTCAAAACGCAATTGATTTTTTGGAACCTTTTGCCTTTAACGGAATTCGTTTTGCCGTAGCAGCTCTTTTATTAATTTTTTGTCTTTTAGTCTTTCAAAGGAACCAATTGAAGAAATTAAATTTCAAACTGCTTGCCTCAGGAATCTTTATTGGTTTTTGGCTTTATCTGGGATATGTAACCCAAACGATTGGTCTTTTATATACAACGACATCGAAGGCAGGATTTATTACGGGCCTAAGTGTGGTCTTAGTTCCCCTGTTTTCAATGGTTTTACTTAAACAATATCCAAGCAAGAATGCAGTTATTGGAGTAGTAACTGCTACGCTCGGCCTGTTTTTACTAACCATGACGGATGTTACTTCCTTGAATATTGGTGATGGGTTCGTTTTTGTTTGCGCTATTAGCTTTGGCTTACACATTATTTTAACGGGTAAGTTCAGTAGTAAGTATCCCACCCTTTTATTAACTGTCATCCAGATTTCTACTGTAGCTTTATTATCAATTGGGTCATCTTTCATTTTCGAAAGTGGGAAAAAATCCTTTCAATTAGACATCCTTATGTCTAAAGATGTTCTAATTGCTTTAATCGTCACTAGTGTCTTTGCTACAGCTATGGCATTCTTCATTCAAACAAATTTCCAAAAATTCACTTCAGCTACTAGAGTGGCATTAATTTTTGCGATGGAACCTGTTTTTGCTGCCATTGCTGGTTATGCATGGGCAGATGAAAGATTGTCTTTAAGTGCATTTTTGGGTTGTATCCTTATTTTTATGGGTATGATATTTGCTGAACTTCCAACTAATAAGATTCCCCTACTTAGAAAAAATAAAAGCCTAGAAGGTTGAAAACACATAAGAACTGTACGAAAAAGAGGTCGACTAAGTCAACCTCTTTCTTCTTTAAATTGCTAATAATTCTTTTTCTTTGATGAACTTTATAGCGTCTTTCCTATTGTCTATTTGGTTTGATATAAGCGTTTCCAATAACGCAACATAAAAACTGCCATCAAAGCATTTCTGTGCTTTTAAGGTTAGTTCTATAGCTGTATTGATCATTTCATCGGTTGCATTCGTATAATGTTTGCCGAAGAAGATAAAACCAATAGCATCTTCTTGGAATTGAAAGCCTTTTCCTTCCAAGTAATGCAAATACTCTTCCACTGTACTCACTGAATTAACCAATCCTCTCCCCCAAATCTTTAAACATCCCTTTAAAATCTTACCTTAAAAATGGAGGATTTTCTATTCTTTTTTGTACAGAGATGACCAATGACCCCAACCAATACACCCATTAAAGCCCCCCCAATGACTTCTTCAGGTTGATGACCTAACATCTCTTTAAGCCTTTTTGGCGATTCCTGTTTAAACTCAACACTTTCGTCTTTTTGGATTTTATCAATTAAATCATTCATTGAGTTTACCTTTAAAGTTAACTCACCCGTTTGCCTGCGGACGCCTTGAGCATCATACATAACAATTAATCCATAGACAAGTGAAAGGGCAAAGTCAAATGTGGGTAATCCTCTTTGTAAGGCAATATAAGTGGTAAGTGTTGAAACACCAGCCGAATGCGAACTAGGCATTCCACCAGTTCCAAAGAACAGCTCTGGCCGCCATTCTTTCTTTTTAACATAATGAATGGGAATCTTCATACCTTGAGCTAACCCTATGCTAAAAAGTGCTAGATAAACACCTTTATTCATTCAATCACCTCTACCATTATTGTTAGAAATCCAAATTTTTTTATTCCTTGTGGAAATACTAACTATATGGGAGGTGATCGTTCATGAGTAAAAAACATAATGCTAATCGAGGGGTTAAAGCACCCGGTGTGAATCCCCAAGGATATGGACAAGATGCTGAGTTCGCTGAAGAACCAAAAAGCAAGCTTGAAAATGCTGCAAAGAAAAAAAACACTAAATAAAAAAACTGGCTGCCTCTACGGAGACAGCCAGTTACCTTCTTGGTTTAAGAAATAATCGCTTCATTTAGCGGCAGAAGGCGTTGCAATCCACGAATCTCTACTTCCAATAATTTATTTAAAGCTTTATCTTTTTCAATTCGAAGACCTGTTTCCTCCAAGACATATGTTACTGGAACATCACATTTTATTTCTGCCAGCCTTCTTGATAGGTGCAGCATTTCTAAATCCTGTTCAATCTTAGTTTTATTAGACTTGGATAAGCGGTCCAAGTTGGAAATAATCCCCTCAATATGGTGAAATTCTTGTAATAGCTTAAGCGCTGTTTTTTCACCAATCCCCTTTACTCCAGGGTAATTATCACTTGGGTCCCCCATAAGCGCTTTTAAATCAACCATTTGTCTAGGTGATATTCCTTTTTCCTCAAAAAAAGTTTGAGGAGTGTGTACAAGATAATTCCCGTAGCCTTTTTTCATCAGAATGACTGATATACTCTCGTCAAGTAACTGAAGAATATCTTGGTCACCAGTTAAGATTGAAACATGTGCAAAATCCTTTGCTTGCTGAGCAATCGTCCCAATACAATCATCTGCTTCATAGCCCGCTAATCCAATATTGGGAATATCGAATGCAGCGACTACTTCTTTCACTAAGTCAAATTGTGGGACAAGCTCTATAGGAGCTTCTCCACGATTCCCTTTGTAATCAGGGAATAATTCTGTTCTAAAGGTCTTGCTACCCATATCCCAACAAACGGCAAGGTGAGTTGGTTTGAAAGAAGAAACAGCAGTAAATAAGTGTTTTACAAACCCGTGAATTCCATTGGTTGGAACCCCTTTTGAATTAATCATAAATTGTCCTGTTACTGCAGTTGCATAAAAAGCTCGGAATAATAATGCCATCCCATCGACAAGCATTAATGAAGGCTTTTGATTATTCAATTTCTAAGTCCCCCTATATATAAGCGGCAACACCAAACGATTCCATTGCCTGCTTTTGAATGGTATTCTAATCACACGCTTTCCATTATATCATAGGTTTGACTTGTCACTTATTCGATTTTATTTCCAGTATAAGAAATCCAGTCACTATAGCTCCCCACATAGAGTTTTACTTTCTCATACCCTGCTTCTTTTAAAGCAAGGAAATTAGGGGCAGCCGTTACTCCAGAGCCGCAGTAAACAATAATTTGGTTTTTAGAATCGATATTCGAAAACCTTTGTCTTTGTTCCTCAACTGTCTTATATTGATTAGCATGTAAGCCAGCCATCCAAGGCTTATTTAGTGCTCCAGGGATATGTCCTGCTTTTTTATCGATTGGTTCCTCTAAACCTAGGTAGCGCTTTTCTTCTCTTGAATCGATCAAAATACAGTCTTTTGGCCTATGTCGAACCACTTCCTCGACTTCCTTCGTTGTAGCAATAACATCAGGATTTAGTTCAACATGAAATTTTACTGTTTTAGATGCAGGAAGGTTTGCTGTCACTGGGTAATTGGCTTCCTGCCATTGTTTATATCCTCCATTAAGAACATAGACATTTTTATGACCTAGGTATTTTAGGAGCCACCAAAATCTAGCTGCATAAGCCCCCTCACCATGATCATAAGCAATAACTACTTTGCATTCATTAATTCCTGCGTTTTCAAGTTTCCTAATCAATTTCTCCAAATCTGGCAAGGGGTGCCTTCCGCCATGCTCCTTAACAGGTGCTGACAGATCTTTCTCCAAATCAAAGTAAAATGCACCTGGAATATGGCTTTCAAGATATTCCTTTTTTCCCTTTTGCGGATCCGCTAAGGAAAATCGGCAATCAACAAGAATGACATTATTATCATTCAAATTATTAAACAGCCATTCCCTGTCTTTTACAAACTTCATCCAAGTTCTCCCCTTCTCAAAACCAATCTATTTTGGTAGCTTTTGCTGAATCTCCATTAGCCTTTGGATCGAAACGCCTCCATCCAATGCAGAGAGAAGACTTAAGTAAAAATCATCGGCTTGTTCCTGTAATCTTGTTACTAAACATTCTGTTTCCTTCCGTAATTCAATTTCATAGTGACTTTTCAATCGTTCTCCTGACTGCTTTAAATACTCGTCAGCTAACACACTTAGAATTTGATTCAGATCTTCCACCATGTATTGCTTCTCGTTTTTTTCAAAAAAGGATTTTGGATTTTTAAAATAAGCCAAAGTTTTTGTGAAATACTGGTGATCTATATCCTTAAATGCTAAGGAGAAATCAATTTTTTCATATTTGGATTTTTCAAAGTCTGAAAAAGATAAATCCCGATTCACTTCTAGAAGGTTTCGCATTAGTTGTCCATGATAGTCTGTAAGTATCTTTTCAATAAACCGGTCCAATCTTACGGTAGTTGCCCTCATCTCCTGTGCAAAATCAAAACCAATACTTTCTAGAAATTCATCAAGAGCAGCTTGCAGTGCTTTTTTCAAGTTGCGTCCGTCGTCCCTAAGTGTGGACGGATTAAATGCCTCTTTAAAGAAGTCTCCAAATCGTAGAAAAACTCTTTGCTTAATGTAGTAAATTAATTCTTCCGCTTCCTGTAATAATCGATTTTGAAGACTTTCCCCTAATTGTTTTTCTAATAACCCCTTAATTTTAGCCTTTTCTTTTTCAATCTCTGTTCGCTTTTGATCCTTAACCGTTTTGTCTTCCTGTGAACTTTGTACTAACTTATTTACTAATTCAAATACTCGATCCAGTTCTTTATCGGCAGAAGAAATAGCCATTTCCGTTAAATCATTGGATATAAACTGATAAAATGACTGTTCAAATTGGTTCATGCCTGATTGCTGGCTTTGAGTGTTATTTTGCTTATCGTTTAATGCAAGCAAACTTGATACGGAATACAAGTGTGGATTTCGAATTCCATATTTAATTAATTGGTCCTCCACATATTCAGCCACAAGTTCTTTCTCTTCATCGTCTTCAGCAAGGTCAATCGCATTAATGATAAAGAACATTTTATCCATCTGGAAGGATTCCTTTACACGTCCCAGCTGGATTAAAAATTCTCGGTCTGCTTTTGAAAAGGCATGATTATAATAGGTGACAAATAAGATAGCATCTGAATTCTTAATATAATCAAAGGCAACCCCTGTGTGGCGCGCATTTATACTGTCAGCTCCAGGTGTATCTACAAGCGTAATCCCTTTTCTTGTTAGCTCACAATCATAATAAAGTTCAATCCACTCCACATAACAGGATTTTTCCTCTTTTGCCACAAACTCATTAAAATCACTTATTTCCGTTTCCTTGGTGGTTCCTAGCAGAGGTACTAAAGAGGCAAAACCTTTTTTAAATGCCTGTAAAAAGGCATAATGTGTTTTTTCAAGTACACCTTCTTGGCCTTTATCCAGCAAAATCTGGTCTATCAATTTCACTGCATAGTTTAAATCTTCAGCATGCAAATCAAAGACCTTTAAGGAGCGATTTACATCTTCTAGCATGGATCCCTGATCTTTAAACTTCACCAGGACCGTTCCATGCTGCCTTTCAGCAGTAACAGGCTTAATTTTATTGATAGCAGCAGTTGTTGGGTTTGGCGATACTGGTAAAACCTTCTCCCCCATTAAAGCATTCGCAAATGAGGACTTCCCAGCACTAAATGCACCGAATAATGCAACAGTAAACCCTTTATTCTTCAACCTATTTGCCTTTTCTTCCAATTCATTTGAAATTTTTTGAAAACCGGCTAAATCTTTTATCAGGTTCGATGAAAGATGAAGTCGTTCAACTGTTTGCTTTAAATGATGATCTGACTGCTCAAACCTCACCCCTGCATCCTTGGAAACAATCTTTGTATTTCCTGTGTTTTTTGATATATTCTCTTGGTTTGTAATAACTCGTGAGCCCTCTTGAGTTTTAATCACTTCATATTCTTCATTATGCTCACTAAATAGATGGTTACGATCCTCCTGAAGAATCTCATGCTTTGTAAACAAGTCATCAATCTTTTTATCTTTTATAAAGATGGTTTGTTCTGCCTTTTTCAATTCTGTTAAGGCATTAACATACCTTTCAATTTTGGTAAATTCCTCTTCATACTGTTGTTGTAATCTCGATGATTGAATAGTTAAACATTCTACAAACTTACTTTTAAATTCAGAAAGTTGATTTCTTGCTGTTCTTTTAATCTCATTGGCCACATCCTCAGTATAACGAAGTATATATTCCCCCGATACACGTGCTCCAGACTTAACGGTATCCTCTAATATTTGCATTGGAACAGGGATGGAGAAGGCTTGAGCTAACCCTTGTAGCTCAATATCTTCAATTTCAGCCTCCTTTATGCTACGTAGTAAAAATTCTCGAATATGCCACTCAAGCTGTGATTTTATTTTATCTAGTAAATCTTGATAGAAACTCTCTAATCTCTTATTTTTCTCTTCATTTGTCTTTTGTTTGGAGAACAAGAACCCAACTTTAAATTCCGGCTGACAGGATTCTAAATAACTCTCCGCTAATGCTCTTGTCTGAAATGGCATGATGATTGCATTTTTCAGGATTTGTGAAATTTCATTTTCAAAGTTTTTTTCCTTTATCCCCGTACTTTCACTTATCTTTTTGAGATCGTGCGAGACTCTTTGATGGGATGCTTCTAAATCTTGTCTTTCCTTCTCCGATAGTTCATTTAATATTTTTAGGATAGGAATAAGCTCTTCATCTGCTGTCTTATGTGATTGATCGATATGATCCTGGGCAATTTTTCTTAAAGAATGAAAAACTGACGGGATTAATAAATGTTCCTTCTCACTCAACTTAGATTGAATGAACTGCTGGAGTTCGGTGAAATCATTGAGAGGATGATTTTCATCCTTTAATGACGTGTAAAAAATCCTTTCAGGTCTTACACCCCAAGATGCGAAAGAGTCAACCACACTTTTTTGAAAATCGGGAAAACTTAATTCGTCATTTTTATGTTTATCGATTTGGTTAATGACTAAATAAACCTCTTTCCCTGCTTCCGTTAATTCCTTTGTAAACAAGAAATTTAATTCTGCTTGGACATGGTTATAATCCATTACATAAAAAATTAGATCCGAAAGATGCAGAGCTGACTCAGTTGCGATTCGGTGAGCATCATCTGCAGAGTCAATACCTGGTGTATCCATAATTACCGTATTTTCTGGTAAACGAGAATCCTTATGGCTGATTTCAATGGATTCAATTTTGTCTCCATCCTTACAATAATTTTTGACTAACCCATAATCATAGGGTGCTAGATATAACCTGGGTTTTTCATTTTTGAAATAAACTTTGGCGTATTCCTCTCCTGCTTTTACTCTTACAAGATTTGCACTAGTTGGGATTGGACTTGAGGGTAGTAAATTCTCACCAACCACTCGATTGATCATTGTCGATTTTCCGGCTGAAAAATGCCCACAAAAGGCAATGAGAAACTCCCTATTCATTAATTTTTTTGCAAGTTCTTTCACTTTTTCAGCTTGTGCTTCATCTTTCTCCTCGGTTAATAAATTATATAAAGAAGCAATCTTATTTTTAAGTGTTTCATAAGTTTCAATTTGACTGGCGGTTTTAACCATTACATATTCCCCTTAGCAACTTAGTAATGTTTTTATTTTATACGATAATTCAAACATTTCCTATCTTGACACACTTTTTCTAGAACAATTTTGTTTTTTTCTTGTTATCTTTGTTAAACTTGTCTGTTGATTTCCGCTCCAGGCGCTTCGCTTTCCGTGGGCGTTTCGGCGAGCCTCCTCGGCG
>NZ_JBCNAC010000096.1:0-16814 GCF_050477885.1 Neobacillus rhizosphaerae
TGTTCTTTAACACAGCCTTCTTGTTAAACGTAAAGAAAAAAGCCAAGGATTTCTCCCTGGCTTTTGAAAGTATTTTAACTGATTTCATTTAATGAGTTGCATTGCGTAAGACGTGCTTCATGACAAATGCATATATAACTATGGTTCCTCCAACAAAAGCAAAAGCCATATGTAACACCTTCCCTTTTCAAACTCTGATTGAGAATGATTTTCATCGTTGAGATTAGTTTAACATAGCTGATAATCGTTTTCAATAACGTTTTATCAACTGTCACAATTATTTAACAATCTTAGGTAGAAAACGATTACAATTTTGAAAGGCATCAACATATTCTGTTAGATTTTGAAGAGCCTTCTCCTCCTCTGGAATTCGACGGGACAAAATTATCGCATTAAACGTGGTGAACAAGATAGCCGTTATATAGGAAGAAAATAATAATGGAACAACCAGAAGCTCGATAGCTACGACAAAATAATTTGGATGTTTTATAAAACGATAGGGCCCCTTCCTTATAACCATTGCATTGGATAAGACAAGAATTTTCGTATTCCAATACTTTCCAAGCGAAGTGATTGCCCATAATCTGACTAACTGAGCAACTATAAAAACGGTCAGCAATAAAGGCCATATTGGGGATAATCCGCGATTCAGCCAAACCTTCTCGCCGAAAAAAACAATAAAAAACAGAATATGCATGCCAACAATCAATCTATAATGCTTGGCTCCGAACTCAATGGCACCATTTTTCTTCATCCATCTTTCATTACTTTTAGCAATAATAAGCTCCGTTACTCTTTGAGAAATGATGACTCCAAATAATACAAGGAATGGAAGAAAACTATTCATTTACACCCACCTCATTAGTAGCAATTCGGAACTAAACCCTGGACCTAGAGCTGTTCCAAGCCCGATAGTATCCTTTGGAATATCCATCCCCATGATTCGTTTCAGTACATAAAGGATTGTAACTGACGACATATTGCCAAATTGCTTTAGAACCTCTAAGGATATATCTGTCATGGAAGTAGGGATATCTAATGATTTAACATAGGCATCTAGCACTTTTTTACCGCCAGGGTGGGCAATAAAATAGTCTACCTGACTTAGGTTCATGTGATATTGATCTAGAAACCCCTTCACATTTGGCTTTAACCATTCTTCTATAATTCGAGGTATATCTCTAGAAAATACAACGTACAAGCCGGAATTTTTAATCTCCCAGCCCATTACGTCCAACGAGTTTGGCATGAGTGTAGATTGTGTCGCGATAATCGATGGATACGCCGCTTTTTTTCTATAACTCTTTGTATTCGAAGAGTCGCCACAAACCAATGCACAGGCAATCCCATCTGCAAATAGCGAGACCCCTATTAAATTACTCTTTGAAAGATCATTACGTTGAAAGGTTAGACTGCATAGTTCAATTGAAAGGACAAGCACCTTTGCTTCAGGAAATGCTAAGCAATACTCAAATGCTCTTGATAATCCCGCAGCCCCACCGGCGCATCCAAGACCCCAAATAGGAATTCGTTTAGTGTGGGGATTAAAGGGCAGTTGATTCATGATTCTAGCATCAATAGTAGGTGTGGCAACACCTGTTGTTGAAATAAAGAAAATAGCATCTATTTCTTCATAAGGGAGATTTTTCTCAAGAAAGCTAGTATTATTTAGGCATTTGACAATCGCTTCGCTACCAAGTTGTACAGCAGCTTCAATATAGGCATTATTTTTTTCTTCAAACGTATGGTTCGATTTAAACCAATCCAGCCCCTTTACAAAATGCCTTTTCTCAATTTGTCCATTTTGAAAAGCCTTTAGAAGTCTTTCTATATCCTTAAATGAATCAGCAAAAAGTTCTCTTGCAAATTCGACTGCTTGATTTTGTTTGATCTCATAAGGGGGAATAACCTCTGAAACAGAAAGAATAGCAGGCATCATACATTCTCCTTCTTCATATGTACGGTTATTTTTTCCAGTAGTCCATGGAATTATTCGAGGTTTTTATCTCCATTAGTCTGCATGAGGGCAAAAAAAGAGCCTCCCTGCGACAGGGAAGCAAACGTTTTGAAGGTTGTTGTTGTGCTCTTAAATTATAGCGTGATTTTAAGTTTCCTTCATTACATAATCTTTACCAATTTTAGTGACTTATTGTTTTTCTGGTTGTGTTTGAACCTCAATCTTAATTTTATTATTTGCCAATAATCCGCAAACTTCACAATTTTGTTCTGCACTATATAGAATCCGACATTGTTCGCAATAATATTTCTCCAAGGGATACCCTCGCTTCCTGAATAAAATAAGTCATTTGATTTATCTTATTTTTCCTATTTCAGGAATGTGACTTGATTTCAAAAACATGGCTTTTTACTTGTGAAACATTATTCAATTACTTTTATCACAGGTAGAGTGTGATGGTTCACATTTATGTCACATTTACCCCATGGTTAATGTGACATAAATCACTGTTATATCAAGTTTTTAACATTAACATAGTAGTTACCTAAGGAATGAACAATTTGTGAACTTCCAAATTTTATGGTTAACTTTCACAATTGTTTTGTATTATGAAAGAGAACTTATTATTTAATCTTTACTTTTCTTGAAGGGAGTGCAAGGGGATGGCAAAACCGGAATTAAAAACAAAACAAAAAACCGAGATTGAAGACAGCTCTTCTCTCAAAGGAACATTAGCTTCCGTTTTCTTTTTGGGATTTTTCATTGTGGTCACTTGGGTAGGTGTCTATTACCTATTTGTAGAACGTTTTTAATGATTGAAGGGGGAAAAAGGTTATGCATATGCATAAATTTGAAAAAATATGGCTCGCATTTGGAATAGGTGCCCTTGTAGTATTTTTGGTCACCATTGGCGTTAGTGCTTTTTATCTAGGGAACAAACCACCTAGTTGTTTAACTACTATTAATCCTGAGAAGGTCAATCAAACAAAACCATTTACAGAGCCAGGCCTTCACAAAGTTGAAGGGAAAGAATGGGACTATGAATTAGTGTATGTGGCTTCAGCCTTCTCATTTAATCCTGTGCAAGTAAAAGTGCCACTAGGTTCGAAAGTAAGGGTTATTGCAACAACAACAGATGTTGTTCATGGCTTCGAAGTAGCTGGAACTAATATTAATATGATGCTTGAACCTGGTTATGTCAGTGAATATACGACAACCTTTGACAAGGCTGGCGAATATCTAATTGTGTGTAATGAATACTGTGGTGCTGGACACCATCTAATGAGTTCAAAGATTGAGGTGGTAAAATAATGGTTAACAATACAGCTGTAAAAGTAAAAGTTGACCCACGTGATGCGAAGCTTTCGATGGCACACTTTTTTGTCGCCTTCTCCGCTCTTGCTCTTGGTGGTTTGATGGGCCTTCTCCAAACCCTCGTTCGTTCTGGTAAATGGGAACTTCCGTGGGGAATCGATTATTACCAAGTTTTAACTGTCCATGGAGTATTAATGGGACTTGTTTTAACCACTTTCTTTATTATGGGATTTCAATATGCTGCTGTAAGCAGAACAACGGGTGGTCATTCCCCTGCAGCAAGACGTACCGGCTGGATTGGTTTTTGGGTCATGTTGATTGGTACATTAATGGCTGCAACAATGGTTTTGCTTAAGGAAGCATCTGTTCTTTATACGTTCTATGCCCCACTAAAAGCACACTGGATTTTTTATTTGGGCTTAACCTTTGTAGTTGTCGGAAGCTGGATTGATGGTTCCGCTCAGATTCTGACCTATGCAAAATGGCGCAAAAATAATCCAGGACAGCCAAGTCCTTTATTAAGCTTTATGGCTGTAGTGAATACTGTTCTTTGGATCGTTGCTACATTAGGTGTTGCTGCAACCGTTTTATTCCAATTACTGCCTTGGTCACTTGGCTTAGTGGATACTGTTGATGTTTTAGTCAGCCGTACATTGTTCTGGTATTTTGGTCACCCATTAGTTTATTTCTGGTTATTGCCAGCCTATATGTGTTGGTATGCTATTATCCCAAAAATTATCGGTGGAAAAATCTTCTCCGATTCCTTAGCTCGTTTATCCTTTATTTTGTTCTTGCTTTTCTCGATTCCGGTAGGTTTTCACCATCAATTAACAGAACCTGGTATTGACCCTGCATGGAAGTTCTTACAGGTTATCTTGACTTTCATGGTTATCATTCCTTCATTAATGACAGCCTTCTCTTTATTTGCTACCTTTGAGAGATATGGCCGTTCCAAAGGCGCAACTGGTCTTTTTGGCTGGTTCAGGGTTCTACCATGGGGTGATGCACGATTTATCGTTCCATTTATCGGTATGGCCGTTTTTATCCCAGCTGGTGCTGGTGGTATTATTAACGCTTCAAACCAGATGGACCAGGTAGTTCATAATACTATATGGGTAACAGGCCATTTCCACTTAACGGTAGCAACATCTGTTGCGTTAACATTTTTTGGAATCTCATACTGGTTAGTACCGCATTTAACAGGGCGTAAATTAACAAAAGCAATGAATAAACTAGGTATTATTCAAGGCTGGGTGTGGACAATTGGAATGGCCTTCATGTCAACTTCCATGCATGCACAAGGTTTGCTTGGTGGCCCACGACGTTCTTCCTTCTCAACCTATGGTGGTGCGAAGCAAGCGGCAGAGTGGATCCCTTACCAAATTGCTCAAGCAGTTGGTGGCTCAATTCTTTTCTTAGGTATTATCTTAGTGCTTATTATCTTTATCAATCTAGCATTCTTTGCACCAAAGGGAGAAGAAGAATTCCCAGTTGGTGAAGCAGAACGTCCAGAAGAAAAAGCGCCCATGGTATTTGAAAACTGGAAATTATGGCTTGGTATTACAGCAGCTTTAATTCTTTTTGCTTACACCATACCGTTTATTGATATCATTCAAAATGCACCACCAGGATCAAAAGGATTCCAAACTTGGAGTAAATGGTAGTATATAAAAATTAGAAAGGCTTCAATCAGTTGATTGAAGCCTTTTCTTCGAATATTTGTTTTGAGTTACTTTTTGACCGATTTACCAGCAAAACAGATAAAAGAATCAAGGAAGTACCGATACCCTGAGTAACACTGAACCCTTCCCGATAGAGAAAAACGCTTAAAAGCGTGGCTACTACTGGTTCAACCGTGGCAATAATAGCAGCTTTACTGGTGTCTATCTTTTCAAGTCCTTTTGTATAGAGTAAATATGCCAATACCGTTGGAAAAAGCCCCAAACCAATCCCGTATAGAAGAACCTCATTACTTACAAGTAAGGAACCCTTTTCCCAAATATTTGTTAACGGCAGTAATGTAATGGATGCAATGACAAACGTATAAAAAGTGACCGTAAAGGGTTGATATTTTTTTAAAGCAAATTTGCCAAATATACTATATAAGGCATATCCAAAGCCGGCCCCGAGTCCTGTTAACATTCCGATAAAACTAAAGCTAGTTGCATGAAGGTTTACCCCTGCAACCATTACACAACCTGCAATTGTCCCTAATACTGATAATAATTTTACCGTATTCATTTTTTCTTTTAAAAATAGAAAGGATAAAGCTGTAACAAAAACAGGGGCTGTATATAATAGTATGACAGCAATGGATAAACTCATCTGATTGATTGCAGAAAAGTAGCACCAATTAAATAACACAATGCTGCAAACGCCGGTTCCTATAAACAATTTAATATCCATCCATTTGATTTTCATCTGGGACGAATATTTACTGATACCAAGGATTCCGAGCAATACTGCTGCAGTTACTACCCTTAATGTGACAATCTCCATCGGTGTAAATCCTAATTCGGTTAGCTTTCTAACAAATATGGCAATAATCCCCCATAATGCAGCACTACTAGAAATAAAAACAATTGGAAGGAACTTTTTCACTGCAATTGATACACCTTTTGATATTTATCAATGAGATACTCAATTAAGTACTCTGCATTTAAGCCCTCACCTGTAACATCTCTTAGAATTTCAAGTGGTTTCTTTAATTTCCCGTATTGATGAATATTTTTCGTTAACCACTCTTTAATCGGCAACAAATCCCCTTCTTCTACCAATTGATTAAAATGGGGAATTTCCTCCAGCATCTTATGCTTAAATTGCGCCGCATACATATATCCTAATGCATAGGAAGGGAAATATCCAAAGCTTCCTCCCGCCCAGTGGACATCCTGGAGAATTCCCTCCCCATCATTCTTCGGAACAATTCCCAGGTACTGTTCATACATATCATTCCAAATCTGCGGCAGGTCCTTCACTTGCATGGAACCATCAAATAAGCCTTTTTCAATTTCATAACGAATAATGATATGAAGTGGATAAGTTAATTCGTCTGCTTCGATTCTAATAAGGGATGGTTTAGATTCATTAATTGCTCTGTAAAATAATTCACTATCTACTTGATCGAATTGCCCATTTGCGTATTTTTTTAGACAGTCAAAGTTATTTTTCCAAAATGGAAGGCTTCTGCCAACCATATTTTCGTAGAATAGGGACTGCGATTCGTGAATACCCATGGATGAAGCAGAACATAGAGGCGTACCGATTAATTCTTTTGAAAAGTTTTGTTCATATAAGGCGTGGCCTCCTTCATGAATGGTGCCAAATATAGCTGTCCGAAAGTCATTTTCATCATACTTTGTTGTGACACGTACGTCCCCAGGATTCAGCCCAATCGCAAATGGATGAACGGTTTCATCCAGCCTTCCAGCCTGAAAGTTATAGCCCATCTTTGCTAGAATCTCTAAGCTGAATTCGCGTTGCTTCTCCTTTTTAAAGGATTTAAAAAGAAAATCTGTTGTTGGCTTATTATCTGCTTCAGAGATTTTCTTCACTAAAGGAACAATACTCTCTCTTAGTTTACCAAATACATCATCCAGTACCTCTGTCGTCATCCCTGGTTCATACATATCTAATAAGACATCATATCTCTTTTCAGTATGCCCCCAGTAACTTATGAACCTTCTTGTCATCTCTACCAGCTTTTCTAAATATGGACTAAACATGGCAAAATCAGCTTTCTCTTTCGCTTCCTCCCAAACACTCTCAGCTTTGGATTGGAGGATCACAAACTCTTTGTATTCTTCTGCTGGAATTTTTTTATTCCGTTCATACTCTTTTTTGCACTCTTCAAGAATTTTTTTTGTTATTTCATCTACTTCAGCTTTTGATAAACTTGCTATGTAAGCAGCCATTTCTTCAGATGTAGACATTTTAAATACTTCCGAAGATAGCATCCCGATTACTTCTGACCGCTGTTCTACCCCCTGTTTGGGAGCTCCTGTTCTTAAATCCCAATAAATAACGCCAAGTGCCTCATGATAGGCAGTCATTTTTTTCACATAATCCAAAAACTCTTTTTCTATTTGAATAGCCTTTGTACTCACAGCATTGCCCCCTCTCATAACGTTTAAATTTTACCATATAATTCTGAAAAGTTGGCTTTTTTAGATTAATAATGATAAAAAAAACAACAGAAAGAGTTTTCTGTTGTAAAATATATTCATAGGGGAAAAAACTGGAAAATAAATATTCACACGTAAAATGATTAGAAAGAGTTAAGTAGCCTGGAAATTTCAAAGACGTAAATTCTCAGCTTACTTTTTACTGATTGCAACCTTCCATGTTTCAGGACCCTCTTCTAGGTATTCCCAAGAAAATTGTTCAGGTCGCTCCATCATGAACTGGTATAAAAGTGGTCTCGGATCATGATCATTAACAATCATCATGTTTTCTCCTGATGATAACTCATCAAATCCGTTAAAGATTGTTGGATGCTTTTCACGTGGTGGGTAGTCTGGAACATGGATTACTTTTGCATACGTTTGCAACATTATCACTCCTTTTATTTCGTTTACTTCTATTTCATTATAAGAAATCTTTTTCTCATTTTTAGTGCATCTTATCACACCCAAGAAATGATTTTGTTAATACTCTTTCCTTAGTTAGGAGGTTAAAAAGATGAAGGAATTAGTGGGCTCATGCAAGTGTTGCAACAAGAATATATACTGTTTAGATGGTTTTTTTAACGGTATCCATACAGAAAGGAATGAAATACTTTGTTTTGAATGCTATGAAACCCTCAAAATAGAAAAAGAAAATCCGCAAGGTTAAACCTTACGGATTTTTAAATTATTCCTCGTCGATAGAAAGATCTTTAACAGGAAGCTTCTCTTCTTCCTTATGAGTTGGTTTACGTAAGTTAAAGAGTGCTTTAATACAGAATAATACTAATATCAACACACCAATTAGGAAAATGGTGTCAGGCACCGCACGCCAGGTTAGAAGGGTTTGCACCATATCCTTTTGAAGGAATGAAGCTGAACGGCTTGCTGCATAACCATTATAGAATGCTTCTTTAATTTGCATGAACCCAACTGGTAGTAATGATAGGAATACCATTCCAGCAAGACCTACGTTTAGCAAAATACAGCTAATTTTAATCCATTTATCATTCCAAGCCTCTGGTTTTACAATGTTTCTTAATGAGTACAATAGAACTGCTACTGCAAACATTCCATATACACCCATCATTGATGCATGGCCGTGTGTTGGTGTTAAGAATTGTCCGTGTTCAAAATAGCTTACTGCTGGTAAGTTGATTAAGAATCCAAGAACACCTGCACCAACCAAGTTCCAAATTGCGACAGAGATTAAGAACCAGAAGGTACCTTTATAAGGGAAATTAACTCCACCCTCACGCATCATTTTGTATTGCTCATATGCTTCAAGAATTAATAAGGTTAATGGGATAACTTCTAATGCTGAGAACACAGCACCAAGTCCTAACCATACTTCTGCAGAACCGTTATAGTAATAGTGGTGACCAATTCCGATTACACCGCTGCCTAATAGCAGGATTAATTGGAAGTATAATTGTCTTACTGTTGATTTCTTGGTTACAAGACCTAATTGAACCATTAAGAAACCAATGACAACAACTGCAAAAACTTCAAAAATACCTTCTACCCATAAGTGAATAATCCACCAGCGCCAATAATCTGCGAATGTGAAGCTAGTACCAGGGTTGATAAATAAGGCAAAGATATAGAATGCCGGTACAGCTATAGCTGAGTAGAATAATAGGTGGATAAGTCCGCCTCGATCTGTCTCACGCTTTAGACCTGCTTTAACGCCTCTAAATACAATGAACAACCAAATCAACATACCAACAATTAATATGAGTTGCCATACGCGGCCAAGTTCAATATATTCCCAGCCAGTGTGACCGAATAAGAACCATTGATTTCCTAAGTATCCATTTGCTCCAAGCCATTCTCCAACCATACTGCCGCCCACAAGGACAACTAGGGCCCAGAATAAAATATCTACCAATAAGCCTTGTTTCTTAGGCTCATAACCGCCAACTAATGGAGCTATATAAATTCCCATACCTAGCCATGCTGTTGCAATCCAGAAAATGGCCAGCTGTAAGTGATAGCCCTTAGTGATATTAAACGGAAGAATGTCATGGATCCACTTCATTCCAAAGAAACTATCAGGTTCAATATAATAGTGAGCTAGTAACGCACCAAACATACACTGAACAAAGAATAAGACAGATACGATGGTAAAATATTTCCCTGATTTTACTTGCGAATTCGTCACTGGCATTTTACGTAAATCAATGTGTGGAAACTTGCCTTCTTTATAAGCTTCTTGCATACCAAACTGATAACGGTAGAAGAAATAAAGAATAATACCAATCATTAAAATAAGTATGGTTACACTTGCACCACTCCACCAAATAGCAGAGAAGGATAATTGATTTCCAGCGTCTTCATAGTATGGCCAGTTATTTGTATAGGTGATTTTATCACCTTCACGAACGGTACTTGAGAGCCATGCCGTCCAAAAGAAGAAATCTGAAATCTGTGTAATCTGATCACCATTGGCAACATAGGCACGATCCTTAGTAGGCATATCCTCTTCTTTAATAAGGTTTGCCTTTAAACCCCAACCGTCACCTTTTGTAAAGATATCTTTATAATAGTCTCTTACCTTTTCAAGTCCAAAAGCCTGAGCATTTGTTAGCTCCATTGTATCTTTGCTGCTGTCATATCTATTTTTGCGCATTTCTTTTATTACTTTATTTTTAATAATGACTTTTTCATCAGCATTTAATTTAGAATAGTCATTGCCATATTCCTCATTAGCTTTAAAATCCTGCATAGCTTCTGTATAAATTTTTAAAGATTCCGCTGTATAATCTGGACCCATGTAAGATCCATGCCCTAAAACAGTTCCATAATCCATTAAGCCGTATTTTTGAAAAACTGCCTGACCCCCCATTATGGAGTCTTTTGTAAATAAAACCTCTCCTTTTTCATTGGTTACCTCTATTGGTCTAGGTGCCTGTTCCTTAAATATCCAATAGCCTCCCCCTAATAAAACAGTGAAACTAAGTAAAATGGTAATAATTAATGTGGATTTCAATAAGGCATTTTTATTTGCCTTTACCACTTTTTTTGCCGGTGTTCCCCGCTGAATTTCCATACCCTTTCATCCTCTCATGTTTCTTTACACTCGTATTGTAACTTTGATAGCAATCTCACAAAGTGAAGCGCCTCATCCTACCCTTGTGATATTTATCACTCAACCGAGAATTATTTTCAAAAAGAACTCTAGCTATGACACAGGTCACATATTCAGTGTGAAATCATTGCTACAATGTAGCTATGTTGAATTACTAATATGAAGGTGATGTTAAATGAAGCAAGCGGATATTATCAAAAGACTGTCCGAGGTACCAATCTTCAAGGAATTATGTACACAAGAACTTGAACCCATCGTAAAAATTGCACAAACCCGATTTTATAAACATAAGATGTATGTTTTCATGCAAGATGATCCACTTGATAGAGTCTTCTTTATTCATAGCGGGAAAATTAAAATCTATAAGACAGACCAAGCTGGGAAAGAACAAATAATATCTGTTCTCGAACCTGGAGAGATGTTTCCACATGCTGGATTTTTCAGAAAAGGTAATTTTCCGGCACATGCTGAAGTTATGGAAGATGCTCATCTAGTGGTAATTCCAATAGACAAGTTTGAAGAAATATTAATTTCCTATCCGGAGCTCTGCATTAAACTTTTTAAAGTGTTAGGGGAAAAAATTGTAGACCTTCAAGGAAGGTTAGAAGCGCAAGTTCTTCATAACACATATGAACAGATAATTTTATTACTTATTAGATTGTGTAAAACTAACGGTGATAAGGTTGGAGATCGATATCGGCTTACCACTCAATTTACGAATCGAGAATTAGCCAATATGATTGGTACTTCTAGAGAGACCGTAAGCCGCACGATAAATCAAGTTAAAAAGAAAGAATACGTTATACAGGACGATGAGGGATATTACTTAATCGACCGTGAAGCACTTCAACAGGAATTATTCTATTAAAATTAAAGGAGTTGTCCTAAATGGAACAACGAATTATTGAACTTGATGTCCGCGAGGATTTAAAAAATAAATTGGAACCTTTTCAAAAGATTATGGAGGCCGTTAAGGAATGTAAAACAAACGATCTCTTTATCCTACATGCCCCGTTTAAACCAGTTCCACTTTTCGGCGTACTAAAGGCAAAAGGTTTCACCCATGAGGAAGAGGAAATTGATAATAAACACTGGAAAATAACATTTACAAAAACAAGATGAATAAAGAGCATAAAGAATTTTAGACATAGAGGGTGAATACGGTGATTTTAGATAATCGGGGGTTAGAACCCCCACAGCCAATGATGAGAACATTAGCCGCTTTAGAAACATTGAATGAAAATGAGGTTTTAACGATAATAAATGATAGAAGACCCATGTTTCTATACGAGCAGTTGGAAGAATTGGGCTACAAGCAACGAACAGAACAACAAAATGACGGAAGTTTCAAAATTGAAATTTTCCGGTAAGTAGGTGATCATGTATGCTTCCTCAATCTATGGGAAGTGAAACAAATATTAAGCTTCCTATTTCCTTTATCCTTTTTAGTTTGATTGCATTGGTTCTTTCCCAACTAATACTATTAATAAATGGTCAAATGCTGACAGCTGGAAGCTTTAGAATTCCTGCAATCTGGTCCTCCGCTCATTTATTAGTCTTAGGGTGGGCATTAATGGCCGCAATGGGCGCTATGTATCAGCTTGTACCTGTAGCATTTTTAACAAAAATATGGAGTGAAAAGTTCGGTTTTATTCAATTTGCTATCACAGCAGCAGGAATTTTATCCTTTTCTGGTATGTTATATTGGGCACCGCAAAATGCCTTGATACCGGGAACCCTTACTCTATTGGGAATAATGATGTTTTTATTTCAAATGTTCATGACATTAAAAAAACAAGCAAAGCCGAATATTCTTACCGCCTTTGTTGGCACTGCATTAGTCTGTTTATTTATTACGATCATCTTGGGTATTACAATGATTTACAGCCTGAAAACAGGTTTTGGCGCTCCGTATTATCAATCTATTTTTAAAAGTCATTTATTAATGGGCGTAACTGGTTGGTTTACATTATTAATTTTTGGATTTTCCTATAAAATGGTACCTATGTTTTCCCTATCGCACGGATTTCCAATGATCCAGGCTAGATTTGTATATGGGCTTTATACTGGAGGTCTTGTCACTTTATTAATTTCCTTTTTTATGGAAAATCATTTTCTTTTAAAAATGGGGTTCTTTTTACTGTTAGCAGGATTTTCCGTTTTTAGTTGGCATATTAGCATTATTATAAAAAACCGATTGAAAAAGAAACTGGATAAGCCTTTTACGTTTGCATTAGTTGCGATTGGAATAGGGAATATCCTACATTTAGCTGCATTCATCCTAGTATGGACAAAAGCCATAACCACTCTCGCTGGTCCATTCATTTATAGCTATTTATTTTTATGGGTTGTCCTAAGCATAATCGGATATCTGTACAAAATCGTTCCATTCTTGTGGTGGACCTATAAATATAGCAAGGAAATTGGAAAAAAAGCAGTCCCTTCCTTAAAAGACATGATGAATGAGAAGATTGTTGTTCCTCTATTCTTGTTATTCATACTATCAGTAGTAGTGGTTTTTATTTCTTTTGTATTAAAAGTAACGATTCTTTTTACTATTGGCCAGATGATTTTATCAGTGGTATTTATTGTGATTGCAGGTAGTATCTTAAGCGTTTTAAAAAAATAGTGAGGTGTAAATCATGAATGTAAAAGAAAAAGTCCTAGAAGCATTAAAAAGTGTCTACGATCCAGAATTAAATATCAATGTGGTTGACCTTGGGTTAATATATAATGTTGAAGTTTCTGACGAAGCCGATGTTACCATTACCATGACATTAACAACACCTGGCTGCCCGTTGCATGATAGCATCACAACAGGTGTCCGATATTGTGTTCAAGGACTGGAAGATACAAGAAATGTGGAAGTAAATCTTGTTTGGGAACCAGCATGGTCCCCAGAAAAAATGACACCCGAAGGTCTAAAGCTATTAGGACGTTAAAAAGAAAAGCGGAAGCGCCTTGATTGGCTGCTTCCGCTTTTTAGTTTTATAGTTCTTTTGCTTCGGTAGGTAAGGCCTCTTTAACTTTTTGTAAAACCTCAGGATTGATGTCTTCATCTAATAGGATATGAACCATTCCCTCGTCGGTTTCACTCCTGATTAAACGTCCTATTCCCTGACGCAGGCGAAGGAGCATATAAGGTAAATCCACCTCTTCAAACGGATGAGCCACTCCTTCTTTTTTTGCAGTAAATACCGGATCATTTGGTGGATATGGAAGAGAATAGATAAACACGTTTTCAAGTGATCTACCAGGGATGTCAAGTCCTTCCCATAGATGAATGGAACATAATATAGCCTGCTCTTCATTTTGGAACTTGGAAACTAGCGTACTTATTTCTTCATCACCTTCAAAATAAATTGGATATGGAACAGCCCCTAATAGCTTACTTTTTAAGTAGGTCAGTTCTTCTTTATTATTTAAAAGGATAAGTGCACGGCCCTCGGTTTTGTGAATCATTTTTACAAGGTATTTTGTTTTTTCAACAAAATTGCCAGTCGTAAACCGTGGGAGTGAGATTTCCATTTTTTCATCATAATCAAACGGTGATGAAACGGAAAATGACAGGTATTCCTGTACACCAAGACTTTTAGCAATATAATCAAAGGACTTTTGATTAGCCAGTGTTGCTGAAGAGAAAATAAACGGTTTCTTCTGTGAAAATACCTCTTCTCTCATCACTTCTTCAACCATTTTTGGCATAATTACAAGTGTCCGTTCACCCCTGTTTTCTTCAAACCAAGTAATTCCGTTTAATTCTTGTAGAAAAAGTGTTAATGAATACGTAATTTGTTCTAAATACTCTTCTACAATTCTTAGGTCATATTCATTAATAACATATAATTCACTTTCAAAAACCAACTCTTCCTCTAAGGCTTGAAGAGTCGAGAGCAGCTTTCTGCAAGATTTCATTACTAATGGATGTTTATTAATTATTTGTTTTTCTGAGCCTATTGAAAGAGAGGAAAATTGTGAAATGGTGTTAAAAAATGCTTCATTCTCTAATAAAGCCTCATCAATCGTATACAATGTCTTTTCACGTACTTCGTTTTCCATTAACCTCGTTAACAGTGTTTCCAATGTGTAATCGGTAAAGCGGTAACTTAATGCCTTTTGTGCGGCATATTCAAGTAAGTGCCCTTCATCAAAAACAACAGATGAATGTTCAGGTAATAGCGGGAGCTGTCCTTCCCGTTTTCGTGATTCTTTCGTCCAAACATGTTCCATATAAAAATCATGGGAACAGATAATTAGATCTGTTGAATGTCGATAATATTCACGGTGTAATGTCAGACCACATCGATGGCGTTTTTCACAAGAAAAACAATCTTGTAGGGAATCCCAATTAACATTACTCCATTTGTCATCAGAAAGGCTTGGAAACTCCCTTCTGTCACCATATTTCTCGAACGCTTGCATCGAGCTTCCTGTGTGAACAAAATCAGGTAATTTCTCATAGATTTCAGAAATATCATCTGAAAAGTCATTATTCCTCACTTGATCAAGCTTTTTTAAACATAAATACTGATCCCTTGATTTCGCCAACCGAACATCGATATTTAATCCAAGGACATTTTCAAGTTTCGCAATGTCACCCTCTTTTTTCACAAGCTGTTCAATCAAGGTCTCATCTGCACAAGCAATCACTGCAGGTCTATTAGTATACCGAGCGTACATTATCGAATAAAGTAAATAAACAATCGTTTTTCCTGTTCCTACACCGGCTTCAGCAAACATTACTTTTTTGTCTTTAAATGCTTTTTCAAGCTGGAAAGCCATAAATATTTGTTCATCCCTTAATTCAAAACCTGCTTCGGGCAGGATATCATAAAACAAATCGCCAATCCATTCACTTAATTTGTCATAAAAGGATTCAGTTTTGGATATTTCAAACGGCATCCGATTTTGCATAATAACCCTCCAAAAAAAGAAGAGCGTCTCTATATAGACACCCTCGTCTTAAAGATCCATATTATTTTATTTGTTATAGCAAATTATTTCGAGTCTTCATGTCTTGGTGGACGTTTTCCCCAGTACTGATATAAATCTGTCCTAATAAAACCATTAAATAGCTTTCTTTTCTTTGTTGCAGGCTTCCCGTAATATTGTTCAAACTCTTCATTTGAAGTCATAATGTAAATCGACCACGTATCTAACTTAATGAATGCTTGACCCATTTCCTTATACATTTGTTCAACAGCCTTCTTCTCTCCAAGTCTTTCACCATAAGGAGGATTTCCAACTATTACACCATATTCCTTCGGTGTTGAAATATCTCTTACTTGCATTTGCTTAAACGAGATGAGGTCCCCAAAACCAGCCTCAAATGCGTTCTCTTGTGCGATTTTTACCATTCGATGGTCAATATCTGTACCTAAAATATCAAGAGGTTGATCGTAGTTCGCCAAGTCCTCCGCTTCAATTCGCGCCTCATCCCATACCTTCTGAGGAATCCAGTTCCAGCCTTCAGAAACAAATTCTCTATTAAAGCCTGGTGCTATATTTTGCCCAATCATAGCAGCTTCAATTGGGATCGTTCCTGAGCCGCAAAATGGATCCATGAAAGGACGGTCAGCTTTCCAATTTGTAAGCATAACAAGGGCAGCTGCAAGCGTCTCCTTTAATGGAGCCTCCCCTTGATCTATACGATAACCTCGTTTATGAAGTCCCTGGCCACTAGCATCAATCGTTATGGTTGCAACATCCTTTAGCAAAGCAACTTCAATACGGTAAAGAGCACCATTTTCTTCAAACCAGGTGCTTCGCTTATAATGTTTTTTCAGCCGTTCGACAACAGCTTTTTTAACAATTGCCTGGCAGTCAGAAACACTAAATAGCTTTGATTTGACTGATTTACCTATAACAGGAAATTCAGCATCCTCAGGCAAGAATTTTTCCCACGGGAGTGCTTTTGTCTTCTCGAATAATTCATCAAATGTATAGGCCTTAAATTCTCCAACCTTAATTTTTATTCTGTCTGCTGTTCTCAACCATAAATTACTGCGTGCAATCGCAGTTTCATCTCCAGTGTAGATTACCTTTCCATTTTCAACCTCACAGTTGTACCCTAAAGACCTTACCTCTTTTGCAACTAGAGCTTCGAGCCCCATCGCCGCAGTGGCGATTAATTGATATTTTCCCATTTTTTCACCCTTAACTTATTACATGTATGTATTGTTTACTTTACAGGATTGACCTATGATTCGCTATCATTATTGACAAAAACTACAAAAGGAATGCAGTTTATTTATTAATTAATGGCTCTCTTAAACTTGCCTGTTGATTT
>NZ_JBCNAC010000097.1:0-32713 GCF_050477885.1 Neobacillus rhizosphaerae
GTTTCGGTGAGCCTCCTCGGCGCTTGCGCCTGCGGGGTCTCCCCTGAACCATACTCCCACAGGAGTCTTCGCGTCTTCCGCTCCAATCAACAGGGTGTAAAAATCAACAGTGTTCTTTTACACATTCTAAATAATAAAAAAGCCCCCCATATTAGGAGAGCCGTTATATCCAGCATACTTTCCCATTAATAACGTTCTGTAAGCCATGTTCTGTACCATAGTACTGCAAGCGACTTTTAGTCTCGTACTTAGGTGGTAATCATCTATCTACAGATTCACAAAGAATCTGTCCTTCTCCTCGTTCAATTCCTCAGAGAAAGCGCCCCTACCATAATTTGGGTTTCTCGCTCGTGGGGTTTACCCGTTCCACCCTTTCCATTTCTAGAAAGGCTACGTCACTGTGGCACTTTTATAGGTATTCATACCATATCCTAAAGGACTTAGGTATTTTCCCGGCCGTCAACTGGATGCTAGACCCAGATGCCCTAGCTTATGATTTCGCTAGGCACGAACACTACGAGCATCGCAGCTCGTGCGAGCATGGACTTTCCTCTACAAGTTGCAAAAGCACCTTGCAGCGATTACCCGAACGTCATTAATGAAGACATTTATTATTATATGTAATTCATGCTGTTTATTCAATGGTTATTATTAGGAAATGACAGTACAACCTATTAATCGTAGAGTTTATTGCCAAAAACATGTTTTTCTAAGTTAGATAATCGCTTTAAAATATCGAAGTTAGTCGTTCCAGCCGGTTGTGCCACAGGCTGTCTTTTCGAACTATCTTCTACTTGTTTACGAAGTCTAAGATTTTCTTGCTGTAAATCCTCGATTTCCTGATGAAAGGTTTCATAATCCTTAATAATTAGATCTAAAAATTTATCAACGTCTTCTTGTTTATAACCACGTACACCTGTCTTAAACTCTTTTTCTAAAATATCTTTAGCCGTTAACTTAACTTTATCGGAAAGCATTAAAATCACCTCAGTATTCGCCAATCATTACCTATTATTTTTTCAAAAATATGTTCTTTTGTCAATTTTCTTTTGTTTTGAGAAATGAATGATTTATGAAACATTCTAAAAATATGCAAATAGAGTACTAAAAATACCTTAATAATCCATTTGTTTTAACTGTTCTTCTTCGACAATCATTTGTAAATCGTAAAACGTAATTAACTCTACAGGGTACCCGTGATCTTTTTGAAACTGAATAGCCATTTCATAGAGGTATTTTGGGCTCCCCTCTTTTTCCAAATCAAAAAACAGGAGAAGACCGTCGCTCTTTTCAATAAAAAATTGATTTTTTAATCTAAATTGCCATGGTTTTTCATATCCCTTTTTTGTTACAGAATCAATAAAATCTGCTCTTGCAAGAACGGATTCGTACCATTCTTTATTATTTTCATTCCAAGATGCCTGCTGGTCAAGGAAAGGGGTGATGACTGCCAGTTTAAGCTCGGGATAATCCGTTTGTAAATCAAACAAAACTTCTGCTGCCCACAATTCTGCTCCCAATTGTCCGCTTATAAGGACCCATTCTAAACCCTGTTCCACTATAGGTAATAATGCCTGCTTAAAAGCAGCTTTAATATAATGAACAGATGGATGATCCTTCTTAAAAATTCCTAATTCAAATGGTTTATATCCTGAAATCGCAAGGACTTTTATCAAAGAATGTTCTCCTTTATATAAGAAATTTTTTAAATAGGACAAACATTTTTATAAAGCAAGCATACAATAAAGTAAATATAAAAAAACAAGGGCTAAAAGCCCTTGCGATTGGAACAGTCTTCTTAAGGACGAGGTCCCATGAATGGTCCTGGTGCGAAGCCTGGTGCACCTGGGCCAAAACCTGGGCCACCTGGTGCGAAACCTGGGCCACCTGGTGCAAAACCTGGTGCTCCCATACCTGGCATCATATTTGGCACGGCATTTGGAGCAGGCATTGCAGCTGGCATAACACCTGGTGCACATGGGTTACAGCAGTTAATATGCTGATTACATTCCTCTTCGCAACATGATGCTGTTTGTGGGCAGAAGTGTTTATGTTGGTACATATGGTGATTTACCGTTGTAGTGTGTACTGGATGAATATGTGGCACCACCGTTGTTGAAAATGTGTGGTTCACAATTTGTTGTGTCGGATGAATGACTGGCGGCATAAAATTAGTTCCTAAATACATTATAATGCTCTCCCTTCAAATATTCTGTTTACATTAACAGCCTATGTTGAAGGAGTTACTCTTGTACTAAGGAAAACACCTATTTTTTACAAATCAGAGAATCTAAAAAGTCTGATCGTTTATTAATGTTTAAATGGACAAGCAATCTATAACATCGAATAAAAGCTATCTTTCAAGCTTGTAAAAACAACAGCAGTCAAACATACGACAATAAAAAATAAGAATAAAATTGCTTTATACAATATTACCAGCTCCATAAGTTTAAAGTCGTTTTTTTTCTCAATCCAATTTCACATTTTACCTTTTTCGCCTACAATAAACAATATGGAATTGCTGGTTTTTTATAATAAATTGTTAAGATTTTGTGGCAATTAATCGAACCATGCCGAAAATAGACAATTAACTAATGATTTTGACGAATTTTGCGCTTACCTGGGAAATTTCGCAAATTTTCGCTCTAAACGTTTTAACCTGATTTCAAGCTGCTCCAAAGATAACTGATCCTTCTTAGACTTCAGATTTTCCGATTGAGTTCGTAAGTATATCGCTTTTTGACAATATTCAATTGCAAAATGGTACTCTTTTTGTCTATGTTCAAAAATTTTAGCTAGTTCTACACAAGCTATTATTATCATCTCTTCCTCATTCGATTCGACAACATCCTCGAACAATATCCGAGCTTGCTCCCAATTACGATCTTTTTTCAATTGATTCGCAAGGGTAAGCTTTGCCTGAAAGGACGTGACATCTCTTTCTGAAGTAAGCTTGGTCAATACTTTTTCAGCTTCCTGCTTCTCTCCTAAGGTGGAAAACCAACGACCCACCTCATATGTTTCAGCCCTTGTCTGATTTCTATCGATTCCACACAATTGAAAGGTTAAATGGGTATACAAAGTAACGAGCGAAAGGATGTCAACTTCATTATGTTTTAAAATACCAAGCATCCCATCAGGATGATTACTGTCAATAAAATCAAAATAAATCATCGGTGCTAAGAATCCTGGAATATCGTCTATTCTTTCAACGCCTAAAACCTCTTTTTCAACAATTGACAGTTTTAAGCGCTCCAATTTGTGCTTCCATAGCCTTCTTGCAGCATGGAATAAATCAAAGTGACCAAATTTCGGTAGCTTAGGTACATGCTCTCTTATAAGCATGTGTCTTGTTTTCACCTGTGGCCAATCAAACGATTTTCCATTATAGGTAACTAATGTTTTATAATTGACGTTTTCCAAAAAGCTTTGGTATAAAGGAACCTCTGCTCCCGGATGTGGAAGAATATGTTGCCTCAAAATCAGCTCTTCTCCAGAAAAACTAGCATATCCAAGTAAAAAGATTGTATTCCCCACTCCACCACCAAGACCTGTTGTCTCTGTGTCAAAAAAGAATAATTCCTCCGCGTGGTGTCCTTGTGCTGACAAGGGATGATTAATAGACTGTTTATTCCATACATCAACAGCGGTGAGAAAATCACGAAAACAGTATTGTCCATGCTTTTGGGAAAGTGGATATCTCACTTCTCTAATTAAACAGTAATCCTGATCCATAAAATAAGGATAAACACCTTCTTGCTCCCATCGTTTCCGATAGGGAACTTCTTTGACAGGAATCTCTGTTGGGAGAGGTTTTTTAACCTCTCCTGTTACTCCTGCTGATAAATGAGGTTTTAGCCGATTCAATTTAGTTTTTAAAGACATGACTCCACATCCTTGTCTATTTCCGAAACACGAAGAAATGCTTCAAGAATGTTTAAGGCATCCTTTTTAGCTGTCTCACTTACTGTGTCTGTTCCAATACATGATGGACATCCTGATTCACATTGACACCGATTAATCATGTATTTTGTTTCTATGAACACCTTTGACATCCCAGTGTATAATTTCTCACTTAAACCAATTCCACCTGGATACCGATCATAGAAGAATATGGTTGGCTTTTCATTATGATCCGCTTTTACTTGTGGTATCACATGGATGTCTTGAGGGTCAGCCATTACAAATAGAGGAGCGATAGACCTCAGTGCATGCGCTGTACCAATCAGTCCTTGTTCAAGCCGTTCATGTCCCATTTCACCAAGTGGTCTATTTAATGAAATCCAAGCCGCATTCGTATGAAGCTCTTCTTCTGGAAGATAGATGGGCCCGGAGCCGATATTTTCGTGTGTTTCAAATTTGATTTTTTTAAAAATTGTTGCCATAGCCCTTACACTTACATCGCCAAAACCTATCTCTGCCTCCTGCAATGGTAGGAGTTTGTCCACTTCTAATACTTTTAATTGAACGGCTAAATTAGCATCTGTAAAATAGTCTACGTCCACTTCCCTCACGAACGCCTTTTTTTCTTCCCAATCCAATTTTTCCACTTGGTATTGGGTACCTTGATGCAGATAGATAGCCTCATCATGTAGGAGTGTCATTGCCGAGAAACGGTCCATTTCTCCAATTACTTTCACATTCGCCACATCCGATTGGTCAACAATGATCACATTCTCTTGAGATGCCGAACGCAAACTAATATTATGTGCAGGGAATGAATCATTCATCCAGAACCATTTATCCCCATTCCGATATAGAACTCTTTCCTCTGTTAAATACTCCAATAGTTCTTCCGTCCCAACAGTTCCAAACTGTTCTCCTGCTTTAAATGGGAGCTCGTAAGCAGCGCATTTCATATGGTCAATCAAGATAATCAGGTTATCAGGGTTTATCCTAGCTGTCTCAGGGCTCTTTTCCAAAAAGTATGCAGGGTTTTGAATGATATATTGATCAAGTGGGCTTGAACTTGCCACCATTATAACAAGAGCCTCTCCATGACGCCTTCCTGCCCTTCCTGCCTGCTGCCAAGCGCTGGAAATGGTTCCTGGATATCCAGTCATAATGCAGACCTGGAGTTGGCCGATATCAACTCCTAATTCAAGTGCATTTGTGCTGACAACACCGTATATCTCCCCTGAGCGCAGCCCCTTCTCAATTTTTCTTCTCTCTGTTGGAAGATATCCTCCGCGATAGCCCATTATCGACTTGTCCCCTAACTGATTCTTTACCAACTCTTGCAAATATGTCAGGATGATTTCAACTCTTACTCTACTTCTCGCGAAAATAATGGTTTGAATTTTATTTTTTAACAATTCTCCCGCTATTTTTCGAACCTCTAGAGTTGCACTTCTTCTAATATTTAACGGCTTGTTTACAATAGGGGGATTATAAAAGAGAAAATGCTTTCTACCACTTGGAGCACCGTTATTATCAATTAGACACATTTTTTCTTCTGTTAATTTCTCTGCTAGTTCTAATGGATTTGCTATGGTTGCAGATGTACAAATAAAAACGGGGTTACTTCCGTAGTAACGACAAATTCTCTTTAATCTTCTAATTACATTGGCAACATGACTTCCAAACACTCCTCGATATGTATGGAGTTCATCAATAACAATGAATTTCAGGTTTTCAAAAAGAGAGACCCATTTTGTGTGATGCGGAAGAATCGCTGAGTGAAGCATATCAGGATTTGTAATCACTACATGTCCTGCTTGTCTTACCCTTTGGCGAATATTTGCAGGTGTATCGCCATCATACGTGTAACTATTTATATCTACTCCTGCTGCTTGAATAATTTCATTTATTTCACTTTTTTGGTCCTGAGCGAGCGCTTTAGTAGGGAATAAATACAGTGCTCTCGAATTAGGATTCTTTAGAATTGATTGCAGAACTGGGAGGTTATAGCAAAGGGTTTTCCCTGAAGCCGTCGGTGTAACAGCAACGATGCTTTTCCCAGCTATAGTTTTCTCATAAGCTGATTTTTGATGGGTATACAGCTGCTCTATTCCCTTTGTTTTTAGTGATTGTATCAACACCGGGTGCAGCTCGTCTGGGAGTGAAACAGATTGTGCTGGTTTTTCCGGGATCGTATGCCAAGTAACAATATTTCTTTTAAAATCCTCTTTTAATTTCAATTCTATTAACATTTCTTGCAGACTTTTCTTTCCATACATGCTCTTCACCTCGTTACATCTATTCCAGCGAATGAACGTTCGTAAAAAAAGTATATCATAAAAATAAACTATTGATGGAATTTTTGTTACAATAGAAGTTAACTGAAATAATTTTGTAGGTGATGGAATGAAAATAGAAGCAATTAAGAAAGTTCTGGCAGAATTCTCCCTATTTCGAGAATTAAATGATCTAGAATTAACAAAAGTAACCGAAATCGCTATTGCCCGAGACTGGAAAAAACAGAGCCATGTGTTCCTTCAAGGTGACCCGCTTGAAAATGTTTATTTTATTTATGATGGCAAAATTAAAATTTACAAAAGTGATATTAATGGGAAAGAACAAATTGTAGCCATAGCAAAAAAAGGGGAAATGTTTCCTCATGTTGGTTTTTTCAGAAAAGGAGATTACCCTGCTTATGCTGAAGTTATCGAACCATCGACACTAATTGCTGTTCCCATATCAAAATTTGAATCCGTGCTCATAGAAAACCCTGAACTATGTATTAAAGTGTTTAAGGTACTTGGTGAAAAAATTGTAGATTTACAAAACCGATTAGAAGAACAAATTTTGAATAATACGTATGAACAAATTATCAAACTGATCATTCGTCTTGCACAAAAGCATGGTCAAGAAAAAGGTGATGGAACCATTCTATTAAAATCAGAATTCACCAATAAAGACTTGGCCAACATGATTGGTACCACACGTGAAACTATCAGCCGAACACTCACTAAGATGAAAAAGGATGAATTAATCGAAGTAGATGAAGAAGGTAATATGATCGTTGATATAGAAATATTAATGGAAGAAATTCATTTAATCTAATTAATCAACAAAAACCCGCCAAATGACGGGTTTTTTGTTATTTTACAGCAAGCTGAAGCATTTCTTCCATATCTTCTTTTGCCGTACCAATTAATTTTAAGTTAAATGTTTCCTGGAGGACCTGAAGAACTCCTTCAGAAATAAATTCTGGCGGCTTAGGTCCAATGCGGATATCTTGGATTCCTAAGCTGAAAAGTCCTAGAAGAATAGCAACCGCTTTTTGTTCAAACCAAGATAATACAATACTTACTGGAAGCTCGTTAATTTCACATTCAAAGGCATCAGCTAATGCCATTGCAATTTTCACCGTTGAACCGGAGTTATTACATTGCCCAAGATCGATGTATCTTGGAATATTTGTCCCAGGAACAACCCCATAATCCACATCATTAAAGCGGAATTTTCCACAAGAGGTGGTTAAAATAACTGCTTCTGGTGGCAGGGATGTTGCAAGTTCACTGTAATAATCACCTCCATGCCCAGGAGCATCACATCCAGCAATTACAAAGAACCGCTTAATCTTCCCTGCTTTTACTGCCTCAATTACCTCAGGTGCTAAACCTAAAACCGTTTCATGATGAAACCCAGTTAGTAATGTTTCATTAGAATCTACTGCCGCTTCAGGAAGTTCTAACGCTCTCTCAATTAAAGGAGAAAAGTCATCGTTCATAATTTTTTCTACATTCTCTAGTCCGGCCACTTCATATGTAAACATCCTATCCGCATAAGTTCCTTTAATAGGCATAACACAGTTAGTAGTTGCCAGTATAGCACCTGGAAATGCCTCAAAAAGACGACGCTGATCATACCATGCTTTACCGATATTACCTTTTAAATGGGTATATTTCTTTAATGCAGGATAACCATGAGCGGGCAGCATTTCAGAGTGGGTATAAATATTTATGCCCATTCCTTCTGTTTGCTTTAATAACTCTTCTAATGCAAAAAGATTATGCCCAGTAACAACAATACATTTACCCTCAATTTTATTTTGACTTACACGGATAGGTTCAGGTATGCCTAGACGTTTTGTATGGGCTTCATCAAGCATTCCCATCACACGGACAGCTGCCTGCCCCACTTTCATCGCCATGTCGATATGTTCCTGCACGTTAAAGTTAGAATTGGTTAATGTTAAGTATAATGCTTCATGTGTTGTTGCATCTACAAAAGCATCTGTATAACCCAATTGATTAGCATGTGTGCGATAGGCTGCTATACCTTTTAATCCAAAAATAATCGTATCTTGTAAACTGGCAATGGTTTCATCTTTTCCACATACTCCAATAACTTTACAACCACCTGATGGTGTTTGCTCACATTGATAACAGAACATGTATTTTTCCTCACTTTCCTAAAACTACTGCCTAGCATACAAACAATCTTCCGTTTTTAATGTGATATATATCACAGAAATTCGATTTGTAAAAAATCGTTCAAAAGTTTATTGCCATATTATGGCGGCACCTCCCTAGTTTGATCTGCATAATATATGGAGTGAGATATTGGAAAGAGGAGGAACCATTATGTCATCTATGCTGCCTGAAGATAAAAACAACGGAAAGAAACCATTGCCTGAGCCATTTCGTGAACTATTTAAATCGATGAATGATTTCTTCACTGAAAAACCAGTAAGGGGATTTTTGCAATCAATTGATGATTTCTTTAAAACTCCTTTTCCAGTTGGTTCTGGTTTTCATGTAGAAACAGTTGAGACGGGAAATGAATATCTTATTAAAGCTGAACTTCCTGGAGTAAAAAAAGAGCAAATCCATTTGAATATTACCGGGAATTATGTAACCATTTTAGTGGAGAATAAAGAGCTAGAAACAGAGGAAGACGACATAAATAAAACATACCGCCAAAAATTTATTCAACAACAATCGTCACGGACCATTACACTTCCACATGCAATCAACGAAAAAATGGTAAAAGCCTCATACAGGGACGGTTTATTACAAATTAGAATCCCACAGGAAAAAGGAAGGGCTATTGACATAGAAGATTAAAAAACAAAGAGGCTGACTCAATGAGTCAGCCTCTTCTATCATACTTTAAAAATTCCACCAAATCCCTTTACAAGTGATGATACTTGATTAACAGCATTCATCATTTGTCCTGCCGTATTGACCATCTTGGTAAAATCTACCGATCCATCTTGTGACTTAAAGGAATTTAATAACGATTGGACACCACCAGGTTGTTTAGGCATCATATTTGATTTTGGATAAGGATTCATCATCGGGTATCCATTCATGGGCACGTAGGATTGAGTAGGATTCATTTCCTCCTTTGGCTGTAACGGGTTTTGGAAAAGAAATTGCGAGTCCTTTTGAGAATATTGTTGATTCTGGTATGGCACATTTTGTGGAACATAGCCTGGTTGATAGTTTTGATTATATGGCTGAAAAGATTGTGGATAGTATGGATTTTGTTGTTGATAGGGATTCCATTCATTATTTTGAAGTTGCGTTTGGTAAGGATATGGCTGATTTCGATTCATATACGGTTGCTGCCATTGAGTGCTTACCGGATCTTGGTGCATCATTTGCCCCGAGTATCCATAATTAAAGAAATGATTTGGTCCTTTTCCACCGATCATGGGCAAACATCTCCTCTTTATCATTCTCTATTACACAGTTTATGAAAAACCAATGAAAAGGTGATTATTTTATAGCAATGCTCTGTTAAACTAGTCTGTTGATTTGCGCTCCAGGCGCGAGCGGTTCGTGGGCGTTTCGGCGAGCCTCCTCGGTGCTTGCGCCTGCGGGGTCTCCCCTGAACCGTACTCCCACAGGAGTCTTCGCGCCTTCCGCTCCAATCAACAGGGTATAAAAACCAACATTGTTCTTTAACACAGACTATAGCAAAGGACATTGTCTAATAAAGAAGAATTTTGTCTAAAGTTTAAATATTTTAAAAACTAGGAATCCTTTCTTTTCGTGTTACGATAGTAAAAAGGATGAAGGAGGAGCTAAATATGGACATTCACGAATTAAAAAGCAAATTTATTCAAAGTCGGGACTATCAAACAGATGACGTTAACGCATTAATGGATTTTGCTAAGAAAGCGTATATTCATAACGAAATTAGCATAAAAGAATATCGCCTACTTGTCCGTGAACTTGAAAATCAAGGTGCGGCAATACCCAAGACAGAAAGCGAAAACTCCCTCATCGAAAATTCATAAAACACCTATTAAAGAGATGCCTCAGCATCTCTTTTCTATTTTTTTATTTCTTTTATAACTTCCTGCAAGAAATAGTCTACTGTACGATGAGCATTTAAAAACCTTGTTCTACTAGTTTCAGGAAAGAAGGCTTGGATGGATAATTGTTCAATATGTTCTGATGTCGTGTCAATTTGCTTTAAATGCAGATGTTTATGATCGGCCACTGTCAGCCATTTTTTCATTTCCTTTTTCCACTCTTCATTTATGCCTTTCACTTCATCTGAAAATGGTTTAATTACATCGTTAAATTCATACTTTATGCCTGTATTCCGACCTTCCTGGTAATATTTCATGAATAATTGGTTATAATTCAAAAGTTTTTCTGTTAAATGGAAAATTTCTTCTAACATTTCTTTTATTCCCTTCTACTTATACAAAATAAAAAAGTAGCAGTTCCCATTGCTACTTTTGGCAAGTACTATCATTTTAGCGGTTTTTAAAATCCTAATTCAAGTTTTAGGGCTTTTGCTACTTGGTTGTTGTCTGAGTACTCATCTAATATGCCATGAGCAGCACTTTGGTTTTCTATTATATTTTCTATGGCTGAAAGTTTTTGAACGGGTATCGTTAATTTTTCCTGTTCCTCTTGATTTAAACTGTAGCGAAGGTCGGAGAAAGATGCTTCAAGAACGGACTCCAATTCTTCTAATTGATCGTATATTTCTGTCAGCATAGTAAGCAATTTTTCCTTTTCGGACAGCGGCTTATTCATTTATAAATCCTCCTCGCATTATTCTATTAGATATAATTCTCCTTCTTTTATAGGCTTCCTTCCGGCATGACAAAACTAGAAGCAATTCGTCAAAGATAGTGTCAAAACTGCATGTTTGCAATGTCATTTCGACAATTTTAAGTTCGCATGAAAAATTGAAAAACCGCACAAGCTACTATTGGAGGTGTTTCAAAAATGGCAAAGAAGACAAACCAAACCACTAAACAAACACAATCAGAACCAGCAAAAAGAACAGGCTATGGTGATAAAAAGCTAGAAGGCCCTAATCGCCCAGCAGAGTAAAAAAAGCCAAAAAAGCAAGGGAAACCTTGCTTTTTTATTCCCACTTCTTTAATTGCAATACTTGTTGGAGTGACAGTATTAATTGAAGCTGGTGTGATTTTTTAAAATACCAATCTGTAAGATGAATAGGATGTCGATGGCGGGCAGGGAAATATAACCAAACTGGAGATACTCGTCTCTCTAAGCTCCAGTCCTCGTAAGACCGCTGATGATGTTCAATTACTGGAAAGGTTGCTCTAAGTATCGGTGTCCTTCTTACTGTCTTATTCTTAAAATACTTTTCATAATCATATCTTGATCCAGTATGCGGTGTTTTCTCAGCAAACTCCAAAAAGTATGGGAACAGCCTGGGATGAAAAAGAATACTCGCCAATCTCTTACCTAAATTTATTCTCTTCGATAATGATTTAAACCCATTAACACTAGCACCATATACTTCTCCCCCGCATGTTGGAAACAGTACACAGCTAAAATGAAGCCAATCCTGGAAAGAAAAAATCATTGAATGAAAGACCTTTTTCTTATACACAGGATGCTCAATCACAGGTGTATGGATCACATTTTGTTCATTAATTATCAAAGCCCTTGTGAGCCTTTCCTTATCATTATTAATCCAGTATCTCTGCCATTCCCTTTGTATAAAGGAAGATACATTGAAATAGGGAAGTAAATGAAACATTGGTCGATTTATTTTCGTCGAATATTGATAGAGCAGCAATTGTGGAAAAACGTCATGAAAAATAAGCCAGTTAGCTCGCTCGTAGGTAAGGAATAGCTGTTTCCTTACTTTTTCTGCTAAAAGATGCGGAAATATGGGTCCCTCGAGGTCACACATATTCCAACCGCCGTTTCTTGAAACCATACTTGCAAGGAAGGACCAAATGATATCAGAATTTTTCTTAAAATATGTTAAATAGGCTTCTGTTCTAGATACGTTATCAATGTTTTTCTTATTCGTTTCATGTATAATTTGACGAATGATTGTTTGTTCCTGTATCGTTAGGTGATTCATATTCATTGTTCATCTTCCCTTATATTTTTTAATAGAGTATGAGTCCTATGGATTTATGCCTTTTAAGAAAAATGAATCATGATTATGTATGACTTTCACGGTACAATTGTTATTAGAGTGTGTTAACAACTATATTTTATACACCTCAATTACTCTAAGATTTGGTATGATAGGGAATAGCTTGAGAGGTGCAAAAATATGAATTTTAACTATCCAAATGGAAAAAAGTACAAACCTAAGGAACCGGAATCTGGGAATACAATCAAAAAAAAGAAAAATAGTTCTTATAGTAACCGAGGTATGACACTAGAAGAAGATTTAAATGAAACAAATGAATTCTATCGTGTAAGAAAAATTGCCGTGATTCACAAAAAACCTACACCTGTTCAAATCGTTCAGGTTGACTATCCAAATCGAAGCGCTGCAGTTATTAAAGAAGCTTATTTTAAGCTTGCGTCTACTACTGATTATAATGGGGTATATAAAGGTAAATATATTGATTTTGAAGCAAAGGAAACGCAAAACCCTACCTCCTTTCCATTAAAAAACTTCCACGAGCACCAAATTCAGCATATGGAAGAGGTTATTACTCAGGGAGGTATTTGTTTCGTTATTCTTCGTTTTTCCAAATTTGAACAAGTTTACCTGTTAGAAGCAAAACATTTGTTAATGTATTGGGAACGAATGTTGAGCGGTGGTAGAAAATCAATTACCAAAGAAGAAATTGAAGAAAAGGGTCATCGCATTCCACTTGGATTTCAACCTAGAATTGACTATATTAAAGTAATAGAAAGACTGTAGATTTTCTAAAAGTGGTAAAGTGTAAGGTAGAAAGGAAGGAATTATAATATGTCTGAACAATACAAATCAAGAGAGGAGCGCCGAAAGAAACTCCAATCCAAAGGTAAACCAAAAGCCAAGAAAAAATCAGGCGGAATTTTTAAAAAAATATTTTTGAGTCTTGTTGTTCTTGGAATTGTAGGTATTATTACTGGAATTGGAACTTTCGCCTATTTAGTAAAGGATGCTCCAGAACTTGACCCTAAACTATTGAAAGATCCAATCCCTTCTAAAATATTAGATAAAGATGGCAAGCCGATCACCGAAGTAGGTGCCGTAAACCGCGAATATGTTAATTATAAGGACATACCTAAGCAAGTAGAAAACGCCATCTTAGCGACAGAAGATTATCGTTTTTACAAACACCACGGTATTGATCCCATTCGCCTTGGAGGAGCCGTTATTGCAAACTTGCAACACGGTTTTGGTGCAGAAGGCGGTAGTACCATTACCCAGCAGGTAGTTAAAAACTCATTTTTAACTCATGAAAAAACATTAAAGCGAAAAGTTCAGGAAGCTTGGCTTTCTTATAAGCTTGAACAGCAATATACAAAACACCAAATTTTTGAGATGTATGTAAATAAGGTATTTGTATCGCAAAACAGTCACGGTATTGCTACTGCGGCAAAAATTTATTATGGCAAAGAACTAAAGGATTTAACGTTATCAGAAGCAGCTCAAATTGCAGGGATGCCTCAAAGTCCCAATAATTATAATCCATTTACACATCCTGACTTAGCTGAGAAAAGACGGAACATTGTCTTAACATTAATGCATCAGCATGGATATATCACTAAAGAACAAATGGATGAGGCTAAAAAGGTTTCTGTTGCATCCACAGTCTTACCACCGGATCAGCGTAAGGTAGATGAAGATCCATACGGTTCATTTGTTGATGCTGTTATTGATGAAGTAAAAGCAACGACCGATTTTGATATTTTTACAGATGGTTTAACGATTTATACAACCTTAGATACGAATGCCCAAGATTATGTTGAAAAAATCCTCAATTCCAAAGAAGGAATTATTAACTACCCAGATGAGGAATTTCAAGCAGGTATTGCTCTATTAGATACAAAAACAGGAGAAATTCGGGCGATTGGTGGTGGAAGAAACCAGCAGGTAAAACGCGGTTTTAACTACGCGATCGATACTCAGCGCCAGCCAGGATCAACGATAAAGCCTGTTCTTGATTATGGACCTGCGATTGAATACTTAAATTGGGGAACGTATGAAATGATTGAGGATAAACCAATAACGTATTCTTCTGGTAAAAAGTTTGGAAACTGGGACCAAAAGTATAAAGGTCCAATGACGATTAGAACTGCCCTTCAATTATCAAGGAACACCCCTGCCGTCCAGGCACTACAACAAGTGGGATTAGATAAAGCAATGGAATTTGCTTTAGGTCTTGGTATTCCTTTAAAAGAAATTTATGAATCCTATGCCATTGGAGGATTCGGCGGGAAAACCGTCGGTGTTTCCCCTCTAGAAATGGCTGGAGCCTATAGCGCATTTGGAAATGATGGTCTTTATACGAAACCACATGCTATAAATAAAATTAAATTGCGTGATGGTACAATGATTAGCTCTGAACCTAAACCAAAGGTAGTCATGAAGGATTCAACTGCCTTTATGGTTACAGATATGCTAAAAAGTGTTCTCGTATCTCCTGGAACAGGAACAAGAGCAAAAGTACCAGGCCTTCCAATTGCCGGAAAAACAGGAACAACGAATTATACAGATGAAGAAATGAAGAAATGGAATATTAAAAGCAGCAGCTCTGTCCCAGATGCCTGGTTTACTGGCTATACTACTAATTACACTGCATCAATTTGGACAGGATACAAAGACCGCTCAACACCAATTAAAGCGGTTGGAGACAATCAAAGAATTGCACAGCTAATCTTTAAAAATCTGATGGCTCATGTCTCAAAAGATATCGAAACACCTGATTTCAAGATGCCTAACAGTGTGCAAAAAGTTAGAATTGAAAAAGGATCTATGCCTCCTGTACTTGCAAGTGAATATACACCGGATAGTGAAATCACTACAGAATATGCTGTAAAAGGGCATGCTCCTAAAAAGGTATCCGAAAAGTATACCAAACTTGAGGCTCCAGCAAACGCAGCTGCAAAATATGATGAAGTTACTAAAAACATTACATTAACATGGAATTACAATAACCCTAAAAACTTACCAGTTACGTTCGAAATTACTGTCAATGATGGTTCTGCTCAAAAGAAACTCACTCAAGCAGAAACTACATTAATGATACCTGCAATTCCAGGAGCAAAATATTCTTTCTCCATTCTTGCAATGGTAGATAATAAAAAGAGTGACCCTGCAACTACAGCCATTGAGATTCCTACTCCTGAAATTGACCAAGGAAATGGGAATGGCAACAATGGTGAAGGAAATGGGAATGGGAATGGCAACGGTAATGGGAATGGCAACAACAATGGAGGCGGCAATGGGAATGACGGTGGTGACCAAGGTGGTGACCAAGGTGGTGACCAAGGTGGAACCACTCCTCCGGCTACACTTCCTGGAACTCCTTCAAGTGGGCAAGGATCGGGCTCGCGTGAATCATTTTAATAAAAAAATCGTCTAGGCTAGTGGCTTAGACGATTTTTTTATTAATTTCTTTGCATAAAGCTTTTGTTGTTCCAACATCAGTTCAGACAACTGTCGGTATGAATGGAACAAAGTGGGTCTTGATTGGATAAACTCCAACCTTTCTACAACATTAACCGGCTTATATTGAAAACTTTCATATGGTATTGGTCCATGTTTGATGTAGTCAGTTTCATTTGAAACCATTAAAAAATGAAGAAAGAGGTTAATTCCCTTTTCCATCGATTCTTTTGTGTTTTGTTGGTTACGTTCAGAAAATAGTTTTTCAAGCTGTCTTTCTATTTGTTTCCATTCACTCAAAATCGTAGAGACTGCATCGCTTTGTTTATCCATGATTTTCGACCTTTCCCTTCATCCTCTTCTTGCCTTCCCTGCACAGCTCTAACAGCGGGCAGCTTGGACATTGTGGATTTTGGGCTTTACAATGATATCTTCCAAAAAAGATTAATCGATGATGAGTAACGCCCCATTCCTCTTTTGGAACTTTTTTCATCAACGTTTTTTCAACTTCTAAAACCGAATCTTTCCAACGACAGATGCCTAAACGCTTACTTACTCTTTCAACATGTGTATCAACAGCAATTGCAGGGATATTATAGGCAACTGACACAACGACGTTTGCTGTTTTCCTCCCCACTCCTGGAAGCTTGGTTAACTCATCTCTGTCATTTGGTATTTCTCCACCGTATTCATTCAGGACCATTCTGCATAGACTTTGAATGTTTTTAGCTTTGTTTCGATAAAGACCAATAGACCGAATATCATTTTGCAGCTCTTCAAGTGGGACATTTAAGTAATCTTCTGGTGTTTTATATTTCTTAAATAAATTCTTTGTCACTTTATTAACCAGTACATCTGTACATTGTGCGGATAATGCCACTGCAATAACCAGTTCAAAAGGATTGGAATGATTTAATTCACAATGTGCATCGGGAAACATTACTCCCATTTGGTCTAAACAAAATCGAATTTGTGTATTATTTAGCAAAGAGCTCACCTTACCTGTAATAATAATATACCTCTCGTAACCTTTCTGTTGATTTCCGCTCCAGGCACTTCGCTTTCCGTGGGTGTTTCGGCGAGCCTCCTCGGCGCTCACGCCTGCGGGGTCTCCCCTGAACCATACTCCCACAGGAGTCTTCGTGCCTTCCGCTCCAATCAACAGGTTATAAAAATTAGCAATGTTCTTTAATACAGCTAATATAAACATTAAATAAAAACGAGAGATGATTCTCTCGTTTGTTGTTATTGCTCTAACCAGTTATAAAAAGGAACAGATGGTTGTTGTGTATCTTCCTTAATATTTCCTTTTTGTACTTGCTTTTGTCTGAATTTAAGGCCATGGTTTTTCGCTTGGTCAATGGTTCTAATACCGTTTTTCTTCCACTCAAACAGAATTCTATCTATATACCGAAAGTTTAATTTTCCGGACATAACGGATTCTCTAAGTGCTGCTTTTATTATGATAGGGTCGTGGTGGTCGTCATCCATCCACATACCAAGAGATTCACATTCAAATGGTGATAGAGGGCGGCCAAACTCCTTCTCAAAGCAAGTATAAAGATCTGTTTCTTCTGTCTTTTTTTCCAGTTTGTTAACCATTTTTTTGCTTATTAGGAATTGATCAACAAGTTTCTCCCAAAGTGGATTAACTGAGTATGTTTCATAACGAATACCATCAGTCGAATAAGAATCTATGATTTCTATAAATCCTCTTTGAATCAATCTTCTTAACATTTCATTACAATCAGCAATGGAAATAGTCATTCGAGCGGAAAGTTCTTCTGGGGTAGGAAATTCGTTTCCTTTTTCTAAAAAGGTTAGGATATTTAATAAAAGAACAAGTTCTGTTTCATTTAAATTAAGATTTCGATATTCAGAAAATAATAAGCTGGGAACCGTTATTGTCCCTTCTTGAAGCCATGCTAGAATATTTGTTTTCATCTTTGGACACCTCCTGATTAGTATACCACGAACAATCCTTCCTAGTAAGAGTATTAGGCATCCAGCTTTGGAAAGGAAAAGCAAAAAGCCTGCATAAGGCAGACTTTTATAATAGATTATTAAATTATTTTTCTCATGGCTATAATAGAGCTTTCTCTTCAACAAACTGTCTCATTCTTTCAACAGCTTTTTCTAATTGTTCCAATGATGTTGCATAAGAGAGTCTGATATTATCAGGTGTTCCAAAACCAGAACCAGGAATGACAGCCACTTTTGCCTCTACTAGTAGTGCTTCAACAAAGTCATCCACATGATTAAATCCTGTCATCTGTGCTGCTTTTTTAACATTTGGATACAAGTAAAATGCACCTTGTGGTTTTACACAAGTGAATCCGGGAATGGCCGTTAGCTTATCAAAAATAATCTCTAAACGATCTTCAAAGGCTTTTCGCATTTCCTCCACCGGCTCTTGTGGCCCATTATAGGCGGCAATTGCTGCAAATTGCGCAGTGGTTGTTGGGTTTGACGTGCTATGACTTGCTAAGTTAGTCATTGCTTCGATAATCTGCTGATTCCCTGCCGCATAACCAATTCTCCACCCTGTCATGGAGTGAGACTTTGAAACACCATTGATAATAATCGTTTGCTTTTTCAGTTCTGGAGATAGCTCTGCAATTGAAACATGTTTATGATTTCCATAAACAAGTTTTTCGTATATCTCATCAGAGACGATAAGAACGTCTTCTTCAAGGCATACCTTACCTAATTCTAAAAGTTCTTCAGCAGTATACAATACTCCTGTAGGATTGCTTGGGGAATTGATAATTACAGCTTTCGTTTTGCTCGTAATGTTATTTTTTAATTGATCTGGAGTAATTTTAAATTGATTTTGTTCTATTCCGTCAATATAAACAGGAACACCACCAGCCAATTTAACCTGTTCAGGGTAGCTTACCCAATAGGGAGTCGGGATGATTACCTCGTCACCATCATTTAAAAGTACTTGAAATAAAGTATAGAGTACATGTTTTGCACCATTGCCTACAATAATTTCATTTGGCTTGTATGCTAAACCTTGATCTGATGCAAACTTTTTGATAATGGCCTGTTTTAACGCTGGCAATCCTGCTGAAGGTGTATATTTTGTATATCCTTCATTCATTGAGGTTACTGCAGCGTCTAAAATATGCTGTGGAGTATTAAAATCAGGCTCCCCCGCTCCTAATCCGATGACATCTTCACCTTTTTCCTTTAATTCCTTTGCCTTTGCCGTGATAGCTAATGTTGTGGAAGGTGTAAGTGCCAACACCCTTTGCGCTAATTCCATTACCAATACTTCCTCCATTCTCCATCCCTAATTATAGGTTTTCAATTTTTTTTAGCCACTCACCTGTTTCAAAGTGAACATAATAATAATTTATTAAATTATTTTCAGAACGGTAATAAATTTCCCATAATGGGATATTTTTTTCCATTCCTAGGCGAACGGATATAATTTTTTTAGGGTTCTTTTCCTGCAGCAGTTTTTGTACAGCCTCTTCTTTAGAAAGTCCATTTTTAGCTTTTTTTACAAAAACCTTCTTACTTTTTTCAGGAATCCAAACAATAATCTTGTCACCCTTTTTATTTTTCCCCTCAATGACATTAACTGTCTCTAAGCCATTGTAAAGATGAAAATCCTGCAATTCACTTAACTGAGCTTTTTTACTTGCCAATAAAACCGCTTTTTCTTCCGCGGTCTTCACTGGATTCATTGCAGACAAATACACCTTAATCAAAATTCCAATAAGCACTACAAAAAATATGACGATAGAGAGAATCCACTTTTTCACTTTTAGTTCACTTCTTTATGTACGATATATTGTAAAAATCGCTTTATTTTTATCATCTTGATCAAGAGCAAGCCCAAACATAAGATCTTTTTGTTTTAAGGTTCGATTTAAGGCATCAACAATTTTATATAAATCAGAGCTGTATTGAATTTTTACTGTAGACAAAACTTCAATTTTACTTTCCATCCATATTTCTCCTTTTCCCATCAAAACTCTGCTTGTGAAGAATCTTTCTAACTATTATAACAGGATAAGTTGAAACCGTGTTATTAATAATAATTAAATTAATTGAATTTTTTAGAGGTAGATTATTCATCTAACTTTATTGGAATCCTAACGACCTCATAATTATTTTCGGTGAATTTAACTGTTACGGTACCATGTTTTTTTGTAGAATAGACCTCTGACCAAATTTCATTCAAATCACGCAGGATTTTAGTGTCTATACCATTATTCCCTTCGAATAGAATAGATATTTCAGGGTTAAGATATTGTATCAGTTGATCTGACAGAGATCCTTCCATATTGTTATTGGGTATCTTAAGAACATTGATATTCCTCAAATTTTTCTTCATAAGTACTTGTTCTGCTCGCGGAGTATTGGAGCTCATCAAAAAAATAGTATGGTTAAAAAATTGCAATTTCAAGTCCATACCTTCATTTAATTCTTCTCCCACAAATTCCACTTCTGCTGTCAAATCAGGAAGAATTTCCTTCTTTGTCCCTGCTCCCCACGCAAGTATTGGAATATGATTACTTGTTTTTAACTCATTAGTCAGCTGGGCAGAGATTTCAGAAGTTGTGATTATTTCTTTTATGTTATAACTAGAAATTAACTGATTGATTTTATTTAACGATACATCATCATTTGTTAAGAAAAGAGTTGAAATTTCTTTTACATCATAAAGAGAAAGCCCTTCTTCTAGTTCTGCCCTCGTTCCTTTTCCACCCACATTGAACAATATATTTTTACCATGAGCGGCTTGAAGCAACACTGCTTCACCTTCTTTAAGGCCCAAGAAAGTGACTGCAGCTTCATGGTCATTTAAGTGTAAATCGATGTTTTCCACTTGATTGTCAATTGGTTCCTCAGCCTTAATAAATGTACAAGGGATAAATAGGGCTAATAAAATGAGCAGTGTTCTCATACACATTCCTCCCATTATGAATAGAATGTGTAATTTTCCAAATTTTATGCTGTATAATGCTTAAATCAAATTCTCCTAACTTAACCAAGGCTGTATCTGTTGAACAAGCTCATCAATTGTTCCCTTCTTTATTGGAACTGAGGGTATGGATTTCAAAAATGACTTACCATATTTAGTGGTAATAATTCTTTTGTCAAAAACAAACATAACCCCCCGATCATTCTCAGTGCGAATTAACCGTCCAAATCCTTGTTTAAAACGCAGAATAGCTTCAGGCAAAGTATACTCTGAGAAGGGATTTCCTCCATCTTGTACAATCATTTGGCACTTTGCCTCCGTTAATGGCTCATCTGGTGGGCTAAAAGGCAATCTTACGATCACAAGGCAAGATAAATCCTCACCAGGAATATCTACTCCTTCCCAAAAACTACTCGTACCTAATAATATTGCTTTATCATACCGTTGAAAATTCCTCGTAAGACGCATTCGGCTTCCGCTTGTTATCCCTTGAGCTATTAGGACAAATTCATCTAAAAAACCACTTTCCTTAATCAACTCATAGGTTTTCTTAAGCATGTCATATGCAGTGAAAAGGATAAGCATTCTACCTTTTGTAGCTTCCGCAATGGTAATAATATGTTCGGTTATTGCTATTACATAGTCATCTAACGTTACTGTATTTACTTCTGGTAAATCCTCAGGAATAAATAGTTGAACTTGTTTGTTATATTCAAAGGGTGATGGTATGGTCATTTGAATTGGAGAGTCGCTATCCAACCCGATTTCCTTCATCATATAATCAAATGAGTTATTAACGGTTAAAGTTGCAGATGTTAGGATAACCGCCTTTTTCTTTTGAAAAAAGAACTTCTTTAGTGATGAAGCCACAGAAGCAGGCTGTGCAATAAATGTTGTCACATTTTGAGGAGAACGAGTATCCATCTCAATCCATTTTACGTCTTTCGATTCTTTAATAAAACAATTCATTATAGTATCTCTAAGTTCAATGAGTTCTTTTAAGAACATATAAATTTCTTCTATTTTATGTTGCTGTTCTATGGAGAAAGAATCTATCTCGTTATTAATCAAATCAAGACGTTCAATAATTTTAGCGTGTAAATCTTTTAGTAAAAAGGAAAATCTCTCTGCACAATGCTTTAGCCCATTCCCTTCCTTGCCACCGTCTGAATGAGCATATCTGACCTTAACCCGATTGAATCCTTTTTTATTGGAAAGCTTTGTTTTCGCAAACAAAGCAATCATTTTAAAAAACTCATCCATTTCATAGTTAATATCAATAACAAGTTGATTCACTTCAAGAGTTTGGAAATTTAACTTTTTAACAGTAGTTTGCGAAAGCAATTTCTCCAGATCATAGAATAGCTGTTTTTGTTCAAAAACGCCAAATTGACCCACAAGCAGCCGTGTGGATAAGTAATCTAATGAATGGCCAAAAAATTGTCCCGCCACTTTTTCAAGATGATGGCCTTCATCTATCACAACATACTCAAAATTAGGTAGGATAGAGCCGTCTCCCTTAATATCACTTAGTAATAAAGAATGATTGGTAATGATGATATCTGCCTCATGTGCAGCTCTTTTCGCTTTAATATAAAAATCCTTTTCTTGCCACTGCTTATTTTGCGAATACACGGTTGCCTCGTTTTTAATCTTATTCCAATAAATCAGACCCCCAGAAGAAAGATTCAATTCATCCTTATCGCCAGTTTCCGTTTCAGTCAGCCACACTAGTATTTGCATCTTTGTTAAGGTCGTATCATAATTATCATTTTCGTCCATTAGTGTTTGATAAAACTTTTCCAGACTTAAATAATGGTTCCTCCCCTTCAAAAGAACGGATCGAATACTAAAAGGCAGAATAGCGGACAAAAGTGGAATTTCCTTTTTTAAAATTTGTTCCTGAAGTTGAATGGTATGTGTGCTTACAACAATTGGATGTTTATGTATGTTTGTGAAATAAGCCAGAGGTAACAGATAGCCTAGGGATTTCCCGACACCTGTTCCGGCTTCAATCAGAGCATGCCTTTGAGATTGTAACGCCTGATAAACGGTATCCATCATTTTAAACTGGCCTGTTCTTTTCTCAAAAACTTCAAAGCCATGTTTAACAACGTTTGTCTTTTCCTCTTCAGTTAATGGGTAAGAAAAGTCCATCTCAGCCGCTTTCTCTTGTGTCTCAATCTGATTTTTTCTTAAGGCAATATCATTAAATATTTCAATAGTTTCTGGTAATTTATCTTGTTTCTTATCCTTTTTTATCAACAATTCATCTAAAAGCTGTTGCAAATCACTCTTTAATCCCCCTGAAAGGTGTGTGATCTGCCTTAGTGTTAGTGATGGCAGTGCTGTCAACCGATTCAATAGAATTAAAAATAATTCAGCAGTAACCTGTGCATCACTATCAGCCTGATGTGGACGATCATGACTCAAATTCTCTTTCTCAGCTAAATCAGTAAGCTTATACCCATCAGCAGTTGGATATAGGATTCTTGCCATTTCAACTGTATCTAGTACAGGGCCATAAAATCCCTCATGGCCAGCTTGGATGAGCTCCTCTTGAAGAAATGATAAATCAAACAAAACATTATGAGCTACAAAATAGGCATCTTCTAATAATGAATGGATCTTCTCTGTAATCTCAGAAAATAAGGGGGCACCCTTCACCATTTCATCATTTATACCTGTCAATTCTTCAATAAAGGCAGGGATGGCCTTTAGAGGATTAATAAGTGACGAGAATTGCTCTGTGATCGTTCCGTTTTCAATGACAACTGCAGCAAATTGTATGATTTTATCACCCTTTTTCGGAAGGTTCCCTGTAGTTTCCAAATCAATAACGACGAATTTATTTAACATGATATTTACACCCCAAACCTTCGTTCATTAAACGGTATCACAAAAATACTAAAAAGAAAACAATTCTACTTTAAACTAAATGTTATCCACTTAATTTTATTATTCATATTATAAATAGAAAAATCCCCGAAATGGGGATTTTTCTACATAATAGTGAGTGCTGGTTCTGCATGTAAGAGTTGTTTTATGTGATTGTTTTCATCCATAATCGCAACCTTAGGTGTATGAACCTTGATTTTTTCCTCTGGTACAAGGACATAGGAAATAATGATAACAATATCGCCTACCTGGACAAGGCGAGCGGCCGCACCATTAAGACAAATAACACCACTTCCTCGTTCACCAGGAATAATATAGGTTTCAAGTCTTGCACCATTATTATTGTTAACAATTTGTACTTTTTCATTGGCTGTCATTCCTACTGCATCTAAAATATCTTCATCAATAGTAATACTGCCCACATAGTTCAAATTTGCTTCTGTTACTTTTGCCCGATGGATTTTGCCACTCATCATGGTACGAAACATCGTATTCCTCCCCTATGGATGCCTTTATCTAGTCTTCTATATGAATAATGGAATTGTCTATTAATCGAACCTTAGAGAATTTTACTGCAAGTGCTACAATTATGGTACCCTCTAATTTTTCCAGTGGTTTTAGCTGTGGATAAGAAAGAATCTCAACATAATCGATCAAGCCGCTGGATTCACTAATGATCATTTCAGTAATTTGTTTAATTAGCTTTTCTGAATTACATTCCCCAGTTTCAATGGCTTTTTTTGCCGCCAGAAGGCTTTTATATAAAACAGGTGCCTGTTGTCTTTCTTCAGGAAATAAGTTTACATTTCGAGAGCTTTTTGCAAGCCCATCCTCTTCACGAACGATATCTACAGCGATCAATTCAACTGGAAAATTAAAATCAGTAATTAATCCCTCAACCACTGCAACTTGTTGAGCATCCTTTATACCAAAATAAGCCCTCGTTGGCATGACGATGTGAAACAGCTTTGTCAGCACAGTTGCAACTCCGTCGAAATGTCCTGGACGGGATTTTCCGCATAGGACGTCCGTTCGCTCTTGAACGACTACTTTGACAGATGAGGCACTCGGATACATTTCCTCTACGGATGGATAAAAGAGAAAGTCAACCTGTTCGCATTCAGCTAAAGCCCGGTCCCGTTCGAAATCTCGCGGATAGGATGAAAAATCTTCTTTTGGCCCAAATTGTAATGGATTGACGAATATGCTCAAGACGACAATATCATTTTCCTGTCTTGCTTGCTTAATTAGTGTTAAGTGCCCTTCATGCAGAAACCCCATAGTAGGAACGAAGCCTATTGACTTAGCTAACGCCTTTTGATTCATGATTTCTGCCTGCATGTCCTTAATGGTTGTAATGACCTTCATTCCTTGCCTCCATAAAGTACCTTAAGTTCATTTTCTTTCATTGTAAAAGTGTGCTTATCCTCAGGAAAAACTTCCTTTTTAACATCAGATACGTACGCTTGAATAGATTCAATCATAAACGGATTGACAGAATGGTATTGTTTTACAAATTTAGGAACACGTTCGACACCATATCCTAAAATATCATGATAGACGAGGACCTGCCCATCTACATCCATCCCTGCTCCTATACCAATAACTGGAATGGCTATCGACCTTGAAACTTCCTCCGCAAGCTGCTTAGGTACACATTCAAGGACAAGTGCAAAGGCACCAGCTTCCTCCACTTTTTTAGCATCTTCAATTAATTTTCTCGCAGCAAGCGCATCTTTCCCTTGAACTTTATACCCACCTAATACACCAACAGATTGTGGTGTTAAGCCTAAATGGCCACAAACAGGAATACCTGCTCGGGTTAGTGCAGTAATTTTTTCAATAACCTCATCTGCACCTTCAAGTTTAACCGCATGTGCTCCTGCTTCTTGCATGAGTCTACCAGCATTGATTAAGGTATCTCTTACAGATAAATGGTAGGATAAAAATGGCAAATCTGCCACAATAAACGTATCTTTAGCTCCTCTATTAACAGCTTTCGTATGATGAATCATGTCCTCAACCGTCACGGGAATTGTAGAATCATAACCAAGCACAACCATTCCCAGAGAGTCACCGACTAAAATAATGTCAACCCCCCCTTGCTCTGCTTGTTTAGCAGATGGAAAATCATAGGCGGTCAACATGACAATCTTTTCATTATTTTCCTTCATTTTCAAGAAATCTGTTGTTTGTTTCATCACTTTTCCCTCCTTTTATTATGGGAGAGGAGATAAAACGAAGTTGAAGAGCAAATAAAAAGACCCTTCTGAAGGCAGAGGATCCCGTTACTCTTTTGCATGTTCCATCCCTCTGTCCCGGTCCGTTATACGGATCTAGGCAGAAACCTTTTTAATTGTTAGTACATGAAAATAGCGGTGCAGTTCGCAAGGATACTGCCCAACGACTTTATCATACAAAAAGTACAAGATTCACGCAAGTATTATCTCACAGCCCTTATAATTCAATATCGGCTGAATAAATATGGTGAATGACACCAGTCTCATCCTCCAATTTTAATACTCCATCATCTGTAATCCCTAACGCTCTACCTTCAATAGTTGAAGTTAATGTTCTTGCTCTTAGAATCCTGCCAATACTGACTGCATAACTTTCCCATAGTATTTTGATAGGGAGAAAGCCTTGTTCTAAATAAAGCAAATATAATTTTTCGAAGTGCTTAAAAAAACTTCTAATCAATCCTGCACGGGAGACGACTTTCCCTTTTTCTATAAAAAGAGAGCTCGCTGTTTCTTGAATATCTTCTGGAAAGTCTTCTTTCCTCTGATTAACATTTATACCAATACCAATTATGATGGAATGAATTCGATCTGCTTCTGCCTGCAATTCTGTCAATATTCCCGTTATCTTTTTTCCATTTAGCAAAATATCGTTAGGCCACTTAATTTCTGGATTAAGTCCAGTCATCTCTTCAATGGCCTGGACAGCTGCGACAGCAGTTAAGAGGGTTAATTGTGGTGCTTTTGTCAGCGGGATATTAGGACGAAGTATGAGACTCATCCAGATTCCAGTGTATTTAGGAGAATGCCATTTCCTGCTCATTCTCCCTTTTCCTGATCGTTGTTCTTCCGCAATTATCACGGTTCCTTCTGGGACATCCTCAGAGGCCAAGCGATGAGCAATCTTTTGGGTAGATTCTACACTTTCTTCATAATGAATGTCGCGGCCAATGAATTCTGTCGTTAAACCCAATCTTATCTCATCTGCTGTGATTTTTTCAGGTGTTTTAATAATGCGATATCCCTTTTTTCTAACAGCCTCTAATTCAAAGCCTTCTTTTCTTAATTCCTCAATATGCTTCCAGACAGCAGTTCTTGAGCAGCCGATTAGTTCTGCTAACTGTTGTCCTGATAAAAAATCTTCACGTGAATTTGTAAAGGCATCTAGCAATTCTTTTCTTATTTCCGACTGCACTCTGTAAGCCACTCCTTAATCTTCTGTTTATCGTTAACCACTCTTCCCTCTAAAATCGCATTCTCAATTTTAGAAATGGTCTCTTTTAGCCATGGCCCGCCACTTTTATTAAACCAGTTCATTATATCAGTCCCAGTTACAGTTACTTCTGAGCGTTCTTTAATTGGAAGCTCCTCATAGCGTTCGACCCAGTAACAAACCGATTCATCACCTATTTGGTTCGTTATTACTCGGTATAGTCGTTCAACAGAGATTAGGACATCCCGGCCAGCAGAAAATAACTGACTTAGAGACCATTCTTTCTCTAGTCTGATGCTAGTAAATTGTAAAATGAGTTGGATATCCCTAATATCTTTTAACGGAAGACGCCAGTCTCTTAAAAATGATTCGACTTTTTTCCCTTCCAGTTTTAAACAATAAATTAGCAAGGACCACATTTCCTTACTTCCTAAATGATCACATTGATAGTTTACCATCTCTTCTAGAAGCTTCTTATTATTGCTCATTCCAGGCAAATAGGAATATAAATCAGTAGCGAGCAAAAGCTGAAAAGCTTTCTTTCGACTTCTCCCCGATAACAGTTTCTCAAATTCTACTCTCTTACGTTCAATCGCTATATATTCAAGTAAATGTGTATGTTTTCTTAAGGCATTCAATGTTTCCTGTTCAATTGTAAAGGAAAGCTGGCTTACAAAGCGTACCGCTCTCATCATTCTTAAGGCATCCTCGTGAAAACGCTCCTCTGCTAGACCAACTGTTTGAATGACTTTTCTCCTTATTGCCGACTGTCCATCAAACGGGTCAATTATGATTCCATTTCGGTCCATCGCAATCGCGTTCATCGAAAAATCTCTTCTCTGTAGATCTTCTGTTAGATTACGAATAAAGGAAACCTCCTTCGGCCTACGAAAATCCTGATACTCTGCTTCAGACCGAAAAGTAGTTACCTCATACGATCCATTATTGAACAGAACAAGGATTGTTCCATGTTCTATTCCAATATCAACAGTCTTAGAGAAGATTCTTTTCACTTCTTCAGGAGTTGCAGATGTCGCAATATCCACATCACTAATTTGCTTTTTTAATAGGTAATCTCTAACCGAACCGCCAACAAAATAGGCTTCATAACCAGCATCTTCTAGCATTTTTAGGACAGGAATGGCTGATAAAAAAGGTTCTATCATACACTTCACCTTAATTCATTAATTTAAAATATATTTGTTCGTATTGTTCTACAATTTTGTCGGCCATAAATTTTGTTTTTACTGTTTCCATTGCACGATTAGAAAAATCAAGATGAAGTTGACGATCACTTAACAATGATATCGCTTTAGTGGAGATATCCTCTATATCTCCAACCTCACATATAAATCCGTTTTGACCATGTTGAATGACTTCTGGAACTCCACCAACATTCGTACCAATGCAAGGTACCCCACATGCCATAGCCTCTAAAGCCACGAGCCCAAAGCTTTCCTTTTCAGACAACAATAACTTTAAATCACTGATGGAATACAATTCCTCAAGATTCTCTTGTTTACCAAGAAAAATGACCCGATCTTCCAGTGCGAGTTGTTTAACAAGTTTACACACTATGGATATTTCAGGACCATCTCCGACTAATAATAGTTTAGCAGGCATGATTGCAGATATTTTCGCAAAAGTTTTCACGACATCCTGAACTCTTTTAACGGCACGAAAATTCGAAACATGGATAATGACTTTCTCGTTCTCATTTATTTCAAATTCAGCTTTCAAGGATGAGGAATTAGTCTTTTTGTAAATCCGCTCATCTATAAAATTATAGACGGTTTCGATTTGTTTATCCGGATGAATAAGTTCATACGTTTGATTTACTAATGCGTTCGATACAGCCGTAACAACATCAGATTTTTCAATTCCAAATTTAATCGCATCCGTTAAGGATGGATCATAACCTAGCACAGTAATATCTGTCCCATGTAAGGTGGTGACAATCTTAATATCACGATTACTCATTTGTTTGGCTAATATAGCACAAACAGCATGTGGTATTGCGTAATGGACGTGAAGTACATCCAGTTTTTCTCGATTTGCAACCTCCGCCATTTTACTAGCTAATGCAATATCATAGGGTGGGTATTGAAAAACCGAATACTGATTAACTTCAACCTGATGGTAATATATATTGTGATACATTTTGTTTAGCCTAAACGGCATGCTCGAAGAAATGAAATGAATTTCATGTCCTCTTTCTGCAAGCATTTTACCCAACTCTGTTGCTACTACTCCCGACCCTCCCACAGTTGGATAACAAGTAATACCTATTTTAAGTTTCATTATGGTTAATCTCCTATCAAATCACGATCCAAGAGTACTGGTACTTTTGTTTTAAATCCTTCTGCATAGCTTACACCGACCAATTTTCCAAACATTCTTTCTCTTGCTTCCACCGTTTCAATATATCCATTTACTAATGGAGTATCAATACTTTGATCACTCTGTTCAAACTGGCTCCGGTAGGCACGTAGGGCAGAAAGTTTTTTATCAATGAATGGAGAAATATCAATAGTAAAGTCAGGCTTATGAAACCCATTTATCATATAGAAATATACTTTCTCTACTCGATGTGGTTCCATTTCTACGCCTGTATGATATTTTTTTATCCCTGCAGAAAAAACCGCCTCCTCTACAAGACGGGAACAATTGCCATGATCTGGGTGGCGATCCTCAAAATAGGGTGCAAATACAATCTTGGGTTTATGTGTTCTGATGACAGTTACTATTTTTTTTATGTAGTCTTCATTTAAGAATAATCCTCGATCAGGCATTGAAAGGGAAGCTCTGTAGGATACACCTAAAATGTCTGCTGCACGAGCTGCTTCTTCTTTTCTTAATTCAACGTTCCCATTAGAAGAAAGATTAGCATCCGTTAAATCGCAAATTCCTACCCTTTTTCCTTCTGAAGAAAGCTTCAAAAGGGTTCCGGCCATGCCAATTTCTACATCATCGGCATGGGCCCCAAAAGCTAGGATATGTAAAAGTTCACCCTTCATTTTCTTCACCAGTCTTTTTTACAATATTTCTCCAATCGATTAACCCCAGCTCCAAACCTCTAATCAGTAATTCAGCCGTACCCATGTTAGTTGCTAGAGGGATAGCATACACATCACATAATCTAACCAAAGCGGTCACATCCGGTTCATGTGGCTGCGCTGTTAGTGGATCACGAAAGAAGAAGATAGCATCCATTTTATTTTTTGCAATCAATGCACCGATTTCCTGATCACCACCAAGCGGACCTGATTGAAAACGCGTCACTTGTAAGCCGGTGGCCTCGCTAATTCTCAATCCTGTGGTTCCAGTAGCAAATAGAGTGTGTTTCCCAAATATCACTTGGTATGCCGTGACAAATTGTACTAAATCATTTTTTTTATTATCATGCGCTATTAATGCAATGTTCATAATTCACCTCTATTCTAAAATATTTTCAAGTCCATAAACAAAGGACGGATTCTTCATGACTGACTCTACCGCTACCTTTACACCTGACATAAATGAGCTGCGGTTGTAAGAGTCATGACGAATGGTTAACGTTTGACCATCTGAACCGAATAAAACCTGCTGATGTGCAACCAATCCCGGCAATCGAACGGAATGGACGTGCATTCCATCAAATTCTGCACCACGTGCACCAATTATTGTTTCCTTTTCATTAGGATGCCCCTGTCTCTTCGCATCTCTTACAGCAGAGATCATCTCAGCTGTTTTTACTGCCGTACCAGAGGGGGCATCAAGTTTTTGGTCATGATGCATTTCAATAATTTCGACATCGTTAAAGTATTTAGCAGCCATTTGCGAAAACTTCATCATTAAAACCGCACCGATTGCAAAATTTGGTGCGATAATACAACCTAAATGCTTTTCTTCACAAATTTGCTGTAATTCATCTAAATTTCCTTTGGAAAAACCTGTTGTACCAACAACAGGGCGGACATTAAATTCCAGTGCCGTTTTGGCATGGTACATGCCAACCTCTGGAGTGGTTAAATCAATTAACACATCTGCTTCTATACTTTGAAGGCATCTCACAATATCTGTATATACGGGCACACTTGATATTGATTGAAACCCCTCAATATCACTAAGCATCATCCCATCAAATTTATGATCAAGTACCGCTACTAGTTCAAACTGTTCTGTATTTGTTACTAGCTTCACAGCTTCGCTCCCCATACGTCCACGAGGGCCAGCAATAATAATCTTAACTTTACTCATCTTCTTCACTCCATATTTTCTTGATTAATTCTTGTCCAGCGATCCTTATCCCTAGTATTGAATTTGTTCATGACCATATCATGAGCCTCTTCCAGATCAATATGTAAGGAATTAGCTAAACAGATGATTACAAAAAGAAGATCGCCAAGCTCTTCCTCTATGGCCTTTTCAGTTTCACTTGACTTTTTTGGTTTCTCACCGTAGTAATGATTGACCTCTCTCGCTAACTCTCCCAATTCTTCAGTCAGTCTAGCAAGCATAGCCAAAGGACTAAAATAGCCTTCTTTGAATTGCCCAATGTATGTATCAACCTCTTTTTGGAGTTCTTTCATTGACTTAGCAACCATTTATTTTCACCTCTTTTCCTGAACACCAGTAAACCTTACTTAATTACTATATATATCTTTTTTTATGTTAGCTAAATTAAGGCTGTTTTACAAATGTTTTCGTTTGTAACAGGCACTTTTCGCCTTCGCATTGCTCTAACCATATTAATTCGCTATAATAAGAACCGCCATAAGAGAGAAATATATGGAAGAGGAGGCATGATCATGATATTTGGTCTTAAAATAAAAAATATTCTTTTCATTTTATTAGGAGCTGCCATTTTTTCATTTGGACTAGTAAATTTTAATATGCAAAATAAACTTGCTGAAGGCGGCTTCACTGGGATAACACTATTGCTATACTTTTTGTTTGGCTGGAATCCCTCTTATACAAACCTAATCCTGAATATCCCCCTATTTTTTATCGGCTGGAAAATGCTAGGAAGAAATGCATTTTTATATACAATCATCGGAACCGTTGGCGTTTCCATTTTTCTATGGATACTTCAACGCAATCCTGTTGAAATGCCCCTTAAGAGCGATTTAACGTTAGCCGCCTTATTTGCAGGTGTTTTCGCTGGGATTGGCTTAGGAATCATTTTTCGTTTTGGTGGTACGACGGGTGGCGTTGATATTATCGCCAGGCTTGCCCAAAAGTTTTTAGGTTGGGGAATGGGCAAAACGATGTTCCTTTTTGATGCCTGTGTCATTACGCTCTCATTAATTTTATACTTAAATTATAAAGAAGCTATGTATACGTTAGTGGCTGTTTTTGTAGGAGCAAGGGTCATAGATTTCATGCAAGAAGGGGCGTACTCTGCAAGAGGAGCCATGATTATCTCTGAAAGTAACGAACAAATTGCCCAAAAAATTATGGAGGAAATGGACCGAGGAGTTACTGCTCTTAAAGGTTACGGTTCTTATACTAAAAACGAACGTGACGTTTTATATTGTGTTGTAGCTAAAAATGAGTTAATCCGACTTAAAAATTTAATTACTTCGGTTGATCCACACGCATTTATTTCGATTTCGGTCGTTCATGATGTTCACGGAGAAGGATTTACACTGGATGAAAATAAGATGCCAATAGGCGATTAAGAAAAGCGCAAGCGCC
>NZ_JBCNAC010000098.1:0-39792 GCF_050477885.1 Neobacillus rhizosphaerae
GAGGGGCTAGGCGCTGGAGCTAGACATTTCTCGAAGTCGAAGTTTATACTTTCTTATACTGTAAAAAGGCTGACAGGAGTCAGCCTTTTCACTTGATATTAATCATCACTTCTATTCATACCAGTGAAGATAAGTACCAGTCTTAATAGTTCAAGGACTGCAACAGCAGCTGCAGCTACATAAGTTAAAGCTGCTGCATTTAAAACTTTTTTTGCTTCCCTTTCTTCACCATTCCCTACTAAGCCTAAAGAAACCACTTGATTCATCGCCCTATTCGAAGCATTAAATTCAACAGGCAGAGTGATAACTTGAAAAAGAACGGCTACTGCCATAAAAATAATTCCAAGTAAAAGCATACCACTCAGGTGTGCAAATATTCCAATCATAATTAAAATCCAAGAAAAATTTGAACCTATATTGGCAACCGGGACTAACGCATGACGAAAGCGTAGAAAGGCATAGCCCTCAGAATCCTGAAGGGCATGACCACATTCGTGTGCGGCTACTGCAGCTGCAGCTATGGAGTGACCATGATAATTTTCAGGTGATAGCCGTACTGTCTTCGTCCTTGGGTCATAGTGATCGCTTAAAAAGCCTCTGCCCTCTTCAACTGCTACATTAAAGAGACCATTAGAATTTAATATTTGTCTAGCAACTTCAGCCCCTCTAACATAGGTTGAGGAGGGAACCCGAGAATATTTTGAAAAGGTATTTTTCACTCTAAATTGGGCCCAAAGTGGAATAAGAATAATAACTGCAAAGTAAACAAGGTATAACATAGTGATCCTCCCAATCAGCTCTTGATGCTATTCATTTTAGTAAAGCCGATTAGATGCGTCAATCTTTTAGGTCTCTTGAGCGGTTTTTCTTCATATTTTTATCACCCTGATATTTGCGCCAACCTACATAAGATAATGTCATGATAATAATACTGCCTGTTGAAATAATGACCCACCATAATGATGGATCTGCTTCATCTTCTTCCATGTTTGCAAAAAGATTTTTCAAGTCCGTATCAAGTGCAGTCAGCTCTTGTTGGCTGTCTGAATTAGATATAACCTGGGAACGATACTCATTAATAAAATCAATTCGTGCATCTAATCTTTGTATATTTTCTACTGGCACATCAATTTTCATACTTGGATATATTACATTATATAATGATAAAAAAGTATTAAAGTTTGAGTGAAAATGAGCCGTATCACCATTTATTGCTGCATCCTTCGCTTGGTGAAAAGCAGTCATTATTTGATCTTTCATTTCTGTCCATAAGGGCTGATGACTAGTTGCGATTGCATCAATGACAAGACGGAATTTTGTTAGTTTATTTAATCTTTCCTCATATTTCATATTGGGACTAACAGCAGCTTCCATCGCTTCATCATGGGAGGTGTTAACAATCCTAACCTCGTCCATCGTTAAGGGTTTTTCCGTTCCAGTAATACTTATAAACTGATCAGAAAAGTAATCAAGTAATTTTTTTGCATCCTCATATCTATGAAACTTCACCATTTGGAGAGCCTCATCAGAGATATCATCTAGCTTCTCCATTGGCGATTGCTGTTCGGCATGTACAGTTATGGGAGTAAGCATAATGACAATTGCAAATATAAGTAACCATTTCATTTTCAATCCTTGTCCCCCCTTTCATCACTATTAAAATGTATGAAAAGCTGGACAAGGTTAGACCATGTTTGATTATTTTATTTCAAGCCTGTACCTGCCAGGTCGAATGACAAAATAATATGCAAGTCCTATTGAAACGATAGAGAGCCAAAAAGTGAAGTATCCAATCTGTGGAGTATAGCGATTGAGCATATGATAACTAGGTAACATGAAAAATACGTAATCAATGACATCATTATGTAAAGTCCAAATAGCCGTAACAATTAAATGCCACCATTTAAAGCGGTAAAATGGCGCATATAATAGCCCTTGAACAGCCATAGCAAAATGAGAAAAAATTAGCATATAGCCAATCCAATCTAATTCTCCTTGAACAAAGTAAACCAAGATATTCATGACAACTGCCCAGATCCCATACTTAAAAAGTGTGACAATTGCTAAAGCTTCTATTATCGGCCAATTTTTCTTTAATAAAAATGCAATCAGGACAAAAACAAAAAATAAACTTGCAGTTGGACTGTCAGGTACAAATAAAAGAAAAATACCCGGAGTCTCCTTAAGTTGCCACCCGTACCAATAATACCCATATATAGTCCCAGCTATATTAATTAAAAGCAAGATTTGAAGGATTGAACGATTCGCCAAGAGAGGATAAACCCAACGCACAAAATCTCCCCTTTTCAATTTAGTAAGATATGTAATAAAAAAGCTGACGATTCCCCGTCAGCTTTTCTGAATTTAATTATTCTTTACCTAATCCAGAAATAAATTCTGAAAGTTTCTTTAACTCTTCATCAGTACCTTTAAAGATACCTGGAGGCATTTTTCCGCCTTTACCTTGCTTAGCAATCTTCGCTACCTCATCAGCTGATAAACCAGTTCCAATGAGTGTTGGAGCACCAGCACCACCTTGAAGATTTTCACCATGACAAGTTATACAAGTGTTTTTACTAGCAATTTGGTAGCCTTCACTTGACTTATCGATTTCCACTTTAGGAACAATCTTACCTTGACGTTCAGCAGCAGCCCAGTCATGAGTAGCAACAGATTCCCAAGTTAAAAACACGATAGAAGCTAGCGCCAATAACATGAATCCAGTAGCAAGTGGACGCTTTGTTGGGCGGCGTTCCGGTCCACGATCAAGAAACGGTGCCAATAATAGTCCTCCAAAAGCAAGTCCAGGCATAATCATTGCACCAATAACTGTATATGGACCAGATGCAAATGAGTATTTTAATAATTGGTACAAGAACAAGAAATACCAGTCTGGTAATGGAATATATCCTGTATCAGTTGGATCAGCAATCCTTTCAAGCGGAGCTGGATGTGCTACTGTTAAGCATAAATACCCGACTAGAAATACAGCTCCTACCATCCATTCTTTCAAAAGGAAGTTCGGCCAAAATGCCTCTGTTTTACCAGGGTATTCTGAATAATCTTTAGGAAGCATCTGTTTACGTGCTTCAGGTGCTAACACACGAGAATCGCCTACGAACTTCATACCTTTACCTTTATGCATCGAGAAATCCCCTCCTTTTTCCGTAGAGATTAGAAAAAATATACTATGTCAGATTGATTTTATAGTGGTCCAGAAATACCTTGCTTACGAATCATGATAAAGTGAGCTCCCATTAATCCAAGCAATGCACCAGGTAAGAAGAATACGTGGATTGCAAAGAAACGAGTTAATGTCTGAGCACCAACGATGTGTTCATGACCTGCTAGTAAAACCTTCACATAAGTTCCAATAAATGGAGTGGCTTCAGCAATTTGAAGACCAACTTTAGTTGCAAATAACGCTTTCATATCCCATGGTAATAAATAACCTGTAAAACCTAATCCAAGCATGACGAAGAAAATAAGAACTCCGACAACCCAGTTTAATTCACGAGGCTTTTTATAGGCACCTTGGAAAAAGACGCGAAGTGTATGTAAAAACATCATGACAAGTACTAAACTTGCACCCCAGTGATGCATTCCACGTACGATTTGTCCAAAAGCAACTTCATTTTGAAGATAATAAACAGATTCCCAAGCGTTTTTAATATCTGGTACATAGTACATTGTTAAGAACATACCAGATAAAATCTGAATGACAGTTACGAAGAATGTTAGACCGCCAAAGCAATAAACAAACGCTGAAAAGTGATGCGCTGGATTAACATGCTCTGGTACTTCATGGTCTGCGATATCGCGCCACAAAGGCGTAATATCTAAACGTTCATCTACCCAATCGTAAATTTTGTTTAACAATGATTACGCCTCCTTCCGTGGTTGTGCTTTTCCTAAATAAAGGTACCCGTCTTTTTCTTTGTATGGATACAAATCAAGTGGTGCTAACGGTGGTGTACCTGCAATGTTTTTACCGTTTTTCTCATAACGGCCGTAATGACATGGGCAGAAGAATTGACCTGGATGTTCCTTGTCAGTATTCCAGTTAACCGTACAGCCTAGATGTTTACAAGTTGGCGATAAAGCCACAATTTTTCCATCATCACCCTTATAAACCCAAGCCGTATTCGTTACTTCTGACTCATACCAAGCATCCTTTTGCTTAAAGGTAAAGTCAACTCGAACTGGTTCTTTTGTTATTTCAGAAACTTTTTGCTTTGTTGCGATAAAGTCTCCGCCTTCTTCGGCTTTTAATACAGGATCCACAGCAAAACGAACCATTGGCATTAACATGCCGGCTGCCATGAAACCACCTACACCTGTTAATGTGTAGCTCAAAAATTGACGTCTTGAAACGCGCTCTTTACTCATGATTATCCCCCCTCTATTCACGAAGTTAAGTCCAGCGGACAATAAATTAAACACATATAAAACTAGGACATAACAATGATATATCAATCTGCAAGCAAGGTCAATATCATACTATTTTAAAAACATATAATATGAATAGTTTTACTCATTTTCATGCCATTTTTGCGTAAAAAGAACAAAAAGCTGTTTTACTTGGCTATCAATCATTTCCATTTTTTGAGAATTATCCATCTGTTCTAGCGGGAGAGTTGGCAGCCAGATTAATGATCCATTTAGTTCTACTTCCCGATTTCTCCAATCAATGTCGGATGTTATGTAAAACAAATGCTTAAATGATTGTTGTGAAATCGTCTTTTCCCACTCCTGTAAGGTTGTTATACTTTTTTCCCTCTCCTCATTTTTGAGATAAGTAAAAGGCGGGAATAATAATAATCTTCCTGTAAACTGTCTTTCTAAATGATTTGTTAATAAAGTGATAAACTCAGCCGATGCGGCTGATTGTTTCATATCCTCTCCAACCGAAACAGCATAAAGCGGTATAATAGCAGTATCTACGTATTCCTTCGCAGTTATGTAAGTCTCTATATCTTGTGGAACCCATTTCATTTTATTTACACCAACCTTTTTGATTACTATCCATATATTATCATTATCTTTCACTACAACAAAAGCAAAATAAAAAAAGAAGCATGCTTAGCGCAAACTTCCCTTTTGTTCAACAGCCATTAGTTTATTTAGTTTTTCTGTTAACATTTCAAATGCCATACGATCTTGTTTGTCAAGAGCTTCATCAATCAATTGAAGTAACTTCTCACGTTGAAACCGTTTTATACTATTCTGTAGAAGTTGTTCTGCAATTACTCCATCCTTTTCATTCACTTGTAGATGTTTTGGGACAAATGGATTTTCTTCTAGGACAGCAGCATATTGATGAGCTTGATTTGAAGCATGAAAGTTTAACTGGATAAATATATCCTCATCGCGATTAAGCCGGATATCATGAAAGGATTTTTCTGCATCAGTTGTCATGACATTTTCCTTATAGAACCGAAATGGTACCTTATCTACACAGTGTGTAGACATAATCAACCCTCTTGGACAGTACTGTGCTTGCTCAACAAAATGAACCTTTTCCATTAGCTGATCGTGGCTCATTAAATAGTTTAAGATCCAAACACATTCTCTCCTCTTTAATTGGTAGTGATTTAAAAACCAGCGAATAAAGTCCTTCTTCTCGTTGACAGAAACAGGGGTTGCCATGATAGTTTCCCTCCTCTGCATAGTCAGCATTCTTAATCTTGTAATTCGGTTAAACGGTCGAGTAAATCTAAATACTCTACATTTGTTGGATCTTCAATTAGTAGTTGTTTAAAAATTTCGGCGGCTCGGTCGTTTTTTCCTTCTTCAATTAGAAAATATCCAAAATCAAGTAAAAAGGCTTCATTATTCTTAAAAAAAGTATATGCACTTTCATATTTGTCTAATGCGTATGAATATTCTTCAAGCTTCTCAAATGCAAGTGCAGAATCCCATAAAAGCTGAGGTTCTTCATCCTCTACATACTCGATCTGAGAAATTAGCTCAATAACGTCCTCATACCGCTCTTGTTGAAAAAAGAGTTTATTTAAGGTAAGAGCTACTTCCGTAAAACCTGGGTCTAAGGCAAGAGATTCACGGAAAAATCCCTCTGCTTCTTTTCCCTTTCCTAACTTGATCGCTATTTTACCACCATACAAAAATAGTTCTTTATTAAATTCGTCTTGTTTAATTCCTTCTTTTATTGCCTCAAGGCTATTTTCTAGTTCTTCTTCCCGCTCATAAGCCTTTGCGAGATGTAAATAAAGTGAATGGTATTCAGGATCAAGTCCCTTTAGTTCATTAAATTTTTCAATGGCAGTCCGGTTGTATCCTGCCTGGAGCGCAGTAAAAGCATAACCAAATAATGTGTTAATTTCTAACTTTTCATCCATTGCTTTATCATAATACATCAACGCATCCTCAAAAGCTCCAGAAGCGCTTAATAAGTCTGCCATTCTTTGATGAATATTGACCCCGGCAATTTCGTGTTCTTCCTTCAAAACCACTTCATAAGCATTCATTGCCTTTGTTACTTCACCTTGTTCACTAAATAGCTCACCTAGAGCAAAATCAATGATTACTTCATTTGGCAATATTTCTTTTGCTTTTAAAAGTTTTCTTTCACATACCTCATAGAGACCCTGAATTTGATAAAGGTCTGCTAACAATAATAATGACTGACCATAATTAGCATCTTTTTCAGAAATTTGTTCAAGGACAAGAATGGCTTCTTCTTCCTCTCCTGCCTCAACTAATATTTCACCGAGCAAAACAAGAAGCTCTCCCTCTTCAGGGTAAATTTTTAACAGATCTTCAATTAAAGCCTTAGCTTCATCCAGGAAACCGTATTGGTACAATTCTTCTCCAAGTAAAAATTTCTCTTCAGGCATGCCGCTATTTAATACAACATTATATTCAGTTAAGGCCTCATTATGTTGGCCGTTTTCTAATAAGCTAATAATTTTATTTACTCTATCCATTGGAATAATACCTCTTCTCCCCCTTGATATTACAAAGAAAAATAAGATGGGGTTCGCACCTTAACATGTTCTCCATTTCCAGGTTTAAATAAAACATTTCCCGCTGAACGGATCACCTTTCCTTTGTGAACTGTAACTGCAAGTCTATCACCATGATAATGAAATAAGTGAAGTTCATCAACCCTCTTGATTTCTCTACCTTTTAAATACAAGTTATAGCTTAACTCGGTTCCACTCATAAGGCTAGCTTTTTGCGGATATAAACCAATTTTATTTAATAAAGGTACTGTCAACGGTTGATTTTCATCTATTTCCTCGTAGTGTGCAGGTATTTTTTCTTTTACCATGATACCTTTCCATTTCGACAAAGCTGCCTTTTGTTCCTTCTTTAATGTGGGAGAAATTATTGGAAAAAGTGGGCAGTTAAAAGGAAACAAGGCTTCCCTTATCCATCCCCAAGGTATCTTTTCTAAATCATCTTGATTTGTAAGTTCAACGAAGATGGCTGGCACCTTATTTTTCTTACAATTTCTAATAAAGTTTGGTGTTATAAGGCGCGCAGGAATCTTGACTCCAATAATAAAATCAATCGGGCAACTCATTAAAGAGGTTTTTACTTCATTTATCTTTTCTTCTAATTCATTTTCATAAAAAACATTTGCATAGGTAAATAAGGTAGTACAGCCCTTTAAAAGGAATTGTTCAATCAAACATTTTTTTATTTCTGGAAATGACCGTAAATTTGGGATGGTTGAATTTAAAAGAACAAAAGTAGGGGTCATAAAAAATGGTTCAACATCCATCTTCATTAACCGATAATGAGGTAATCTACCTTGAATTGTAGTTATACGATCTTCTGTTACTAGGATTGAACATGAAGTTAACCGCTCGCCTTTAAGGATATTGGCATTTTCAATGATATACAAGAGCACACCACCCCGCTTTCCTCTTTAAGACAAGCTATGCTCAAAAGGACAAAACTATGACTCCGAGATTGTTTTCCACAAAAAAATAAAGCCGCATTCATTGCAGCTTTATTGAATAAGGTTATTTAGATGTTCGAAGAAGTTTGGATATGAAACGGAAATAGCTTCTGGTTTATCCAAAAGAACCTCTTCCTTACTCAGGAGGGCTGCTACAGCCAGCATCATCCCAATGCGGTGGTCTCCGTGACTTGAAACAACTCCACCATGCAATTTGGACCTTCCATGGATAACCATTCCATCCTCAGTCGCCTCTATTGATGCCCCTAATTTTTTTAGTTCTTGAACCACCGTATCGATGCGGTTGGTTTCTTTTACCTTTAGCTCTTCTGCATCTTTAATGATTGTCTCCCCATCAGCCTGAGTAGCCATAAGAGCAATAATTGGAATCTCGTCAATTAATTTTGGAATCAAATCACCTTCAATGATTGTTCCCTTAAGAGATGACGACTTGATAATAAGGTCTCCGGTAGGTTCAAACTTGTTGTCCTGATCTTCATGGATTTCTAAATCAGCACCCATTTTTTGCAATACTTCTATAATCCCTGTTCTGGTTGGGTTAAGACCAACATTTTTAAGGTGAATTTCACTCCCAGGTACGATTGCTCCAGCAACTAAAAAAAAGGCAGCTGAAGAAATGTCACCAGGGACATGGATTGAAGCAGCTGTTAGCTTTTGACCACCTTTGACCGTTATTACTTTGTTATCTTTTTGGATTTCTCCACCGAATCTACGGATCATTCTTTCAGTATGGTCACGAGTTTCAGCAGGCTCAATAATCAGACTATCTCCATCAGCCTGTAAACCTGCTAGAATGAGTGCAGATTTCACCTGAGCACTTGCAACAGGGAGTGTATAGTTGATTGATTTTAATTGTCCGCCACGAATAGAAAGAGGAGTATAGGATCCATTATGTCTCCCATCTATTTTTGCACCCATATTTGACAATGGATTGGTTACCCTTGTCATTGGTCTTTTTCCAATTGACTCATCACCAATTAACGATGAGAAAAACGGTCTTCCCGCCAATATACCCATTAATAATCGAATAGTCGTCCCAGAGTTACCAACATCCAATAGCTCATTCGGCTCTGTTAACCCTTCAAAGCCATTTCCGAATATACGTAGTTGGTCATTACTTTCCTCAATTCTTACACCGAGTTTCTTGAAACAGGAGATGGTACTTAAACAATCATCACCCTTTAGAAAGTTCGTTACCGTTGTCACGCCGTGTGCAATGGAACCAAACATAACCGATCGGTGAGAGATTGATTTATCTCCAGGAATGGTTACCTCACCAACTAAACTGCTTATATCTGTCTTAAGTGTTAATGCTGCCATAAAATCACCTTTTTAAATCATTTTTTGTTAGGAACCAATGGAAGTTGCATAGCGTGAGTAGGTACCAATACATTGTTCTGCTCTTTGCCGGTCCTCTTCGGATTGAAAACTGATAACTAAAACTCCATTAATGTCTTCTCTTGTTTCTAGAATTCTAATATTTGTAATACTAATGTTTTCTTTTGCAAGGTAGCCGGTTATTTCAGAAACTACCCCAGGGTAATCTGGTACATCTACAAACAAATCATAAAAGGCAGGAATCGCTCCTTTTTCCTTCTGCGGCAAACCATCACGGAAATCCTTTGCTTGCTTGAAATAATTGAAAATTGCACTGCTATTTTCACTTTCAAGTAATGTTTTTATCCCATTCATTTCAACCTGCCATTGTTCTAGCAAACTTATTAAAATTTCCCGATTATTAAGCAAAATATCTTTCCACATCTCGGGACTACTTGAGGCAATACGAGTTATATCCCTAAATCCGCCCGCAGTCAACCGGGGAATTAAATTTTCAGATTCTGATAATTTTTCTGTTTGTCGAACAATTGACGCCGCAATAATATGCGGAAAATGGCTAACAATTCCGGTAAGATAGTCATGAGTCTCCGGGGTTATCATTAAAAATTTTGCACTAGTCCCTTTTAACCAATTTTTCAATTGGTCTACTTTACTATTTTCAATATGCATTTCAGGTGTTAGTAAATAAAATGCATTTTCAAATAGAATTTCTTTCGCAGCAGAGACACCACTTTTGTGAGAGCCAGCCATCGGATGTCCACCAATAAAAGTGATACCTTGCTCCTTCAAGCTAGTTGCACTTTTTACAATTTTTGTTTTTGTACTTCCTGTATCAGTCACAATGACATTTGGATTTAATGGTAACTCAGAAAGCAACTGAATAATTTGTTTCGTCTCATTTACTGGTGCAGCGATAATAATTAAATCAGCATTTATTGCACCAGCAGGAATACTTTCAGCTACCTCATCAATTACTCCCAACATTTTAGCAAGACGGGCTTGTTCGCTGTTAATATCAAATCCAATAATGGTTGCTTTATGCTCTTTTTGGATACATAAAGCTAATGAACCTCCAATCAGTCCTAAACCAATAACAAAAACCCGGCCTTTCATTGTTTTTTCCCCCTATTATGAAAAGCACAAGAGCATGTTTACTTTTCAGCCAGAAATTCACTTAATGCGTTTAATACACCTTCGTTCTGATCAAAAGAACCAACTGTAATTCTAACAGCAGTTGGAAAGCCAAGTGGTCTACCGGAACGAACGATATATCCTTTTGTTTGTAAATAATGAAAAACCTCATCCCCGTCTGTTTGACAATCGATTAGTATAAAATTTGTCTGAGAAGGGTAATAGCTAAGATCATATTTCTCACAAAATGAATAGAATTGTTCAAGACCCTGTCTATTTTTTGCTTTACATTCTTCGACAAAAGCCTGATCCCTAACGGCAGCAGCTGCTGCTAATTGCCCTAAAGTATTGACGTTAAACGGTTCTCTAGCAGGTTCAAGCGCTTTGATAATCTCTCGATTCGCTACCCCATATCCAACCCTTAAAGCAGCTAGTCCGTATACTTTAGAAAAAGTTCTTAGAACAATTAAATTTTCATACTTTCGTTGTAGATTAATGGAATCATAGTAATCCTCTGCCGTAACGTACTCATAGTACGCTTCATCAAGAACAACAAGAATATGTGAAGGAACCCGATCAAGGAAGTTAATTAATTTATGTTCTGGTATATATGTACCTGTTGGGTTATTTGGGCTGCATACCCAAATAATATTGGTCTGCTCGTCAACAGCCTCTAGCATTGCATCTAAATCATGTTCACCTTCTACAAGCGGTATTTCCTTAATAACTGCACCTTCAATAACAGCATTATGCTTGTACTGTGAAAAGGTTGGTGTTGCCATAATCGTACTAGCATTGGGATGTAATAGCGCTCTAGAAATAATTTGAATTAGATTGTCTGAACCATTTCCTAAAATTAGTTCTTCCTCATCAACATTTAAAAAAGAAGCTAGTGTCTCTCTAAAATGAGTCGCGTACCCATCTGGATAGATGGCCATACTAGTTTGATGGTCTTGAATTGCAGCCATTGCCTGTTTGGAACATCCAAAGGGATTTTCATTTGATGCTAATTTTACAATCTGATCCAATTTAAACTCTTTCTTTACTGCCTCAATTGATTTTCCTGGTTGATAAGGAGTCAGTGTTAATAATTGCTCTTTCCATCTCATTTTCCCCACTCCAATCGTTTATGGTAATAACTTTCTTTTAACAGGATTCTCTTATAACGATAACGTACTGTCAAGGTCAGGCCGTAGTGATTTCGCTTTATTTAAATAGATATGCTGGATTTCTTGTTGTGATTTTGTTGTATTTACATGCATCATTACTCTTACACACATGTCCAAGGAGTTCTGAACTGGAATTTCTCGCATACACATAACAGGCACATAAGTCCATCCTTGAAACCTTCGAAGTGCCTTTGCCGGAAATGCTGCGTTTATATCTTCGGTTGTTGAAATGAATATGGATGCAACTGAATCAGGATGTATTTCATTCATTTCTATCATATTGATTAGAAGCTCTTCAGTCGCAGAAACGATAGCCTCTTCTGAATTCTCAGTAATAGTCGTAGCTCCTCTTACCCCTCTGATCATGAAAATCCCCCTTTTATAACCTTTTTAGTTCTTCTAACAAAACCTTCTCAGATACTTCCTGTAATTTTGGCTGACCAATTTGTTGTAATAGTACAAATCGATACGATTCACCAACTGACTTTTTATCTTGCTTCATTTTACTCAGTAAATGTTCAAAAGATAAATGACGTGGCAGTTTTGTATCATATCCAAGTTCTGTCACCCATTGAACAAATTCGGTTACATTAAACGATAAATTCAGTAGCTGATTGCTTAGTTTTAAGGCATATACCATTCCAATCATCACGGCTTCCCCATGGGTGTAGTTCCCATATCCCATTTCTGATTCAATTGCATGTCCTAATGTATGACCAAAATTTAAATACGCTCGTACGCCTGTTTCTCTTTCATCCTGAGATACAAATTTATTTTTAATTCGTATACCCTTTATTAAAGAATCCGCTAAGCTCTCTTGGTTAATGGATTGGATATCAGGAACATGTGATTGTAGCCAATAATAAAAATCAGGATCAGAAATAAGTGCATGCTTAATAACCTCAGCAAATCCTGAGCGAATTTCTTGCTCGGGTAGCGTTTTTAACCATTCCAAGTCGTAAAAAACAGCTTCTGGCTGATAAAAAGCTCCTATCATATTTTTCCCAAGCGGATGATTAATGGCTACTTTACCACCTACCGCACTATCATGAGCTAATATGGTAGTCGGAACTTGGATAAACGGAATCCCCCTCATAAAGGAAGCTGCAACAAAGCCTGACAAATCTCCTACTGCTCCGCCGCCAAAAGAAAGAATGAGAGATTTTCGGTCAAGACCGTTTTCGAGTGCTGTAGACAGAGCTTGATAATATACATCAAAGGTTTTCGCCTTTTCTCCACTTGGCGCTATAAAAATAATAGGATTCCATGCATTTAGAACCGTTTGTAGTTCTTGTAAATGAAGTTTAGCAACAGTTTCATCTGTAATAATTAATATTCTTGTTAGGTCAGTAAGATGATTGGATAAAAAATCATTCAATTCTTTTCTTACACCTTCCCCAACAAAGACGGGATAACTTTTCGACGCCGTTTGAATTTGAATGGTTTCCATTAAAACTCCCTCGCATATTCACGCTGCCTTTTAATTTCATCCATAAATGTATCAAAACGATCACTATAAAATTGTTCCACTAGTGAGTTCGCTAGCTCCCAAGCAATGACATGTTCTGCCACTACAGCCGCAGCAGGTACAGCACAGCTATCTGAACGTTCAACACTTGCAGCAAAAGGCTCTTTCGTGTCAATATCCACGCTCATCAAGGGCTTATAAAGAGTTGGGATTGGCTTCATCACACCCCTAACAACAATCGGCATTCCTGTTGTCATACCTCCCTCAAAACCACCCAAACGGTTGGTCTTGCGGTAATAGCCCATCTCTTCATTCCAAGCAATTTCATCATGCACTTCGCTTCCAGGCTTTCTTGCTGCCTCAAAACCAATTCCAAATTCAACACCTTTAAATGCATTTATGCTGACAATGGCACCTGCAAGCTTTGCATCTAGTTTGCGGTCATAATGAACGTAACTGCCAACTCCTGCAGGCATGCCTGTGACAATAACCTCTACAACCCCACCAATTGAATCTCCATTTTTCTTTGCATCATCAATTGCTGTCATCATTTCTACTTCGACATTTGGATCTGCTACACGAACAGGAGAATGTTCTGCTCTTTCCTTCAATTCATCGATGGATAACGATGTGTCAACCTTGGCTTTCACTCCGCCAATTTCTACTACGTGAGCAACGACATCCACACCAACTAAGGATAACAATTTCTTTGCAACTGCACCTGCTGCAACCCTTACAGTTGTCTCACGGGCTGATGAACGTTCAAGTACATTCCTCATATCACGGTGGCCATATTTTATTGCTCCATTTAAATCAGCATGCCCCGGCCTAGCACGCGTTATTTTACGCTTAATTTCGTCTTCCTGTCCTTCAATCAAGGGTTCAGCGCCCATAATTTTCGTCCAGTGCTTCCAGTCATTATTCTTAACCACAAGGGCAATTGGTGAGCCGAGTGTTTGTCCATGTCGAATACCTGATACGATTTCTGCGGTATCTTTCTCGATTTGCATTCTTCTGCCACGACCATGACCTTTTTGACGTCTTGCTAGTCCCTCATTAATATCCTCAGCTAATAATGGCATCCCAGCAGGAAAGCCTTCTAAAATTGTTGTTAATTGTGGTCCATGAGATTCTCCTGCTGTTAAGTATCTAATCCCCATTCTCTTTCCCCCTTCAACTCATTAAAGAATTATGTATCAATATAACATATCATGCTCAATAAACCTAGTATAACTATTCAGAAAATAAGGAAAAATATTTTGTAATCGTATACAAAAAGGCACTCGTATAATAACTATACAAGTGCCTCTAAATTATTAGATTAGTAAATCCATTCGTTCACTAATTTTGTGTACTCAACTACTCCTGTATCCTTAAAGAATAAGCCGATTTCACGCTCAGCACTAGTAGGAGAATCAGATCCATGAATAACATTTTTACCAACTGTTAATCCAAAGTCTCCACGGATTGTTCCTGGCGCTGCATCCTTTGGATTAGTTGATCCCATCATTTGGCGGGCAGTAGCAATTACATTTTCACCTTGCCAAACCATTGCGAAAACAGGACCAGAAGTAATAAAGTCTACTAATTCTCCGAAGAAGGGGCGCTCCTTGTGCTCACCATAATGCTCCTCTGCAAGTTCAGTAGGAATGTTCATTAACTTTGCTCCAACCAATTGGAAGCCCTTTCTTTCAAATCGTGAAACGATTTCTCCGATTAAATTACGCTGTACGCCGTCAGGCTTCACCATTAAAAATGTTTTTTCCATGAATTCCACTCCTAATTAATTATGTATATTGATTGTTAGTCGAAAACAATCCATGAAAAATGTTACCATTTTTTCGAATATTGTGCAAGTTGATATAAATAGATGAATGCATTTAAAACTTTCTTCTCCCAATAAACTTAGCAATATCACGAAGTGTTTTTTGTGTTTTGTTTGCAGGTAATTCTTCAAGTACAGCTAAAGCTTTATCTAAGTATCGGTCACTTAGTGCGATTGATTTGTCGATGGCACCTGACTGTTTAATTAGAGAGATAATTTCAGTGATTTCGGTAGGATTCATATCTGCATGTACCTTTAGAATTTTTTGGCGAATTGCAGCATTTTCCATTGCGTAAAGTACTGGTGCAGTAATATTTCCTTGGAGAAGATCACTTCCTGCAGGCTTTCCAAGTTCTTTTTCTGTACCTGTAAAATCTAAAATATCATCCGTTATCTGGAATGACATTCCCACATAATAACCGAAACGATACAGTTTTTTATGAACAGATTCTTCAACATCAGCAGCTATCGCACCTAGTTGACAACTAACAGCAATTAGTAAAGCGGTTTTTCTTTTAATTCTGCGGAGATAATCTCTGAGATTTTGATTAAAACGATATTTATCTTTTATTTGCTGAATTTCCCCTACTGTTACTTCTACGATTGTATTGGCTAGTATTTTGTGGGCAGTTGAATTATTAATATTTGTCATCAATTCTAATGCAAGAGCGAAAACAAAGTCACCGGTGTACATCGCAATTTTGTTATCCCATTTCGATTTAACGGTAGGTTGACCACGGCGAAGGTCAGCATCGTCGATCACATCATCATGAACAAGTGAAGCCATATGAATAAGTTCAAGGGCAACAGCAACATTTTTCATCACATGTATATCATAATGTCCAAATTTACCTGCAAGCAAAACAAAAACAGGACGAATCCTTTTTCCTCCGGCTTGTAATGTATGCATCGAAGCTTGTTTAAGTAAACGAGACTCGGTTTGAATCGTCTCTTCAAGCTTTTTTTCAATTAAGTTAATATCCGAATTCAAAAATGAATACATCATTTTTAATTTCATTGTATTCACCCTGCTTTTCATCCTGTCTTCGATTTCAATCCGTTATTTCTTTTTACCAATATGAACAGCAGCTGCTCCACCACTATAAGGCTTGTATTTCACCTCGGTTAAGCCGGCTTGTTCAAACATTCGGGCAAGCTCCCGCATCCCTGGAAAATCCCGTGCTGATTCATGAAGCCATGCATATTCATTATAGCTCTTTGCGAGTAATTTACCGAACATCGGCATAATAAAACGGAAGTAAAAATAGTAAAGCTGTTTATAGACGATCAAGGTTGGCTGAGATGTCTCTAAGCAAACAACCATCCCACCTGGTTTTACAACTCGGTGCATTTCTTTTAACACCTGAAGGTAGTCTGGTACATTTCTTAACCCAAAGCCAATTGTTACATAGTCAAAACTGTTATCTGGGAAAGGAAGCTCCATGGCATTACCATGAACAAGTTCAACCTGCTTTAGCCCTAGCTCTTTTACCTTTTCAACGCCTACTTTAAGCATATTTTGACTAAAATCTAAGCCAACAACTTTACCGTCAGGCCCAACAGCATCTGCTAAGGCAATCGTCCAATCAGCTGTTCCACAACAAACATCGAGTGCTTTTGAACCGGGTTGTACATTCATTTTTTTCATGGTGTCTTTGCGCCACTTGATATGCTGCTGAAAACTAATAACAGAGTTCATTTTATCGTAGTTATCAGAAATTTTCTCAAACACATTGTGAACTCGCTGTTCTTTCGATTGCTGCATGTTTTTACCCTTCTTCCACAAAAGATTTTGCATATGGCTTGTATTGTTTTAATAACGTAGAAATTCTGCTCTCTAGCACATCATTTAAATAAGGAAGCTGGTTTAACCCTTTTTCAATAATTTGTCTTGAACGCTCAATGTATTGATCACAAATCATTAGTAAATGATTGTGTTGTTCCCCCGAAATCTCTTTTAATCTATAATCATTGATGGGAAAAACAATTTTTTTAAGTGCATCAAATAATACTGAACTTTTTGTCTGAATAAATTGGTTTTTTTCTTTTAATAATCGTTTAAATAAAAATAAATGCGATAAGAAATCATTCCATAACTCTATTTTAAAAACCTCTGAAAGTTTCAGTAGTAAGGCACTCTCTATTAATTTAATGCTTATCATTAACTTCTCAATACCATCTGATTCCTTTTGATAAACAGAGATTTTCTGTTCATTCACTTGTTTGATTCCTTCAGAAAGCGCCTTAATAAGCGTTATATCATCCGAATCAGCAAGTAGCTTATAATATAATCCGCTAAAATAATCACCAGCTAAAACCGTTAATTGACGGCTTTTTTCATCTTTAGAAGAGTTTGATATATGTTCATGGGTATCAAGGGCTATTTGTATAAGCATCGTTGACATGGCGTAATTTTGCATTTTACTATAAGACAATTCGATACGGTCCATAATTGAAATAAGGATAAGGAGCTTATCTTCATCAATGATCGGCGCCTCAATATATTCGAGCAGGTATGCGTCTAAAACCTTTTTTTCGACCTGCTCTCTAATATTTGTGAATTTTTGTCGAATGTCCTGCAATATAATCACCCTTGCTTCCCCGAAATAATGTCCCTATGTATTCTTATTTTCTAATTAAAAAGGAAAATTCATGCCCATAAAATAAAGAAGATTCTATTCATATCTTTAAAAACAAGGCAGACACCATTATATCATAAAAGGTATCTTATGGGCAGGAATTCACAAAATAATCATTTAATCAATTTCAACTTTCAAACACCTATTTCTTTATTTCACTTTCGACTTCACCATACTGTGTGAGAATTTGGGCATTTCCTCTAATTTTGATGGCTGAAGTATGCTCAGTGAATTGGGCAATAAGCACTTCTCCCCTGTCCAGCTTTTCTGAATGATGAAATCTAGTATCTGTGCCTCTTGTTAAGCCTATTACACTTACTCCATCTTCAATAGCCTTTATGACCACATAATCGTTATTTTGCGGATTGCGCTTTTCCACTTTCTTCACTCCAATAGTAAAAAATAATTCACCTTAGTATTTTATTAAGGAAAGCACTTCAGACCGAGCAACTGCATCATCGGCAAGAGTTCCACGGACCGCAGTGGTAACAGTTTTCGAGCCAGGTTTTTTCACACCACGCATAGTCATACACATATGCTCTGCTTCAACAACTACCATGACACCATGTGGCTCTAGTTTCTCCATCATACTATCAGCAACAGTTGAAGTGATTCGCTCTTGTAGTTGAGGTCTTTTTGCAACAGCTTCAACTGCCCTTGCTAATTTACTTAATCCAGTGACGCGACCATTTTTAGGTATATACGCTACATGTGCTTTTCCATAAAAAGGCACCAGATGGTGTTCACACATTGAATAAAATGGGATATCTTTAACTAATACTAGTTCTTCATGATCTTCACTAAATATCGTTTCAAAATGCTGCTTTGGATCTTCATTTAAGCCACTAAAAACCTCTTCATACATTTTTGCCACACGCTTAGGTGTATCAAGAACGCCTTCCCTGTTTGGATTATCACCAATTGCTTCTAATATTAAACGTACCGCCTCTTCTATTTGGGCACGATTTACTTGTGACATTCTAAATTCCTCCTAATGTATATCTGTTAAGTATATATGACAAATACATATTAGCACAATTTACAGTTCAAGCAAAAACAAAGTATTTCAAGTAAACTAACAATACGCTAGGTAAAAGAAAAAAGGCCATGGAGTTTTCCATGACCTTTTTGCTTTAGCCTATTCGCTTAAAGCAATAAATTATGTAATTATTTTACTGCATCTTTAAGCGCTTTACCTGGTTTGAAAGCTGGAACTTTGCTTGCACCGATTTCGATTTCCTCACCAGTTTGTGGGTTACGACCTTTACGTGCTGCACGCTCGCGTACTTCAAAGTTTCCGAAGCCGATTAGTTGTACTTTATCACCGTTTTTCAAAGCATCTAAAATCGCATCAAAAACAGCATCAACTGCTTTAGTAGCGTCCTTTTTAGAAAGCTCGCTAGCTTCAGCAACTGCATTAATAAGTTCTGTCTTGTTCATGCCTTTCACCTCCTCCCAAAGAAATTATCAAGATTCGCAAATAAGATTACTTATCTACATTTCTAAACAATTTTTCTAATTTCTATACGTCATAGCGCGGTTTTATTAGGTTTTATTACTAAAGACATGCAAATTTGCCACTTTAGTAACTTAAATCTATTTTATGATAAAAACCCCACTAAATAAAGGTTTTCAGCACAATAACGTAATTCTGTTAAAAGATTATCACAATAAATTAAGCATATCAAGAAGATTTCATGAAATAATGGTAATCTTTTCTTTGGATCAACAAAATTCTACTATATTGGACTTTATTTCCTTACAAATTCTGAGAAAACAACAAAAAAAAGACTCCAAAGGGAGTCCAGCGCTAAAGGATAATGGCAATCAAGCCGCCTGATCCTTCATTTATAATTCTCTCTAATGTTTCTTTTAATTTATATCTTGCATTCTCTGGCATTAAGGAAAGCTTTGCTTGGATGCCTTCTCGAACAATGGAACTCAGGCTTCGTCCAAAAATATCAGAATTCCAAATGGATAATGGATCATCCTCAAAGTCTTGCATTAAGTAGCGTACAAGCTCCTCACTTTGTTTTTCCGTCCCGATAATTGGAGCAAACTCTGATTCTACATCTACTTTAATCATATGAATAGATGGTGCCACAGCACGTAATCTTACTCCAAATCTCGCACCTTGACGGATGATTTCTGGTTCTTCAAGGCTCATATCAGAAAGAGTTGGTGACGCAATACCGTAACCAGTCTGCTTTACCATTTTTAATGCATCCGCAATGTGATCATACTCTGCTTTTGCATGAGCAAAATCCTGCATTAATTCAAGCAGATGATCTTTCCCACGGATTTCAACCCCAACAATTTCTTTTAAAATATCATCATATAATTCGTCCGGAGCGAATAAATCAATTTCCGCAACTCCTGATCCCATTTCAATTCCAGCTAACCCAGCCTTATCAATGAAGTCAAAGTCGCTGAATTGTTGAACTACCCGATCCACATCTCTTAATCTCTTGATATCTTTTACTGTCTCTTTGACAGCCTCTTGATAGCTTTCACGAAGCCAATGGTTTTCACGTAATACCATTACCCAGCTCGGAAGATTTACATTGACTTCAAGTACTGGGAACTCGTAGAGTGCTTCCCGAAGGACATTTAGGACATCACTGTCGCGCATACTTTCTACACTCATAGCTATGACTGGGATGTCATATTTTTCAGCCAAACTTGATCTTAGCGTTTCTGTACTTGGATGGTATGGTTGAGCGCTATTAACGACCATAATAAACGGTTTACCAACTTCTTTAAGTTCGTTAATGACTCTTTCCTCAGCTTCAATATAGTTACTTCTTGGTATTTCTCCAATCGTTCCATCTGTTGTCACAACAACTCCGATTGTTGAATGCTCCTGAATGACTTTTCTCGTACCAATTTCTGCTGCCTCATGGAACGGAATAGGCTCTTCATACCAAGGTGTAGTAATCATTCTTGGACCATTCTCATCCTCATACCCTTTGGCTCCTGGTACTGTGTAACCCACACAATCTACGAGCCTAATATTAACATTTAAGCCCTCATCTACATGAACCGTAGCTGCCTGATTAGGCACAAATTTAGGTTCTGTTGTCATAATTGTTTTACCTGCTGCACTTTGTGGCAGCTCGTCTATCGCCCGTGATCTTTCTGCTTCACTGTTTATATTCGGTAAGACAACAAGCTCCATGAATTTCTTGATAAAAGTTGATTTTCCTGTACGAACTGCACCTACTACTCCTAAATAAATATCGCCTCCAGTTCTCTCGGCAATATCTTTAAAAATATCTACCTTTTCCAAGTGATCCCCTCCTGATCATAGAGTAAAGTGGGATAATATCATCCATTTTAGGTATTTTTGGACAGTATATGTTTATGACGTTGTCCTACATTTTTATGACACTTTTCTAAAATTTTTACCCCCCTTATTAAAAAATCACAAGATGCTTTGATATCTGTTTTTCTCTGAACGTTTGATGTTATGGAGGGTTTCTGACTATTGTCACGGATACAGAAGCTAATTTCCATATCACGATAGATTTTTCAGCAAAAAAAACCCTTCTCCTACAATATATTTCTTAGGGAAAGGGTTATGACTAAAAAAAATATTAGGATCTATATCCTTTAGGACTATACGCACAACTTGAAAGTTGAAAAACCAATCTACTCTTCTAGGAATATAGGCTCTTTCGTTTTTGTATCAATGGTGTACGGTAGGGAATAAGCTGGAACAAACATAGAATCCTTGACCAAAATAGAACGAATATCTTCACCTGGTTTGACCACTATGTCACTATTCTTTAACTTTTGATATAGATCAGGGCGATAATCTACATACACCTCCGCACTCCCCGTTATCACCAGGGATAGATTTTGATTGGTATATGGACTCACAACAAACGGAGCAGTCTCATAGCCTAGTTGTTTATAATCAATTGAAAACACATTTTTTGCAATCTGAGCTTTATAGGGTGGATATCCCTTTGTTTTAATCCTTAATTTAAGCTCACGAATGGTTTCTGTCATTCTTAAGTCAAATAATTTAACGGTTGGGTTTGTTTCCACATCAACAAGCACGTATTGAAAAATCCCTCCGTTTTCATAGGCATTTCCAGGTGGCTCTGCGATATACTTAGGCGATATTTTCTTAAACTCAATGGGATATTTTTGATAAATAGGTGTTTCCGCTTCCTTGGTTTTTATTGGCAGAATTCCACCATTGTCCTTTTTAAAGTCATCAACGGCCGTTTGCACTGCCTGAACTTGATCTTTATACGGTATTTGATTTTGGGTTAATTCCTCTTTAGGATACATACACCCCGATAAAAGAGCAGCGGTAATAAAAAGTATGAGGCCTAACATTTTTATTTTCATTAAATCACCTTTAGATTTATGTATTAGGATATTAAGTAAAGAAAACGATAAGCAAAGTCAATCCTGCGACGATCATAAATAAATAAGCAAAAACGGCTGTTATGACTCGTAGAACTCCTTTTAACTTATACCTGCTAAAATATATGGTAATAATTGCAAGAAACATCAAACCCATTCCTGCGATTGAAATCCACATTTTAATCATTGCTGGTGACAATTCTATTCCCCCTTTTTACAAAAATTAATTATAACATACGTTGTCCTTATCTAAATACCTTTCGGACAGAAAAAAACTGAAGTAAAGAGGGGCGAATTCTTTACTTCAGCCAATTGGACTAAATAACCCAAACTCCAGCGTCATACTACCAGGTTGCTTCGTTGCATTGTATGCAATTTACATAGAAAGCGTATCATCGAACGCCTATTTTCTTAAAAAAAATGCACATTTTTCCACATAAAAATAAATCATTTAAATTTATTTATAGGACTAGCCAACTGTCACTAATAAGACGGTTAAGGCTAGACTATATATTTCGTTCATCTAACACATTAACTAAGTCTTCCATCTCATGGGTTTTACCTCGGGCCATTAATACATCAACTGCATCCTTCGCGTTTTTCCCATTAAACAAGACATCATATAGGGCAGCTGTAATGGGCATGTTTACATTGTACTCCTTAGCTAACTGATAAGCAGCCTTTGTTGTTCTAACACCCTCTACAACCATCCCCATGTTATCAAGGACTTCATCCAAGGTTTTGCCTTTACCTAACAAATTTCCAGCTCTCCAGTTTCTCGAATGAACACTGGTACATGTAACAATAAGATCACCAATTCCAGTTAATCCAGAAAACGTTAACGGATTAGCACCCATTTTGGTGCCTAAACGAGCGATTTCAGCCAATCCACGAGTCATTAATGCAGCTTTAGCATTATCTCCATACCCTAGACCATCTGTAATCCCAGCAGCTAATGCAATAATATTCTTTAATGCACCACCAATTTCAACTCCGATAACATCTGAGTTTGTATATACCCGGAAATTATGATTGATAAAAAGATCCTGAATTTTTTCAGCAGCAGTCATATTTTCAGAAGAAACGGTAACTGTTGTAGGGTGTCTTAGGCTTACCTCTTCCGCATGACTTGGACCAGAAAGAACAACAACATCCTGCAACAGTTTTTTAGGCATTTCTTCTTTTATCATTTCTGATATACGTAAAAGTGTATCTGGTTCAATTCCTTTACTAACATGCGCAATGGTAATTGGACTTGAGATGACCTCACGCAATTTCCCTAGAACTTCACGAATTGCTTTGGTAGGAACTGCTAAGATGACAGTTTCAACTCCATCCAAAGCTTTACGTAAGGATGCATACCCAATTATTAAATCTGGTAAAACAATTCCAGATAAATATTTTTTATTTGTATGGCAGTCATTAATTTCCTTTACCTGGTCTTCGTTATGGCTCCACAAACGAACCTCATGTGAGTTATCGGCTAAAACCATCGCAAGTGCTGTGCCCCAGCTTCCTGCGCCTACAACAGCTACTGCTGCTTTCTGATCCTGCATATTTTACACCCACCTTATCTTTATTTTCTTTCTCTAGCGTATATTTTGATAGGGGTTCCCTCGAATCCAAAAGCATCCCTAATTCTGTTCTCTAGGAAACGTTCATAGGAGAAATGCAATAATTCGGGTTCATTGACAAAGACAACAAAAGTAGGAGGCTTAACTGCTACTTGAGTTGCATAATAAATTTTCAAACGTTTCCCTTTGTCAGTTGGTGTCGGATTCATAGCAATTGCATCCATAATAACATCATTCAAAACGCTTGTTTCTACACGCATGGAGTGGTTCTCACTAGCTGTGTTAATCATAGGAAGGAGGGTATGAATTCGCTTCTTAGTCTTTGCAGATAAGAATACAATTGGAGCATAACTAAGAAATAAGAAATGTTCTCTTATCTTTTGTTCTAATTCCTTCATCGTTTTCTCATCTTTTTCTACCGCATCCCATTTATTAACCACAATAACAACAGCTCGGCCTGCCTCATGTGCATATCCTGCAATTTTCTTGTCCTGTTCTATAATACCTTCTTCGGCATTAATAACAACCAAGACCACGTCCGAACGTTCAATCGCTCTTAGTGCCCGAAGCACACTATATTTCTCCGTAGTTTCATACACTTTTCCTTTTTTCCTGATTCCTGCTGTATCTATTATGACATATTTATCACCGTTATACGTATATGGTGAATCGACAGCATCACGAGTTGTCCCAGCAATATTGCTGACAATAACACGTTCTTCACCTAATATCGCGTTAACAAGCGAAGACTTCCCGACATTTGGGCGTCCTATTAAAGAAAACTTAATGACATCATCATCATAATCACCTTGTTTATTTTTCGGAAAGTGTTTAGCTGCTTCGTCTAGTAAATCCCCAAGCCCTAGACCATGTGAGCCAGAAACTGGAATTGGTTCACCGAATCCAAGTGCATAAAAATCATAGATTTGCTCACGCATCTCAGGATTATCGATTTTATTTACACCTAATACAATTGGCTTTTTAGACTTATATAGTATCTTTGCTACTTCTTCATCCGCAGCTGTTACTCCTTCTCTACCATTTGTTAAGAAGATAATGACATCCGCCTCATCGATTGCCACTTCAGCTTGCTGACGAATTTGCTCTAAAAAGGGTTCATCACCAATATCAATTCCACCCGTATCGATAACATTAAAGTCATGTGTTAACCACTCACCAGAACTATAAATACGATCCCTCGTTACTCCTGGAATATCCTCTACGATAGAAACTCGTTCACCAACGATTCGATTAAAAATAGTAGATTTACCAACGTTTGGACGTCCTACAATGGCAATAACAGGTTTAACCATTTTGATCGCCAACCTTTCTTATTCTTATATTGAAAATATATTTTATTATGTTAGCAACATTTATAGAGTTCTTATTAAGTAAAGAAACCCTTCTGTTATATAGAAGGGCCTAACTTTATTATTTTAACAAATGTTAATCCTTTCCCGCAATGGAAAGCTTGCCATGAATCTATTTTATGATGATTTTTGTTTTCCTTTTTCAAAAAAAGGAAAATGATTTTGTAAAAGTACACCCGCATTTTCAATCATACTCCAACCTACGAGAAGTGCAGAAATTAATGCATAAACATCCAAATAAGCATAAGCACCAATTGCATATGGAAACTGATATTTACTTAGGATATACGCGTATAAAAACTCCCCCTGCATAGTTCCAGTTAAGATAATGATTAACCGCCCTTTTAGTGTTTTTTGCAATAGAATAGCTAAATAGCCAAAGCAAATTCCCATCATCCATTCCTTTTTAAAGATAATCCAAATTGGGTCAAAAATCTCAAATAAGTGAAAGGTCACATACGCCATGGAGACAATACACGAACAAATAAAATAATAAATGATAGCTCCTCTTTTTTCCTGGCTTATAAACACATAAGAAATGATTAATAAATAAATACCACTAGCATAAAATTCAACTTCCTCATACGTCAGATGGATAGATGAGGTAATTATTAGGATTAGAATCAATATTGATAGTTTAAAACGATATGGATTTTGTCTTTCTAATATGAATGTTAAGTAAACCCAAATTGACCAACTAATCCAATAAAACATTGCCCCTTCCATTTCATACACCTCCTATTATTTTCATTATTGGTAATCTTTATGTACTTTCATACTTCCTCGAATAATATTTCCAATGTGTATCATCTTATTAAGAGGAGGTGTGAATCATGGGAAAAGACCGCCAAGAAAAAAAACTTAGAGAAAGTGGAAGAGTTGAATCTGACCGAGACCAAGCATTACATTATCCTGGTGCAACCAAACTATCCACTCCTGAAGAAGCACGGGGACTAAACGACGGGAAAAAATAGCAAGAAAAGAAAAAGCTCTCGCTAAGGCGAGAGCTTTATTTAATCGAACGCTGACTGTAGTGTTTTGTATCTATATCCCTTTGGCTTAGCCAATGATATGTTTCACCTGAAATGATCAGAGGAGCACTTTGTAAATCTGAAATAGATTTTGCTCCTAAAGCAGTCATAATTAATTTTAATTCGTAGTGAAGGGATTCCACTTCGTTTTCCAAGGATTCAATTCCATTTTCTACAAGAATGCGTAAAAAATGTCCAGCAAATCCGATTGCGTTCGCACCGATGGCTAACCCCTTCGCTATATCACTAGCTGATAAAAACCCACCAGAGCACATAATTGATGACTGGTGTATAGTAGAGGCTTCTATAATAGATACCGGTGTAGGAATACCCCATTGGTGGAAAAACGGCAGGGCCTTTTCTCTGCGTTTATTTTCGATCTCCGCAAAATCAGTTCCCCCGGCCCCTCCCACATCCACTGCAGCTACCCCTACAGAAATAAGGGATTGGACCGTTTCTTTAGCCATACCAAAACCAACCTCTTTAACAATAACAGGTACATCAACATGTTCGACAATTGTTTCAATTCTTTTTAAGGCACCAGAAAAATCTCGGTCTCCTTCAGGCATCGTTAATTCCTGAATAACATTTAAATGAATCTGTAATGCATTTGCTTCGATCATATCAATTGCCGCTTTAGCATTTTCTACTGTTGCTTCACTGCCAAGATTAGCTATGAGAATCCCCTTTGGATTTTCTTTTCGGACGATTTCATAAGTAAACCGCTCACTTTTATCTTTTAACGCAGACATTTGTGAACCAACTGCCATAGCCAATCCCATATGACTAGCTACCATCGCCAATTCCTTGTTAATTTGATACGTTTTTTCACCGCCGCCGCCAGTCATCGCATTGATAAAAATTGGCGAACTTAAAGAAAGTTCGCCAATTTTGTGGTCTAATCGTACATCGGACACACTGATATCCGGTAAGCTTTGATGAATAAATTTAATATCATCAAAAAAAGGTAAGCTGTTTTGCCTTTTTTGAAGGGCAAAGCGAATGTGATCCCATTTCCGTTCCGATCTAGACACTTAATATCACCATTATTTTCCTAGATTCTTTAATTTATCGCCAATCATTTCACCTAATTGGAAGCCTTTTGACTCTTCTGGAAGCTCATAATCAAGGTTTTCCTCAACCTCTTTCTCGAGCAGTTCTTTGATACTTAATGATAATCTTTGATCCTGTTCATTTGCATCAAGCACTTTTACTTTTACTTCTTGACCTTCTTTTAGTACCTCGTGTGGTGTACCAATATGCTTATGTGCAATTTGAGAAATGTGAACAAGGCCTTCTACACCAGGGAACACCTCTACGAACGCACCGTAAGATACCAATCTTTTTACTACACCATCTAAAATACTTCCTTTAGGTGCCTTTTCAAGAATATTTGACCATGGTCCAGGTAGAGTCTCTTTTATTGATAAGGAAATTCTTTCATTATCTCTATCTACACTTAACACTTTTACTTGAACTTTTTGCCCCTCTTGGACAACATCTGTTGGTTTATCAACATGTTCGTAAGATAATTGAGAGATATGAACAAGACCATCAATACCACCGATATCGACGAAAGCACCAAAATCAGTAATTCTTTGAACCGTACCTTCAATTACTTGGCCAACTTGCAATGCTCCAATACGATCTTGTTTCTGTCTTCCTTTTTCTGCTTCTACAACAGCTCGGTGTGAAAGGATTAAACGATTTTTTTCCTTATCGAGTTCAACAATTTTAAAAGTAAGTGTACGTCCTTTATAATCGCTGAAATCCTCTACAAAGTGTGCTTCAACTAGTGAGGCAGGTACAAACCCACGGACGCCTAGGTCAACTACAAGGCCGCCCTTTACAACGTCCTTCACTTCAGTTTCAAAAACTTCACCGCTTTGGAATTGTTTTTCTAAGGTTTCCCATGCCTTTTCAGCATCTACTTTTCTTTTAGAAAGAATTAGTGCTTCTTCTTCTACCTTTAAGACTTCTAATTCTAATTCTTGACCTTCTGCCACTGCATCAGTTGCTTTTTCAATATGAAGACTTGAAAGCTCACTAATTGGAATAATTCCATCAAGTTTACTGCCTTGAATAGCCACTAACACTTGCTTTTCCTCGACTTTAGTAACTTGTCCTGTTACTTTGTCACCCACTTCAAAGCTCTTCACTTCTACTTGATTTAGTTCTTCAGACATTATGTATTCCTCCTTAATCCATTTACTGAAAAAGTCTATATATGATCTGGTGAATACCACGCAGTAAACACCACATATAAAACATACTTAAAAGAAAAGAATTTTCAAAAAAAATCCCTTTTTATTAACTTCTTACAAATAGACTATTTTGTCAAGCAGAACCTATTGATGCTCGTTTATTAGTTTTTGAATTTCTGACATAATTAATACGGTCACTTCATCTGCAGAAGCTTTTGCAGCTCTCATCTCACTCATATCAATGGGTTTCCCATATACCACCTTCAATTTACTGAAACTTTTATATGGACCAATTACTGCACATGGTAACACAAAAGCATCAGATCTTAAAGCAAAAAAACCTGCTCCTGAAAGTCCTTTTCCTAATTCTCCTGTCTTACTTCTTGTTCCCTCAGGAAAAAGACCGAAGACATTCCCTTCCTTTAAGACCTTTAATCCTGACCTTAATGCTTCACGATCGCCAAACCCTCTTTTTACAGGAAAGGCATTACAATTTCTTACAACATTCCCCAAAACAGGAACGCGAAAGATTTCTTCTTTCGCCATATAGTGAACAGGCCTTGGGGCCATAATTCCTACGACTAAAGGGTCAAAATTATGAATATGGTTAGAACAAAGTAGAACTCCCCCTTCTTTAGGGAAGTTCTCTACCCCAATAGCTTCAATTCTGTACAAAGGTTTAAAAACCCCAGAAACTACCGACTTTGCAAAATCATAAAACGTCACACTTATCCAATCCTTTCGAGCACCAGAGCCATTATTTTTTCAACCACATCGGAAATGGTCAAAGAGGTAGTATCAATTTCAATTGCATCATCCGCTTTTTTCAAAGGTGCTACTTCTCTCTCTGAATCAATCTTATCTCTTCGTGCAATTTCTTCCTTCAATTGTTCTAAGTCTGATGGGTATCCTTTTTGCATGTTTTCATTATGACGACGGACTGCTCTTTCCTCTACACTTGCAAGTAAGAATACTTTTACTTCAGCATTGGGTAATACGTGAGTACCAATATCACGTCCATCCATTACTACGCCACCACCGACAGCGAAAGCTTGCTGCCTTCTAACCATTTCTTTGCGAACTTGCTCATGTTTTGCAACATAAGACACAGAGTTTGTTACTTCTGCAGAACGAATTTCGTCTGTTACATCCTTATTGTCTAAAAACACTAATTGCCCTTTTTCTGAGGGATGTAAATCAATTGTTGTTGATAATAGCGTGTCCAATAAAGAAGCCTCATCTTCTAAATTAACATGGTTCACAATAGCTTTATATGTTAATGATCGGTACATTGCCCCAGTATCAATATAAATGTAAGATAGTTTTTCGGCTACAATTTTTGCTACGGTACTTTTTCCGGCCGCAGCAGGGCCGTCAATTGCAATAGATAGTTTCTTTTCCATAAATCCTCCTATATGGCTATCATGATCGTCTAAGTTTCTCTTCTATTTATTTTACCACAAGATGCGGAAATGCCTCTTTTTTTTAACATTTTAAAAATGAATTATTTAATAAAAGAATCATATAAAAATAAAAAAAAGCAGGGTTGCCTGCTTTCTTACTTTCCTTGGAAGGTTTGGAGAATTTCAGTGAATGTATTTTCATTCACACCTTCATATTTAGTTAATTGCTTAATTTGAGGAAATACATCCATTTGATGAAATATTAGTTGTGATAAAAACAGAAAAACAAACTGAATGATAACAACTTTAATTAATATTTGTTCTACCTTCTTCATAACTACCACTCCAGAATCCATATAGCAATAGTATGGGAGCGAGTGTTTCATCCTATACCTAAATGAAAAGGAGGAAAAGCTACGCTTTTCCTCATAGCACGTCTTCGTAAATAGCCTCTGCATTATTAAGCTTCTCGACTTCTTCTTCAGTTCCATCTACCGCATTGATAAATATCCGATAGGTATCGTTTCCAATCGTTCCTAAGAACTCGTAGCACAGCACTTCTTTATTAAGGTCATTAACAATGATTGCTTGCCTGTCCTCCATGACCTTAAAGTTAGGATTCACCTTACTCCGCGCCTGCTCAACAGTAATTGATGGTTTTCCTATTTCCCTAGTTTGGAAGGACTTTAAGTATTCATCTGCGGATACACCAATAATATCACCATTATCTAAAGCAACTTTTACCTTTACTGCCTCAGGATATATTCTAACTCCATTAACATTCGTAACAAAGTTAAATACACCGATATTATCATATTGAGTACTTTCAAACACTTCCAAATCTTTAAAACCTGTTTCCTTTAAAAAGGCTGCAGCTTTATTATCAGCGTCATTTAGACTTATAACCTGTTTTTTAATATCTCTATTATTAATAAACCAAATTGGGTGTCCAGCCTTTTTCGTTATATCCATACTTGCTTCCTGGCCTGTTTGGTTATTTTTAATAGATACACTGTAAAAACCGTAATTTGAACCCTTACCATTCTCCGTTACTTTGACCTTTGCATTTCCATCGAAATTCATATACTTTTTAGCTATTTTAACAGCCTCATTACGTGAAATGGTTTTTCCTTTTATTTTTTTAAAGTTTTCATCCTTTAGTTGCATATTTGCAAATGAAGGACCTAGGTCAGATTCATCATATCCTGATACGGTTTTTTCAACAGCTTTAAATCCATCAATAATCGTATTATCGGTCTGCTCTTTACCAGAAGCAAGTGCCAGTTCAACATCCATCCAACGAAGATTGTTTTTTAAAACCATATGCTGAACATTTCGCAGCTCGTTCTGAATGTCACCTGACTGTTTATATAATACCTTTAACTTCTCATATTCATTCTTCGATAAAGGTTCCTTATCTAAATCCCTGACAGCCGTACGATAGCTGAAATCACCAATTCTCGCCAAGAATTCCTCCGTTTTATTAAACGGGAGTAAGGTTAATGGAAGTTGCCCAACATCACTATGTGCTTGTGAAGTAATCCGCCATACATCGGCTAATGATGGGGAAAGTGATTTTCTAGAGTTCATTGCCAAAGTCGTTCCAATTTTATCATGCAATAAATCAACTTGATAAGTAAGATCATGGAATGCTCGTTGATAGCTATTTTCCGCATTTAAAAGAATAGCATTTTTCTCCTGGTGCTCTTGGTACCCCCAGTATGCTGTTCCCGCAACGCCTACGACGAGTATTCCTATTAATATTCCTCTAATCACTTCTATTCACCTCTCTACTTACAAAAAATATGTTTCCCGATTCGTTTAATTTGAGGTCTACCCCAAATCCATCCACTAGTGGCCGTGTCTGGGTTAAAATAATACAACGCTTCACCCGTTGGATCCCAGCCATTTATTGCATCCATAACAGCTTTCTTAGAACTCTCGTTAGGTGTCAACCAAATTTGCCCGTCAGCCACTGCAGTAAATGCGCCAGGCTCAAATATGACACCAGAAACGGTGTTTGGAAATGTTGAACTATTAACCCTGTTTAGGATAACAGCAGCTACTGCCACTTGACCGATATAAGGCTCTCCCCGCGATTCCCCATGAACAGCATTGGCTATTAAACGGATATCATTTTGTGAAAACCCATTTGGCGTGTTTGCAGCGGTTGTTTTTTTAGGGGCTGTTGCTTTTGGTGCTGTTGCTTTTGGTGCTGTTGCCTTAGGTACAGGCGACTTAGTTGTTCCATTATTTGTTGGGGCCTTTTTAGCTGGTGCTTTTGGACTAGGGGCTGTTTGCTTACTTTGATCAACCCCACCGTAATGGGTAAACTTTTTACCAGTGTTGAGTTGTTTCTTGACAAATTGTTCATTGTATTTACTAGCCTTGGCAAGTTTAGCCTTTGTTTCTGTCCCTGCCAATCCATCAATTGGTAATCCAAATTCATATTGAAAGTTTCTTAATGCCCAATATGTACTCCACCCAAATACTCCATCTATTTTCCCATTATAGTAGCCAATATACTGGAGCCTGGACTGCAACTCGATGACATCGTCTCCTACAGCTCCTTTTTGAATGACCTGGCTAGAGAAAGCATGGGCCTCATGATTTACCATTAAAGAAAATGGCATAGTAAAGAAAAAGATAACTAAGAAGCATTTGATTAGGATTTTTTTCTTTAACATGGAATAATAACCCCCATAATGAATCTTTTTAACAGTAACCCTATTTTTTGTTATCTTGGTGTTTTTATTCCATTTTAATCAAATAATTAAAAAACCCTTCAAGAGTGAAGGGTTTTCTGAACTGAATATTGTTTTTTCATATGAGTAGCACTCAATACTTTTGCTTTTTTTACTTTCCTTAAACCAAACCACCATAGGAAAATCATGAATGGAAAAATAATAAACAACCAATGTTCTTGTGAAATTAATATAAAATCATATGACCCGTGGAGAAGAAATGGCAATAATAACGACAGAATCACCCATTTTACTTTAATCCCCTCAGTAAACTTGGCTTTTCCAATATAAAATCCCATAATAACCCCAAAAAGGGCATGACTTGAAACTGGTAAAAGTGCACGGGTGACTGCGTGTTCAATTCCGTTAGCCAAAAGATAAAATATATTTTCAACTGTTGCAAATCCAAGCGAAACAGCTACTCCATATACAATTCCATCAAAAGGTTCATCAAACTCTACGTGCTGGTATACAGCATAAAAAAGAATAAACCATTTAAAAAATTCCTCGAGAAGACTTGAGCTAAGAAACGCATTAATCAAATCAGATTTTAATAAATGTTCCGTTTCAAACACATGTTGAACAAACATAATGGGAAACACAAGAAGTGCTCCATATAGAAATGTACGAAGAACAAAGGATATCGGCTCTGAGTCGTATTCATCTTTTAAATAAAAATAACTTAGTAGGGCCAGTCCGGGGGCAATCCCGGCTGATAATATTCCAAGCATGATGAACCTCTTTTCAAATCCGTTTTCTTTATCGTATCATGGAACCTTTATAAAGAAAATGAAAGTTTGATTTTTCAAAAATGAATATCCTTCAATCCACTGGCCATGGCGACTGCCAATTTAATCCTTGCCTTTTTAGAGTCATTGTCACTCCCAAGAATTACTCCTTTTTTATAAAGGTCATAGGCACTTCCTTCATAATCATAGGTCGTATAAACTGCTCCTTCTTCCGCACTCGTTGTGACCACTAATCTTATTCCTGCAGCTATCGACTTTTCAATTTCTTCCATCATTAACGGAGCCACTTGACCTCGTCCTACCCCTTCAAGTACTATGCCCACAACACCCGCTTCTCGAGCAGCTTTAACAAATTTCCCATCAGCACCAATGTAGCATTTAATGATTTCAACCTGCGGAATTGATGATTGGATGTTAAAATATTCTCTTTTAATTGGTTTTTGAAAAACCTGTACTTTATCATTATCAATAATTCCCAGATATCCAAAACCAAAAGCATTAAACCCTTGTATATTTGATGCATGTTCCTTTTTTACATATCTAGCAGCAAAGATTCGTTCATTAAAAACAACAACTGTTCCCACGTCATTCAAATCACTAGAACAAGCTGAATAAATAGCATGCCGCATATTTATATAGACATCACTACCTTGATCTTCAGGAGAACGTTGTGAGCCAGTAACAACAATAGGTCTGGAATCATTAATGGTTAAATCAAGAAAATACGCTGTTTCTTCCATTGTATCCGTACCATGTGTAACAACAACTCCTGAAACAGCTTCATCCTTAAAATATTCTTCGATTTTATTCTTTAGGACTATTAAATCATCAAATGTAATATGAATACTTGCTTTTTGAAAAACAGATTCGACTATCACTTCAATATCATTCGGTAAATTACACATAGATGCCAGTTCTTCCCCTGTTATAGCACCTGAAGCTAATTTACCTGAATCCTTATTTGGCTTACTAGCAATTGTCCCACCGGTTGTTAATAATACCACCTTTTTCATCTGCACTCACCCTTTGGCTTCTTTTTTTACTATTGACTGAGCAATTTGCCCACCATGAAATCTACCATTTTCAATAAAGATTTCATTTGCATTATTTCCTGCGGCAATGACACCTGCGATATATATTCCCTCTATGTTTGTCTCCATTGTTTCCGGGTTAAAAAGCGGCCTTCCTGTTTCATCATCAATTTGAACGCCCATTTTTTTCAAAAACTGATGATCTGGATGGTATCCCGTCATTGCAAAAACAAAATCATTTCGAATGGTATGTAGATTTCCATCCTTTTCATATACAAGATGGTCCCCTGTAATTTCTTTTACATGAGCCTGAAATTCCATAACAATAGTACCGTTTTTAACTAATGAATCAAATTCTGGAAGAATCCATGGTTTAACACTTGGAGAGTAGCCTTCCCCTCGATAAAGAACGGTCACCCTTGCACCTGCTTTAACAAGTTCTATAGCAGCATCCACACTAGAGTTTTTTCCTCCAATAACACAGACGTCTTGATCAAAGTAGGGATGAGCTTCCTTAAAATAATGAAAAACCTTTGGCAGGTCTTCCCCCGGTACTTTCATATAATTCGGATGGTCATAGTAACCAGTTGCTACAACAACATACCTAGCACTATATGTTCTCATATTTGTTTCAACTAGAAATACTTCTCCACTGTTGGATACTTTAGTAACAGTCTCAAATGAATGAATACGTAATTTTTTTCGTTTAGCGACCTCTCTATAGTAAACAAGAGCCTGATTCCTTTTGGGTTTGTAGCTATCTGTAATGAACGGTACTTTACCAATCTCTAATTTTTCACTTGTACTAAAAAAGGTTTGATGTGTCGGGTAATGATAAATAGAATTAACTAGATTCCCCTTTTCAATAATCAATGGCCTTTTCCCAATTTGTTGTAATGAAATAGCTGCAGCTAATCCACAGGGACCCCCACCTATTATAATTACATCTTCAATTTCCAACTTGGTACATCTCCTTAAAAATTCAAAATATATAAAGTAGATCGTAATATCACATAAAAAAATCTCCTACCGTATAATGATAGGAGATTTCTTTGTGCGTTTCAAGAACAAAAGGTTACTATTTAAATCCAGCCTCTAAAGCGACTTGCTTCCGCCATTTTTCTAACCCCAACCATATAGGCTGCAAGACGCATATCTACGCGACGTGTTTGAGCTGTATCATAAATACTTTTAAATGATTTAACCATTACTTTTTCAAGTTTCTCCGCTACTTCTTCCTCAGACCAGTAGTAACCTTGATTATTTTGAACCCATTCAAAATAAGATACTGTTACACCGCCTGCAGAAGCAAGAACATCTGGGACAAGTAGAATTCCACGTTCTGTTAGGATTTCGGTTGCCTCTAAAGTGGTTGGACCATTAGCAGCCTCCACTACTATACTTGCACGAATGTTATGAGCATTTTCTGCAGTAATTTGATTTTCAATTGCAGCAGGTACAAGGATATCACATTCAAGCTCTAACAATTCTTTATTAGTGATGGTGTTATTAAATAATTTTGTAACCGTACCAAAACTATCGCGTCTATCTAATAGATAATCTATATCCAATCCATTCGGATCGTACAGGGCACCATAAGCATCAGAAATCCCCACTACGATAGCCCCTGCATCGTGCATGAATTTTGATAAGTAACTTCCTGCGTTTCCGAACCCTTGAACAACTACCTTGGCACCTTCAATTTGAATGCCTTTCTTTTGAGCCGCTTCACGTATACAAATGGTTACACCTTTCGCAGTTGCAGATTCACGTCCATGTGATCCACCTAGAACAAGAGGTTTTCCTGTGATAAAACCTGGAGAATTAAATTCATCTATCCGGCTATATTCATCCATCATCCACGCCATGATTTGTGAGTTAGTAAATACGTCTGGCGCTGGAATATCTTTCGTTGGCCCTACGATTTGGCTGATTGCTCGTACATACCCTCGGCTTAGTCTCTCAAGCTCTCTAAAGGACATATCACGTGGATCACAAACGATACCACCTTTACCACCACCGTATGGAAGGTCAACTATACCACACTTCAAGCTCATCCAAATGGAAAGAGCTTTCACTTCTGTTTCAGTTACACCTGGATGGAAACGGATTCCACCCTTTGTTGGACCAACTGCATCGTTATGCTGTGCACGGTAGCCAGTAAATATTTTAATAGAACCGTCATCCATTCTTACTGGAATTTTAACTGTCATCATACGCAACGGTTCTTTCAAGAGCTCATATACTTCTTCTGGATAACCTAACTTTTCAAGGGCCTTATGTATAACCGTCTGCGTTGATTTCAACACATCATGATTTCCCTCTTGATTAGTCTTTTCATTAGCTTTTTCGGCTACCATTTGTAATCCTCCTAAGAAATCGCTTTTACGAATGTTGTCCGCTTTCAGAGACAAGTATACACGTTTAAATGATTTATGCAAGAAAAAAAATGCACATGTAGATAATTTATATCACACTAATGTAAACGTTATCATTCCTATTTTAATAGGGAATCTCAAAAAATTCTACTCCCAATTTTGTTATTTCTAGTCCATAAACGGTATGAAGGGACCGAAGCCCCCTCAATAAAGATATTACTATAACATTTCACGAAAAATATTGAAGTATGGTTTCCACTGTTTTATTTTCAACAATTACTTTTCCATATTCAGCTAGAACGTACGTACTAATTATGGATGGATTTCCAAATTCCGATAATATACAAGCAGCTATTTCTTTCTTAGTCGTTTCCACTTGGTCCATCAGAAGAAAATATCGGTTATTTAGGGCATATAAACTGCCTCCCCTTATACCTGCAATGGATAACCTTTTTGAAAGGTCTATGATATCCTCAAAATCTTTAAATTCATATAAAAGATTCTCACAGCCTTCAAGCCTAACCTGCATTTCAATAAATCCATCATACAATATGTCATCTTCATCATCTTTTATTTCGTCAACTGTAATGATTAATATCATCCCTTGAGCTTGTAGGGAGAAGATCTCAACTGCCACTGAACCTTGTATATCTACATCAAACTCATCACTTGCCTCTTCAAGCATATCATGAAAGAGCTGATTCCATTTGCTTGAATCCTTCCAAATATCTTCCTTCGATAGTCCCCTTTCAAATAAATCATCAGAGGTTAAAAAAATTTTAATTTTATTGGCCGTTAAGCGTTCTAAGCGCATGCTTTTGCCCCCTGCCGTGACATAACTCTTATTTTCAGTTTATGCCTTAAGGGGTTATTGGTGAATTGTCTACATGGTTCTATTGTTTTTGATCCCTGCTTAATGTTATAAGGTGTGTTTCAGCAGGTGCCCCTAATCTTAAAGGAAAAGCTGTCGTCCCATATCCGTTACTAATGAAAAGTATGGTATTTGCTAACTTTTTAATACCGCCTCTTTTGTAGGGACTATAACCAAAAATATGTATTTGCCCCCCGTGAGTATGTCCACTTAACACTAAACGAATTCTGTGTTCTGGAACAATCTTCTCAGTAATGTTTGGATAGTGACATGCTAAAATTTTGAAACTACCTTCCTCAGCATCTTGTAGGGCATTATCAAGTCGATCTCGGTTTTGATTCAAATCATCTACACCCAATAAACATAATTTCTCTCCCAATCTGGATTCAAAGGTGACTGCTGTATTATCTAACACTTTAACACCTGCATCTAGCAAAATAGCATCTAATTCGTGATAATCCACTTCATAATCATTGTTTCCCCAAACAAAATATACAGGACCTATCCGCTTTAACTTCATTAAATTGGCTTTAACCTTATCAAAGGATACACCTTTTTCTGTTAAGTCGCCCCCAATCACAACAAAATCTGCCTTTCCCTTAACCATATTAATAATGGTATCTGAAATCGTTCTTCTATGTATATCTGAAATAAAAAAAAGTGAAACATTTCCCAAGGATTCCGGAAAGTCTGGAAAGACCAGCTTATGTTCCAAAACTTTATTTCTGAAAGCTTCCACTAACATATATGCAAGTAGGCATGCCCCAAGAATACATAGGGCTACCAATAAAATAATCATTATCATTTTTCCCCTTTTCTTTCTTATTATTTTACGGAAATAATACCATAAACCATACTTAAACTAAAAAAAATAAGCGTGTGCACCCACCCCAATTGAAAAAGTAAGAAGAATACTACTAAGAGTCCCACAATCTTGGAGTAAAATAACAACTTTAAATGAAAGTCATTTTTCCTGGTTCTTTTGGTTGTTTGTAAGATCATTCGAAGTTGACTTCCCGCACAGATAATCCCGATAAAAAAAGCTAAAGAAGCAGCAAAGAATTTTATTGGATTAATAACAAGACTAATAAAAAATTCAGATAGGACGAGCGGTTGTGTAATTGGTGTCCATTGGATTGTTAAATAGCCGCATAAGAAAGTGACTAACAGCATGCCTACATTAAAATACATGAAAATCCCTCCCATATAAATGTATGAGAGGGATTTTATTTCTTTACCTATTTGGAGTTATTAGTCCTCTTGAATACTCAAGATACGGAAACCATGCTCTTCTAGCTTTTTCGAAAACTTGTCGATATTATCTTTCTTTTCAATCTTCATAACGATTCTTCTCACTAATTTATCTGTTTCATCAAAAGTTACCAGTGAAATGATATGTTCATGGAAGTGATGGGCAATTTCAGATAGTCTGGCAATTCGGCCTTCAGTTTCCACTGAGGTAAATGCAATTCTAACACCTGGACGGTTTACACCAAAAGCACTTTCAAAAGAGCTAATGACATCAGAACGTGTAACCACCCCAAGGAAATTATTGTTTATATCCACTACTGCCATCAATGGGAAGTCTTTTAGGTCAATTAGCGTTTTCTCAAAGATTTCTCCACCTTGTAAAAATTTACCTTGATATGAGAGAGCATCTTTCACGAATGTCGAGTTTAAGTACTCCTCTTTATCTTTATTTGAGAGAAAATAACTTTCATAGATATTATATCGAGTCACTACTCCTAAATATACCTCTCCTCGTAAGACAGGTAACCCATCAATCTGATGCTTTTCTAACATATCCAAAGCATCCTTCAACGTTACATCTTCCTGTACAGTAAAACATTCATGCTTTGGTATCATAATATTTTTTACGAACAATTCCCATCACCTCAAAATAATTATCCATTCTTCTCATTATACTTCTACAAACAGATAATAAATCCCTTTAATATCTTAAAGTTTTATGTCATGAATCGATAATTATTTCATAAGATTAATTGATGTTAAATATAGGGAGGGCTACAATGAATACTCATTTTAAAACATATCATCCTTACGCAAGTCCGTTTGACCCTTGTAAGCCAATACTAGAAAAAACCTATTCTACTCCACCTCATTTATATATGGGATTCCAGCCACCGAATCTTCCACAATTTTCTCCACTTGATGCACTTAAAGCTGGCACGCTATGGAAAGACCTTTATGATCCATACTTTAATTCTTCTGAAAAAGCGCAAGGGGGTCTACCATCATGAACCAGGTACCCGCTGAATATTATCAATTAATGGAACAGCTCCAAGCAGTTGACTTTGTTTTAGTCGAGCTAACCCTATACTTAGACACACATAACGATGACCTTGAAGCTATTAATCAATTCAATCATTATGCAAAAGAAAGAAAACGATTGAAAAAGCAATTTGAAAGTCAATTTGGACCCTTGTTGCAATATGGAAACAGCTACTCAGGCTATCCTTGGAACTGGGATGACACACCCTGGCCTTGGCAGGTATAAAAGCGGAAGCGCCTTGGT
>NZ_JBCNAC010000099.1:0-1346 GCF_050477885.1 Neobacillus rhizosphaerae
ACCCGAGGGGCTAGGCGCTGGAACTGGATAGTTTTAAAAGCGGAAGCAAACGATAAAGGAGGGATTTTAGTATATGTGGATTTACGAAAAAAAACTACAATATCCTGTTCGAGTGAGCACGTGTAACCCAACATTAGCAAAATATTTAATTGAGCAATATGGAGGTGCAGATGGAGAACTTGCCGCAGCCCTCCGGTACTTAAACCAAAGATATACTATTCCTGATAAGGTCATTGGGCTTCTTACGGATATCGGAACAGAAGAATTTGCTCACCTCGAAATGATTGCTACAATGGTCTATAAATTAACGAAAGATGCAACACCCGAGCAATTAAAAGCCGCTGGACTAGGGGAACATTATGTCGACCATGACAGTGCCTTGTACTATCATAATGCTGCGGGAGTACCGTGGACAGCAACATATATTACGGCTAAAGGTGATCCTATTGCTGACCTATATGAGGATATTGCTGCAGAAGAAAAGGCACGGGCTACTTATCAATGGTTAATCAACATAAGTGATGATCCGGATATTAATGATAGTCTTCGATTTTTACGTGAACGTGAGATTATTCACTCCCTTCGCTTCCGTGAAGCTGTGGAGATATTAAAGGAAGAACGAGACAAGAAAAAAATTTTTTAATAAAAATAAGAAGCAGAAGTGACTCTGCTTCTTATTTTTTTTCGTGATAGAGGTTAATATCGTATTTTTTCTTCATGGTCTCAAACACAATATGGCGATTCTTCCATTCCTCTTCCTTTTTCCATAAATCTTTGCTCCGGTCGACAATTTCACATCTTAGTTCCTGATATTCCTTTTCCTTTTTCTCTTTTTGTTGTTTTAACACATTCATGGACCCTAGTCCAATAAGTACAATTGTTAACAGCAACACACTGAATGAATCATTGATAGTTGCGGATAATACAGCTAAAAAAGAATAAGAAAAATGCAGATAAAACGTAAAATAAAAATAAGCAATAAAGATTAACGCAAAGGAAAGGGTCGCATATATCGAAATATAATGCCATAGTTTTGTATCATCAAACTTTTTTTTCCGTTTTCTCACGTTTTCTAACATTTGTTTAGTTGCTTGGTCAGTATGTTCAAGTAATTGGATTGGAGAATCCATTCTTATCCCTCCATTTCTCCATATATACTTATGAACTTGTCCTTCACAATATGTTTTTTTCCATAGGCTTTGTTAAAATTGTCTGTTGATCTCCGCTCCAGGCTCTTCGCTTTCCGTGGGCGTTTCGGCGAGCCTCCTCGGCGCTTGCGCCTGCGGGGTCTCCCCTGAACCGTACTCCCACAGGAGTCTTCGAGCCTTCCGCTCCAATCAACAGGG
>NZ_JBCNAC010000100.1:0-8572 GCF_050477885.1 Neobacillus rhizosphaerae
AACACTGTTCTTTAACACAGTCAAAAACAAAAAGTACCTCTAAACAAACAGAGGTACTTTTTTGTCAGACTTATCTTAATACAATTTGACGGAATTCATTTTTCATTTTTTCAAATTCCTCTTTATTGGTGATTAAATCATAGCCCGTCATAGCAAGGGCCAGTGCGCCTCTTGCCAGAATCTGATGAGAGTTGTCTGTTACGGTTAAATCTGCAAATTCTCTTGTATGAGCAATTAACCCAGGTGAATCAAGACCAATATAAGGATGAATAGCAGGAACCACATGACTCACATTTCCCATGTCAATTGAACCGTAAGAATCCTTCGCTTTTTCAATCTTTTTAACGCCAGTTGATAAAAGATTATTTGAAAAAAGCTGGGACAAAGTATGATTCGTGACCATATTGTCATAGCTCAATTCATAATTTTCAATATGCACTTCTGCACCAGTCATCAAAGATGCACCTTTAGCAATACTGATTACCTTCTGTACAACTTCGTTTAAATAGGTACGGTCCTTTGCACGAACATAGAATTGAGCAACTGCTTTATCTGGGACAATATTGGCCGCAACCCCACCCTCTTTAATAATCCCATGTATTCTTACGTCTGATGTTACATGTTGACGAAGGGCATTGATTCCATTAAATAATTGAATAACCGCGTCCAGTGCATTGATCCCCTTTTCCGGAGATGCAGCAGCATGACTTGTTCTGCCACGGAAGTCAAATTGGATGGCATCCATAGCTAAAGAGTCCCCGCTCTCATAAGATTCATCTGCAGGGTGCAAAATCATCGCAGCATCAATGTCATCAAAAATTCCTTGTTCGGCCATCGGAACCTTTGCTCCATTCGTTTCTTCTGCTGGTGTACCTAAAACAACCACACGGCCTCCAATTTCATCTATTACTTTACTTAATAGAACCCCTGCTCCTACACTCATCGTGCCAATTAAATTATGACCACAGCCATGCCCAATCTCCGGCAATGCATCATATTCAGAAAGATAGGCGATCGTTGGTCCCTCCTTCTTACTATCATAAACAGCTTTAAAGGCTGTAGGTCGGTCTACAATTCCTTTTTCAACAGTAAAATGGTTCCCCTCCAAAAACTCTACTAAGAGTTTCATTGATTCATATTCTTGATCACCCAGTTCTGGGTGATGATATAGCTTGTCACTTATAACCCATAACTTGCTTTGAATAGTTTCTACATAGTTTTTTAATAATTCCTTCATGGTCAAATCTCCTCTTAATATGATTAAAGTTACGATTTAATTAATAAATATACACGAAAACCTGTGTTTCGACAATAAAAAAAGCCAAATCATAATGATTTGGCCTTTTAACGAATGTATATCTTATAGTTCTTCGCAATGCTTTTCAAATTCATTTTGAAGCTTTGCCATGACAGAAGTTGGGTCAAAGCCCTCAATTTGGTGTCTCTCGACCATTGTAATAATTTTGCCATCCTTTAATAGGGCAAAAGATGGTGAGGATGGAGGATAGCCAGTGAAATAGCTTCTCGCCGTCTCAGTTGCTTCCTTATCTTGCCCGGCAAACACTGTAACTAAATGATCCGGACGTTTATCGTAATGAAGGGCATGGGCAGCAGCTGGACGAGCAACCCCACCCGCACAACCACAAACAGAATTAATCATCACTAAAGTCGTGCCCTTTTGTGCAAATGCTTCTTCTACTTCAGCAGGGGTTTTTAATTCCTTATATCCAGCTGACACGATTTCTTGACGTGCCTGGTTAACAACATCATTCATAAAAAAGTTGAAATTCATACTCATTTAATATCACTCCTTCTTGTTAGTACATAACTACATCATAACAGTTAAAATATGTTTTTTCCAAATGAACTGCAATAAGTGATTCAGTTATATTCTTTACCTGATAAGAAAACATCAAACAAGGTTCCCACAGCGGAAGCTGCTGTCTTTGTTCCAGCCATAACTTCATTCTCTAATTGTGGGAGCTTTTGTTTTACAACTGGATGGTGAAAGAAGCTATAATGAAGCTGGTCAGAAATCAATGAATAGATCCAATCTCTTTGCTGTCCCTTTCTTCGTTCTGTAAATACTCCTGTATCTTTTCCAGTTTCTTCGAATTTTTGAATCACGCCCCAAATCTCATCAATACCTTCCCCGTTTACCGATGAACAAGTATAAGCTTTTGTTGCCCAACCTTTAGTAGCTGGCTGTAGAAAGTGAAGAATCCGATTATATTCATGTTTGGTCTGTTCTGCTCTTCGTTTATTGTCCCCATCTGCTTTATGGACAATGACGGCATCCGCAAGCTCCATAATTCCCTTCTTCATCCCTTGAAGTTCATCTCCAGCACCCGTCAGAACGAGCAGCATGAAAAAATCTACCATATCTCTAATGATGACCTCACTTTGGCCAACACCAACGGTTTCAATTAAGATCACATCAAATCCGGCAGCCTCACAAAGCAACATGGCTTCTCTCGTTTTTCGATGAACACCGCCAAGCTTCCCTGCTGTGGGTGAAGGTCGGATAAAGGCCTTCGGGTTTTTTGATAGGTGTTCCATCCTCGTTTTATCACCAAGGATGCTTCCACCACTTAACTTTGAGCTTGGATCAATGGCTAAAACGGCAACACGATGTCCCAAATTACAAAGGTACGTGCCGAAGGCCTCAATAAATGTGCTTTTTCCCGCCCCTGGGACCCCTGTGATTCCGATCCTGATAGACTTTCCACTTTTGGGCAGAAGTTTTTGCAGAAGCTCCTGGGCTTTTTGAAAATGTTGTTCAGAATTACTTTCGACAAGTGTGATAGCTCTAGCTAATAGACTCCTGTCGCCCTTTACTACACCCTCATAAAGTTCATCCGTTGAGAGTTCTGAGATTTTGCGTTTCTGAAAGCGGATATTTTTTTGAATGGATGCTGTTTGTCCTTCCTGCTCTTGACCTTTTCTTACAATACTTGAGCATTTATCAGGTTCGTTTGGATCGCTCCATTCCGGTTTTTTATCAGAGGTCATTATTGTGACACTTCCTCATAACCGAGTTGTGCATAAATCTCCTTTATGACTTTTTGAGCAGCCACCGGAATAATGGTACCTGGACCAAAAATTGCTGAAGCACCATGATCATATAGAAATTGGTAATCCTGAGCCGGAATGACTCCGCCAATTACCACCAAAATATCTTCTCTTCCTAATTTTCTTAACTCCTCTACTAATTGAGGAAGTAACGTTCTATGCCCTGCAGCAAGTGAACTCATTCCAACCACATGAACATCGTTTTCTACTGCCTGCATGGCTGTTTCTTCTGGTGTTTGGAATAAAGGACTAATATCTACATCAAAACCAAGGTCAGCGAAGGCGGTAGCAATTACTTTGGCACCACGATCATGTCCATCTTGACCCATTTTTGCAATCAGTATTCTTGGCCGTCTTCCTTCATTTTCAAGGAATTCATCTGTCATTTTTTGAACTTCTACAATCTCTTCCTCATTGCTAAAGGCAGTACTATACACTCCGCTAATTGAGCGAATTACCGCTTTATGTCTGCTCGCAACCTTTTCAATTGCATCAGAGATTTCTCCCAAGGTTGCTCTCACTCTTGCTGCTTTTACTGCCAGCTCTAATAGGTTTTGTTCACCTGTTTCCGCTGCGATTGTTAACTCGTCTAAGGCTGCCTTCACTTTAAGGTCATCACGGCTTGCTTTTAATCCCTGTAATTTTTCAATTTGTTTTAGGCGAACAGCCGTATTATCAATATCTAAAATATCAATTGCTTCTTCCTTTTCAAGACGGTAACGATTGACACCTATAATCGTTTCCTTACCTGAATCAATTTGAGCCTGTCTTCTGGCTGCCGCTTCTTCAATTCGCATCTTCGGCAAGCCTGTTTCTATCGCTTTGGCCATCCCGCCAAGTTGTTCTATCTCTTCAATATGTATCCAAGCCCGTTTAACTAATTCATCGGTGAGCTTTTCAACATAGTAGGAGCCTGCCCACGGATCGATCACCTGTGTGATTCCTGTTTCTTCCTGTAAGAACAATTGGGTGTTACGGGCGATTCGTGCAGAAAAATCAGTTGGTAATGCAATCGCTTCGTCCAACGCGTTTGTATGCAGTGATTGGGTATGACCCATAGCAGCCGCATGGGCTTCAATTAGTGTACGGGTAACATTATTAAATGGATCTTGCTCAGTTAAGCTCCAACCAGATGTTTGCGAATGTGTCCTTAATGCTAAGGATTTTTCATTTTTAGGATTGAATGATTTCATCATTTTCGCCCAAATTAATCTCGCTGCCCGCATTTTGGCCACTTCCATGAAATAATTCATCCCAATGGCCCAGAAAAAGGACAACCTTGGAGCAAATGAATCAATTTCAATACCTGATTTAAGACCGGTTCGTACATATTCCAAACCATCTGCCAGCGTATAAGCTAACTCTAAATCTGCTGGTGCTCCTGCTTCTTGCATATGGTAACCTGAAATACTTATACTATTAAACTTTGGCATGTATTTTGATGTATATTCAAAAATATCGGCTATAATCTTCATTGACATTTCTGGCGGATAAATATATGTATTTCGAACCATATATTCTTTTAAAATGTCATTTTGAATGGTTCCAGCGAGCTTCTCCTGACTTACTCCTTGTTCTTCGGCAGTGACAATGAAAAAAGCGAGAATAGGCAAGACAGCCCCGTTCATGGTCATGGAAACCGACATTTGGTCTAGAGGTATCCCCTCAAAAAGTGTCTTCATATCCAGAATAGAATCAATTGCTACCCCAGCTTTCCCTACATCGCCGACCACGCGTGGATGATCTGAATCATAACCACGGTGGGTAGCTAGATCAAATGCAACAGAAAGTCCCTTTTGACCCATTGCTAAATTACGACGGTAAAAAGCATTACTTTCCTCTGCAGTAGAAAATCCCGCATACTGTCTGACTGTCCATGGTCGATTAACATACATCGTTGGATAGGGCCCCCTTGTGTAAGGAGGGAGCCCAGGCAGGTGGCCCATTTGTTCAAGGTCTTTACGATCTTCTTTTGTATAAAGAGGCTTTAAACTAATTTGTTCATTTGTCTCAAAAAACAAATCATCAATGGCGACATCAATTTCTTTCTGAGCGCTCTTCTGCCATTCTTCCCTAGTCATGAATGTTTGGTTGCTGAATAAAGATATGTTTTGAAAATCAGGCTTTTGTTTCTTCAACCGTGCTCACCTCCAACTCTTTAAAAATGGCATCGAGAGTTTCATAACAATTGCTTTTCAAATGAATAAACTGCTTAATTCCTTCAGCCGTCCACTGGGACTGCTTGTCTTTTTCGGGAAGCCCAGCAAGAAAAAAAACTCGATCAGGGAATTCCGTTCTTAGGCTAGTTAAAACCTCATGCCCTGTTGTTTCATACTGTTCATTTGTACCACAGATGCAAAAACATTTCGTACCAGGAAGAGAAGAAACAAATGATCTAGTATTCTCCAAAGAAACAATTGGATCACTTTCAACAGCCTTCACTCCACCGGCAGCTAGAAAACCCTTCATAAAATCCAGCCTTGCCTTATACTCTTTTAACTCGCCAAGACAAATCATGCCTACAGATGGCTTATAGCCTGCTGCTTCTTCATAGTTCCTTGCCTTGTTTCGCAATTCTTCAAATGGCTCTGAAAGTCTTCGTTGAGGAATAGCACAGATCTTTAATAACGAATTTCCCTTTTCTTGAACATATGAATCTTTATTTTCCGACTTGAGATTTGGTACGCTTTCATCTAGATTGGCATAAACATTCGTACCAATCATACTTTGCTTCCTTGTCTGACAATCCTTATTTCTTTTATCATATACTGCGGCAATTTCCTTCTGCAGCCAGTTTGATTTTAATCCCTCAACGATGCCTCCATGGGCTTCAATTTGTTGAAAAAATCCCCAAGATTTCTCGGCAAGTTCATTGGTTAATTGTTCGACATACCAAGAACCACCAGCAGGATCAATCACTTGTTTTAACTGGGCTTCTTCTTTTAGAAGGAGTTGTGTGTTCCTTGCAATTCTTTCAGAAGCACGAGTGGAACCCGAAAGATTATTGAAAGGATCCACATGTAAATACTGTATGCCCCCAATAACTGCTGCAAAAGCCTCATTACCTGCACGAAGGAGGTTTACATGCGGGTCCTGTACAGTTTTAGTGAATCTAGAAGTTTCTGCAGAGATATGCATCCCACGATTTTTCACATTCGTTCCATAAACTTCAGCCACACGATTCCATAAAATTCTTGCTGCTCGAAGTTTGGCCATTTCCATATAGAAGTGACCGCCAATAGAGAATTGAAAGATCATTTTCGGGAAAATATCTTCCAGTTCCATTCCAGCTTCCTGAAGCTTTTCAATATAATAGATTCCTTCAGCCAATGCAACCCCGAGCTCTTGAACAGCATTTGCTCCACCATTATGATATGGCGATGTATTGATTAAAATAGTTCTTAGATTAGGTAATTTCACGCTAGATCGGACAATTGTCATCATCCAATCATTGAGAAACTCTTCTGAAATTCTGCCTTCTTCAGCAAAAAGAGCGACTGGATCCGAACCTATATAACCACAAATCGTGTCGCTGGTTCCTTTTTTCTCTCCAATTGTTTCTAGAGCTGCGAGTAATGTAGAGTGGAGACCCATGGCGTTAATGGAGAAGGGGTATTGACGATAGGATTCTCCAAGAATAGTTTCTAGCGTATCATCCTCTTCAAACAAAGACTTTGATACTTCAAAAGAAATGGCAGATTGCCCTTTATCAAAGTTTTGCTTGAGCTTTTCTTTCAATTCATCCATTGTTTGATAGGATAAACGCTGTGCTACCTTCCATTCATTAGTCAAATATCCAAGCGGGTGAATCCCTCTTCTAAAATCTGAGCCACCCGGATAATCTGGAACTGCCTGCTCATCTCCCTGAGAATAAAGCGGTTTCAAAATAATTTCTTCATATGTAGCCGTTTGTAAGGATTCAACGGTTCTTCCTTTTAACGATTTTTCTGCTTTTTCTTTCCATTCTTGTGTTGACATAAATGGAAAAGACTGATTCTTTATTTTATCCAAACTCCTCATCCCCCTTCCAAATACATAATTGAAATAAAATTCAATTAATTCTACTAAATACTATTTTATGGTACAAACAGAATTCAGGCAACAAAACAAATAACCGTCGCCTTCAATTTGGCAACGGTTATTGTTATTAGTAAATGGAAGTTGTTGATTTTGATGTATTTTCTATAATTTCCTTCACACGTTGTAAGAAACGACCGCAAACAAGTCCATCTAACACTCTGTGGTCAAGCGACATACATAAGTTAACCATGTCACGAACTGCAATCATTCCATTATTCATTACAACAGGGCGCTTCACAATGGACTCCACTTGTAGAATGGCAGCTTGCGGATAATTGATAATTCCCATGGATTGAACAGATCCAAATGATCCAGTGTTGTTCACTGTGAATGTTCCACCCTGCATATCTTCAGATCGTAATTTTCCGGTTCTTACCTTCACTGCAAGCTCCGAAATTTCACGGGCAATTCCTTTAATCGTTTTTTCATCTGCATTTTTAATTACAGGTACGAATAAGGCATCATCTGTTGCAACGGCAATCGAAATATTAATGTCTTTCTTCTGAATGATTTTTTCTCCAGCCCACATAGAATTAATTTGTGGGAACTCTTTTAATGCTTGGGCTACCGCTTTTACAAAGAAAGCAAAGAATGTTAGATTAAAGCCTTCTTTTTTCTTAAACTCATCTTTAAGAGAATTACGATAGTCAACCAAATTGGTTGCATCCACTTCCATCATAGTCCAAGCATGTGGCGCTTCATGCTTGCTGCGAAGCATATTGGCGGCAATAGCTTTTCGAATGCCAGTAACCGGGATTTCTATGTCACCAGCTTCCACTGGAATATGAACCGGTTGTGCAGATGATGGCTTTGGTGTGGATGTAGATACAGGTTGTGCTACCTCTTGCTTTTGAGGTTCAGGCTGAACAACTGCTTCTACTTTTACAGCTTCCATCCTTTGGCCAGCAACAGGGATATTTCCAGATTCAATCAATTTCAGTAAATCTTTTCTTGTAATTCTTCCACCTGCACCGGTGCCTGACACCTGGGTTAGGTCAATCCCATGTTCTTGAGATATTTTCAAAACTGCTGGAGAATAACGCGCTTTATTTCCTTGGTCAACTGGAGCTGTAGTTTCCGCACTGCTGGATGATGCTGGAGCTACCGCTTCTGTTTTAGCCTGTGGACTTTCGCCACCCTCAACTTCAATTGTACAAATGATTTCTCCAACCGCTAGGGTATCTTCTTCGTTAGCAATTAGTTCTTTAATCACACCTGTAAAGGAGGATGGGACTTCTGCATTTACTTTATCTGTCATAACCTCTGCAAGGGGATCGTATTTATTTACTTTATCACCAACAGATACTAACCATTTACTGATCGTACCTTCAGTAACACTCTCCCCAAGCTGAGGCATTTTAATTTGTTCAATAACCACTACTCAAACCTCCTATGTCTAACTCCAGCGCCTAGCCCCTCG
>NZ_JBCNAC010000101.1:0-721 GCF_050477885.1 Neobacillus rhizosphaerae
GCTTTTCGTTTTAGTACTCAGCAAGTTCTCTCATTGCTTTTTCGACTTTATCTGGGTTTACCATAAAGAATTTTTCCATTGTTGGAGCATATGGCATGGCTGGTACATCAGGTCCAGCTAGACGCATTATTGGAGCATCTAATTCAAATAAGCAATTTTCAGCAATAATAGCTGATACTTCACTCATAATACTGCCTTCTTTTGTATCCTCGGTAACAAGCAAGACTTTACCTGTTTTTGAAGCTGCTTCAATAATAGCTTCTTTATCAAGAGGGTATACGGTTCTCAAATCAAGAATATGTGCGGAGATTCCATCCTTCGCTAATTTTTCAGCCGCTTGGAGGGCAAAATGAACACATAGACCGTAGGTAATAACGGTAATGTCATCTCCGTCACGCTTCACATCAGCTTTTCCGATTGGCAATGTGTAATCATCTGTTGGGACTTCTCCCTTAATTAAACGATAAGCCCTTTTGTGCTCGAAAAATAAAACCGGGTCATTATCACGAATGGCTGCCTTTAACAATCCTTTCGCATCATATGGTGTAGAAGGCATTACAATTTTCAATCCCGGTTGATTAGCAAATACAGCCTCAACTGATTGAGAATGATACAAAGCACCGTGAACGCCGCCGCCATAAGGAGCACGAATAACAATTGGACAGCTCCAATCATTATTCGAGCGATAACGGACTTTCGCTGCTTCTGAAATAATTTGATT
>NZ_JBCNAC010000102.1:0-10868 GCF_050477885.1 Neobacillus rhizosphaerae
GATTCAGCAAGAGGTGTATCGATGACGCGTTCCTCGCCAAATTGTTCATACAGGCCTTGTGTAGCTTTAAACACGCCGCCTTTTACCCCTACATCTTCGCCTAATACAAAAACCTTAGGATCCCGTTCCATTTCTTCTCGAATGGCCATAGTTATTGAATCAATATATGAAATAATTGCCATGTTATATCCCCCTTACTCCTGTGCATAAACATACTTCAACGCTTCTTCTGGTGCAGCATAAGGCGCATTTTCAGCATAATCTGTAGCTTCATTCACCAGCTTCATCACGCGGTCGTTTATTTCTTTTTCCAACTCATCATTCAAGACACCTGTTTCCTTTAAATACGCACCAAATGTAATAATCGGATCTTGCGTTTTTGCTTTTGCTACTTCATCAGGTGCTCGGTAAGAACGGTCATCATCATCAGATGAGTGTGGAGTAAGACGGTAAGAAACTGTTTCAACAAGCGTTGGCCCTTCTCCACGACGGCCACGATCGGCAGCCTCTTTCACTGCTTTATAAACTTCTAATGGATCATTTCCGTCAACAGTGATTCCTGGCATACCATATCCAATCGCACGGTCAGATACCTTTTCACAAGCTAATTGTTTCTCAATTGGAACAGAAATTGCGTATTTATTATTTTCACACATGAAAATGACTGGAAGTTTATGCACGCCTGCAAAGTTAGCCCCTTCATGGAAATCACCCTGGTTCGATGACCCTTCACCAAAGGTTACAAATGTAACTAGATCTTTTCTTTCCATTTTCCCTGCAAGTGCAATTCCTACTGCATGTGGAACTTGAGTAGTAACTGGCGAAGATCCTGTTACAATTCGGTTCTTCTTTTGACCAAAGTGTCCTGGCATTTGTCGTCCGCCTGAATTTGGATCCTCTGCTTTCGCAAACCCTGAAAGCATTAGTTCTGTTGGTGTCATACCAAATGTTAACACAACACCCATATCACGATAATATGGAAGAACATAATCCTTTTCTCGTTCTAGTGCAAATGCAGCTCCTACTTGTGCTGCTTCCTGTCCTTGACATGAGATGACAAATGGTATTTTACCTGCACGGTTCAATAACCACATCCGTTCATCAATACGACGGGCTAGAAGCATTGTTTCATACATTTCTAAAACTTTTCCATCGTTTAATCCTAAAGCTTCATGACGATTTTCAGTCATTTATTTCTTACCTCCCATTTGTTCACTAATAACCGCAACTTACTTATGAATGTATTGCCTTCCCGTCAACCGCTAGTGCGGCTTCACCAATTGCCTCTGAAAGACTTGGATGTGGATGAATGGTATGAGCAATTTCCCACGGTGTCGCATCTAATACCATAGCGAGCCCTGCCTCAGAAATCATATCTGTCACATGTGGACCAATCATATGCACCCCTAGAATATCATTGGTCTCTTCATCAGCAACAATTTTCACAAATCCATCTGATTCTCCAAAAACAAGGGCCTTCCCAATCGCCTTAAAGGAAAACTTCCCGATTTTCACTTTATGCCCATTTTCTTTTGCTTGTTCCTCTGTTATTCCCACACTAGAAACCTCTGGATTGCTGTAAATACATCTTGAAACAAGATTATAGTCAAATGGTGACGGATTCTTGTCAGCGATATGCTCAACAGCTACTATACCCTCATGGGAAGCAACGTGTGCCAGCTGTAAACCACCAATTACATCACCAATGGCATAAATATGTGATTCCTTCGTTTGGAAAAATTCATTTGTAACAACAAAGCCTTTTTCAACTTGAATTTCGGTATTCTCAAGTCCGATTCCTTCAGTATTCGCTTGACGTCCCACAGATACCAGAAGTTTTTCAGCCTTAAATTCCTTCTGTTCACCTTTCACTTCAGCGCTTATGCGCACACCATTATCCTTTACGAGTGTTTCTGGAAGTACTTTCGCGCTAGTTACCAGTTTAACTCCTTTTTTCTTCATTAACCGTTGCATCTCTTTGGAGATTTCTTTATCTTCAGTCGGAATAATTCGATCAGCATACTCAATAACCGTCACTTCTACTCCGAAATCAGAAAGCATAGATGCCCATTCTATTCCAATGACACCTCCACCTACAATAACAATTGAACTTGGAAGTGCTTCAAGCAGTAGCGCTTCATCTGAAGACATTACATATTCTCCATCAATCTCAAGTCCTGGAAGTGTTCTAGGTCTTGAACCAGTTGCTACAATCACGTTTTTAGGAATTAACATTTCATTGTCGTCACCATTGTTCATCTCAACCGAAATCGTTCCAGGCATTGGTGAAAAAATAGATGGACCTAAGATGCGGCCAATTCCATGAAAAACATCAATCTTGCCTTGTTTCATTAGATGTTGAACACCTTTATGAAGCTGATCAATAATTTTATTTTTTCTTTCCTGTACTTTTCCAAAATCAACAGACACATCGCCAGTGACTACTCCAAAGTTTTCGCTATGCTTGGCTGTAGCAAAGACTTCTGCGCTTCGAAGTAGTGCCTTACTTGGGATACACCCTTGATGCAGACAAGTCCCACCAAGTTTCCCTTTTTCAATAATAGCTGTTTTTAGTCCTAATTGTGAGGCGCGAATGGCAGCAACATAACCGCCAGTACCCCCGCCAAGAATGACTAAATCGTATTCTTGTGCCAATTGTATTTCCTCCCCATTTTCCTTAGATTTTTGCAGTTGAAAAATTTCCTGGGTACGTTTTCACTTCTTCTTCCCCGCGAAGGACTCGAAGTGCTCCTTCTGCAAGTGCTTGAAGTTCATTCTCACCTGGTTGGACAATAACATCTGCAATCCAATTTATCCGATCGGTGATAGATTTCACAAAGCCTTTTCCGTACGCAAGACCGCCCGTTAAAATTATGGCATCTACTTTTCCTGATAGAACAGCACTTGCGGCACCAATCTCTTTTGCCACTTGATAGGCCATGGCATCATACACCAGCTTCGCCTCTTGGTCTCCAGCCTCTATTCGCTGTTCTACTTTTATTGCATCGTTTGTTCCAAGGTAGCCTACTAGTCCACCCTGACCAACAAGTTTTTTCATTATTTCTTCACGGTAATGTTCTCCTGAGAAACAAAGGGCAACTAAATCACCTGCAGGCACTGTTCCGGCACGCTCTGGACTAAATGGTCCATCACCGTGTAGACCGTTGTTCACATCAACTACTCTCCCTTGTTTATGTATGCCAACGGTGATACCGCCTCCCATATGGGTAACTATTAAGTTCAAATCTGTATACTTTTTCCCAAGATCCTTTGCTACTCTTCGAGCGACTGCTTTTTGATTTAACGCATGAAAAATACTCTTTCTTTCAATCAAAGAGAAGCCGGAAATTCTAGCAATCTGATCGAGTTCATCTACAACGACAGGATCTACAATAAAAGATGGAATATTTAATCCTGATGCAATTTCATAGGCAATAATTCCACCCAGGTTTGATGCATGCTGCCCTGAAAAACCAGCCCGCAGGTCCTCAAGCATTCGATCATTAACAGCATATGTGCCCCCTTCAATTGGACGAAGCAAACCACCACGACCGCAAACTGCGGATAATTTAGAGATATTTATTCCTTCATTATCCAGTGTTTCCAAAATCGTGTTTTTTCTAAATTCATATTGATCAATGATATTGGTATAGGAATTAATTTCTTCTGCATCATGACGAATGGTTTTTTCAAAAATTGAAACTTCGTTATCGAAGACTCCGATCTTAGTGGATGTTGAGCCTGGGTTGATGATGAGAATTCGATATTCTTTATCTAGCACGTTGTTACCTCCATTTTAGACATCTTTCTAAAGGCAAAGACGCTGAATATCTTATTCAGCGCTCTGCCCTAATCTTATTCCACGAATTTGTTTATCTTGAGATTCTGCGACTTAAAATATGATGTCCGTTCTGAAGGAACTGGCTTCTTGAATTACGCATTCTTTCAATTCTCTCTTCAACCATACGATCGGCAGCCAGATAGGTTGGAATACCATCACGTTTGGAGATTTCGATTACCTTTTCAATACTTGTATAAAGCTGCTCAACCTTCTTTAATGCCCGTTCACGGTTATATCCATAAAGCTCATCCGCAACGTTAATGACTCCACCCGCATTGATTACATAATCCGGAGCATAAATAATGCCCATCTCATGAATAAGATCACCATGACGAGTTTCTTTTAATTGATTGTTTGCAGCTCCAGCAATTACTTTCGCTTTTAATTGGGGAATTGTATCGTCATTTATTGTTGCACCTAATGCACAAGGAGCATAGATATCACATTCAACACTATAAATTTCATTAGGATCAACGGCACGCGCTCCAAATTCTTCAACCGCACGTTGAACAGCTTCTTTGTTAATATCAGTTACAATTAACTTAGCTCCTTCTTCATGTAAGTGGCGGCATAGGTTGTAAGCGACATTCCCAACGCCCTGTACGGCAATGACTTTTCCTTCAAGAGAGTCTGAATCAAATGCTGCTTTTGCTGCTGCTTTCATTCCTCTATAAACACCATAAGCAGTTACAGGTGATGGGTTACCTGAAGAACCAAATGCTGGAGAGATACCTGTCACATAATCTGTCTCTTCATGAATTAAGTCCATATCAGCAACCGTAGTACCAACGTCTTCGGCAGTAATATATCTTCCATTTAGCCCTTGAATGTAACGTCCAAAAGCTCTGAACATTTCTTCGTTCTTATCTTTTCGTGGATCACCAATGATAACTGTTTTTCCTCCACCAAGATTTAAACCTGCTGCAGCATTTTTATAAGTCATCCCTTTTGCTAATCGAAGTGCATCTTCAATTGCTGCATCTTCTGACTCATATGTCCACATGCGTGTTCCACCCAAAGCAGGTCCAAGTGTAGTATCATGAATAGCAATAATTGCTTTTAAACCAGATTGTTTGTCTTGGCAAAATACCACTTGCTCATAATCATAAGTCTCTAAATACTTGAAAATTTCCATGTTCATATTCCTCCTCGAATTTTAAAAATCTCTATTTTGAAACACAACATAACGCTAATGCGAGTGAATAAAGCTTACTTTCTGCTGAGTCTGCTCGTGATGTTAAAACAATTGGCGCCTTAGCCCCAGCAATAACAGCCCCCACTTTCGCTTTAGCAAAATAAATTAATGATTTATATAATACATTTCCAACCTCAATTGTCGGCACCAAAAGAATATCAGCTTGGCCGGCTACTTCACTCTGGATTCCTTTATGTTCTGCCGCTAATACCGAAACTGCATTATCTAACGCAAGAGGGCCATCAACGATGCAGCCAGGAATTTGACCGCGCTTATTCATCATGGTTAGTGAGGCTCCGTCTACTGTCGCCTGCATCGCAGGATTTACTACTTCTACAGCAGCTAAAGGAGCAACTTTTGGTGTTTCAATTCCTAGACATTTTGCTAATGAAACAGCGTTATTAATAATTTGCGCTTTTTGTTGCAAATCAGGTGCAATATTCATACCAGCATCCGTAACAATGGTAAATCGCTCGAATCCAGGAACCTCAAAAAATGCAACATGTGATAGCACATTTCCCGTTCTTAAGCCATATTCCTTATTTAAGACAGCTTTTAAAATGAAATTGGTAGGAAGATTCCCTTTCATTAAAACATCGGCTTCTTTTTGAAAGACAGCCTTTACAGCTAATTCAGCTGAATCAATTGTTGAATTTGTATGAACGATTTTTAATAAGTTATTTCCCCGATCATCATACTTTTTCTTTTCTAGTAAAGATTTTATTTTATTTTGGTCGCCGAACAGGATAAAACGAGCGAGGTTTCGATCGACTGCATCTAAAATCGCTTCAATTACCTCTACATCCTCTGCGGCAGCAACAGCAACCGTATTAGTGCCTTCCCGGGTTGCTTTTTCAATTAATGAGTCTAGCAACAAGTTGTTATCAACCCTTTCTCCTTTTCCTGCAACTCCGTTTTATTAACATGCAAGTTTCATGCCAACTTTTAGATATGAAAACGCTTCATTTCACACACAACCACCACGCAATAATTTTCATACTATGAAAATTATTGCGTGCTATTTTTTTCAATATTGTATTTATCAAGCTTGTAATATAAATTCCTTACTGATAATCCTAATGTTTTTGCCGTTAATGTTTTATTGCCATTCAACCGAGTAAGTGTTTGTTGGATAATCTTCGCCTCATAATCCTCTACTATTTCCGATAAGGATTGCCCTAATTTGAAAGTATCAGTAGAATTTGCCTGGGAGTGGTCCGTACTCTTTTTATTTTGTAATTCAGGTAAATGATGTACATCGATTAATGATTCATTGTAATTCATAAAAATAATAGCTCTGCCAAGTATATTTTCTAATTCCCGTACATTCCCTGGCCAATCATATCCCATTAACTGAAATAATGCTGCAGGAGTAACTCCTTCAACATTCCTTCCATAATCACGATTAATTTTTAGGATTAACCTCGCACAGAGAACAGGAATTTCTTGCTTTCGTTTTCTTAACGGCGGAATATGAATAGGCATTCGATTCAAACGATAGTATAAGTCTTCCCTAAAGGAACCACTCGCAATACCTTTTTCTAAATTAACGTTGGTGGCTGCAATGACTCTGACATTAATAGAAATAGGCTTTGTTCCACCCACACGAGTTATTTCATTTTCTTGCAGTACCCTTAAAAGTTTTGCTTGTGTATTGGCAGAAAGCTCACCAATTTCATCAAGAAAAATACTGCCATTATTCGCTTCTTCAAAAAAGCCTTTTTTTCCACCTCTTACCGCTCCGGAAAAAGCACCTTCTTCATACCCAAATAACTCGCTCTCCAATAACGTTTCAGAAATGGCAGCACAGTTCACACGAATAAACTTGTTGTATTTTCGATCACTTGCATTATGTATTGCATGGGCGAATAATTCTTTTCCTGTCCCTGACTCTCCTCTAAGGAGGACTGTTGCGGGTGTTTTCGCTCCAAGCTTCGCTTGCTCAATCGCCAGCATCATTTCATCTGAATGACCTATAATATCCTCGAAGGTATATTTTGCCTCCAACTTACGTATCAACTGTCTAGCCCGATTTAGTTCCCGATTCAGAGATTTAATTTCAGACATGTCATGGATGACGCCCACGCTACCTTTTAATTTTCCTTTGACAATAATTGGGGCAACATTTACAATTACTTCTCGTTTATTTGGGCCAACTCTCATTGGGGTACCACGGACCGCTCTTCTGGTTTGGAGTACCTTCATATGCATGCTTTCTCCCTCAGAAATGTCCGCAGTCGCTGGCTTACCAATTACTTGCTCTTGTGTTAGTCCGGTAATACGTGTGTAAGCAGGATTGATAAGGATTCCTCGTCCATTTTCATCAACAACTGAAATAGCATCGTCACTAGAGTGAATAATGGCTTGAAGCATTGTTTGGATTTCCTTTAAATCAGTGATTTCTTCCGCTAGATTAACCACCTCTGTTATATCTTTAAAAACAGCGAAAGCCCCTATTAACGTTCCATTCTCTTCAATAATGGGAATACGTGTCGTAATAATTTTTCTTTCATTACTTAGCACCATTTCCTGGTTTGCCTCTATTCTTCTAGTCTCAAGAATCAAAGGGAGGCGGGTTGTAGGGATTACCTCCACTACGTTTTTGCCAATTGCCTGCTCTTTCTTCACCCCCATTATTTCTTCTGCACGCTTGTTAAACAAAATGACTTTTCCATGATTATCAATAACAACCATCCCATCGTTCGTTGCATTGAAAATCAATTCCTGTTGATATGATTCATTTTGGTGTTTTTGCACCAATTCCTCTTTTTCTTCCATTAGCTGTGAAACTAGGAAAGCCACGCTCCCCGGAATTAATACTGTCTTCTTATTTTTTGTATCTCGTAACTCTTGAAAGACCGTGTCATTTCCTGTCACTTCAATAATAATATCTATATTCCCTGTTATAAACTGCCTCCAGCTTGTCCCTGTTTGAATACCCTCTTTTTTGGCTAATAATATGCCCGGTGCATCCACGTTACGGTCAATTACTACTGCAACCCTCAGCACCTCTGATTCTTTCAAAATTTTTAAGATTGCAGTACCGCCTTTTCCAGCGCCAACAATCATCACGTTTTGCATGATTAATACCCCTTTGAAAAAAGAAATTTTTTTCATTTAATTCTAACAAACCCGTGCAATTTACTTCATGTTTTATTTTATTACCAAACAGATACCTTGACAAATTTTATCTATGTACTAATATTTTGATGAGGTAGAACATTAATTAAAATTAAACTTTGGAAGGATTTATATATGAAACGGATTATCGCCCTTGCTATTTTAGTCATTCCAGGAATTTTCGCCGCTTTAGGGATTAAATTAATGCGTGATATGACATTTGGTATTCTCCAAGCCCCCTTTCCATTTTTACTACTACAATTTATCGTGGGCTTACTTTTCTTTATCGGAGGTCTAGGATTTGTAGCTGGTTTTATCTTCCATAGAGATCGTAAAAAAAATAAAGTACAAACGAGATTTAAAAAATAAAAAAGAGGCCGTCATGGTCTCTTTTCATATTGTTTTCTTATTCGAAGCGCCTTCACAGGATCATCAGTAATAATAGCCGTACAATTAATATTAAAGAACCGGTGCATATCTACGTCCTTATTGACCGTATACGGTCTCACAGCAATCCCGTTATCCATAGTATTCATGATGATATTATCCGACATCGAAGAGTGTTTAGGGTGAATCCCTCTTGCTCTAATCGATTGTGAATAAATCCATGGCATATAAATCCCTTCAATAAATAAAGGTGCTGTTTCAATTTCTGGGGCTATCCTGTAACTATAGACTATACTATAGTGATTAAAGGAGGAAATAATAATTCGATCAGCTAATCCATACCTTCGAACAAGCTGAACGACTTTTTCTTCCATTCCTTCATAGGGAATCAACCCATTCTTTAGTTCAATGTTACATATTAGCTTGTTTGTCCGCATCCACTCCAGTACTTCAATTAGGGATGGGATCGATTCTTTTTTAAGACCCTTATGATTAGCATTTAGATTTCTAATTTCTTTATATAAAAAATCTTTAACAAATCCAGTACCACTTGTGGTTCTATCCACTTTTTCATCGTGAATAACGACAATCTCGCCGTCTTTTGTTAATTGAACATCGAGTTCTATGCCATCTGCTCCAGCCTTTTCCGCTTCATAAAAGGCACCCATTGTATTCTCAGCAAAAGAAGCTGAATAACCACGATGCGCAAAAATCTGTGTCATTTTTTCACTTCCCAACTTCAAAAAATGGAGGAACTTTATAATGAAACCATTACAATTATCGCCAGAAACAGCCATCAAACTTTCTAAGCAGTTAAACGTTCCACTAGAACAGCTTATGCATATGCCACAGCATATTCTAATCCAAAAACTAATGGAATTGGAAAAGAAACAAGAAAAATAAGAAGTTTCCTCTTTAATAAATATTAATAAGTAAATGCCTTCATTCATAGGATGAAGGCTTAAACTGGTATCGTTATTAAAAAAGTAGTCCCTCTTCCTTTCTCACTTTCTACCTCAATTTTCCCCTTAACCTTATTGACGGTACTATATACCATTAGCATTCCAAGACCTGTTCCTTCTTCCTTTGTAGAATAATAGGGTTTCCCTAAACGTAAAATTTCTTCTTTTGTCATGCCAATTCCACTATCTTGAATTTTAAAAACTATATTTTGCTTTTGTTCAAAAATATCAATGATTAGTGTGCCGCCTTTATCCTTCATAGCTTCAATTCCGTTTTTTAATAAATTTATTAAACATTGCTGTATTTGGTTCTTATCATATCGCTTCTTTAGTGTGTTATTAAAACAGAATTGTACTTCCACTTGATGCATGGTCGCATAAGGAATGATTAGATCCTTTATATATTCTGCATCTTCTCTAAAGTCAGAGTAAACCATATTTTCTGATTGGGGTTTAGCAAGAGAGAGATAGTTACTAACAATCCTTTCAGCTCGATTTAATTCTTGTAATGATAATTCAACATATCTTCGTTCCTCATGATTGATTGTTTTGGATTCATATAAAAGCTGGAGAAAACCACTTGTTACCGTAAGTGGGTTTCTTATTTCATGAGAAACACTAGCTGATAATTCACTGACAACATTTAATCGTTCAGATTGCAAAAATCTTTCTCGATTTTTTAAATTAGAAATTATTTGCTCTATTAGGACCATAATGATGATCATCATTCCAGTGTAGGTTGTCAGGGTATAAAATGTGAGCGTCCAAAATTCCCTATTTAAGGAATTAAAATAAAAACTTAAGCTTAAGAGATACACCCCTACATTTAGGAATGAAACCATTGAAGCAGAAGAAATTCTCCTTTTAGAACTTAATTGAATGAACCTTTTACTAAAAGCAGGTATTAGAATAAATGCACCCGTAGAATATAAAAATGATTGAAGTATTCCATCTCCGCCTAAATAATAACGATATATATTTAATACAACATAAAGAGGAAATACCTTTTTGTACCCTCCAAAAAGTGCAACAATAATAAACGGAATGTACCGCAAATCAACAATAAATCCAACTTTCAATTTAATTGGGATGGTCATACAAAGAACCATAGTTACTGTTGACAGAAGAATAAGAATTATTTTGTTAAAAGAATTTGGCCTATTTTCAAAGAAGATTAAAAAAGTGACAACTGGTAAAAGTATAAATAGGAAATTCAACAGTAATGTTTCAAACAAGAGGTTTTACATCCTTTCAGCACCAAAACTTATGAAAATCAGATTTTTTAAACTAGCTCATGCATTCTTTATATTATCAGATTTACAAAAAATTAGGGAGTTCTTTCTAACCATAATAAAAGACCAAT
>NZ_JBCNAC010000103.1:0-7859 GCF_050477885.1 Neobacillus rhizosphaerae
GACAGTCCCCCAGCGCTTTAGCGCGCCGGGGGACTGACCCCACCTTTTTGTTTGAAGTTGACCGTCGGAAAGGATATAGTGAAAGTTAGTAAATTGGTAAGGATGGAGAGGTCATGGTCAAACGAAGATGGGGTCTTTTTGTAGCTTTATTTTTTGTGATTCTGCTAGTTTTTGCTGTTGTTAACGCAGGGAAGTTTCTTGTAGTTGACGAAAAAATCCAAAAGTCAGATGCGATTATTGTGTTAAGCGGAGACAAAGGGGAACGGGTGGAAAAGGCGGCAAAGCTATATCATCAGGGCTATGGTAAATACTTTGTCATTTCAGGTGGGATTACTTATAACGATGTAACTGCTGCCCAGTTAATGAAAGATCACGCCCTCCAGCTCGGTGTACCAGAAAGTGCAATTATTCTAGAGGACCGTGCCGACAGTACCTATGAAAATGCGGAATTTACCAGGCAGATCATAAAGTCCTATCCCATTCACTCTGCCATTGTTGTTTCATCCAATTTTCATATGAAACGCGTCAAAATGATTTTTGACCGTGACTTTAAAACTAGCAAGATCAAGCTTTATTATGCTAGCGCAAAGGACCCTCATTTTGATAAAGCGCATTGGTGGAGCAACAATAAGAGTATCATGATCACGATTACCGAGTATTTAAAGATGACTGGATATGCAATGGGGAAGAATTATTAAGAAACAACACTTATCAATTCAATTAAAAGGAGGAACTAACATGGTCTGGAAAGTAAAAAACTCCACTTCTGCAAAGGTGGATAGGTTTGGGATTGCGATTGATCAGGTGGTCTTGCCAAACGGCGAAGAAAAGACTTTTTCCTATTTGGATTTTGCAAAAGGAGTCTGCGTGATTCCCATCACGGAAAACAAAGAAGTCATCTGTCTAAAACAATACCGCCATGCCATCAAAAGTTGGGAATGGGAGCTTCCGGCTGGGATGATTGACTCCACCGACCCAACTCCAATCGACAGTGCCAAAAAAGAACTTGAGGAAGAAACAGGTTTTGTAGCGGAGCATTGGCTGGATTTAGGCAGCTTTTATCCGTCTCCAGGCTCGACAACAGAGGAAATCTTCTTGTTTGCCGCAGCCGGCTTAACTCCTTCTGTCCAAAATTTAGAAAGCAGCGAACAAATTGAGCTGCATTATCTTTCAATGGAAGAATTAAAGGAATTGATTAGCCAAGGCGAATTCAAGCATGGTGCGGGATTGGCTGCTGTCTTAAGATATAAATTTTTGACTGATTAATCACTATTCGTTTCAAACAAACAAAAAGGAGGGCTTCAAGCCCTCCTTTTTATGTTCCTCAATTATTTAACATCAAGATAACGATCATACAGCTCAAGACATTCGAGCAACTCTGATCTATACACCATCAACGCTTTTCTTACAATCGCATTATGGCTATTGTTTGTAAGCTCCTCGTTACATTCGTCCAGATCTTTTTTCTTCAACACCGAAAGTTCACTAAACATAAAATGAAGATTCTCCACCTTTTCCACTCTCCCCAACATATCAAGCTTCTAATCTAATGTTCTCCTATAAAAGAGTATTGCCGAAAAAGACAATAAAAATACTGGGGACAGTCCCCCATTACGCTAAAGCAGTGGGGGACTGTCCCCACAACATTAAGAAATGGTGTGAATGGCCCATATTTCGTTAGAGTACGATATAATATAAAGAACTAGGCTCGAAGAGGGTAGGTATTATGGGGCTTCTAAAAAGGAATAAATTTGTTGGTGGACGGATCGTTAAGACAGGAATTGCCGTCCTGTTAACGTCAGTTATCTGTTACTTGTTAAAATGGCCGGAGATGTTCGCTGTCATCACAGCAATCGTCACGATAGAACCGACCGTTCATGACTCTATAAAAAAGGCATTTATTCGATTTCCTGCTTCTGCGATTGGTGCAGCGTATTCGGTGCTTTTTACGTTTGCCCTAGGGGATACGCCGTTTACCTATACATTGGTTGCTTTAGGAACCATTATCACCTGTAATGCTCTTCGGCTACATGATGGGATTGTTGTTGCTACACTAACAGGGGTCGCGATGATCTCTACCGTCCATGATCAATATGTAGTTTCTTTTTTGGTAAGACTGGGAACAACCACCACAGGCTTAATAGTATCTTCCTTAGTCAATCTCCTTGTGATTCGTCCAGATTATTCGGAGAACATTATTATAAATATCCAACAGCTTTTTAACGAAGTAGGTTCTTTCCTTGAAAAAAGAGGGCAGGAAATTTTGAGTTATCAGCCGCTCCATAAGGAAACAACCTTACAATTTAGGAAGCTAGAAAAAGATATAGAAACTATTGAAACACTGTGTAAATACCAGAAAGAAGAATGGAGGTATCACCCGTTTACTCGTGACCAAGTGAGGATCTTCCACTACGAATATAAAAAGTTAATGGCATTGCACCAATTGATTTATCATTTAGGGAATTTAAAGGCTCTTTCTGCAAATAAACTGTCACTTACAGAGGAAAATCGACAAGTAATACTCGCGACAATTGACTCCTTGAAAGCAATCCTTTGTCATCAACCATTTGGAATTCCTGATTCTCATCACAAGTTAGTTAAAGAGCTGGTAAAACAGTTTCGTGATGCTCAGATGGAACAGAAGGAACAAAATGGAGAGCAAGACCATCACATTATCCAACCGGAAATCGTGCTCCTATATGAGTTACTAGCAATTAATGACGTGCTAGACGAAATCAAAATGGGGACAGTCCCCCACTGCGCTAAAGCAGCGGGGGGCTGACCCCAATATTAAATATGCAATCACTCCAGCTGTGCTCTCATTTTTATATAGATTTAGAAAATGAAATGGGAAAGAGGTTGTAGTCCATCTTTTTAAAATCCTGAAAATGCATTATAAATAGCTTCATATCAACCGAAAATGACCCTTTTGGGCTATATTGAACCTATTCTACGAATCTTTTATGAAAGCTGGAAATCGTATTGCCCGCCACAGATTTGTAAGCTAATGTAGCCTTAATAGGTATCGATTTTCATGGAGGTGTAAAATATGAAGCGATTGGTAGTAGTAATGGGGTTGTTCCTTCTTATCATGGTGACGACAGTAAACCTTGCGAATATAGAAGCGAAGTCGAAGACTAGCATTAGTTACAGTGACCCAGAGTTTAGGGCTACAGTGAGCATGCTGGCGATGGATGGACACAGCAACGACGATCTGTCATCCTGTGCGGTCAAGCAGGAATACTATAAAGATGTAGCGGAGATGTTCGATAAAGGGATGACGAGACAGGGAATCCTAGACTATTATGAAAACGAACTAGGCGTACAGGCGTTACTGTATCCTCCCGCAAAAGGGTTTAATCTTACGCTTTGGATGACACCATTTCTTTTATTAGCAGTCGTCTCTATTCTATTATTTTTTATTATAAAAAAATGGAAAAGAAATCGCTCTAAACTTGTCATGGCGGATGGCGTGGAGTCGGAAGTAGAACATGAGACAGAAATTTACATAGCTATGATTGAAGAAGAACGGAAGAAAAAGAATTTCTATTAATATAAAAAAACCACCCAACCTCTGTAAGAGTTAAGTGGTTCTGATTCAGGTGATCATGCCTTCATGCGATCGGGAAGATTCTGTATTGATTGGACCACCATATCTAGCTTCGACTCAATTCGATAAAGCAGATACAGGGTGACAACTATGGGGAATCCCACCTCACTGATGAGCGGAATGATTTGTTCCACGAGTGCTCACTCCTTTCTAGGGACAGTCCCCCACTGCGCTAAAGCAGTGGGGGACTGTCCCTTATCCTAGCATTAAACTAGCTCGTAATCTGTTACATTACGCTCGACGATTCTTGCTCCTTTGACGTCAGCAAGCTTTCCGCTATTAGTGGAAAATACGTCGGCTGCGATGATCTGTGCCATCGATAGCTTCACGACTTCTTCATCGACCGGCTCTTTTGGATTTTCAACCGAAATTCGTGCGGTCTTTCCAAGCTCCGTACCGAATTCCAACTCCAATGTTTTTGCCATTCTAATCACCTCCATTCATTAATTTCATAAGAGTTATTACGCAATAATATTAGTGCTGTCATTGCGCTCTACTTTGTTCAGCGTGTCATTACATAACACACTGATTGCTTGTGCAGCCTGAAACAACTGGTCAGTGGTTGCTCCGCTTTTCACGTTGCTAAACGTTTTTGCACGAAGAATTGGATTTCCTTCTTCATCTATCCCGTTTTCAAACACCATTCGAAGCTTTGTCCCTTCTAATAACGCTTGTGCCATCTCGCTCACCTCCTTTCACCCTTTATATAGTGAGTTAGAGGCGAAAAAGACAGGCTAGGGAAAAATTTTTGGGGGGACAGTCCCCCAGTACGGTGCTGCTTTACTGTGCCGGGGGACTGTCCCCAACCAAAAAAAGGCCCCTTTTATCAAAGGGCCTTAACCAAAAACAAAAAACTTATTCTCCTTCAGATCCCCAAGTGATCATGTATGTGTCTTCGTCGTTGTTAATGTAGATATAGACTTGTCCAGCCTCGACTTCACCATTTTGCTTAGCTTGAGCGACTAAGTCATTTAACTCTGTTTCTGTTAATGGAATTCCTACCGCAAGAGCTAATTTATTAAATAGGTCTCCGTATGCAGGGGCTCCCATAATTAACCCGTCCGGCATGACGAATCCGATCGATTCCTCACCATAAAATAAATCATAGGCATCTGATTCTGCGTCAAATTTCACTGTCACGCCGTATGGAGCAGCCAGATCAGAAACTTTTTTTAATGTGTTATTTTCTACGATCACAGCTCCGTCCGCACCAATGACTTTTCCTTCAATCGTTGTATTGGTTGCCATGCCTGTGCTATAGAAGAAATATGTTTTTCCATTAATAACGTTCCAACCAAGTACCATTTTTCCGCTAGAAAGATTTAAATAGTACCACTTGCCGCCTGATTGTAACCAACCCGTTCTCATTGATCCGTTTGAATTCAAGAAATACCAGTCTGAACCGATTTTTAACCAGCCCGTTTTCATTGATCCGTCTGAATTCAAGAAGTACCAATCTGGACCAATCTTTAGCCAGCCTGTTTTCATTGCGCCGGAGTTATCAAGGTAATACCATTTATTTGAAACATAGACCCAACCTGTTTTCATTGCGCCACTTGTAGTGAAATAATACCATTTGTTGTTGACTTGAACCCAGCCCGTTTTCATGATGCCTGATGCATCAAAGAAGTACCACTTACTATTTAGAAGGAGCCAGCCTTTTTGGAGTGCCCCGCTCGCATTGTAGTAAGTCCAGTAGCTACCTTTTTTTACCCATTGATTTTGGTACTTAGCAACCGTTGTACTACTGGTTGCAGCAAAGGATGAAACAGGTGAAGAAAGTAGCGTTAAACCAGTAACCAAGGCCACAGCCTGTAATGTCTTTTTCATTTATTTGCCCCCTATATATCTAGTACATACTGCTTCATTCTACTATCCTAGTATATATATAGTAAATGGTACATTTTGAGGAAAAGAAGGGAGGAGTTGGAGGGAGAGAGGAGGTCTGTTTCCCGTTAGGAAAAAGAAAAATTATTTTTCACACCCCCTGTAACCAACTCCCTAGTAGAATCGTCATAATTATAAAGACCTATATAGGTGGTGATAAACCATGAGGCAGTTAGATCACATTGCTTTTAAGCAACAAAGAGCCCAGCAAATCTACCGGGAGCAGCTTAATAAAAAGAAAACGGTGCAAAAAGAAAAACGGGACGTCATCGTATTTGTTATTTTCATTGGCTTGGGAAGCGCGGCTTTAGCGTTGTACGAGGTCTTTTTCCATTAAAAAACCCTTGCCTACAAAAATAGACAAGGGCTCAAACCAAGTTATCCTACAATTTCCTGAACTCTGTTCATAACCGCCGTTTGAATGGAAGACAACTTCAGCTGGCTGTCCTCTAATGACGTACCTTTCACCGCAAAGTAGAACTTTGCTTTTGGCTCCGTGCCTGAAGGACGTAAGCAGAACCAAGATCCATCTGCTAAGTGGTACTTCAACACGTTCGAACGAGGGAGGTCAATCTGGCTTTCAGCGCCATCAGCCACTCGGATAGAAGTAGCATAATCCTCAATCGCCGCAACTTCGATTCCAGCCACTTCACTCATTCTTTCCGCTCTAAATGTCTCCATCAAACTAACAATCTGCTCCGCGCCGTTTTTACCCTTCAAGGTAATCGACTGAAGTGATTCCTGATAGAAACCGTATTTTTCAAAAATCGCCAGCAAACCTTCGAACATGGTCATGCCTTTTGATTTATAATATGCCGCTACCTCTGCCGCAAAAATCGCTGATTGAACGGCATCCTTATCACGGACGAAATCACCGATCAAATAGCCGTAGCTTTCTTCGTAACCGAATAGGAAGGTGTGCTCGCCGGTCTGCTCAAACTCATTGATTTTTTCACCGATGAATTTAAAGCCTGTCAGTGTATCCATCGCTTGAACACCGTAGTGCTCGGCAATCGCACGACCGATTTCAGACGTAACGATCGTTTTAATTACGACGCCATTTGCAGGCAATGTTCCTTGCGCTTGTTTTTGTGATAACAAGTACTCAAGCATAAGAGCGCCCAATTGGTTCCCTGTTAAAACCGTATACTCGCCGGCACTATTTTTCACGGCTACACCTAAACGGTCTGCATCCGGATCTGTTGCCATTAGTACGTCCGCACCGATTTCGTCGCCTACTTTAATCGCTAATTCAAAGGCTGCATGCTCCTCCGGATTGGGCGATTTCACTGTTGAGAAGTTGGCATCAGGAAGTTCTTGTTCCGCCACCACTGTTACGTTTTCAAATCCGAATGCCTTCAGACCGGCACGAACGGGCTTGTTCCCCGTACCGTGTAATGGAGTAAAAATAACTTTCAATTCCTTTGCCACGCTAGCGACGATTTCAGGGTTCAGTTGAAGCGTTTTTAACTGCTCGACATAGGCGTTGTCAATTTCTTCGCCCACATAAGTCAGTAATCCACTTGCAAGCAATTCCTGCTCTTCAGCCACTTCGACCGCTAACTCGTTTTCAACCAGGTTCACATAGCGGATAATCGTGTCAGCTGCTTCAGGAGGAAGCTGCCCGCCGTCTTCACCATACACTTTAAAGCCGTTATATTCCGGAGGGTTATGGCTCGCTGTGATGACAGCGCCGGAAAAGGCATGTAAGTAACGAACCGCATAGGAAAGGACTGGTGTTGGACGAAGCGCATCAAATACATACGCCTTCACGCCGTGCTTTCCAACCGTCTTGGCTACTTCTAACGCAAATTCAGGAGACTTATGACGAGAATCATAAGCAATCACGATCCCACGTTTCATGGCTTCTTCGCCCTGTTCCACGATATATTGAGCAAGACCTTCTGCAGCTCTGCGGATCGTGTAGGTATTTAAACGGTTAGTCCCAGGTCCAAGCTCACCGCGCATCCCACCTGTACCGAATTCCAGATGTTTATAGAAGCTATCCTCTAACAGACCTGCGTTATCCTTAATCTCTACTAACTTGTCATTTAAATCTTTTTCTAATTCTGAAAAAGAGAACCATTTATCTGCATGTTGTGTCCAATTCAAAAGCCATCTCTCCCTCTTTTTTTCCTCTTTTAAGAATAAACCCTGTCCGGAATTTGGACAAGGTGTATTTGCTCACATGACAAGAATGTATAAAATTCGACTTCGAGAATTGTCTAGCTCCAGCGCCTAGCCAGTTTTCATCCTGAATAATCTAACTTGAGTATCTTGTAACAATCATGGCTTGATAAAGCGATGATTGTTACAGCTCGGGTCAAATGTTCTTCTGCAAGTAAAGTCAAAGAGCGACTTT
>NZ_JBCNAC010000104.1:0-41590 GCF_050477885.1 Neobacillus rhizosphaerae
AAGGCGCTTCCGCTTTTCTGTTTTATCCATTTTTATGGAATACTGCGGTTGAATCTCTCACAATCAATTTGGTAGGAAGGAGGATCTCTTGGATGGGGTCCTCTTTATGATGGATTCGCCACCAAAGCTGCTCCACTGCTTTTTTACCAAAGTACTTTAAATCAATGTCCATGGTCGTAATTTTTGGCGTGGCAATTTGTGATAGCTGGCCGTTATCAAAGTTACAAACCGACACATCCTCAGGAACCTTGTAGCCTTTTTGATGTAATAAGGAAGTAATCAGGAAACCATGGCCATCGTTCACGCAGAACCAGGCACTAGGCTTCGTATCCAGCGCTTCAAAATACTGATTTAATTCCCCTAAATCTTCTTGAGCTTTTGTAAAAATGAACTCATGCTTCGGCTCCAACCCGTAATTTCTAAGTGCAAGTAAATACCCATCTAATCGTTCTTGATAGCTCGGTGAAAAATTCACATCACCGACAAAGCCGATCTCTTGATGGCCTAGTTGGATTAAATGTTCAACTGCCGAGTACGCACCAAAACGATTGTTGGTTAAAATCGCATCCGCCTGCAGGCTTGGTTCATGATGGTCAATGAGAACCGTTGGAATGCCGGTATCAATTACTTTTGCAATATAATCTGTACTGATATGAGATAAAATCAGGATGCCATCGATTTGATGGTTAGAAAGCAGGCTAGGTAAAATTAACTTCTCTTTTGATTCACTATTAATCGATTCAATGAACAAATTCATGCCACGGTTTCTGACTTCTTTTTCCACACTTAAGTAAATTTCGCCAAAGAAGCTTACAAGTGAAAAGGCAAAATCAGAAGCAATCAGGGCTATGTTTTTGGGGGCAGTGGTGTTATCAGGTTGTTTCAGCTTACGGCTGCCTGCATATTGATACCCTAATTCATCTGCCACCTTTTGAACTAGCTGTCTTGTTTCTTCACTAACCCCTGGTTTCCCCGAAAGAGCTTGAGACACTGAGTTCTTCGATATGTTTAGCCGATCGGCTATGTCTTGCATCGAAACCTTTCTTTCCATATTACATTCTCCCTTTATATAGTAACTTTACGTTTTGTTTAATTTGTCATCTGTTGTAACTTCATTGTAACGTTACAGCGTTATTATTGCAATAGAGCTTTATGTAGTGTGTAAGGTAAATTTTTGTAAGGTTTCTGTAAATTTTCACGAAATATTGTTTGACATTACAGGTTTACAGTGTAATAATGTTCTTGTAACGTTAATTACAACATTACAAAATAAGTAATTTACTAGTTTTGTAATGATGAAATCATTTATAGGAAATGAGGGATTACGGCAAGACTGACCTTCCATGACAAATGATTACATGTTTATTGTAAATTTTTTTGCAAGACAATGATAGCGTTATCATACTTTATTTTTCGTAGATTCGTAATCATGTTTTTAACTTCTTCAAATTAAGACAAGATATTAATAATTGGAGGAATTTAGGATGAAAATAAAAAAGGTAGCATCAATCTTATTTGCAGCATCACTGACTGTTTCCGGCCTTGCTGGCTGTTCTACAGGAAACAAGGAGTCGAAAACAGCAGGATCCAAAAGTGGAGTAACAACGATTGAATTCTGGGCCGCACCAAACCCAACGCAACAAGTATATTGGAAGGAAGTTGCTGAAGAATTCACAAAAGAAAATCCTAAAATCAAAGTTAATGTAAGTCCGATGAAGGAAAGTCCAACATCAGAAGCAAGCATCCAATCAGCGATTGCTGGCGGAAGTGCTCCTACCTTATCTGAAAATATTAACCGTGGGTTCGCGGCGCAATTAGCGGATAGTAAAGCGCTAGTTCCACTGGATCAATTAGATGGATGGAAGGAAGTAACTGAAAGCCGTAAGATGGAAAATACAATGAAGGGCTGGGAATTTGCAGACGGTCATCAATATGTATTACCAATCTACTCTAACGCGATGTTATTTGGTTGGAGACTCGACATCTTAAAAGAACTTGGCTTTAACGAAGCACCAAAAACCTACAGCGAAATGTTAGCTGTTGCGAAGAAATTAAAAGAAAAATATCCTGACAAATATGTTTGGGCAAAAGCGGACTTAGCTGACCCAACTGCTTGGAAGAGATGGTTCGACTTCTTCATGCTTTACGATGCAGCGTCAAACGGTAACAAGTTTGTAGAAGGAACAAAGTTCACTGGTGAGGCAAAAGCAGGCGAGCAAGTTCTTTCATTAGTAGATGGTCTTCGTAAAGAGAATGCATTACTTCCGAAGCAAGCAAAAGATCCATTTGAAACAGGATTAGGAATCTTCACTGACATTGGTCCTTGGACGATTCCATACTGGGCAGACAAATTCCCTGATATGAAGTTTAACGAAACTTACACATTAGCATTACCACCGGTTCCAGATGATATGGACCCAGCTAATGCGAAAACATTCGCAGATACAAAAGGTTTAGTCGTATACGCTTCTGCAACGAAAGAACAACAAAAAGCAGCAATGGAATTCATTAAGTGGGTTTATGCAAATCCAGAAAATGATGTGAAATGGCTTGAAAAGACAAGCTTACCACCTGCTCGAGATGACCTAACATCTAATGATGCGTTCAAAGCGTTCTTTGATAAAAACCCAGCATTACAACCATATGCAGCCGCTGTTCCGAATGGAATTCCTTCAATGGATAACGCTAAATATAATGATATTCAAACATTAATTGGCCAACAGGCATTCAATCCAGTAGTAAAGGGTGAAAAAGATCCAAAAACTGCATGGAAGGATATGCAGAAGGCTATTGAGGGGGCTCTTAAGTAATGAGCACGAAACAAGGAAGGTTGGGCTGGCTATTTGCCAGTCCTTATCTTTTATACGCCATTGTTTTCTTTCTAATACCGCTAGTGTGGTCACTATTCCTTTCTTTTACTGATTGGAACTTAATTGCGCCTACGTTCAGTTTCGTAGGATTGGAAAATTATTCGGAGGCTTTTAAAAGTCCAGGGGTGCAATCGGCCTTCTTCGTATCGTTTAAGTTTATGGCCGTGTTTGTCCCATTGGTGATTGCCTCATCGATTATTGTTGCGTTAATTGTTCAAGGATTACCGAAGTTTAAAGGGGTATTCTTAATTGGCTTTTTCCTCCCTTACTTAGCATCAGGGGTTGTTTCCTCGCTAATTGTAAAAGGGCTTCTATCGTATAACAGTCCGGTAAATGAATTTTTACGAGGCTCTTTAGGGTTAGATATTGACTGGCTTGGAAGCCCGTTTGCGGCATTGTTTACGGTTGCCGTCATTATTGCGTGGAAGTTCACTGGTTATTATGCGCTGATTTTAACATCAGGCTTTGAAAGCATTGATAAGGAAGTATATGAAGCAGCCAGTATCGATGGGGTTACCGGCTGGCAGCGTTTTTGGAAGATTACGTTCCCGCTTCTATACCCGGCTTTGTTTACGGTGTTAATTTTATCAATCGGTGTGACGTTCGGTATTTTCACAGAGGTGTACCAGTTAACAGGCGGTGGACCAAACTTTGCAACGAATACATGGCAGATGGAGATTTTTACAAGAGCGTTCTCGAATCTTCAGGCAGGTTATGCTTCTGCTATTGCGATTATTGCTTCTGTTGTCACGTTTATTTCCATTTTTATCATTCGAAAACTTCTAGAAATGTGGGGGAAACGAAATGGATGGAGCTAAGAAAAAGGGAGTATGGTTTCGCTACCTACTTGCGATCGTTCTCTTACTAGTCATGATTTTTCCATACATTTATATGGTACTGAATTCTTTTGCTGATTGGGATCAAGTCGATAAAAAGCTTATTCCCACACAGTTTAGCTTGAAATCGTATGAATGGCTTCTTGGTGGAGGAGAAGCGGTCATTCCAAGACCTTGGGTGAGTGCCTTCTTTAACAGCTTTCTTGTGTCAGCCGGTTCGACTTTCTTGATGATGGTCACTGGGGTCATGGTCGCGTATGCGTTAGCAAAAATTCCTTTTAAGGGAAGAGATACAATTAACAACGTGATTTTGTTCCAAATGTTTTTCCCGGCGATTATTTTGTTAATCCCGACGTTCTTGGTGATTCAACGAATCGGCATGTATGACTCTTACTGGGGCATGATTTTGCCAAAGGCACTGAGCTTATGGGCAGTATTTATGTATACGAACTTCTTTAAGGCAATACCAGATACGTTTATTGAAGCGGCGAAGCTAGATGGGGCGAGTGAGTTACAGATCATGTTCAAAATCGTGTTGCCGATGTCGAAGTCGATTACGACAGTTATTTTCTTGTTCTTGTTCATGGAACGTTGGACAGAGCTTTTATGGGATATGTTAGTGGCGAAGAGCGACAGCATGCTGACACTGAACGTGTTGCTTTCACAAATGTTCGGTCCATACGGCGGCTATCCAGGCCCAATGTATGCAGCATCCGTGTTACTAACGCTTCCGATTATTATCATTTTCTTATTGTTTGCGAAAAAGTTCCAAGAAGGAATGCAGTTTACTCTTAAATAATCGTTTGGACTGGGGAGTTATGGTCGGGATTTGAGGAGTTGGCGGAATAAACTCAGAAGTTGGCGGAATTCTGGCCCAAGTTGGCGGAATAAATGCAAAAACTGGCGGAATTCCAATTCAAGTTGGCGGAATGAATTCAAAAACCGGCGGAATCCCGCATCGCAAAGGAAAATTTAGTTTAAAAAACAGGAAAAAAACTAGTCTCAAAGTCTTCAAAGGTTAGGAGTCCAATCAAATGGTGAAATGGTGGCAAAAGTCGACTTTTTATGAAATCTATATGCCGAGCTTTAAAGACGGAAATGGCGATGGAATGGGGGATTTCTCAGGTATCACCTCCAAGCTCGACTACTTAAAAGAGTTAGGAATTGATGGCCTGTGGCTGACGCCGTTTTATCCGTCGCCCAAAGTGGATAACGGCTATGACATTTCTGATTACCAAAGCATCGATCCGGCGTACGGAACGATGGAAGAGTTTACCCTTTTTATAAAAGAAGCTCATCAGCGCGGCATCAAGGTCATCGCCGATTTGGTTCTGAACCATACCTCTTCAGCACACAAGTGGTTTCAGGAGTCGAAGTCATCAAAGGACCATCCGAAACGCGATTGGTACATTTGGAGAGATGAGCCGAACAACTGGGAATCGTTCTTTGGCGGCACAGCCTGGGAGTATGATGAGGCGACCGAGCAGTATTATTACCATGCGTTTGCGAAGGAACAGGTCGACTTAAACTGGGCGAATCCAGAAGTGAAGGTCGCCATGTTCGATGTGATGAAGTTTTGGCTTGAAAAAGGGGTCGATGGCTTCCGTCTTGATGTCATCAACTTTTTAAAAATCAATGATCAGTTCGTGGACAATCCGTATGATGCTGAGAAGCAAGAACAGGAGCATGTATACGATAAAGACCAAGAAGGAATCCTCGGCATCATCGAGGAGATTGCGGCCTTTGTCCATCAGTATCCGGATACATTCCTTGTAGGCGAGGTGGGGTCTGAAGACCTCGATATCCTCAAGCAGTATTCAGGTCTTGGAAAATTAGATGTGGTGTTCAATTTTAATATCGGAAGTATTGCGGAGTTTAACACAACCAAGCTGTATCAGCAACTCGCGGATACGGAGGCTGCTTATAACGAAACGCAGGTACCGACGCTGTTCTTCGGCAGTCATGATATGTCACGCTTTATTTCACGGTTCGGCGGGGACGAGGACCGGGCCAAGCTCGTTGCAACCCTGATGCTTACCGCAAGAGGGGTACCGTTCATCTATTTCGGTGATGAAATCGGCATGCGCGACTGGATCACCGATGATATCAACAAAATGAAGGATGTGCAAGGGATCATGGGTTACAAGCTGGCACTGGAGGCTGGTAAGTCACATGAAGAGGCCCTTGTCATCGCGAATGACAAATCACGTGACAAATCGCGGACACCGATGCAATGGGATACAAGCGAGTATGTCGGCTTTTCTGAGCAGAAACCATGGATTACCGTTCCGAATAATGCTGCACTAATAAATGTAGAAGAACAGAAGAACAAACCGGAATCGATGCTTTCTTTTTATAAAAGCTTGCTGAAGCTGCGGAAGGAACATGCTGCGCTTACCTTAGGAACCTATGAATCTTTACGGTACGAGGATGGATTGATGACGTTCGTCAGAAGAGATGAATCGGAACGAGTTCTCGTGGCGTTAAATTTTTCAGAGCAGCTGAAAGCCCTTGATGGGCTCACGACAGGAAGCCGTTTGCTGCTGTCTAACAAGCGGACAGCTCTTGATGGAAAAATAAGAATGATTTTGGGCAACGAAGCCATGATTTTAAAGGAGGATCTTGAATAATGACCGTTTTAACGAAAGGGAATGTCAAAACCTGTGAACAGCTGGTAGAGGAGTTTGCGAAAACACCGATGAATCCTGAGAAAATTATCTTCACAGGAGTAGGCGAAAACGATGTGTATAATATTTCTGCGCCATTTGAGGATGAAGGGGAGCTTGTCATTGCGGGTCGCGTAGAGTCACGTGACAGCGAGCATTCAAATGTGTATTTCTTTGTTAATCGCGATGGACAGTGGGTACCGCGTGAAGGTGCACCAGTCCTAGAATTACAGGATCCTTTTTTTACAAAAATTGCAGGGGAACTCGTGCTGGGTGGCGTACAAATTTTTCCACACCCCATCAATAAAGGCGCCCTCGGCTGGCGCACAGTTTTTTATAAAGGTGCCAACATTGCAAGCCTTAAGGAATTTGCCAAAGGACCAGACGGCATGAAGGACCTTCGCTTAATAGAGTTAAAGGACGGAAGTATTGGGGTATTAACGAGACCTCAAGGGGATAAGGGCGGCCGTGGAAAAATTGGTTGGACACGTATTGCTTCATTAGATGAGTTAACCATTGATGTGGTGGAGCAGGCTCCATTATTAGAAGGTCAGTTTATCGAGGAACAGTGGGGCGGAGCGAACGAACCGCACTTGCTGGAGAACGGCCTTGTCGGTGTGTTGGGACACATTGCTTCTTTTGATGAAGAAGGAAACCGTCACTACTATCCAATGGTATTTGCTTTGAACCCAGAAACAGGTGCCATTTCTGACATCGAGTTAATCGCGACAAGAAGTCATTTTCTGCCTGGCCCTGCGAAGCGTCCGGATTTAATTGATGTGGTGTTCAGCGGCGGTCTCGTACGAAAAGCTGATGGAACAGCTGATATATACGCAGGAATCAGTGATGCGGAAGCGCAAAAAATTACGATTATTGATCCGTTTTTACAATACGAAGGTTAAGAGGAGACTATACAAATGAACGTATATAGATATGAACAGAACCCATTAGTAACTCCGGCAGATGTTACGCCACACCGCGAGGATTTCGAAGTCATCGGTGCGTTTAACGCAGGGGTAACCACTTTCAACGATGAAATTATCATGATGCTTCGTGTGGCCGAGCGCCCGATTAGTCACGAACCGAATATCGTGAAGGCGCCGATTTATAATCCACAAACAAATGAGCTTGAAATTATCGAGTTCCGTTTAGATGATTCAACGTATGATTTTTCCGATCCGCGTGTGATTCGTCGAAACGGTGATACGCAAGGGTTTGAGTACCTAACTTCTATCGCATATTTACGTATTGCTCGCAGCAAGGACGGCGGCCATCATTTTACGATTGATGAAAAGCCGTTTGTGTATCCATCCAATGAGTTAGAAACGTTTGGAATTGAGGATCCGCGGATTACGAAAATTGACGATACGTATTATATCTATTTCAGTGCGGTTTCACCGGTGGGTGTAGGGGAATCGATGGTTTCCACGAAGGACTTTGTTACGACTGAGCACCACGGGATGATTTTTGCACCGGAAAATAAAGATGTGTTAATTTTTCCAGAAAAAATCAACGGTAAATATTATGCGATTCACCGACCAGTTCCAAAGAGTGTAGGGATGCCGGAGATGTGGATTGCGGAATCTACGAATCTCATACACTGGGGTAACCACAAGCATTTGCTAGGATTGCGTGAAGGTATGTGGGATAGTGCTCGTATGGGCGGAGGAGCGGTTCCGTTTAAAACGGAAAAGGGCTGGCTCGAGCTTTACCACGGTGCGACGACGGATCATCGCTATTGTATGGGGGCAGTGTTGCTAGATTTAGAGGATCCAACGAAGGTGATTGCTCGCTCGGATCAGCCAATTCTGGAGCCGGAAGCAGAGTATGAGGTTGAAGGATTCTTTGGAAACGTTGTTTTCTCTTGCGGTGCCGTGGTAGAAGGCGATGTCGTTAAAATGTTCTATGGTGTTGCCGACACGTCAATGGCTTGTGCGGAGTTAAATGTACAAGAAATCTTAGATTCATTGACCTATATAAAATAGTTCTTATAGTGCCAAAATTGTTCACACGATTTTGGCCTTTCGTATGTTTTTACCAAGACGAGCTTACAACAAGGCAGGTGAGGTTTCGATGAAACTGAATGACAACTGGAAGATCAAGCATTTTGATATAGGGGCTGCGCGTGACCTGGAGGTCGCTTCGCCTGAGTATATTGATTATTTTTGGATGACAACTGCCGTACCGGGCGACGTCCACTCCACGTTAATTGAACGGAAATTGATTGACGACCCTTTTTACGGCCATAACGACTTAAAATGTCAGTGGGTCGAGGAAAAGGTGTGGTGGTACCGGACTACGTTTGAGCTTCACGACGAAATCCAAAAAGGAGACCGCTATGAACTCATTTTCGACGGCCTCGACACGTTCGCAACTGTGTATCTAAACGGCGTAGAGCTTGGTTCTACCGAGAATATGTTTATCAGCCATACCTTTGAAGTGGCGCGCGAGCTAAAACAAGGGAAAAACGTGTTGGCGGTTCGGTTTGATCCGGTCACAGTAAATGTTAAAGATAAGGTGCAATATTACTGGTCCGGTTTTAGCAAAAAAAGAATTTGGACGCGGAAAGCCCAAAGTCATTATGGCTGGGATTGGGGTCCGCGACTCGTTGCTGCTGGGATTTGGAAGGATGTTCGTTTAGAAAAGCGGTCCACGGCTAAAATTGATCACGTGTTTGCGAGAACCACATCGATTGACGCTGGCAAAGCTACCCTCGAAGTCGATGTGGACATCACCTCGTACGCACGTGAAAAAGAATTTGAGATCCTCATTAGCCTTAACGACGGCGAGGAGAAAATTACTACCAAGAAAGTCAAAGTCAATCGAAAAAAAGCAGTGGCAGTCTTAGAAGTAGCGAATCCAAAGCTATGGTGGACCCATGATATTGGGATGCCGCATCTGTATGAGCTAACCGTTGAGCTACTTGCCGATGGAGCTATCATCGACGAAAAACAAGAAGACATCGGGATTCGTACGATCGAAGTCAGACGAAGAGACGAGAATGGTGAGCCTAGCTTTACCTTCGTTCTAAACGGGGAAAAGATTTTTGCCAAGGGAGCCAACTGGATTCCGATTGATAGTTTCATAGGAGCGGTGCCTGACACCCGCTATAAACACCTGATTAAGATGTCAAAGGATGCAAACATGAACATGCTCCGCGTGTGGGGGGGCGGCATCTATGAAAAAGAGGTGTTCTATGAAGAGTGCAACCGACTGGGAATCTTAGTGTGGCAGGACTTCATGTTCGCTTGTGCGCTTTATCCCGATTACAACAAGAATTTCATGGCGAATGTCCGCGAAGAAATTATCCATGTGGTCAAACGTCTACGCAATCATCCGTGCCTTGCGATTTGGTGCGGCAACAATGAAAATGATTGGCTGTATGAGGCATTAAATTCTTCAGGTGAGATTACGCATCCTTTTTACGGCGAGAAAATCTACCATGAGTTAATGCCGGAATTACTAGAGGAACTCGACCCAACCCGGCTGTTTTGGCCAAGCTCCCCGTTTGGCGGGAATGACCATAACTCGAGGGAAGAGGGAGACACGCATAATTGGCAGGTGTGGCATGGAAATATCGAACCGCGGGTGTTTGGTGAACCGCAGCGTGTCAATTACAGTATTGAAGGTCTTTCTTTTAAAAATTTCAAAACGGACACGACGCTGTTTGCCAGTGAGTTTGGTATGCATGCTTCGTCTAACCGTTATACGCTCGAACGAAACATCCCCAAGGAACAATTCTTCTGGGGAAGTGATGAAATGTCGTACCGGAACAAAGATATTCATCATCCAAAAGGCATATTGTTAATGGAAGGGTACACGGGTGCCCCGAAGGACCTCGATGAGTATATTGCCTTTTCGATGCTGACGCAGGCGGAAGGTTTGAAATTTGGTATTGAGCATTATAGACGCAACAAGCCGCATACAAGTGGTGCATTGTTCTGGCAGCTGAACGATTGCTGGCCGGGGACGAGCTGGTCGGTGATTGATTATTATTTATTGCCAAAGGCTTCCTATCATTATGCGCGGAAATTCTTCAGCCCAATTGTATTAACGCTTGATGTGGTTCCAGGGGAAGACATCAAGGTGTGGGTCGTGAATGACCGGTTAGAAGCCTATATGGATGAAATTGAACTTGCTGTGTACCATTTTAACGGGGAAAAGGTGTTTTCTAAGGAGTGGCAGGTCCGTGTGGAAGCCAATGTGGCGATACAGGTTGCGACAGTCTTAGAACACAAAGCTCTTGGCGGACTGCAGCCGGAAGAGTCTGTGATGGTCATTCGCTCGAAAAATCATAGAGCTGGCGAGAACTACTATTTTTTCCGCGATCAAAAGGATTTGCGATTCGAAGAGGCTGAACTAACGGTTTCCGTCAATCGCGAAACGAACGAGATGACGGTCTCAACGAATACGCTGGCGCGAATGGTCACGATTGAACTCGATCAGGAGCAGCTAGTGATGGAGGACAATTTCTTTGACCTACTGGCGAATGAGTCGCGCACGATTCGAGTTGAGCAGGCACAGGGAAAAGAAATTCCTTGGGAGACTTTACGAGTAAAAGCGATCAATAGCAAGAAAGGATGAGCCAAATGAAGGCAGCGGTATTGCAGGGAACAAAGCAGTTAAAAGTGCTAGAGTGGGAGAATCGACAACCACTCGCCCATGAGGTGGTTGTAAAGGTGAAAAGCTGTGGTATTTGCGGCACGGACCAGCATATCTACCATGGACATCCAGGTTCTGCCGAAGTTCATCCGCCAATTGTGCTTGGACATGAGCTAGCAGGAGAAGTGGTGGAAGTAGGTTCAGAGGTTACTAGTTTACAAGCAGGCGACCGTGTGTCGATTGACCCGAACATTTACTGCGGAACCTGTGAGTACTGCCGCAGTAATCGTGCGCATCTTTGCCAACGACTTCAGGCGGTTGGTGTCACAAGAGATGGCGGCATGGCCGAATATTGTACGGTGCCAAGCGCGAACTGCTATCAGATACCGGATGAAATGACGTTTGAGGAAGCGGCACTTGTTGAGCCGTTAGGCTGTGTACTGCATGGCTTTAGAAAAATAAACCTGTCAACTTTGAGTAGAGTGCTGATTATCGGCGGCGGATTTATTGGCCAGTTGTTTTTGCAATTGGTAAAGCAACAGCATGTTCAGTCGATTGTTGTCAGTGAGCCAGCTGATAATAAAAGAGAGCTTCTGTATCAGCTGGGTGCGGATGAAGTCGTTCAACCGGTGGCTGCTGCGAAGCTTGAAGTAGATGTGGTGATTGAGTGCGTCGGTCGACCAGAGAGCATGGAGCTTGCCGTGAAATCGGCGGCAAAAGGCGGGCAGGTACTACTTTTCGGAGTGGCTGCCCCTGACACAGTGATTTCTGTGTCTCCATTTGAGATTTTTTCAAAAGAACTAACGATCAAGGGCTCGTTTATTAACCCTTATACACACGAAGAAGCGATTAGGTTGATCGCGAAAAAAGTAGTCGATGTGGGCCCGCTCATCTCGCACCGCTTTACAAAGGAAGAACTACCTGCGGCGATGGCAGACTATCCAGCCCTTCGTGTGTCAAAAGGGATCATTAACCATTAGCGCATTAAAGCAGCGGGGGACAGTCCCCCGTTGCTTTAATGCCCCATTGCTTTAAAGGAGATTAAACTATGTTTCAAATTTTTAAATCGTTTTCCACGGAATTAAAGTTCTATTTGCTGATGAATACCTTTTTTTCCTTTGGGGGAGCCTTGTCGGGGGTCTTTCAAAGCGTGTTTCTGTGGAAACTGGATAAAACGTATTCCCTGCTAGCGTACTATAGCTTGTATTGGTCGTTGGCGATCATTGTTTTTTTTGGAGTGTGTGCCTGGATTGCCAGGAAAACAAGTCCGATGATCACGATGCGGTTAGGGTTTGTTTTTTACCTGATCACCTACCTTATAATGCTGGTCTTCCATGATACGTTACGAGATCATATCTTTTTGCTGGGCATGTCCAATGGTTTGGCGATGAGCCTTTACTATGTGGGCGTCCATATGGCCGTGTTAGATTTGACTACGAATGATAAGCGCGATCAATTTTTATATGTGCAAGGGATTTTACTTACGATCGGAGGCGTTATCGCTCCACTTATTGCTGGTGTGTTGATTTCCCAATTCCAAGGTATGGTTGGTTATTATGTAGTTTTTATTGCGACCTGTGTATTCTTCTTCATTTCCTTCTTGGTTTCGTTAAAAGTAAAAGGAAGTCCGGTGACGACAAAGAGTCATTTCTGGGATGTGATCAAGCGACCGTCACCGGAATGGATGAAGATGTACAAGGTCATGTTTGCGGATGGCATCGTTTCTGGTGTCTACACCACCTTTTTGATTACGATGATTACCTTCAAGGTTGCCGGAGGAGAGCTGAGTTTAGGGGTGTATAATACAGCGGCAGAGATTGTCGCGATTGTCGCGTTTTATGTGCTCGCTAAGTTCTCAAATCCGAAATACCGGTTGGTTATTTTTACGATAGGCTCGATCAGTGTATTTTTAAGCTCTGTCTTATTATCCGTATTGCCTGTGCTTTTTTCGTTGGTGGTCTTTGGAATTGTATCTCCTGTTGCGATGAATATGATTAGCACGTCAATGAATGCAATGATATATGAATCAATCGAGAGGGACCCTCATTATAAGGAGCGGCGTTTGGACTATATTATCATCCGCGAAATTCCACTCGGTGTGGGAAGAATCATTGGGGTGTTCTTATTTTTAGCGATGCGGAAGTTCTTTGATTTTGAACAGCTTTTACCCGTATCGTTTAGCCTTTTTCCAATTGTCTATGTCATAATGATACCAGCGCTATATTTTATTTGGAAAAAGCCTAAAAAGGAATCTGTGTTGGGTTCAAATGAATGCTAGGATAAATTTTCACATGGAGGAATTGCTGTATGTTAGGTGCCATTGAAGCAGGCGGAACAAAGTTTGTTTGTGCGGTGGGGGACGAAAAGGGAACGATTGTGGAGCGAATTCAAATCCCGACTACTGTCCCTGAGGAAACTCTGCCACAGGTCAGTGCCTTTTTTGAAAAATATGATGTCGAAGCAATCGGGATTGGTTCGTTTGGACCGATTGATGTGAATGTGGAGAGTCCAACCTACGGGTATATTACGTCTACACCGAAGCCGGGGTGGAAGGATTATCCGTTCGTTCAGAGGATGAAGGAAGCGTTCGGTGTGCCGATTGGATTTAATACGGATGTGAACGCAGCGGCGTTAGGCGAGGCCTCGTTTGGTGCAGCGAAAGGCTTGGACAGCTGTTTGTATATCACGGTTGGCACCGGGATTGGTGCCGGCGCGATTGTCCAGGGGCAGCTTTTACAAGGATGGTCTCATCCGGAGATGGGGCATATTCTGTTACGACGTCATCCGAATGATGCGTTCCAAGGGAAGTGCCCTTATCATGGTGATTGTTTGGAGGGCTTGGCAGCCGGTCCTGCGATTGAAGAACGCTGGGGGGAAAAGGGCGTAAATTTGGTGGACCGTCCAGAGGTTTGGGATCTAGAGGGCTACTATCTGGCACAAGCTCTCATGCAATATATATTGATTCTTTCGCCGAAGAAAATCATCCTCGGCGGGGGAGTGAGCCATCAGGAAGCCGTTTTTGCAGCCATATACAAATATCTGCCAGAACTGTTGAATGATTACGTCGCATTACCAGAGCTATCCGACTACATCGTCCGCCCAGGATTAGGCGATGATGCAGGAATCACCGGGTCATTGATGCTCGCGGATAGAGCAAAATAAGGGGACAGTCCCCCAGCGCTTTAGCGCAGTGGGGGACTGTCCCTCTCTCTCTTTTTTATTGTTGTTTTTTACCAGCCAGTGTTTCATACGCTGCATCGTCCGGTGCATCGCCTTTTGGCCAGTCATAAGCCTTTTTCGCAAAGTCTGGGCGTTGTTGGAGCTTGTTGATGTAGGCCGCGATATTCATTGCTTCTTCATCCGTAAAGGAACCGGCTTCATATCCACCCATTGGTGATTTTGGCATATAGGCTTGGATAAACCCAGCAGCTGTTCGAACCCTTGCCATTCCAGCGCCGATATTGTAGGAATTGTCTCCCCATAACGGGATGCCTAGTGCACCGCCGTCTCCGCCTTCACCATGACAGGTAATACACGCTTTATTGTAAAGCTCTCTGCCAGCTTCAGCATCAACAGTTGTTAAATCGCCTTGAACCTTTTTAAGTGTGGCCCATGGTCTTTCCTTTGTCCCATCTGGAACATTTTGTGAAATAAACGTGTAATACGCAATCATTGCCTTCATTTCTGGACCATCTTTCTTTAGTGGCTTGCCGTTCATGCTTCGAACAAAACATCCGTTAATGCGGTCCTCTAACGTTACCTCTCTACCGGCACGAGGATTATATTGTGGATAGGTTTTGGCCACACCAACTAAATCGAGAGAACCATTCACTCCTCCATTTGCATGACAGCTGGTACAGTTTAATTTATTACCTACATACCCATCTAGAGCACTGCTTGTTTCATTGTGGTATTTTTCCCCTAACTTGATTAAATCGCCTTCTTCTCCATTAGGAACTTCGTCCATGCTTGGTGGTAAATATGGGTGGGTAGGTTCTTGTTCTTCTGTTGTCTGAGTGTCCTCCATACTGGCAGTTGCTGTTTCATTTTCTACAGGATTTGCCTTTACGTACAGGTAGAGGAATGAAAATCCTAACACTAACGTAACGAGGATGGCAGTAATTGAGTAAATGGCTTCCTTCTTATTCATGTTTGTTCTCCTTCCAGGGTGGGAATTCACTATAAAAATTTTGGTTAGATTAATTAATTAAAATTATAGAATAAGAGACGATTCATTTTACCCTCCAAGGTATAAGGTTCAAAAAGTTATCACATTTGTCGACATAAAATGGACACTTGTAGGGGTAAGGGTATATCGGCGTGTTCGACTATTGTAGTAGTTTTTTATAGTTGGTGTTTACCACGGGGTACTGTTTTTGAATCCGTACAAGCACAAAAAAAGCGCTCAAATCTTGATGAGCACTTCATTCTTGTTAAAATTCATAAACTGCTTTGCTATTTAGACAGTGCGTGAGAAAGGTGCCTTCCCACGGCTTCTTTAACTTTTCGAGTTTCTGGCAATAGTCGCTTACTACTTCCCTCTGCCCATCGAAGTCTCTTGCCTCCTGGCTGTAATAAATGATCTCACCATTGAATTGGAATTCCGTAATTTCTCCAGGCTTGTCATCTGTGTTGAAGCGAATAAAGCGAAGAAGGTCGGGTTTTCCATCTTCTACGTTCTTTTTAAACTCGTTAATCCTTGCTCGTTGTTTCGCTTTGATTTGTCCTTGTGGAATATCGCCATTTTTAATGGCTTCTTTCAAACTATAATCCTCTGGAACCTGATTGGTTTTCTTTTCACCAAAGTTCTTCACTTGTGTTTTAAGACTCACACTTTTGTCTGCCGTGACCATTTTGTAACCAAACACGCCGACCACGATTAGCATCGCCATAAAGATAAAACCAAACTTTTTCATTCCAGCCCCTCGTTCCCTGTAGTTTTTCTGCACTTACCCATTAGACGAGGCTACCTAGGGATGGTTTCATTGTGGGGACAGTCCCCCAGCGCTTTAGCGCGGTGGGGGACTGTCCCCATCACGAACAACAGGAAGAGGAACATGGTAACTATATAGGTCCAGTCTGTTGTATGGTCAACGACTTTGAAGTCACTAAAATTGCCAATCTGGCTTTTGAACAGGGATACGCTGTTCCAGCCCCAGTGACAGCCTATGGTGAACCAAAGGGACCGTGTTATTGCAAAGGGGATGGCATAGGTCAGTCCCATGAGAAACAGCATGATCCATTGGGTGTAGCTGTCGCCAATCCGCCAAATGTGATTGAGGACGTAAATGATTGACGAGACGACGACTAGCGTAGGGAGTGACCAATTTTTCGGGAGGTACTTGAACACGTACCCGCGGGTTAAGATATCTTCGCTGGCCGAGGAAAGGAATGTAAGTAAAATGATTCCCACTAAGGGCAGGATGATTTGTTGCAGCGAAAAGGTACCTTCAAATTCAATTTTTCCTGTCCAGACCGAGACGAAAAAGCTTCCGCCGTAAAATAAGACGCCTAACAAATAACCAGTCCATAGATTCATAGATGCCAGTTTGTGTTTGTGCAGCCCAAAGGTGGAGAGTCCCTTTTCACCACGAACTTTTGCCACGATGTGTGCGGTGATAAAGAATAGAATAAAGGAGGCAAACAGTAATATTGGGTTACTACCGACCAGCTCTGATGTATGGTAGACAGCAAACAGGATAAGAAAACCTAATAGATTTTTTAGTATCATCGGTTAAACCTACTTTTTTATGTAGTGCTCCTCGGTGGGAGTCTATTAGAGTTTAACATAATTTACCTAAAAAGGGGACAGTCCCCCACCGCTTTAACGCAGCGGGGGACTGTCCCCAAGAAATATTTTATAAATCAAGCTGTGCTCTCAATATGTTTTGCACTCGCTGTTTTTCTTCTGGTGAAACTAAACCATAGTAGATGCTGTTAATCTTGGTGCCTTCTTCTTTTAGCTCCATCTGCTCAATTGTTGTGTCCTTCACGTCATATCCCTTTTGGATGGCAACGATCTGGTTGAAGGTTAGGTTGGTTTTCACATTTTTCCCTAGAACGTCAAAGATGCCTGCAAAGTTCTTTAAGCTGGATAAGCTCGCACCCTCGTCAATCACGCCCTGAATAATTTCACGCTGTCTCATTTGACGGCCAAAATCACCTCTAGGGTCTTCATGCCTCATTCGTGTATAGCTCAAGGCCTTTTCGCCGTTTAGCTTCAATTTCCCTTCCGCAAAATGGAAGCCATCCTGAGTGAAGTCTAAATCATTGTTTACCGTCACACCGCCAACCGCGTCCACCATATCCTTAAAGCCTTCCATATTCACCTGGATATAGTAATCAATCGGAATATTAAGGAAATCCTCAACCGTATTCATCGCCATTGGGACGCCGCCGAAAGCGTAAGCATGGTTAATCTTATCCTCTTTCCCTTTTCCAATAATCTCCGTACGTGTGTCACGCGGGATGCTCAGCATTTTTACCGTATGATTCTTAGGGTTAACCGTCAACACAATCATCGTATCCGAGCGGCCTTTATCTCCTTCGCGCTCATCCACACCCAGCATTAAAACGGAAAAAGGATCCTTTTCCGCCACCGCCACAGGCTCCTCGCGCTTATCAGAAGTTCGATCAACTGCTTGATGCATTGAATCAATCGCGTTATTTAAAGATTTATATACAGAGTAAGCGTACACGCCTCCGCCAATTCCCATAGCTAGAAGGATGGTGCCTGTCACTTTTACCCATTTTCTCAATTTTCTTTTCTTTTTTCGAGCTCTCATAAAAGCAGAACCTCCTAAAAACTAACAAATAAGTTACAATCGTTATCTATGTTAACAAAAAATTAGATTAAGAGGTATGTAAAAAATATGGAAATGATAGAGTGGAGGCATCAAGGACTATGACTAGCTATTCAAACTTCTGCCATTTTCTTGCTATAATGACAGATAGATATAGTGAAAATTGGAGAGGGGCTCCCCATCTTATGAAAATTAAAGTCATAATTGCGGACGATAACTCATTTATTCGAGAAGGGTTAAAAATCATTCTATCTACCTATGCAGAATTTGACGTTTTGGATACCGTGAGTGATGGAAAAGAAGCCGTGGAATACTGTCAAACGCATGAGGTCGATGTTGCTTTATTAGATGTCCGTATGCCGAATATGAACGGAGTGGAAGCCACCAAGCTTCTGACTGAAAGGACGAAAACAAAGCCCATCATCCTCACCACCTTTGATGACGATGAATACATAATGGATGCGATTAAAAACGGTGCGAAAGGCTATTTATTGAAAAATAATGATCCTGAACAAATTCGTGATGCAATCAAAAGTGTGTATAAAGGAAACAGCATTATTCAAGACGTGATTTTAGAGAAGCTCAAATCGAATCTCGGCGCCGGCACGAAACCGTCCGACACCAAACTGGACCTCACCCTTTTTACCGAAAGAGAGCGGGACATTATGTCGTTGATTGCCAAAGGGTATTCCAACAAAGCGATCTCTAAGGACTTGTTTATTTCTGAAGGAACTGTCGCCAATTACATTACTTCAATCCTAAATAAAACTGGTCTCGAGCACCGTACCCAAATCGCTATTTACTACCTCACGGGGAAAGTGGAATAAGATGGAGCTTTGGATGATTTTTACAAAGCTAATCCTCTTGGTATATATCGCGTTTACCTGTATTCGCGGAGAGGTCAGTCACATTTCGTGGGTGGTCCTTGTCTTTTTGCTTTATTTTTGTCTCAATATCACGATGTATATCTTTAAAAATCACACCGTTAAACGGGTGTTGCTGATGCTCACTATCTCTCTCTCGGTCACGGCCTGCATCCTTGTTCAGCCGTTGTTTTGTTTGGTATTGCCGCTAGCAATCATTGAATTGGCTGGAGAATTTGTGCATAGCCGTCTTACTCTATTGATTCTATCCGAGGTTCCTATTCTTTACATAAAGGTCGAGCTTCAGCCCATTTACGGGTTGGCGGCCACTCTTTGTTTTTTGATTTTCACCATGACTCAACTGTATCATGATAAGCTCGAAAAAAATGAAGCCCAGATTGATACGATGCGCAAGACGCTCCACAGGTTAACGAAGAATATTAATGAAAACACGGAATATATCCGACAGTCGGAGTACACGTTTAAGTTAGAGGAGCGGAATCGAATTTCACAGGAGATTCACGATAAAATCGGTCACTCGATGACCGGGGCTCTTTTTCAAATGGAAGCGGCCAAACGCTTGATGGAGACCGACCAGCAAAAAGCCACTGAACTCCTGCAAAACGCCATCAACATCTCCAAGGAGGGGATTGAAAAGATTCGGATGACGTTAAAAAATATGAAGCCCCCAACCGAGCAGGTGGGAATTAACCGGATGAAGCTCTTAATCGACGATTTCAACTCCAAGCAATCCATCAAAACCGTCCTTACCTACGAAGGCAATTTAGATCACATCACGCCGATTCAGTGGAAAATTATCCATGAGAATGTCACGGAGGCATTAACGAATGCCATGAAGTATTCTGGGGCCACGCTTATTTCGGTGGATGTCAAAGTGCTAAACAAAATCATTCGCGTCGAAGTGAAGGACAATGGAGTTGGAACGGAAATGATCAAGAAGGGCCTTGGGATTATTGGGATGGAAGAGCGGACGGCTACTGTGAACGGCAAAATCATCGTGGACAGTACGCATGGATTTTCGGTCACCACCTTGTTGCCAATCGCATCAACATGAGGTTTTTACACAAAACCGGGTTGCCAATCACATCGCCATGAAGTTTTTCACACAAGACAATGTTGCCCAAGCCGTCACCATGACCATCTCACACGAAAAACATGAAGATTCTCATGTGAAAAGAATGAACGATTGCACTTATGCAGGTTCATTCTTTTTTTTATACTTGAACTATACAAGGGAACAGGGGTGAACACGATGAACGTGTTGGAAATTAGAAACTTAACAAAGAAATTCAGTGATTTTATCGCTGTCGATCATATGAGCTTATCCGTCAAAGAGGGAGAAATCTTTGGGTTCCTCGGATCCAATGGAGCCGGGAAAAGTACGACGATTAACATGATTGCCGGCCTCTTGCGCAGCAACGAGGGGACGATTACGATTCTGGGCAAGGATACGGTGAAGCACAGCCGTTACGCTAAAATGAACATCGGAATGGTGCCGCAGGACCTTGCCATTTACGAGGACATGACGGCCTATGAGAATGTGAAATTCTTCGCCGGACTGTACGGTTTACGCGGGGCCGAGTTAAAGGAACGGGTCGAGGAAGCCTTAGAATTTGTCGGACTACAAGATCGCCATAAGAGTTATCCGAAAAGTTTTTCCGGCGGGATGAAACGGCGGTTAAATATTGCCTGTGCCATTGCTCATCGACCAAAGCTGATTATAATGGATGAGCCGACGGTCGGAATCGACCCGCAATCGCGGAATTATATCCTCAATTCGGTTCGGAAGCTAAATGAGATGGGCTGTACGATCATTTACACCAGCCACTATATGGAGGAAGTAGAGGAAATCTGCACGCAGATTGCTATTATTGACCATGGAAAAATCATTGCGGAAGGCACGAAGGAACAGCTGAAATCGATCATCACCAATACAAAGGATTTATGGATAGAGGTCAAATCAACGGAACACGTGAACGTTCAGGCCATTAAGGAAATCAAAGGGGTCGAAGCCGTTACGGTGGACGAAAACTTTATCAAAATTAACTCGGATTCAGGTGTGAACAACTTAAATCAAATCATGGAACACTTTATGAGTCAGCACATCGAAATCCGTTCATTGCAGGAAAAGGCGCCAAACCTAGAAACCGTCTTTTTAACGTTAACAGGCAGGAATTTACGGGACCAATAAGGAAAGGGAGGGACGGCCATGAACATTTTCAGTATTGCTTGGAAGGAAATCAAATCAGATTTCCGTGACAGAAGAACCTTGTTTTTTATGCTCCTCTTTCCGATTGTCTTGATGCTTGTACTGGGTACGGCTTTGTCTAACACGTTTACGACCAGTATTCCTGTGGATGATCTCAACGTGATATACACGGATACAACAAAGGGAGAGAACTTTCAGTCGTTTGTTACGGAGGTCAAAAAGTCGGGTGTTCATTTTAAAAAATCCACCGATGAAACCAAGGCGAAAAAAGACGTACAGCAAAGTAAAGTGGATGGCTATGTCAAGGTATCAGATAAGGGAGTGCAGCTGTATCTCAATAATGGCAACAGCATCGAAGCAAACATCCTTCAAGGCATGCTGTCCGCTTATGTGAATCAATACAATATTGCCACTGAAATCATGAAGACGGCACCGGATAAAATGGCAGCAGCGTTTTCTCGCGACAGCCAGGCGAATTTTATCAAAGAAACCTCGCTTCAACCGGATAAACAGCCGAGTTCGATGGACTATTACGCCATTGTGATTACCACGATGATCATCCTGTACGGAGCGATGTCCTCCAGTTCGTTAATTGTGGAAGAACGAGTGAGAGGGACGGCCAATCGTCTAATTGCCTCTCCGATTAGAAAAAGTGATATTTTTATCGGAAAAGTACTTGGAAGTCTTGTGAGCAGTAGTCTATCTGCCTTGCTGGTGGTTCAGCTGAGCAAGCTGTTATTCCATGCGAATTGGGGCGATCATGAAGGAATGGTCTACCTGGTTCTTTTGACAGAGATTATTTTTGCGGTGAGCTTAGGGATTGGGATCAGCTTTTTAGCAAAAACACATGCCACTCCAAAAGTGATCATTACACTTGTTGCTCAGTTATCCTCCTTCTTTGGCGGATCCTATTTTAGGATTGTAAATCCTGAGGGTTTCTTCAAATTTATTACGGAGCTTTCTCCCCTTACTTGGATGAACAACGGGTTAATGAAATTAATTTATGCGAATGACCTTTCTGCGGCCATCCCTGCAATCACAATCAACTTGGCTGGGTCACTCCTCTTTTTACTAGTAGCGGTTATCTCTTTAAAACGACGGGAGGGGCTATAAATGAAGGATATCCTCTGGTTAATTCAAAACACATTAAGTATGACGTTTCGTAAACGAAAAAATGTCATCATGTTCTTGTTAATGCCGTTGGTGGGGATTTTCATTGCCCTTCTTGCTTATGGCGGAAACCAAACACCGACCCTAACGGTAGGCGTCGTAAATCAAGACAAGGGTCTGGTCACGGACGATACGATCCAATTCCTCAAAGGGTCAGAAAATGTGAAGGTGTCCGAGGTGGAGGCTACAGAGGGGAAGGAGCAGATTACGTCCGGCAAGCTGGACTCTGTGATTACCTTTGAAAAAGGATTCTCAGCAAGCGTACTCAAGGGTTCGCCTGACCATATTGAGATTAGCTCCATCAAAGGGGCTGCGGTGACAGGATTCGTGAAATCCTATTTATATCAATATATCAATAATTTAGCAACGATCAGTCGTGCGGCGGACGGAAATCAGCCGATGTTCGAACAAATGTTGAAGGACTATCAGCAAAGCGGATATAAGCTTGCGACCCATTCGGTTGAAGATGCTTCAAAAAATAAGCTTATGACCAACCAAGCGATTGGGTTCCTGATTATGATCATGATGATGTCAGCGGTTAATCTATCTGAGATCATTTTGTTGGAAAAAGAACAGCGGACGTATTACCGTTTATTATCGACACCGATCAATGCGAGGAAGTATTTATTAGCGAATGTGATTGTGAATATGATTGTGATGACGATCCAGGTGTTAATCACGTTAACCATTATGAGAACGGTCTTTGATATGGGCGTGAATGTGTCCTTTTGGGAAGCGGCGTTTGTTATGATCCTGTTTTCCTTGATTTCGGTCGGCTTGTCATTAGTGATTATTTCTTTCGCCAACAACCGAAGTGCGGCGGGCGCTTTGCAAAACTTAGTGATCACTCCAACTGTCATGCTGTCTGGCTGCTTCTGGCCAGTTGAAGTCATGCCGAAATCGTTGCAAAAAATCGCAGAATTCCTGCCGCAGCGCTGGACATTAGACACGCTTACTAAATTGCAGGAAGGAAGCACCTTCAGCGGCCTGTACCTACACTACATCATCCTATTCTCCTTTGCAACGGCCTTCTTCCTCATCGCCGTGTATCGGTTCAGCAGAAATAACACGACACAGAACTTTATCTAAAAGAGCGGGGACAGTCCCCCACTGCGCTAAAGCGCTGGGGGACTGTCCCCAAAAATATTTTTAGACACCCTAAATAGTTGATTTGATAATAATGGAAACACTTACAATGGTAGAATACTATTTTTTGATGATTGACAAGATAAAAATAGATTAGTAATATCAAAAATGTTAAAAAAAACTAATAATTCTTATCGAGAGTGACCGAGGGACTTGGCCCTATGACGTCCGGCAACCCCCTAACTGGGAAGGTGCCAATTCCAGCAGAATGAACTTCATTCTGAAAGATAAGCTTGAAATAATCGTTTGTATTTCGATGCTCCTTTCAGATGAAAGGGGCATTTTTTTATAGAGAAAACCAACTAGTCACACCTTATTAATTGGACAAATAAACATTATTTTAGAATAGCGCTTATAGAAAATGAGGTCATACATATGATTGAGATTCGTCAGCTTACAAAGGAATATAAAACGAAAAATGGCACGGTAAAGGGAGTGGATGACGTTTCCTTAACAGTTCAACGAGGCGAAATTTATGGCATCGTCGGCTATTCTGGTGCCGGGAAAAGCTCGTTGCTACGTTGCATCAACCTATTGGAGCGGCCCACTTCAGGCAGCATTACTGTCGAAGGAACAGACCTTACTTCCTTAAAAGGAGAAAAGCTCCGCTTAGCCCGGTTAAAGATCGGTATGATCTTTCAGCACTTTTACCTCATCAGTCAGAAGACAGTGTATGAGAACATTGCCTTTTCGCTGAAAGCGGCCAACTATCCAAAGAGCCAAATCAGTGAGCGTGTCATGGAATTGCTAGAAACGGTGGGACTTGCGGATAAGCGCGACGTGTACCCAGCCCAGCTAAGTGGAGGGCAAAAGCAACGGGTCGGAATCGCAAGGGCACTCGCCAACAATCCAACGGTTTTATTGTGTGACGAGGCAACCTCCGCCCTTGACCCAACCACAACCAAGTCGATCTTGAATTTATTAAAAAAGATCAACAGGGAGCTTAACATTACAATTATTTTGATCACACATGAGATGGATGTAGTCAAAGAAATTTGCCACCGGATGGCGATTATGCAAAACGGCAAGGTCATTGAAGAGGGTTCGGTCTATGACATCTTCGCCAATCCTCAAGCGGAACTTACCAAAGAGTTTATTGATAGCGTGGTATCTTTTGATATTCCGGAATCGATCCTGGCTAGCTGTGAAGGGCCGATCATCAAGGTGTTGTTTAAAGGGAAGGTCGCCGGAGAGGGGGTCATTTCCGATATGCTGCAGAAATTCAGCGTAAAAGGGAATTTCCTGCATGGTTCGATTGAATATATTCAGGAACTGCCTTTGGGTATTTTCATTATGGAACTGAAGGGTGAGAAGGAAGAAGTGTCATCGGCACTTCAATACATCGAGGACCGGGCAGCGCAAGTGGAGGTGTTACATAATGGGCTTTGATTTTCAGCATCTAGTGGAATTAATTCCAGATATCAATACCGCTTTTATGCAAACAATTTATATGATTGTGATTTCCTTAGCAATTGCCATCGTCATTGGCCTGCCAGTGGGAATCCTGTTATTTGTCACTGACAAGGGTTTGTTTTTACAAAATCGCTTCATCCAAATAACCATGGGATTCTTGGTTAACTTAATCCGGTCCATTCCTTTTATTATTTTGCTGGTTGCATTGATTCCATTAACCGATTTCATCGTAGGTTCCACTATTGGACCCACTGCAGCAAGTGTATCGCTATCAGTCGCGGCGATTCCGTTCTTTGCCCGTATCGTCGAATCAGCATTAAGGGAAATTGATAAGGGGGTCATCGAAGCAGCGATTGCAGTTGGAGCGACGCCAACTATGATTATAAAAGATGTTCTGCTCCTTGAAGCGAGATCAGGAATCATCTCTGGTATTACGTTGACCCTCATTAGTTTAATTGGATTCTCGGCGATGGCTGGTACAGTCGGCGGAGGCGGAATTGGTGATTTAGCGATTCGCTTTGGGTATTACCGCTATGACAATACCATCATGATTGCCACTGTTGTTATATTAATAGTTTTAGTTCAGGTAATTCAGCTTCTTGGTGATTACATTGCCAAAGTTGTCGATAAAAGAAGATAAAGTAGAAAGAAGGAAAAAGTCATGAAAAAATGGTTTTTAGCAATGATTTTAGTTTTACTCGTAGGTGCGTTAGCAGCATGCGGCAGCAGTTCAGAAAGCAAAGAGAAGGCTGAAGCAAAATCAAAGGGCATCAAATTGGGAGCAACTGCTGGCCCGTATAGCGATATGTTGAAGGAAGCGATTGTTCCTGGATTAGAAAAGAAGGGCTACAAAGTTGAGATTGTAGAATTTAGCGATTACATTCAACCAAACAAAGCGTTAGATAATGGGGATATCCAAGCAAACCTATTCCAGCATTCTATCTATCTAGAGAATTTTGCGAAGGAAAACAACATGAAGCTGTCTGCATTGATTTCAGTACCAACTGCACCAATGGGGCTTTACTCAAAAAAATACAAATCATTGGGTGAAGTAAAAGACGGAGCAACGGTTACTCTTCCGAATGACCCAACAAATGCGGCACGTGCATTGAATACTCTACGTGATGAAGGCTTAATTACAATCAACGAAAGTGCCGATCCATTAAAAGTTTCAGAGAAAGATATTGTTGAAAATAAGAAAAAACTAAAGTTCCAAGCGATTGAAGCTGGTCAACTACCTCGTTCTGTGGACAGTGTCGATTTAGCAGCAGTACCAGGAAACTTCGCATTAGCTGCAAAAATGAATCTGCTTGATGCATTAGCACTTGAAAACATGCTAGATTCCTATCGTAATATTGTTGCGGTAAAAACAGTAAACAAAGATTCCCAGCTTGCAAAAGATATTAAAGAAGTTGTGGAATCTGCAGACTTCGAAAAAGTTATGGATGAAAAATTCAAGGGCTTCGGGAAGCCTGAGTGGATGAAATAAATAAAAAGAAAGGACGCAAACCAATGTGGGAATGCGTCCTTTTTCTAACATAAGAATCTGTTTGTTATGATGTAATTATTAAAGCTTCTTTGGAAGAAGAAAAAATAATGAAACTTGCCATCATTCATACAACCCCTGTAACTATTGAGCCATTAAAGAAATTAGCTGAGAAATATTTAGCAAACTATGAAATAATCAATTTTCTCGATGATAGCATCCTACCCAGCTTACTCTCAACTGGGGGAAACATAGAAAAAATTGAGCACAAGTTAATTCAATACTCCATCTTTGCAAAGGAAGCAGAAGCAGACATTATCCTTTTCGCCTGTTCCTCTGTAGGAGAAGTGGCTGTAAAGGCAGAACAAAAAGTATCCATTCCTGTGGAAAGAATTGACGAAGCAATGGCAGAACAGGCGATTCATCAAGGAGATAAAATTGCTGTAATCGCCACTTTATCCACCACCTTGAATCCAACGGTAGCACTTCTTAAACAAAAAGCGGACATATACAATATGAGCCCACAAATTATTACCTTACTTGCTAATGAGGCTTATACAGCTTTGACAAACGGAGATAAAGAGATGCATGATACCATTTTGGCGAATGAAATTGATCGATTGGCAGCAGAAGTAGATATAGTGGTTCTTGCACAGGCTTCTATGGCTAGGGTATTGGTTCAATTACCAGAAAAGGTTAAGGACAAATGTCTTACATCACCAGAATTAGGTATGAAACGAGTACAAGAAGTGATGAAAGGGCTTTGGTAAAAATAAAATTATACGGGTTCGGTATCTGCTATTTTTCTAAACAGCAAGAATGATATATCCATATATTTACTTTTTTAAGGGTGGGAAAGTTATTTCCTAGCCTTTTTTTTATTAATAGAGCTTTTCCAAGAGGTTTAAATGAGCTAAAATACAAGCCTAATATAATTATGTGAAAAATATCACATAATTATTTAGAATTTTTCAAAAAATCCAATTGACATTGTAAGCGGTTTACAATATGATTTACATCAAGGAATCTAACATAGATTTATGATAGATTTATGTTGAATCTATGATGATGATAGTTAAGTGATCTACGAAAGGTTGGTGTGATAATGCAGTCCAATAGAGTTCTAGCTAAGTATCTAGTAGAAACGGCTTTTCCTCTTGATTACGCAGCTGAAGTGATGGCAGGGGAACAATCAACTGGAACCTTTGTATCAGTTCCAGGAGAAACTCCTGAATTGAAGGAAAAACACGGAGCTCATGTAGTTAAAATAATAGAATTAGAGACTGTCAAAACCCCATCCCTACCGGGAGCCCAGATTCCAAAGGGAGTCGATTCCTCCAACGTGGAGTACCGGAGAGCGATCATCGAGCTATCGTTCCCACTTGATAATTTTGGACCATCCTTACCGAACCTTCTATCGACGGTTGCCGGAAATTTATACGAGCTTGGAGCTTTTTCCGGATTAAGATTAATAGATATAGAGCTGCCAAATGCTTTTGCTGAAAAGTATCCTGGGCCTCAATTTGGAATAAAAGGAACGAGGGCATTAATCGGGGTGGATGAAAGACCTTTAATAGGAACAATCATTAAACCAAGCATCGGACTACATACAGAAGATTACCGTCCACTTGTCAGAGAACTTGCCGAGGCAGGCATTGATTTCATAAAAGATGATGAATTATGTGCAAACCCTACGTTTGCACCGCTTGAACAGCGGGTCAAGGTTATCATGGAGGAAATCGAACGAGTGGCAGATCGAACAGGAAAAAAACTGATGTACGCCTTTAATATTACAGGCGATATCGACGAACTCCGTAGAAATCATGATCTCGTCCTAAATGCAGGCGGAACGTGTGTGATGGTTTGTGTCAATAGTGTGGGGTTAAGTGGCACCGCTTACTTACGGCAATACTCGGAGCTGCCGATCCACGGACACCGTACACAATGGGGGGCAATGTCCCGTGACCCGCTATTAGGAATGAGTTTTACAGTCTTTCAAAAGCTTTGCCGACTTGCAGGGGTGGATCATCTGCATACGAATGGCTTAAACAATAAATTCTCTGAGGATAATGAAACGGTTGCACAAGCGATTCGGGATAGCTTAACCCCTTTCCTTGGTGGATACCCGATTATGCCTGTACTTTCTTCTGCACAGTGGGCAGCAAGCGCGATCCCAACTTATGAAGCGGTCCAAACCGTTGATGTTATCCATTTGGCAGGAGGAGGAATTCTTGCTCACCCAGATGGGATTGAAGCAGGGGTCCTTAGTATGAGGCAGGGATGGGAAGCAGCTGTTCAAGGAATCCCTTTGGAAACCTACGCGAAGCAAAACCCTGAGTTAGCAAAGGCAATAGATAAATTTTCGACAACATAAGCTTGGAGGTAAAACAACATGAAAGAAAGTGAACTGTTACTCGCTTTTTATGGAGATGATTTCACCGGATCGACGGATGCGATGGAAGCGCTGGCTATCAGTGGGTATCGGACGGTTCTTTTCCTCGAGCCGCCGAGTGAAGAATTACTTAAACGGTTTGAAGGAATAAGCTGTATCGGGGTGGCAGGAACAAGCAGAGCTAAAAATCCTGAGGACATGGAGGAAGAGCTTCGCCCAGTATTCAAGAGCTTTGCTGAAACAGAGGCAAAGGTGGTCCATTATAAGACTTGTTCGACGTTTGATTCTGCTCCTGATGTGGGAAGTATCGGGAAAGCAATTGAAGTAGCGAGAGAGTACTTTGATGATAAAAAAGTAATTCCCCTTCTTGTTGGTGCACCACCTTTAGGACGATTTACCGTCTTTGGGCAGCACTTCGCCAGAATGCACGATACAGTGTATCGATTAGACCGCCATCCGGTTATGTCTAGGCACCCGATTACACCGATGGGTGAAGCGGACTTACGCCTGCATCTTGCAGAACAAACTTCTGAAAAAATCGAACTGATGAATATTTTGGAACTAGAAGGCAGCATAGAGGCTGTACGGGAAAGATACAATCAGAAATTGAATCAACCAGGCGTACTGCTCCATGATGTACTTGATGAAGATCGCCTCCGAATAAGTGGGCAGTTGATTTGGGAATCTGCCGAAGAAAATCGAACCTTTGCAGTAGGCTCCTCTGGTTTAGGCTATGCCTTAACAGCCCATTGGAAAAATGCTGGAGTGGCACCTAGGATTCAAGAATCCGTGGAATCTGTTCCTGCTAGAAATCAAGTATTTGCAGTTTCGGGAAGCGCTTCGATGGTTACTCAGCAGCAAATTGAAGAGGCACTTACGGATGGATTCCATGGTATTAAAATTAAACCGGAGCAAATCGTCCAAACTGATTCTGTCCCGCGTGAACTACTTGATCAGGTTATTCAACTGATTAAGGAGGGGAAAAGCGTAATTCTTTATACGGCAATGGGGCCGGAGGATGAAGCGATTTCAGCTACACGTGAACTTTTCAATCAGCTGGGGATTCCGGAATTCCAATCCGGTGAGTTGATTGGACGTCAGCTTGGTAAATGGACTCGTGAAGTTATGGAGGCCACCGGAATTCGCCGTGTGATCGTCGCAGGCGGGGATACATCTGGATTTGCAACTCGGGAAATGGGTGTCTATGGATTAGAGATGCTGCTGCCAATTTCTCCAGGAGCACCGCTTTGTAAGGCTTATTCCGATGAAAGCTTGATGAACGGGATTGAAATTGCACTTAAAGGCGGCCAGTTGGGGGGCAGCAATTATTTTTCAAATGTCCGTAATGCAACAAATGAATCAAAACAGGTTAGTGTTTAAATTAACTAATCACAATGGAAAGTAGATGGAATGTATGGCAAAAGTGGGAACAGCCCCTCTATTAAAAGATGTGGCTTACCAGAAGATTAAGGAAAATATACTCGATGAGAAATTTCCACAAGGAAGTTTTCTATCAGAGCGCGAATTAATTGAAATTCTTCAAATGAGCAAAACGCCGATTAAAAATGCGTTAGTTCGCTTAGAAACAGAAGGTTTTGTTACAATCTCTTCCAAGCAAGGGATTATCATTAATGAACTATCTTTAAACCGGATTATTGATATTTATAATCTTCGAGTTGCACTTGAAACCTATGTTTGCTCGCAAATCGCAGGTAAATTAACGGAAGAACAGTGCAAGAGGATAGAAGAGAATCTTGATACCACCGAAGAAATGGCGATGCAATTAGATATAAAGGGATTCACACGTGCTGATCATGACTTTCACCTTCTGCTCTGTGAATGCTTGGGTAACCAAGAAATTCATCGTATCCTGCTAAATTATCAAGATCACTTGCAACGAATCACCTTGCTTCATTTAAGGAAAGACCCGCAACGTATGCAAGAGTTCTCGCAAGATCACTTTAAAATCTATCAATCTTTGAAAACAGGTGACCAAAAAGCGGGCGATCTGATTGAGGAGCATCTTCAGCATTCGAAGCAAAAACTATTGTTATAACGTTGGTGCCTGTCACCACCTGATTATGAATCAAGATGAAGCACAAAGGGGAGAGGTACATTGAAAGCGGTATATGTAGAAAATGCTTATGAGGTAATTGTTAAGGAAGTGGAATTACCTCAATTAGCGGATAAGGATGTATTAATTAAAGTAAAAGTGGCAGGGATTTGCGGTTCTGATATTCATACTTACAAAGGACTTCACTTATTCCGTAAGCCGCCGGTTATCATCGGTCATGAGCTGGCTGGTGAAGTAGTAGAGGTCGGAGATGGTGTTACAAAGTTCCAGGTCGGTGACCGGGTAACCGTTGAACCACAGGTTGGCTGTGGCAATTGTGAAGCTTGTTTAACAGGTAATGTTAACTATTGCGCACATCGAGGAGCTCCTGGCCTTAATGGCTGGTATGGAACAATGGCAGAGTACTTTGCCACACCAGAACATACCGTGTTCAAATTACCAGATACCATGACTTATGATCAAGGTGTTCTCGTTGAACCGTTTGCTGTAGGGGTACATGCGGTTCGAAAAGCAGACATCCAGCTGGGTGATAAAGTGGCGATCCTCGGTGCAGGACCAATCGGACTACTGGCACTTGCCGCGGCAAAGGCAGCAGGAGCAACGACTGTTCTTGTTACGGATATTATGGATTATGCCTTAGAGGGTGCTGTTAAAATGGGGGCAACCCATACGTTGAACACCATAAACAAACAGGATTGGATTGCTGAAGCCAAGGAAGCTGTTGGCGGTGAGTTTGATAAAGTCCTTATCGCAGCAGGAGTGCCAGGGATCATTGACAATGCTATCTCATTACTACGTAAAGGCGGTCGTTGTGTGACGATTGCTATGTTCCACGGAACGCAAACGTTTGATATTGTCAATTTACAGCAGAGTGAGAAAGAAATTGTTGGCTGTATGACTTACACAAGAGAAGATACGATTGCGGCTATCGAGCTAATCAATGCGGGCCATGTAGCGGAAGACGTGATTATTACTCACAAGCTTTCATACGAAGAGGCAGCGAGAGGTTTCCGTCTTGTTGATAAAAAAGAAGAATCATCATTAAAGGTGTTAGTTAAATTTTAACCATAAATGAAAACGCTTATTTAAAGAATTCGTACCAAAGGGAATGGAAGAAATTTTTTACGAACAAACAATTTAAGGGGGAAATAAAATGTTGTTGAAAAAAATTGGTATTGCGGCAGCGGCGTTATCTCTTAGTTTAAGCCTTGTAGGGTGCGGGGCGAAAGAAAAAGCGAGTGGTTCAGATTCTGGAAAAGCGGAAAAAGCAGTTACATTAAAGCTTGGTCATATTGCAGGGGAAGATGATCCTTGGAACCTTGGTGCGAAGAAATTTGCTGAACTAGTAAATGAAAAGACAGACGGGTCTGTAAAAATCGATGTTTATGCAAGCTCAACGTTAGGAAATGACCGTGATTTAATAGAAGGAATGCAACTTGGTTCAGTTGATTTTGCCTTAGTTGCCGGCGTACTTTCCAACTTTTATGAGCCATATTCCATTTTAGAATTACCGTACTTATTCCGTGACCGTGAGCATATGGAAAAAGTTTTATATGGTGAAGTAGGCGAGCAATTAAAATCAGATTTATTAACAAATGCACAGATTCGAGGTCTTCAATTCTGGGAGCGTACGCCACGTCAATTAACAGCAAATAAAAAAGTGACTAAGCCATCAGATCTTGATGGGATCAAAATTCGTGTTCCTGAAATCCCTGCTTCCATTGCAGCATGGAAGGCAATGGGTGCAACACCAACTCCGATGGCGTTTAGTGAAGTTTATTCTTCCCTTCAAACAGGAGTTATCGATGCTCAGGAAAATCCACTTGCATTAATTGAAAGCTCAAAATTACAAGAGGTTCAAAAATACTTGATCAATACAAACCATGTTTATGGTTACGTTATGTTAACAATGAGTGATGCAACTTACAGCAAGCTTTCAAAGAAACAACAAAAAGCAGTTGAAGAAGCAGCTAAAGAAGCAACTGAATACGAGAACAAGATCGTTTATGAACAAGAAAAAGAATTGCTAAAGAAGGTTAAGGATGCTGGAATGGAAGTTGTTGATGTAGATACAAAGCCATTCATGGAAAAGGCAAAGGCTGTTCAAAAGGAATTTGCAAATAAATCAGAAGCTGATAAGAAGCTTTATGAAAGTATTGTGAACACAAAATAATTGTTAGACTGATGGGTACCAAGACCCAGGCCAACCATGGTCTTGGTACCCTTCTAAATTATAATCTTTAATACAAAGGGGAGTTACTATGCAACAAGTTGTGAAAATGGTTGACACCTTGAATAAAGCTGTAGGATTTATCCTTGCTTTGATGCTTGGCGTTATGTCCATATTAATTATTGCACAAGTAATTAGCCGCTTCTTTATACATTTTCCATTGACGTGGTCTGAGGAATTATCTAGATATTTAATGGTGTACATTGTTTTTGCAGGTGCAAGTCTAGCGATGAGACATAATCAGTTGATTTCTATAGAGTTACTTCCTGAGTCACTCGGTTTTAAGAAGCGTAAAATTCTAATCATATTTGTAATGATTCTATCTATCGTATTTTTTGGAATTCTATTTTTCCAAGGTCTAACTATGTTAGAACATGTTAGTTTGCAAACATCTGCAAGTTTAGGGATTTCTATGGCAGTGCCGTATGCGGCTATTCCAATTGGAGCAGTTTTGTTAGCGCTTAATTCCCTTGCTTTAATTCTAGAACTATCCTCAAAAAAGGAGGATGACAAGTAATGGCAATTATTTTAATGGTTTGTATGCTCGTATTTTTTGCTTTAAGTGTTCCGATTGCCGTGTCAATCGGTCTTGCTTCTGCCATAGCTCTATGGTGGGATGGGAGTACGCCTCTAATCGTACTGGTTCAACGTTCTTTTACATCTATTGACTCCTTCCCGCTTATGGCCATTCCGTTCTTTATTCTTGCGGGAACCTTAATGGAATATGGAGGAATCTCCAAACGATTAATCAACCTTGCCAATGCCTTTACTGGTCACCTGCCAGGAGGACTTGCCATAGTAACAATCGTAACAGCCATGTTTTTCTCAGCAATTTCCGGTTCTAGTGCCGCTACAACAGCTGCATTAGGAAGTATGCTTATTCCAGGGATGATTAAACGAGGATATGATGCAAAATTTGCTGGAGCGACACAAGCTGTTGCTGGTGAATTAGGAATTATTATTCCACCGAGTATCCCGATGATTTTATATGGGGTAACGGCTTCAGTATCAATTGGGGACTTGTTTATGGCTGGTTTTGTACCTGGTATCCTTATTGGCTTTGCTCTTATTATGACTGTTTTAGTGATTGCAAAGAAAAAAGGGTATAAGCGTGAACCAAAAAGATCCGTTAAAGAAAGACTTATTGCCATTAAAGAATCCTTCCTTGCGTTATTAATGCCTGTTATTATTCTTGGAGGTATCTACGGCGGTATCTTTACTCCGACAGAAGCAGCAGGAGTTGCAGTGGGTTATGCATTTATTGTTGGTGTTTTTGTTTATAAAGAAATTAAACTGAACAACCTTGTCAAAATTTTCACCCAATCAACTGTAACAACTGCGACAATTATGTTTATCATTGCGAGTGCTGGTTTGTTTGGATGGATCATTACTCGTGCAAATGTACCACAAGCAGTTGCAGAGTTCTTTATTAATATTTCCGATAACCCAGTCATTTTCCTTCTATTAGTTAATTTGTTCCTTCTTATCGTTGGTATGTTTATGGAAACAAACGCATCGATTATCATCTTGGCACCGCTATTATTACCGGTTGCAACACAACTTGGAATCGATCCAGTTCATTTTGGTATTATCATGATTGTAAACTTAGCATTAGGTATGTGTACACCACCGCTTGGTGTAAATCTGTTCATCTCGTCGCAGATAGCCAAAATCAGGCTGGATCAGATATCAAAGGGAATGTTACCGTATTATGCGGTTCTCCTAGTAACTTTAATGTTACTTACCTTCATTCCGCAGTTATCAATCGGACTTGGAAGTTTGTTTAAATAAGAGAAATAACTTTGGAGTTCCACATTTATTAAGGTGTGGAACTTTCCTTAGTAGTTTAATAGATTTCTAAAGGAGTGTGAAGTCACTATGCAAAAAGCAGAATTAATTAGACAAGAACTAGTGAAGACTGGAAAATATATGATGGAATACGGATTAGCCTGGGGAACAGCAGGTAATATCAGTGCCCGGACTAGTGCAGATGAATATATTATTACGGCCAGTGGGACCTATCTTGGAGAGTTGGATAATACGGATTTAGTGTTATGCTCTCTTTCTGGTGAAGCCGTAGCTTGGGATGTACAAAAACAATCAGACACCAGCAAAAAGCCTTCTAAGGAAACGCCTATGCATCGCGCGATTTATGAAAATCGCCCTGATATTGGAGCTGTACTTCATGCTTCTCCTTTTTATACCACGTTGGTGGCTTGCTCTTCGATTGAGATTCCATCGAATTGGTTTGTTGAAACCATGTATTACTTAGAACGTGTTGAACGAGTAGGGTATTATCATCCGGGTACCCTGGAATTAGGAAATGCTGTTGCAGAAAAGGCGAAGTCTGCAAATATTCTATTACTCGAAAATCATGGTGTTTTGGTTTATGATGTTAATATTAAAGAAGCACGAATGGCGTTGCAAACGTTGGAAATGGCCTGCAAAATGCTAATTACTTCAAGGTCAGCGAATGTGGAAATGAACGGACTCTCCAATAAAGTAGAAAGAGATTTTCTTGAGAATGCGGGATACAAGCCTCGAAGAGATTGGTAGGACCTATTTTAAAAGGATGGGAAAAAATTATTCCCATCCTCTTTTGTATGTCTTTTAGTATAAGAACCTAACCTACTTCTTCTTAAGTCCAGGCGGCATGGTTTTTACATGAATTTGAAGCTCAGTCTGTAAGCCATGGTAATAGACCTTGATCGTTGTTTTGCCTTTTTTTCCGGCTTGGACGACACCGTTTTGGTCCACCTTTGCAATCTCTTGATCCTCACTAGTAAACTCAAGATCATCCGTCAATGTTTTGACTGACCCATCATAATAAGTACCCTTCACCACAAGCGAAGCTGTTTCTCCTTCTCGTATGGAATCCGGGCCTTTTACTTTAATGGATACGGGGTTAGCTGCTAACGCTCCGACTTGGGCTCCCGCTTTACTTAGTTCGCTTTCAGGAGCTATACGAAGGAAGTTGCCATAATTAATGGCACCATTCTGATATCTAGTAAACTTTTCAGGAACATCGAGACTGACGAAGTCCTTCTCGGTAACAGCCATACCGGTACTATTTACTGTCTTTGTTCCGTCAAAAAGGAAATTGGTCTCATCCACATTTCCGCTGATTGAATCCCTGATGGTACCGCCGTTCGTTCTAAACGAGAGATTATTTTTAAAGATTCCCTGCTCCGCGGCAGTAAAATAAGGATTGATTCGGAACACATAGTTAAAGCGCTTGTTGTTGAAAGAGGTATTGTTCTCAACAACGATTTTTCCAGGATTAAAATTATCGGTAAAGCCGTCCATATTGTTATCAAACGCAATGTTGTTACGGACAATGTGAGCAACCGGCAGGCCTTCGCCACCTAGCTTAAAGCCATTCCCCTGATTGCCCTCCTCGTTATAGCCATTACTTAGCTTCCCGTTGGAATAAGCAATATTTCCGTCCAAGGTAATCGGCATATTTGCCCCTTCATTCGTTCGGTTATATAAATCCCAGCCATCATCCACATTGTGATGGGCAATATTGCCTTTAAACACATTGCCAACACCCACGCCTAGCTTGGCGGCAAATCCATCCGCATTTTCATCACTCAAATCGCGGTTGTCATGAGATTCACAATTTAAAATCAAATTGTACTTCGGCCATTTTTCCGGATCTGAACCGCTGCCGCTAATTTGCAAGCCGGTATCTCCGTTAAAATTAAATAGCATTTGTTCAACTACGTTGTGATCTCCACTTACTCTCATACCACTGGAAACGGCCTTTGTGATATGAATTCCAGCCAAATGCCAATAATCCGCACTTAACTTCAGGACATTTCCAAGATGGTTTTGACCATCAATCGTTACCTTTTCACCGTTATAGGCTGCCAAGGTTTTTACTTTATCTTTTGCTCCACTATATTCCTTCTTAATATCGATGATGGAGGAAGGAGTATAGGTGCCTTCACGCATAAAAATGGTTTCCCCAGGAAGGACGTATTTGATTGCCGTTTCTAAGTTCATCGGATCATCGATGGTTCCTCGGGCTGAACTTGTCCCATTTGGAGACACGTAGAGTCCGGCACCTGAATTGTAAACCTTCTTTGTTACCTTTAGGTTTTTTGTAATCGGAGTGGAATCGGGTGCGCCGGTTGGTGAATAGGTCACGTTGAAATCCGTTGTATCGTTTTCTAAATTGGTACCAAAGGAGTTGACCTCATCCTTCTTAACTGCTGCGTTGCTAATAACTTCTGCCCCATCCTTCGTTACCGTAATTGTTCCATCATAGTTAGCAAGTGTTTTTAGCTCATAGTCAGACGAACCAATTTCTGGTGCAGAAACGATTTCCATAGCTGCCTTCGGTTGAACTACGGGCGCCGGTGGTGTAGGTATGGTATGAGCCTCACTTAGTGTTAAGCTCGCATTTCGTACCGTCATTTTTGCATTTCTTGCTGCATAGAAACCTACATACATGTGATCAGGATCGATGACCTGTACCATGTCGGCCCCAGTGATTCTTTTTTCAAAAGTCTTCTGCTGGGATAAATGGGTAAAGGTCGTTGACATAATAAACTCGCTGTCTGTTCTCTCTAATTTCACTCGTACGGGTGTTCCAGTTGGAAGCTTATAGGTTGAATCTGTTGTAAAAGGAGAGGCCTTTAACTCACTTCCTAAATTCCCCCAAGGATATTTAACCCCTGTACGATAGATGGGACTGACTCCGCCACGCATCATACCAACACCAAAAATGTTGGATGCTGCAGGAACTTCCTCATACCCTAAAATCATTGGATCCTGACGTGCGGCACCGTTAACATCTCTGACCATGATACCGGCACTTTCCTGCCCGTTTGGTCCAGCCGTTGTTTCCGGACCAAATTGGTCGATGGTAATGTCCGCCTCAAGAACGAAGTTGTTAACCTTTGGATCAACCTTTGTGTAGTAAAAAGTCAGTCCGTCATGGCCTGGTGCTAATTTTCCGCCTCTACTCTCTAAGACGATTTCACCATCAATGGTCCCAGGGTTTTCAGGATGGGCATAGTTTGTCCCTACCTTTTCCGGCAGGACGTTCGGTGCGAAGCTTAAATCGGTTGACTGACCAAAGGTAATGCTCTCCCATTTTAGCTGGGAGGCATCTGCCTCCTGCGGGTCTCCTGCAGCTGCGTTTGCAGGTGTGACCAGCATTGGTGCTGCACTTAGCACTAACACCATAGAAAGAAAGATACTCCAAAATTTAGTAAGCGTTTTCAAATCTCCATCTCCTCTCGGTAAAATATGTAACACTAGAGAGTATAGTAGATTTTATATTTATTAAAAATTTAAAATTTTTAGATTTTTGTTAAATATTTTTGGAACTTTTTAAAATGGGGACAAAAATGGGGACAGTCCCCCGGCGGGGTAAAGCGGTACAGTCTAAAAGTTCAAAGATAGGAATAGGTTCTTGTTGAATAAAGTTGTCGTTGTTTTCATACAGTTATGTAAACAGTCATTTTTCTGTGGAAAAGTGGTGTAGCTTCGCTTGGTTCCAAGGTTAAAAGGAGGGAGCAGCATGCAATATAAGAAATCTATTATAAGTGGAATTATTGCGATTGTTATTTTAGTAGTTGGCTTCTTTTCGACTACCACAGTTGCATCCGGTTATCGAGGAGTCCTTTTGCAATTAGGGGCTATTAAGCCAACAATTTTAACGGAAGGCTTTCATTTTAAGCTTCCGTTTATCCAAACCGTTCAACCGATTGAGGTACGGGTACAAAAAGAAGAAAGTTCCCAGACCGCTGCCTCCAAGGATCTGCAAATCGTTACTACAAATGTGGCCGTCAACTTTTCTGTTAATCCAGAAGCTGTGAATAAACTTTATCAAGATATCGGATTGGATTACCGTTCTAGAATTGTTGATCCCGCGATTGCCGAATCTTTAAAGGCCATTACTGCGCTATATACAGCAGAAGAATTGATTTCCAAACGTCCAGAGGTATCAGCAAAGGTGAAAGAAATGCTTGCAGCGAAATTAACTAAATATTATATGATTCTAGAAGATATTAATATCAAAGAGTTTGCGTTTAGTGAAGAATTCAATAAAGCGATTGAAGCCAAGCAAACGGCGGAACAAAACGCGTTAAGGGCACAAAGAGACTTAGAGAGAATCAAAATTGAAGCGGAGCAAAAAGTGGCTCAAGCAGGGGCAGAAGCAGAGGCCCTACGCTTGAAAAAGCAAGAAGTCACTCCGGAGTTAATCCAATTAAAACAAATCGAAGTTCAAGAGAAGGCATTGGAGAAATGGGATGGCCGCCTACCAAGTGTCACAGGTGGAGCCACACCGTTCATTGATGTAAATGGGCTCGAGAAACAAAAATAGAAAGAGATGGACAGTCCCCCGGCGCTTTAGCGCGCTGGGGGACTGTCCCCTAAAAGTTATTCTTCCAGTTGAAAAGAATGACTAAAATGAACCTTTCCGTTTTCATCACGGATTTCAACTTTAGCTTCTTGCTTAGAAGGATTTATTTGGAACACGCCAAAGTTGAAGAAATTCCCTTCTGCATATAATCTCTCAGGCCCGAAGGTGGGATCTAGTGTACCTGGATTAATTTTTACAGCTCCTATCGGTCCGCTAATTAGCTCATTATAATCCGTTTTCCCGTCCTGATTGGCATCGTATTTGATGACCTCGGCAAAATGCACATCTGTGGTGACGAAAAACACGTTTTTGATTTCTTTTTCGATAATAAAATCAGAAATTTGTTTGAACTCATTCTCATAGCCTGTCGGATCATTTGGGTTTACTTGATTGCCATTCGCCCATCCATCCCTGGCCATTGCTTTTCCGGTTGGTATGGAGATAGGTACGGATGTCGCTACAAGCTTCACTTTTGCATCCGACGCAAGAAGCTGTTGTTTTAACCATTCTAACTGCTCCTTACCAAGCATGGTTTTATCTGCTCCATCAGCCTGGGTGTTAGGAGAACGGTATCCCCGGTTATTAAGAATGATCATATCCATTGTATTACCCCATGAATACTTTTGGTAAAGCTTATCTTCTGTACTGCGTTCACTGGACATTGGCCAGTAGTCCTTAAACGCCCGTAAACCAGTGGGAGTAAGCGGCTGTGTTGGACCTGAAAAGTCATTGGTTACTTCATGATCATCCCAAATGGCAAATGTTCCTGTTTTTTGCAGAAGGCTGCGCAAGCCTGCATCCGTACGGTTTTCTTTGTATTTCGCCCAGAAATCCTCTACAGTTTCAGAAGGAGGGTTAGGCACAGCAGGTGTTTTATTATCCGCATAAATGGTGTCGCCGCTGAACAGGAAGAAGTCAGGATTTAAAGCGGACATCGCTTTAAAAGAATTAAATGGAGGAATCTCTCCCTGACCGCCAGTATCCCCGCCCCAAACCATAGTTAATGGCTTTAAGCTGTTCTCCTCCGGTGCTGTTTTGAATGAACCGTTAACGGTATACTTGCTGGAAATAGCATGCGCCCGGTAAAAATAAGTAGTATCAGGCTTTAATCCGGTAGCATTTACATTCACCGTAAAATCATGCTCAACATCAGCACGACTCGTTTTTACGATTGTATCGTGTTTAAAACTGCTATCAGTTGAAATTTCAAATTGAACTCTTGCCTTTTCATTGGTACGGGCCCATAAAATTGCTGACGAATCCGTTATATCCCCACTTGCAACTCCATGTGATATAAATGGATTATCCAGTAAATCAACAAGCAGGTCCGTATTGTTTGTGAATTCTCCGTCCACACCAAGGGAAAGCAAGGATACCATATCATCCTGAGAATTGACTGTCCATGGATGAACCAGAAGCTGATTCTGATGAGCGGCTTCCATAAATTTTGGAACAACCAGTTCCTTACTAGGACCTACACCGGCAGCATAGTCAGAGATTCGTTTAAATTCCTGATACACATCCTTACCGGAAAGCATTTTAGCTGTGTAAAGCTGAACCAGTTTTACTTCAGGGACGAGTTTTTTTAACTTACGGAGGCTTTCTTCACTAAATGATTCTAGAAAGAGTTTTTCGTCATCAAGGACATTAGTTTTTTTCAAAATCTCGATTAATTTCTCTTCCATTCCTGGATATACACTCGGTGCCTTCGTTTCCATGTAAAGACCTACTTTTCCATTTCCATGCTGTTTCACAAATTCGATGGCTTCTTCGAGCGTTGGTACATGTTGTCCGATGTATTCTGTTTTTGCCTTATCTGGGTAGGCTTTATTAAACCATGAGCCTGCATCCAAACGGCTGATTTCTTCGAGCGTAAAATCCTTTACCTGCCATGGAGCACGGTCTGGATAAAGTTCCTTTGCATTAGTGGTTCTGGCCAGCGTTTCATCATGCATGGCAATCAAATGACCATCTTTTGTCATTTGTAAATCGAATTCCACATAATCAGCCTTCATCGTCATGGCCTGCTTATAGGCTGCAAGTGTATGTTCCGGGCCATAGGCGGATGCGCCTCGATGGGCAATTACTGCTACATCAGAGGAGAGTGGACGTAAGGTGGTTTGTCCATTATCAGTTGCTGAGATTTCAATCGGGTGGGCTAAAACGGCTAAAGGTGCTCCTGAGGTTACCGAAAGAGATAGACAAGCAATGCCAGCAATTAAACTCTTTTTCATTTACAATCATCTCCTATAAGTTATGTATTACGAGTTTAAAAATATAGGAGAATTGTAAAGTGGCTATTAATAGAGTATGAATATTGCGTAAATATGGCAAAAATAGGATATTCTACTTATCAGGACGGATTAAAAATAGGCCTATTATTACATAACGAATTACCTATTCAGAAAAGAGGGGACAGTCCCCCAGCGC
>NZ_JBCNAC010000105.1:0-115696 GCF_050477885.1 Neobacillus rhizosphaerae
CTACGTGCCCGAAATGGATACGAGAAAAAGAAATGAGTAACGTAGAAATAGTCTACGTGATAAATCAGGTACTAATAAAGTAAAAGGAGCTTGGATTCGATCCCAAGCTCCTTTTACTATTAATCTTTACTTGAGAGGATACCCAAGATACGAAGAATGCTAATGAATAGGTTAATAAAATCAAGATATAAGTTTAAAGCCATTAATGGTACTTCTTCTGCTCTTACACCATAATGTTTCATTCGGCTGATATCGAAAAGCACATAACCACTAAATACGACTACACCAATAAAGGAGTAAGCCAGCATACCCGTTGAACTTAACGGGAAGAAAATATTAAAGATGGAGATGGCTACTAAAGCAAGCAAGGCAGCCAGCAAAAATCCACCTAAAAACGAGAAATTACGTTTTGACTTTGCCGCATAAATTGAAATACCCGAAAAGACAACGGTAGTACTTGCAAAGGCCATAACTACTACATTTGCTCCTGATGTCGCTAAGTAATGAGCGACGATTGGATAAAGCGTGATCCCCGAAATAAAGGTAAAGACATAAAGGAATGAGTACGAGATGGCTTTTTTTCGTCTAAAAAAGAATGCAGCCATAAGCATCACAAATTCTACAATCATTAATGGGATAAAGAGTCCCGGTGGTACTACAAACGCACCAGCCATCGTGCCTAAGAAAGCGATAGCAAGCGATAGAGCAAACGTCCGTAAAACGGATGGCATAAACTCAGTAGATGTTTGAGTATACAAGTTTTTCACCTCTAAATTTATTTGTTACTAGAATATACGTACAAGAGGTCAAGATGTTTCATTTTTTCTTAAAATATCTCGATCTTCTTTTAATAAGTCGCGTATTTCAGCTAAGAGTTCTTCTTGGCGGTCGACTTTTACTACAACCGCAGCTGGTTCCTCTTTCTTTTTAAAGCGATTAATGAATTTTACAAATAGGAAAATAGAGAAGGCGATAATAAAGAAATCCACTACATTTTGGATGAATTGTCCATACTTTAGTTCGGCCCCCCCTATTTTTACCATAAGGCTCGTAAATTTCACGCCTCCTAGGAGTAGTCCTACCAATGGCATAATGACATCGGCAACAAGAGATGAAACAATTTTTCCAAATGCTCCCCCGATAATAACCCCGACTGCTAAATCAATCACATTGCCCTTCATGGCAAATTTTTTAAATTCGTCCCACACAGCATATTTCCTCCTTCATTTATACTTACTATTATTGTACCTTTATAGCTGTGCCTTCTCAACTCATCCTTGTCTTCCCATAAAATGCTGATTGACAGTGAGCGCAAAATTATCTATAGTTACTATGAAATTAATTACATGGATACCCGAATACTGGGGAGAGGTTCATAGCAGACACCCTCTATAAAAAACTATGGAAATGGAGAATTCAACCATATCCTTAGGATATGGTTTTTTATTTCTTTCTTATAGTTATAACCGGGTTATATAAGGAGGACTAACAATGGCAGAAGGAAGAACAGAGGCTGAATTAGAAGGTGTAACATTACTAGGAAACCAAGGAACAAAGTACTTATTTGAATACACGCCAGAGGTTTTAGAGGCGTTTGATAATAAACACCCAAACCGTGATTACTTCGTAAAATTTAATTTTCCTGAGTTCACAAGTCTTTGTCCAAAAACAGGGCAGCCGGACTTTGCAACGATTTATATCAGTTATATCCCAGATCAAAAGATGGTTGAAAGTAAATCTCTTAAGCTCTATCTTTTCAGCTTCCGCAATCATGGAGATTTCCATGAAGATTGTATGAATATTATCATGAATGATTTAATCAAATTAATGGATCCTCGTTACATTGAGGTATGGGGCAAATTCACACCAAGAGGCGGAATCTCCATTGACCCTTACTGCAACTATGGAAGACCAGGTACGAAATACGAGCAAATGGCTGATCACCGAATGATGAACCATGATTTATACCCAGAAAAAATCGACAATCGCTAAATTTCGGGACAGTCCCCCGGTGCGTTAATGCGTTAAAAGGAGCAGCTGCTAGAAGCTGCTCCTTTTTTATGAAATTAGCTTCATTTTTATGGCCTTAACAGCAGCATCTGTACGATTTTTAGCTGCTAATTTTTGAATAATAACGGATACATAATCTCTTACGGTATAGCTGCTCAGATGGAGTTTTTCAGCAGCTTCATTGATAGAAGCACCCCCGGCTATCAGTTGTAATACCTCTTTTTCACGCATGGTTAAGACAGAGTGCGTCCCGCCAAATTGCTGAAGGGCTTCATCCCATATAGAATACAACAATTCCCCGGCATAATGCCCAAATTTGATGAGCGTCGATAAGGTTTGCATGCTGATATCAAAATTTGAATTTTCACCTTGATCTAATAGTGCAATCCCAAGCAGTTTGCTTTTGGTGGGAACGAAGATAGGTAACACCACTAAGGAGCGAAGTTGAAATTCATTTACATATTTTTTTGGTAACACCTCTAAGGCGTTAGAAAAGTAAAGCGGCTGCGAATGGGTTAGCGAGTTTAAATATTTTTCTATTAAGGAGAGTCCTAATATTTCTTCTTGGATTTGCTGCACAGAAGGAATGTTGACATTATAGCCCGAAACGCCAATCCCTTTATCTTCGTAATGGTTATACAAAAACAAGCCACAGCGACTAAACGGCATATAATCGACTAACCCCTTTGTAATCGCCTTTACGGCATCATCCACGCTCCGTGCACGTAACAAATGCTGTAAGAAGAGGAGGGAACCATCCTTCCATTCCATCCTGCTCTCAAGCTGTTGGAGTTTTAACTGTCGAAGATACATACCTCTAATAAAATCACATTGATGCTCTGTAATCTTCGTTCCAGGATCCCGAACACAAACAAGTAACACATCATTCAGACAAGGAACTTGAACAATGTCAGTCTCCTTCTCGCCTGTACCGATTAGTTTATTTATCGCTGATGATAGATGGCCAATTTGGCTGGTTTTTAAATTGGAGCACATGTCGATTAAGTGGGTGTCTACAGCATAATCGTCTGAACAAACAATACTTTCAATTTGGTAATTCTCCAGATCCTTTTTAACCACAGCCGCCCACTTCATGGGAATAATATTTGTGGTGATCATATTTTTAATCCACTTTTTATTTTGTTCCTCCCAGCTTTGTGTTAACAATGCCTGATCCATCAATCGCGAAAAAAACGATTGAATGGCCTGGTGGTCAAGAAAAGTGGCTGCTGATTTTTCTGCTAGAAGCTTATGAAATATATTTTCAATCGTTGAGACGAGAGAAATAGAATCGGATTCATTGTATTCGGTCGAAAATCGATTTTGCCATTCTGTGAGGATCGAATGGATGAAGGTATCTGCATTTGGAGCTTTTCCGGCTGAAACCTTCTTTAATGCTATTTGAATCATCGTATCAATTTCATCTACTAAATGATCGTTTTGAATTTTTAATGTAGGTTGAAGATTCCTCCATTCCATCAAGAATGGCTCTTTCAGTTCAAGTAAGAGGGTCAGTCCCTTTTGTACAAGCTGTTCGATTTTATGCTTCATTTCATCCACCTCCGTAACAAGTGTTTTTGTTCCGCTCCAATCAACAGTGTGCCAAAATCACCAATGAGCATGAACGTATCATTGTTAAATAATACGAAGAAAAAATTTCCAATATGTCCGTAGTAAAAAATTGTACCCGACATTTGTCGGGGGGCTCTTTTTTTTACGATATTTTCCGTGATTGTAGGAGGATACCTTAGATAGTATTGTAAAGGAAAGGTTGTTTATTGAAAATTGGGAAAATAGGAGGGGTTTCATGGAAAGCACGATTCAGCTTGTTGAGGGTACCACAAGTAAAAAGGTTTTTTGGTCAGCATTAGGAACAGGAATCATAGCTCTAGTCCTACTTTTAGTATCATTTGGAATATCTGGGGTTGCCTATGCTGTTCCTATTGCTGGTGTAGGGGACTTTTATGTAGAGTTTGATAAATTAGTAGGAAATGGCTATGTTTTTTACCCGAAAATGGGAGAAACAAGCTCTTCTGATTCCGCGCCACAAGGGACTAATTTAATCGAAACTTTAACGATCGACAATCTACAGCTATACAAGGACTTCCAAGTTGGTGGTGAATGGATCCGGGTTAAAATTACTGCCTCCAAGCCAGTACAGATTACTGGATTGCAGCATGATGCCGGACTTATTGAAGCCAACGCCAAATTTCAGAACTTAGTACTCCAGGAAAAGCATAGCGATGACTGGCAAAAACAATTCCGGCAAACCTCTTCTAAAATTACGTTAGAACATGCCAAATTAAAAACTCATTACTTGTTTCAAAAGACGATAAATATGAACGGAATGAGATTAACAGTTGAAAAGATTAATAAGAAATAAAGAGGAGGGACTTGGATGGCATTTAAAAAGTGGAGAAAAAAGCGGCCGCTAGGGGGAGCAGTGATTACCATTCTTAGTGGTCTGATGATCTCGTGGGTCCCATTAAACCTTTATCTCAGTACATTTCTTCCTGGCTCCATAGCCATTATCGGTTTATTGTTTGGCGGAGTTATTACTTTGTTAGGTATCGTTGCCCTATTTTTTCCAAATGCATCTAAAATACTAGGAATCTTTACTATTTTTCTATCAATTCTCTCAGTGATTGGGGCATTGGGAGGCTTCCTGTTTGGAACCCTTTTTGGAATTATCGGAGGGGCGTTATTAATGGCATGGCGTCTTGCTCCCGTTCAAGTGAAGGCAGCACCTACAAACAGAGTTGATGAGACGGTTCATACTGTCTAAAGGGGAGCAAACTATGTGGTGGAAAAGCAAGTATTTCGTTATAAACATTTGTATCCAGCTATTGTTTTTATCATTCTTCCCTTTTAGCTCCGATGCAAAGGCTGAAAGTACAGCAAATGAAGGCTTTGTAATTGAAGCGGACCGTGTTGTTGGGTCGGGTATGACGGCTTCCATTGTGAAGCGGGAAACGTCTGAGCGTGATCAGAAGCCCATGCTGCGATTCCACTATAAATCTGCAGTCATCTATGGAATGAGATTAACGAAGCAATTAGAATCTTCCAATGGCCCAGTTACGATTACCTTAAAAGCAAAAGGTCCCGTCACTGTAAAAGATATGACAGTGGATACAACGGCTATTTCATTTAAAGGAGCATGTGTGAAGGCTTCAGAAATCGTCCCAGAGCTTGGGATGGAAAATGTGGTTATGAATGCTCATTATATGGAATCTGAAAACAGTATTATTGACCAGTTAGTCCTAAACACAGTGGCTGGTAAGCAGGGGGCTCCTCATCCAGATCAGAGTAAACTTTTACAAGATTTAAGTATGTTACCTATCAATCAGTTAGATAAAGAAATTGAAAAAATATCAAATGGACATTTGCCTCTTACGTGTGAGGATGGTGGAAAGGGAGAAGAATCTTCTGTTAGCATCGGAGGTGTCACCGATCCACTTTCGGATGTGGTTGGCGTAGTGACAAAGCCACTGGAGCCTGTATTGGAGCCACTAGAGCCGGTGTTGAAACCGCTAGAACCTGTGTTGAAACCACTCGAGCCAGTCCTAAAGCCGCTAGAACCGGTGTTAAAACCGGTAGAGCCTGTTACGAAACCGCTTGAACCAGTCTTAAAACCAGTGGAGCCAATTGTAACAGGTACAAAAGAAAAGGTTGATCAAGTCGTTCAAACGACGTGCGAGCAGTTAAAGAATGCCAATGGAGTCATCACAAAGGAATTGGCATTGGATCTGATTGATGAAGCCATTTCGAAAAAGTTACCTTTGAATTCAATCTGTCAGGATGATACAACACTAACTAAAGAACTTCAAAGCTGGGAAAAGAGCCTACTAAGCTCACTTGGACTAGTAGATTTATTAGGAAAGGTATTAAATGTGGACCCTGTCCAGCAGCTAAAGAAAATACGTGAAGAAATAGCTAAAGAAAAAGAAGGTGCGATTGTGTATTCTCAATAAAAAGGAGGATGACCAATATGGTCATCCTCTCTCTATGTTAAATTAGAAAGCCCAGTTTCCTGCTCTGAAGATTGGCTCAGTTTTTCCATCGGCTGTGATACCCTCGATGTCCATTTCTGGAGATCCAATCATAAAATCTACGTGAGTAAGACTTTCATTTAGTCCGTTCTCAGCTAATTCCTCAGATGACATTTTCTTACCACCCTCGATACAGAAAGCGTAGGCACTTCCGATCGCTAAATGATTCGAAGCATTCTCATCAAATAAGGTATTAAAGAAGAGAACATTTGATTGGGAGATTGGTGAATTATAAGGGACTAACGCCACCTCACCAAGATAATGTGAACCTTCGTCAGTTTCAACAAGACGCTTCAAAATCTCCTCGCCTTGTTCTGCTTGGTAACCAACAATTCGTCCGTTCTCAAATGTGATCGAGAAACGGTCAATGATGTTTCCTGCATAGCTTAATGGCTTCGTGCTTGCAACCGTACCATTGACACCCGTTCTTAATGGAACAGTGAAAACTTCTTCAGTTGGCATATTGGCCATGAATTCGAAGCCCTTTTCATTGATGCTTCCAGCACCAACCCAAATATGTTTCTCAGGAAGTTCAACCGTTAGATCTGTACCTGGAGCTGTATAGTGAAGCTTTTGGTAGCGTTTCTCATTTAGGTATTTTACCTTTTCATGGAGAGTCTCGTCATGCTTTTTCCAAGCATCCACTGGATTCTCTACATCCACGCGTGTAGCTTTGAAAATCGCATCCCAAAGTTTGTTTACTTGGTTTTCAGCTGGTTCATCAGGAAAAACCATAGCTGCCCAAGCTGGGGACGGCGCGGCAATAACAGTCCAGCTTACCTTATCTGATTGTGCAGCTTTACGATAATTCGCTAAAGCTTTTCCAGCAGCTTTGTTGAAGTTGGAAATACGTTCTGGGTTAACGCCACTTAGCAAGTCTGGGCTTTGGGAAACGACCGACATAAAGGCAGCACCCTTTTCTGCAAGTTCATCCATTTCCTTTGCACGCCAAACAGGGTACTCAAGAAAAGCCTCATCCGGAGCTAAATCGTATTTTGTTCTTGTAACCGTATCATCGTTCCAGTTGACAATGACGTTGTGAGCACCTGTTTCGTAGGCTTTTTTCACCACTAACCGAATAAATTCTGCCGCATCAAGAGTTGCATTGACCACCAACGTTTGGCCTGGTTGAATATTTACACCGACTTTAACAGCAAGCTCAGCATATTTCTCAAGGTTCTTTTGAAATTCACTCATATGTATGTCTCCTTTTTCAGAATCTTCCTATATTGTATCGTTTTTCTTTGGAAAAAGAAACCGATAACAAAATGCAACTGGAATCTATTTACAAAAAAACAGTAGAGACATTTAATCTCTACTGCAACTTGCTACCGTATACTTTTATATTAAAATAAACACCTGCTGAAAATAACACTAGAAAAGTAATGATTCCTGATACTGAGGTTGGAGACATGAACTGTGACAATTCCATACATTCCACCGTCCTTATATATTAACCGTTTACAAGTTAATTATAATATTAAAAGAGGTAGATGTGAACATTTTAGTACAATTTTTCGAAACTTATTTGAACATAAATAAAAAAATGGGACCTGTTTACGATCCCATAGAGGTAGCTTTTTTTTCAAAAGAAACAAACATAATCCAATACAGTACCGCACTTGCGAGGGCAAGAATACAAAGAACGAAAAAGGTCCAGTCATAGCCAATCCACACGGTCATTGGAATGGCAAGCGGAGCAATGGTCCGGCTGACCGTAAATCGCAAGCTGGCTGCCGCAAAATACTGACCCCTCATATGCTCAGGGGCTAGCTTTGAAACGAAACTTTGCTGCAGTCCTGCCCCCATTAATTCAGCAAACGTGAAAATAGCCATTGCTAAGATTAATCCCCATATCCAATGTGTTTGACTGAAAATGACGATGGAGATGGCGTATACAACGGAGGAGAGAACGAATACATTTCTTTCATAATATTGATCCATCCACTTTGTCACAAACACCGTTAATAAGGCAACGAGCAAGCCATTCTCGGCAAGGACAATTCCAAATACCTGTTCAGCCTTAATCGTAAACGACCAATCACCGACAGAAAAGAGTGTTTGATTTTTTACGAAATCCTTTATATAAACAGGGATTAGCAGGTCCAGTTGCATAAACGTCTGCCCAGCCAAGACTCCTGCAAGGATAAATAACAGGAAGGTCTTATCCTTAATGATGAGGGAATAATCCCTCAGTTGATTGAGTAAAAAGTAATACCACTTTCCGTCGCTAGAAAGAGCAGTATTCTGTTGAATCGGTGCTGTTTCTCTAATCATTTTGGCAAGAATCAATCCAAACAAGATGCAAACGAGTCCAGCAACAAGTAACAACTGAAATCGGTAGTGGACATAAAAAATGGAACCTAGTATAGGCCCGACCACAACGGCAATATTAATCGATGTATAAAAAATGGCAAAAACACTACTTCTATGTTTTTCCTCAACGACATCTGCTATCATCGCCTGGCTCGCAGGCCAGTAAAAGGAACCAAAAACCCCTGCAACCGCGAACGATATAAATCCAATCCATGGGGAATGGAGCCATGGAGAGCTTGCCGCAGCAAATACTAAGAAGGAAAGCCCCTGACCGATTGCAGAAAGAACCATCATCCGTTTTCGTCCAAATCGGTCTGCACAATATCCGCCCATCAGGTTCGCAGCCACAGAGAAAACTTGAGAAAAAACTAATAATAATCCTGCTTTATTTTTACCGAATTCATCAGCAAAGTAGATGGTTAAAAACGGGAAAAACATCCAAAAGGTAATATTCATCATGGCTTCACTATATAAGCGAACCTTTAAATTTGGGTCCCAATCTCTAATTCTCATGTTGAATCCCCATTTCTCTATTTCATGTCAATCCATCATACTATTCTCATGGAAGGAAATTCAAGAAAAAAGTAGGTGAAAAAATGTGTATCTACAGTGAGCCTGAGAAAAACTTAAGCGGGAGAGTGGACAGTGACTGTTGGCCACACTAAAAAAGCTTATATGGGAACTGTGAGGAGTGCACAGTTCCCGTACCTCTGACAAAAGGTGTTGCATGGGAATTGTGAAGAGTTCACAACTCCTGTGACCGCATTAAAAATGCTTGCATAGGAACTGTGAGTAATGCACTGTGCGTGTAGACCCTAAAAAAGAGTTTGAGTGGGAACTGTGAGAAAAGACTATCAACATTATGAATAGAGGTTGAGATACTGAATCCAGTTGGTACGTATGCTATAGTTAACTTACGAAAACTTGAAAGGATGTTTTAAATTTGGTCAAAAGTGTAGTAATTGCTGAAAAACCTTCTGTCGCACGTGATATTGCACGTGTGCTTAATTGTCATAAAAAAGGAAATGGATTTCTTGAAGGCGATAAATATATCGTTACCTGGGCACTTGGGCATCTAGTCACCCTTGCTGACCCAGAAAATTACGATGTGAAATATAAAACATGGAAATTAGAAGATCTGCCTATGCTCCCTGAGCGCTTGAAATTGACCGTCATTAAGCAGACTGGAAAGCAGTTTCATGCTGTTAAAAGTCAGCTGATTAGAAGTGATGTTAATGGAATAATCGTAGCTACAGACGCTGGGAGGGAAGGAGAATTAGTTGCACGTTGGATTATTGATAAGGTAAAAGTCAATAAACCGATTAAACGTCTATGGATTTCATCTGTAACGGATAAAGCGATTAAAGACGGCTTTGCCAACCTGAAACCTGGTAAAGCATATGATAATTTATATGCTTCAGCAGTCGCACGTTCAGAAGCTGACTGGTACATCGGTCTGAATGCAACACGTGCATTAACCACCAGGTTCAATGCCCAACTGAACTGTGGTCGTGTTCAAACCCCAACTGTTGCGATCATTGCAGCACGTGAGGAAGAAATCAAAAACTTCAAAGCACAAACCTATTACGGCATTGAAGCCCAAACTACAGACCAATTAAAGCTGACTTGGCAAGATGCAAAAGGGAACAGCCGAAGCTTTGACAAAGAAAAAATGGATACGATTGTGAAAAAACTGGGGACCAAAAATGCCATTGTAACGGAAATTGAGAAAAAGCCAAAGAAGTCTTTTTCTCCAGGTCTTTATGACTTAACAGAATTACAGCGCGATGCCAATAAAATATTCGGCTACTCTGCTAAAGAGACTCTAAATATTATGCAAAAATTGTATGAACAGCATAAAGTTTTAACGTATCCGCGTACAGATTCACGCTTTATCTCAGCAGATATCGTTCCAACGATCCCTGAACGACTTAAAGCATGTGGAATAGGCGAATATCGTTTACTAACAAACAAGATTTTAAAAAAGCCAATAAAGCCTACTAAATCTTTCGTAGATGATAGCAAAGTATCCGATCACCATGCGATTATTCCAACGGAAGGATACGTGAATTTTTCAGCATTTACGGATAAAGAACGTAAAATTTATGACCTAGTGGTTAAGCGCTTTTTAGCAGTATTATTCCCTGCATTTGAGTACGAACAATTAACTCTTCGTGCGAAAATCGGTGAAGAAAACTTCGTTGCTAGAGGAAAAACCATTCTATCGTTGGGTTGGAAAGAAGTGTACAATAATCGACTTGATGATGACGATAATTCAGATGATCTGAAAGAGCAAATATTACCTCGTATCGAAAAAGGTGATACATTAAACGTAAAATTAATCGCTCAAACTTCAGGTCAAACTAAGCCACCGGCAAGATTTACTGAGGCGACATTACTTTCAGCGATGGAAAATCCTACGAAGTATATGGATACACAAAATAAACAACTAGCAGACACCTTAAAATCGACTGGTGGACTAGGGACTGTTGCGACACGTGCTGATATTATAGAAAAGCTATTCAATTCATTCTTAATCGAAAAGCGTGGCAATGACATTCATATTACATCTAAAGGTCGTCAATTGCTGGATTTAGTTCCAGAAGAACTAAAATCTCCTACTTTAACGGCTGAATGGGAACAGAAGCTTGATAAAATCGCTCAGGGCAAGTTGAAAAAAGAAGTGTTTATCAGCGAAATGAAAAACTACACAAAAGAAATTGTTTCTGAAATTAAAGCCAGTGATAAGAAATATAAGCACGATAATATTTCCACAAAATCTTGTCCAGACTGTGGAAAACCAATGCTTGAAGTAAACGGCAAAAAAGGTAAAATGCTCGTGTGCCAAGATCGTGAATGTGGACATCGTAAAAATGTCGCACGCGTTACAAACGCACGCTGCCCACAATGCCATAAAAAGCTAGAGCTTCGTGGCGAAGGAGCTGGCCAAATTTTCGCATGTAAATGTGGATATCGAGAAAAACTAACTGCTTTCGAAGCACGCCGCAAAAAAGAATCTGGTGGTAAAGTAGATAAACGTACAGTACAAAATTATTTGAAAAACCAGCAGAAAAATGAAGAACCTGTCAATAATGCGTTGGCGGAAGCATTAAAAGGCTTGAAGTTCGATTAACCATAATTACCGGAGGGCTATTCACGAAGATTAATTATCTTTATGAATAGCTCTTTTCCTATTCGAAATTAGGGATGATGTCTTCAATTCGCTATTCTGCTAAAGTGTTATCGTGCTAAAATTCAGAAAATTTAGTTGACAGATTAAGTTTTCCTCTCATACAATAGTTATAATTATAATAATAAATTTGAATGGAATGATTTTCATGAGCCATTATCAAAATACAATTCCATATTTACATTCAATTATAAAAGAGGCTGGACTCCAAATCTAAAGTGATAAGGAGTCTAGCCTCTTTCTTTATTATACTAAAGTGGTAGAGGAGCGAGAAAAATGATTACATTAACAGGTGAAAGTTTAACGCTAGATCAAATGAAGGAAGTATTATACCGCGGTCAAAAGGTTCGAGCTTCAGAGAAGAGTATGGATGCAGTTAAAAAGAGCAGAGAAGCGGTCGATCGAATTGTTTCAGAATCGAAAGTAGTTTATGGGATTACGACTGGGTTTGGAAAGTTCAGCGATGTATTAATTGATAAAAATCATGTTCAGGATCTTCAACTAAATTTAATTCGCTCGCATGCATGTGGTGTGGGGGAACCGTTTCCTGAAATTGTTTCTAAAGCAATGGTCCTTCTTCGTGCCAATGCACTACTTAAAGGTTATTCTGGAGTTAGACCGATTATTATTGAAAAACTTTTAGAGCTAGTTAACCTGGAGATTATTCCTGTTATTCCACAGCAGGGCTCCTTAGGTGCCAGTGGTGATTTAGCCCCATTATCCCACCTTGCCTTAGTATTAATTGGGGAAGGGGAAGTTTTTTATAAAGGAAATCAAATGGAGTCTATGATTGCTCTTCAACAAGAAGGGATTCTCCCAGTCACATTAGAAGCGAAGGAAGGTTTAGCACTTATTAATGGGACACAAGCAATGACAGCCATGGGTGTGGTTGGTTATCTAGAAGCAGAGCAGCTGGCGTTTGAAAGCGAACTGATCGCTTCTATGACAATGGAAGGATTAAATGGCATTATTGATGCTTTTGCGGAAGAAGTTCATGTAGCAAGGGGCTATAAACAGCAAATTGATACAGCGAGAAGAATTCGTGGTTATTTAAGTGATAGTTTATTAACAACGCAGCAAGGTGAATTAAGGGTACAGGATGCCTATTCCTTACGCTGTATTCCACAAGTTCATGGTGCATCATGGCAGGCTCTTGATTATGTAAAAGAAAAATTAGAAATAGAAATGAATGCAGCAACAGATAATCCGTTAATTTTTGATGATGGGGAAAAGGTCATTTCAGGAGGAAATTTCCACGGGCAGCCTATTGCTTTTGCGATGGATTTTATGAAAATTGCGGTTGCGGAATTGGCTAATATTTCAGAGCGCAGAATTGAACGCTTAGTGAATCCACAATTAAATGATTTACCGGCATTCCTAAGCCCACAGCCTGGTTTACAATCAGGTGCAATGATTATGCAATATGCGGCTGCGGCACTAGTATCAGAAAATAAAACACTAGCACATCCAGCGAGTGTGGATTCGATTCCATCCTCAGCTAACCAAGAGGACCATGTGAGTATGGGAACCATTGCCTCTAGGCATGCGTATCAAATCATTCAAAACGTAAGAAGAGTTTTAGCGATTGAACTCATCTGTGCCATGCAGGCGGTTGAGATTCGCGGAATCGAAAAAATGGCTACTCAAACGAAAGGATTCTATGAAAAGGGACGCGAGCAGGTAGCTTCCATTAAACAAGACCGCGTGTTCTCAAAGGATATCGAAAAAGCGGCAAAATGGTTAAAAGAAATTGAGATTTCTCATTTTATAAAAGAGTTCAGTGTGGAAAAAGAACAATATTAATGGGCAATGGAAAAGGCGTGAAAACTCACGCCTTTTACTCTGTCTGATCCTGTTCAGATAGCAAGCGGGCAGTATCGCCACGATATTCTTCTTCATTCTCGACTCTATTTTTAAATGCTTCTCTTACTACTAGGAATTCTTCATCCCCAACTGCTTCTTTTCCTTTTTTCTCCGTTAAACTATTTTGTGGAAAATCACCAGGATGATTCTTGTTCTTATGGTTAAAATGTTCTCCGCGTGACAAAATCAACACTCCTTTCATCTACGCATGTAGCATGCCCAAAACTTCGTAAAATAATTACTGAATGAACTAGGTTGCCATTTTAATTATCAGACGTGACTTGATATACTTAACATAGGGAAAATGGTAATAATAAGGAGGTCTAAAGCATGGATTTGTTTCACATTGTCTCAGAAGACCGCATAAAAAAAGCTTATCAAGATGGTGAATTTGAAAATCTGCCAGGATTGGGTAAACCTTTGCAATTAGAGGATTTGTCGGGAATTCCTGAGGAGCTCCGTATGGCCTACAAATTGCTGAAAAATGCAGGATATACCCAGGAAGAAGGTCAGCTGCGGCAAGAAATGATGACAATTGAGGGTTTAATGAAGAAATGTGAAGATACCAGTGAGAAGGAAAGCCTCCAAAAGAAATTAAATGAAAAACTCCTGCGGTTTAACCAACTGATGTCCAAACGAGGGGTTAAAACGAACTCCGCCATTTTTAAAAACTATGAGCAAAAGGTGCAAAAGAAAATAAAATATTAACATAATAGGTTTTTACGTGCTCGTGGTGGGTGCAAAGAGAGGTACCGATCACGCAGAAGAGTTTTCTACATGCCCGAAGAGATGGTGGAAAAGGCGAAGCGGTAACGTAGAAGAGGTCTACGTGACCGAAGAAAGGCAAACCGGTCACATAGAAGGTTTCTACGTGACCGAAGAGGTAGTGGAAAAGGCGAACCGGTAACTTAGAAGGGGTCTACGTTACCGAAGAGGTAGTGAAAAAGGCGAACGGGTAACGTAGAAGAGGTCTACGTGACCCAAGAGGTAGTGGAAAAGGCGAAGCGGTAACGTAGAAGAGGTCTACGAGCCCGAAGGGGTTGTGAAAAAGGCGAACGGGTAACGTAGAAGAGGTCTACGTGACCCAAGGGGTTATAAAAAAGGAGAACGGGTAAGTAGAAGAGGTCTACGTGACCCAAGGGGTTGTGAAAAAGGCGAACGGGTCACATAGAAGAGGTCTACGAGCCCGAAGAGGTAGTGGAAAAGGCAAACCGGGCACGTAGGGTCGTTCTCCCTAGATACAAATTAATAAAGCTAACAAAAAAGCTGGTGAAAGTGGGAATCAAACACTTTTCACCAGCTTATTTTATTTCTTCCCCTGGCGACTCTCCAGTCGTGGGACCTTCTTGTTTGGCCGGTTTACACATACGGTCGAGTAGAAAACCAGCAAACACCATAAACGCAATCGGAATCGAGTAATTTAGAACATGAATCACAGTCATAACATCAAACACCACCCTTTTATTTTGAATATTATTAATATTTAGTATATTTATATGTTGTTTACATTATATGTCATCTGTCACATTTTAGACAAATTTTCTATACATAAATCCTTGTTGTTCAGCCGTGTATTCAAATAGCAAAATGTTTTTCTATTTTTTAACAGGATTTTCTAGATTGATATCGTAATAGTTATATTAAGTAGGGAATATTATGAAATTTTGACTTGCTTAACAAAGGATCTTAAGGAGTGGATGCTAACAATGAACAAACAGGAAGCAATCATTTTTGATATTCTCTGTATTGGTGGAGCGAATGTAGACCGTAAAATTCAGGCGCTTAAACAGTTGGAGTATGGAACATCAAACCCAGCCATAAGCTCAATGTCACGGGGTGGAGTAGCAAGAAATATAGCAGAAAACTCAGGCAGAATAGGTCTTAAAACTGCTCTGTTTGCTTATGTTGGCTCAGATCCTGAAGGAGAATGGCTACTAGAAAATACTAAAGATTTTGTGGAAGTAAGCCCTGCGCAAATCATACAAGGAAAATCTACCGGCACTTATACTGCCGTACTTGATCCATTAGGTGAAATGGAAATCGCACTAGCCGACATGGCCATATATGATGAAGTGAAAGATTCCATTTTTGAAGAAATATGGACGTATATAGAACAGTCAAAAATGATTTTATTAGACACGAACTTTCCAAAAACCATCATTCAACAAGTAATTACTAATTGTAAAAACTTCATGAAGCCTATTTGTATTGCTACAGTTTCTGCTCCAAAAACAGAAAAGCTCCCAGCATCCCTTGAAGGTGTAACTTGGCTGGTAGCCAATCATAAAGAGGCAGAGGCGTTATCCAACCTAGAAATCAAATCAGAAGGAGACTTCTACCAAGCGGCTGAAATCATTTTGAAAAAAGGTGTGGAGAAGGTAGTTATTACTCGAGGTGAGAAGGGATTAATTTATTATACAAAGGATGGCGAAGCGGGTGCGTTACTACCTCCTACTGTGCCGATTGTGGATGTAACAGGTGCAGGCGATTCCCTCATTGCCGGAATTTTATTTGGATATCTAAAGGGTCTAAATACCGAAGATTCTTGTAAAATTGGTCTTTCGTGTTCATTGATTACCATAAATTCAAATGAAACGGTAAATCCCGAATTAAACCAGCAAACCTTACTTGAAATCTATCAGAAATACTTCAGTAAAGGGGTCACCAAGCGATGAACCAAGAATACCTGTCCTTTTCAGAGGAAGTACTTGAAGCCAAAAGAGAAGGTAAGCCAATTGTTGCACTAGAATCGACGATTATTTCACATGGGATGCCGTACCCTCAAAATGTAGAGACGGCAAGAGAAGTAGAAGAAATTATCCGGCAAAATGGCGCTGTACCAGCAACCATTGCTATCATTAATGGGAAAATCAAAATCGGTTTATCTGAAGAGGAATTAGAATTTTTAGGCACAAGTAAGGAGATCATGAAAGCAAGCCGGCGGGACCTCCCCTACTTAATCGCAGCACAGAAGCATGGGGCCACAACGGTAGCAGCGACCATGATTTGTGCACAAATGGGCGGTATTAGCGTGTTTGTGACTGGTGGTATTGGCGGTGTTCATCGTGGGGCAGAAGTAACAATGGATGTTTCAGCTGACTTGCAGGAATTAGCAAAAACAAATGTAGCAGTCGTTTGTGCTGGAGCAAAATCAATTCTTGATTTAGGTTTAACGTTGGAGTATTTAGAAACCAACGGAGTGCCCGTCATTGGTTATCAAACAGAGATTTTGCCAGCTTTTTATACGAGAACAAGTCCTTATAAAGTAAATTTCCGAGTGGATTCCCCAGAAGAAGCTTCGGCATTAATGAAGGCTAAATGGAATTTAGGTCTAGAAGGTGGAATCGTCATTGCAATTCCCATTCCAGAACCCTATGCTATGGATGAAGATTTAATCAATAAGGTAATAGAAGTTGCTTTAAATGAGGCCAAAAGTAAAGACATTCATGGTAAAGAGGTCACACCATTCCTCTTAAGCAGGGTAAAAGAGCTAACAGAAGGGTCAAGTTTAGAAGCAAATATTGCACTAGTAAAACATAATGCCAAAATAGGTGCTCTTATTGCAGCAGTAAAAGGCGACAAATAATCATACATTTTAAAGGGAGGATTTGACCTAATATCCTTCCTTTTTTAATTTTTTCTAACGAAAATGGAAGTAAAAGGTATTTTTTGTAGAAAAATAGGATAATTTGTGTAAAAAAATTGTTCGAAAATTATAAAAAAAAGACAAAAAACAACAACCTAATATAAAAGGACTAGATATAATGAAAATATCATTCAGTATTAAGTCATTTTACCTAAACAAATAGTAGAAAAATGAAAAAATGCAATACTTAAGTTGTGGTCGAACAGAAAAGGGCAAACCTGTTGAAAAGTAGGGACGCAAAGCCGAGGATCTAAGGCAGGCATTTCTTGCTAGGATGGCCGGGTTACCTGGAATACTATGTGTATTTTAGGGGGAGAAAAAATGATAATTGCAGAGAGAGACGTGGATGTAATTGATCAGGAATGGATGGCTCTAATATTAGAAGCAAAGGAACTTGGCTTATCTATTAAAGATGTTCGTGAATTCCTTCACCAAGATGGTCAAAAGAACTAACTGTGTACATATTTAAAAAGCATTCTACAGAAGAGTTTTCTTTTGTAGAATGCTTTTCTTCTTTATAGAAAAAAATTATTCGTTACTATTATTTTGATTTATTCTCCACTTATTAAATTCCAGGAAGTCACGAAATTGTTCTTTTGAAACACCTGATCCCATTGCTTCTTTAACTAAGTTCATCCATTCACTGTCTAAATCATCTTTATTAACTTGTTCATGGATTAAATGTTCAACGGGTAGATTTAAAACGGCTGCAATTTTCTCAAGAAATTGTATAGATGGATTTTTTTGCAGATTTCTCTCAAGAGAGCTTAAATAGGACTTAGCAACTCCAGCTTGCTCTGCAAGTTCGGAAAGAGACATCCTCTTTTCTAAACGAAATTTTTTTACGCGGTCACCAATCATTCCATTCACACACCTATTAAACATATTTATACGTTAATTCTACCAAAAAGAATGAAAAAGTACCATATTAAGAACGAAGGAATATGACAAAATAGTGAATCTAATAACTTGATTATCCAGAAAAACCCATTAGCAACAAGTTCTTTTGAAAAAATGGCGGATTCGAGTTAATATTAATAGTGTTTCCAAAAGTGAATGTAGCTAAAACTTTTTATGCGAACCGTTAAGCTTTCTATACATAAAAATAATCAAAAAGGCAGGGAAAAGAATGATTGTCCTGAAATCACAACGTGAAATTGATGCGATGAAAAAGGCTGGAGAAATCCTTGCGGCCTGTCATCAGGAAATTGCTAAATTAATTAAGCCAGGAGTAACCACATGGGAAATTGACCAGTTTGTCAATAAATTCTTAAGCGAACACAAGGCAACACCCGAGCAAAAGGGGTATAAAGGATATGAATATGCAACATGCGCAAGTATCAATGATGAAATATGCCATGGCTTTCCAAGAAAAGAGCCATTAAAGGAAGGAGATATTGTTACGATTGATATGGTAGTCAATTATAATGGTGCCTTAGCGGATTCTGCGTGGTCTTATGCAGTAGGCAATATCTCCAAAGAAACAGAGCATTTATTAAAAGTGACAAAGGAAGCATTATATAAAGGTATTGAGCAGGCGGTTGTAGGCAATCGAATCGGTGATATTGGTCATGCGATCCAAACCTATGTGGAAAGTGAAGGTTTATCGGTTGTTAGAGACTTTATTGGACACGGCATTGGGGCTGTTATTCATGAGAAACCGGATGTTCCCCATTACGGGCTGCCAGGAAAAGGGGCTAGAATTAAAGAGGGAATGGTCTTTACAATCGAGCCAATGGTAAATATCGGTCAATATCAAACTAAGATGGATACAAATGGCTGGACCGCCAGAACTGTTGACGGGAAATATTCAGCACAATATGAGCACACACTTGCCGTTACTAAGGATGGCCCAATCATCTTAACAGAGCAAAAATAAAGAAAAGACTGACTCAAACCAAAGAGGTCAGACCCCACTGGTACATATCAGGGTATCGATGTCAATGATACTCTAATGTGGCCTAGCGGGATCAGACCCCTTTTGAGTCAGTCTTTTTTTATTTATTTGTTTTTTCGCAGATTACCTAATTCTTCGACTAACGCTTGCATTTCATTAGGACTGAAGGAGTTCTTTTTTTGTACCATTTCATAAATTTCTTTTAATTCTTCGTACATTTCTTCATCAAAGTGAGAAGATTTAATAGCCCCAAGGTTCAATACTTTTAATTTTTCTTTTATTTGTTCAATCATATATTCCACATTTTCAATCGATTTTTCTGATAGATTCATCTCGGTCACCCTTTCCGAATTCATATATCCCATCTTTTCATGTTAAAAATGATCTGTCAATATAATCTTCTCTTAAATTCAAACGATTAATCTCGTAAAAGAATGGGTATAAAAGAGTACGCGGACTTGCATAGGAAACGGAGATAACGCAAAATAAACGTAGGGAATCTTTGGCATTATTTTTTAAAAAAGATGAATGATAATTACTAGGATTAAGGAGAGTTTAATATGACAAAGAAGAATCAATTTTGGAGGGGCATGCTGATCGGTGCAATCGCCGGTGGAGCCATCAGTTTATTAGATAAACCAACCCGTCAGGCGATGAAGGAAAATGTCTTAAAGACGTCTAGAAAGGTATCCTATATTGCGAGAAACCCAGGTAAAATTGCCGATAAGGTGAAGGGAACGGCATCTAAACTTAAGGAAACCTTTGAACAAGTGAGTGAGGATATCGCCTATATTACGGACAAAGTGGACGAGTTACGTGAACTAACACCTCAGGTGACGGACATCATTAAAGAAACGAAAGAGACATTCTCTAAGAGTGACGAAGATGACTTATTAAGGGATGTAGTAGGAGAAGAGATTATTAACAAATAGAGGGAGGAAGGAAATGGACAAAGCAGCGAATATACGCTCATCTTTGCTAAAATTACTTTGGCACAGGATTGAAGAAGACGATCTTCCTGGATTAAGTGCGCAATTGGCCTATTTTTTACTACTTTCTTTGTTTCCACTCCTCATCGTAATATTTACTCTATTGCCATACATACCTTTTCCGCATGAGGATATGCTGGGGATGATCAGAGACTTTGCACCGGCAGAGGCAATCAATCTGATCGATAAAAATGTAAATGAAATCATGAACCATCGTAATGGTGGACTTTTATCATTTGGAATTATCGGGACTATTTGGTCCGCATCCAATGGAATTAATGCGATTGTGAGAGCTTTCAACAAAGCTTATAACGTAAAGGAAAGCCGTTCCTTTATCGTGGCAAGAGGAACAGCTATATTCTTAACCTTCGGGATGATTTTTGTTTTTATCCTTGCACTTATCATACCCGTATTCGGTAGAGAAATAGGTCTGTTTCTTTTTTCGCAATTAGGTTATACAACAGAATTTATTAAGCTTTGGAACGCCTTAAGTTGGCTAGTGAGTGCAATCATCCTGTTTCTCATTTTCACAGGCCTTTACTGGATTGCACCAAATGTAAAACTAAAATGCCGCAGCGCCTTTCCAGGAGCAGCTTTTGCCACCGTTGGCTGGATCATTTCTTCCATTGGCTTATCCTTTTATGTTGGAAATATTACTAACTATTCTCTTACTTATGGCAGTATTGGTGCCATTATTGTGTTAATGATTTGGTTATATATCTCCGCTTTCATTATTATTCTGGGCGGGGAAATCAATGCTTTTTATAGTGAAAAAAATAAAACAAATTGCTAATACTTTCCCTTCATGAAAATACTCCTTCTGTTCAAACTATGATTGAAGGGCAACCCCATAGCAAGGGAGGGTAAAAGCGATGACCAAACATACGAAAAAAGATGGCGGCACAAAGCAAAAAGGTAAGGGTAGTAAAGGAAATAAAACATCTGGATCAGCCAATGGTTCGAACGGCTACCACTAATGAAAGAAAGGAGGCTGACGTTGAGTCAACCTCCTTTTCCTTTGCCACTTAAGATTTTAACAATCTTAAGCTGTTCAGTATAACAAGTATCGTACTTCCTTCGTGACCGATGACGCCAAATGGCAAATCGAGAACTTGGAAAAAATTAGATGAAATGAGGAGCATGATTACAGAAATCGAGAAAACAACGTTTTGTTTAATAATTCTGTTCATCCGCTGCGACAGATTGATGGCCTCGGCTATTCGTGGTAAATCATTTTTCATCAACACAATATCCGCTGTTTCTAGGGCCACATCCGTGCCTTCTCCCATAGCAATACCGACATTGGCAATGGCTAAGGCAGGGGCATCATTAATGCCATCCCCTACCATCGCTACTGTAGTATACTTCGTTTTTAATTTTTTTAGATGTTCCACTTTTTCCTCTGGTAGGCATTCTGCAAACACTTCATCGACATGACTTTCATCAGCAATTGCTCGGGCTGTTTTTTCACTGTCACCGGTAAGCATTACCGTACGGATCCCTTGTTTCTTAAGATGGTCGATTGCAAGCTTCGTTTCTTCACGTACAACGTCCTTTAAGGCAATCAACGCACTAAGCTCTCCGTTAATTTCGATAAAAACAAGTGTGTTTCCTTGGCTTGCAAGGTCTTTTGCTTTTCCGCCTGAGAACCTGTCGACCGCTTCTTTCCCGACAAAAGCAGCCTTACCAATCTTCCATTGTTCGCCGTTAATTTCTGCCTTCACACCCCAGCCAGGAACGTCTTCAAGACTGTCTGGATGGAATAGTTCTTTCTTGGTGTTATGCTTCACGTATTTTACAATCGCTTGTGCCAAAGGATGATTGGAGTGGCTTTCGATGGAGGCAGCCTTCCAAATCAGACTTTCTTTATCTAATCCCTCTTTAACAATGACCTCGGTTACTTCTGGTTTCCCTTTAGTAAGTGTCCCTGTTTTATCAAACGCGATTGCTCCTAAATGACCTAGATTTTCTAGGTGTACTCCGCCTTTAACCAAAATTCCGTGTTTGGCTCCGTTAGAAATAGCAGCTAGGGTAGCAGGCATAATAGATGCAACTAAGGCACAAGGGGAAGCAACAACCAATAGAATCATGGCCCGATAGAACGATTCATGCCAGCTCCAGCCTAGTAAAAAATGCGGAATAAAAAACATGACCAGTACAACAAGCAAGACAACCTTTACATAGGTACCTTCAAAGCGCTCAATGAAAAGCTGAGAAGGAGATTTTTCACTTTGTGCTGATTGAACAAGCTGTATTATTTTTTGAAACAAGGTATCATTACTTGATTTTGTTACTTCAACGGTAATCGATCCTGTCATATTCACTGTTCCCGCAAAAACTTCTGTTTGTTCTCCCTTGGATACGGGCATGGACTCACCTGTAATTGCCGCTTCATCGATATTGGTTTGTCCTTTGATAATCATACCGTCAGAAGGGACACGCTCACCGGGCTTGATTAGAATGTGATCGCCGACAGCCAGCTCTGAAACAGGGACTCGTTTTTCATAGCCATTTGATATCAATAGCGCCTCTTCTGGTTGGAGCTCCATTAAAGAAGAAATCTCTTTGTGGCTCTTATTCATTGTGTAGGTCTCAAGGGCACCGCTTACCGCAAAAATAAAGATGAGGATGGCCCCTTCTGTCCAATATCCGATGATCGCTGATCCAACAGCAGCAAAAATCATCAGCATTTCTACGTTTAATTCTTTATCCTCAAAGGTTGCCTCGATCCCTTCTTTGGCTTTAGCGAAGCCGCCTATGACAAATGCCAACAGATAGGCAACGATGGAATCAGCCCCTTGCCCGTACTGATCAAGAAGCCAGCCAGCTGCAATCAATACCCCACTTAGACCAGCGGCAATTAGTTCTGCATGTGGTTTGATCTTTTCTAAAAAGCTCGATTCCTGAATCCCCTTGCTAAGTGATTTTGCTTCTGAACTCATGTTTTCTCCCTCCCTAATATCGGTTTCTTTTACATTAGTCTGTTCTAATTGAGAGCAATAATCAAATTCATTACCCCTAAAAAACACGAAAGCTGTCATCAAAGGATGACAGCGAAAATTCTTTCTTCTATTTGTTTTAATCTTACCATACATTCTATTCATTGAATATCAACTTGCTTCATAAAAACCTTATGAATTTTGCTGTTCGACCAATAGATCCGTTTTTTTGCCAAAAGAAAAGATGATAACTGATAATACTAAAAGCATTGTACTAATGATGTAAAAGAAACTTACATCTTGCAAGTATTTAATAAATAATCCGCCGATGATGGGCCCCATTAAGCTGCCTAGACTGAAGAAAATGCCACATAATAGGTTGCCGGTCGGTAATAGTTCTTTCGGTACCAAGTCGGTCATATAACTTATGCCAAGAGAGAAGGTCGACCCAACAACCATCCCTGAAATGAGAAAAGTAACAAAGAGTCCGATAGTGGAATGCTCCATAAAACTTGCAGCGGTAAAACTAAAAAAGCCTAGAAAAAGAACCGTCATTAAAATATTTCTTCGGCCGTATTGATCACTTAACATCCCTAACGGAAGCTGGGTAATAATACTGCCAATGGCAAAGGCAGATAAAACGATTGAGACACTAGAAACATCAATGTCCATTCGTAAAGCATAAACAGGAAAACTCCCATTTAATGATGATTCCAGAAATCCATAAGAAAAGGGAGGCAAGAAGGCAACCCAGCCATACTTTAAGGCTTTTCTAAATTGCTTAATTGTACCTAGAAAAGAGTTAATCGATACTTCTTGTTCAGGTAGTTCATTTTTTAAAAGAAAGACAAATCCCCAGCCAATCAAACATAGAATGGAAGATGCAATAAATGGTAAGGCTTCATTTACATTTACTAGCGGTGTCATTAATGGTCCAGTGGCAAAGCCAATTCCAAAAAATAAGCCGTATAATGAGATATTTCGACCCCGTCTTTCCGGTGGTGAGGACGAAGTAATCCAGGTCTGAGTGGCGAAATGGAGGGAGTGATCTCCTATACCAATCAGTAATCTTAATACAAACCAAAACCAAAAGGTCTTCCATAAAGGAAATAATGCTAATGATAGAAAGACAAGTGCTCCACCGAAAATAATAACCGGTTTATACCCGTATTTTCTTAGTGGCCATTCCATAAACGGAGAGACAAGTAAAATCCCAATATAAAGAGCTGTAGCATTGAAGCCGTTTAGTGAAGGAGAAACCCCACTTTTTTCAAAAATAACAGCAATCAGCGGCAAAAGCATTCCTTGAGAAAAACCAGAAATGGCCACAATACTGACCAATATCCAAAACCGTAAATATATTTTATTCATGTTACTTTCTCCACTTTCCGAATTTCAAATAGTTTAAATTGTTCCTAAATGATGGTAACGAGAAAAATCAAGATTTGCAAGAGAAAATGGATTTGAATTTTTTTATGTTTTAAAGGAAAATTTAGGGGAAAATAGAAAAAACATATATAATAGGTGAAAAAGTATTTGGAGGGAATGTAGTGACGAACAAAATCTTTATGCTGATGACATTCATTGGTGTTCCACTTTCTATTATAGGAACGCTGATGCATTGGTCATATATTGTCTTATTTATTGTGTACTGTTTAACCATTATTGCACTAGCCAGTTATATGGGAAGAGCAACAGAAAGTTTAGCTATCGTAGCGGGGCCGCGGATTGGCGGGTTGTTAAATGCCACTTTCGGAAATGCCGTTGAGCTGATCATTTCGATATTCGCTTTGAAGGCGGGACTAGTGGGAGTGGTTCTTGCCTCCTTGACGGGTTCAGTGCTAGGGAATTTACTACTTGTCGCAGGATTGTCTTTTTTTATTGGCGGCATAAAATTCAAACGTCAGCAATTTAATGTGTATGATGCACGCCATAATTCTGGTTTACTTATGTTTGCTGTGATTATTGCCTTTGTTATTCCTGAGGTTTTTGCCATGAACATGAATGAGACAAAAACTCTTTCATTAAGTATTGGAATTTCCGTTATTTTGATTCTCCTTTATTTGGCTGCCTTATTCTTTAAACTGGTTACACACCGTGGTGTTTATCAGTCAAACAATGAGAGTGTAGTACATGAAGAAGAGGAACCCGAATGGAGCAAAGGGAAGGCGATTGCTATTCTAGCAATTGCAACGGTTGCTGTAGGATATATATCTGAACATCTTGTACATACCTTTGAATATGTAGGCGAGACCTTCGGCTGGTCTGAGTTGTTTATCGGGGTCATTATCGTAGCGATTGTAGGGAATGCGGCGGAACACGCTTCTGCGATTGTTATGGCCTTTAAAAATAAAATGGACATCGCAGTGGAAATTGCGATTGGCTCCACACTGCAAGTGGCCATGTTTGTTTTACCGGTCCTTGTATTAATTTCCTTGTTCTTTGACTCTTCTATGCCGCTTTTATTTAGCTGGCAGGAATTAATCGCCATGGTTTCATCGGTACTATTAATGGTCGTCATCTCCAACGACGGGGAATCGAACTGGTTTGAAGGATTAACGTTGCTAGCAGCCTATGTGATCATGGGCATTGGATTTTATCTACTCTAACAAAACTGACTGTGTTGGCGAAAACAACGAGACACTGTCAAAAGGAAAGGCAACTTCGGACAGAGTTGGTAGAAAAAAGCGAGACACTGTCAAAAGGCAAAGCAACTTCGGACAGAGTTGGCAGAAAAAATAGAAACACTGTCAAAAGGAAAGGCAACTTCGGACAGAGTTGTTAAAAAGCAACGAGACACTGTCAAAAGGCAAGGCAACTTTGGACAGAGTTGGTAGAAAAAAGCGAGACACTGTCAAAAGGCAAAGCAACTTCGGACAGAGTTGGCAGAAAAAATAGAAACACTGTCAAAAGGCAAGGCAACTTCGGACAGAGTTGGTAGAAAAAAGCGAGACACTGTCAGAAGGCAAGGCAACTTCGGACAGAGTTGGCAGAAAAAAGCGAGACACTGTCAGAAGGCAAGGCAACTTCGGACAGAGTTGGCGAAAAACAGTGAGACACTGTCAAAAGGCAGGGAAACTTCGGCCAACTTGAATGATTTCTGAAAAAACACCCAAACTGAAAGAGACTCTAAGCCAACTGGCCTAGAGTCTCTTTTTTTTCACTTTTTTTAAATGTACGAAAGTAATTTCAACTTGCTATGCTATAATAAAACAGCATGATTTTTAGGGTTCAAAAATCAATCGTTTTCTGGGACCATCAACCACCAACCTTCATGTTTAGTTATAGACAATAAAAACACGAGTGTTGAATTTCATATAAGACGGGGATCCCAACCTCCTTAGTAAATTAAAATGTAAGTAGTCGATTGATTGCTGCCCTCCTTTTTTAAAAGGTTAAGTTTATTATAAATCTAAGTTAGAATTTTGTAAATAATCAGATTATTACATTTACATTACTTTTTTACCAATTTTAAAGGAGAAACCAATGAAATTATTTATTAGGCTATTATTTTTTATTTTTGGCTTAGTCATTATGACTTTTGGCGTATGTATGACGATTAAGGTAGCGGAAATTGGGGTCGGTGCTTGGGATGCACTGAATTATGCTCTTACCAAAAAGGTGGGCTTGTCGATTGGGAAATGGGTCATGATTGATGGAGCTATTTTAGTTATTGTCAATGCCCTATTAGTAAAAAGAAGACCGGCAATCCTTTCACTTTTTACCATTATAGTGATTGGTTCTTTAGTTGATTTTTGGCTGATGACCTTCTTTGAATTATTTGAAGTACATGGAATCATTGCAAAAATAGCGATGCTTTTGGTAGGAATTTTAATTATCGGATTTGGTGCGGCGATTTATATTCAGGCAAAGTTTCCGCAAAGTCCTATTGATAACTTTATGTTAGCCATCAAGGAACGTTTTCGTGTGAATTTAATGATGGCAAAAACGATCGGTGAGATTACGGCTTTAATCCCCGCGTTCCTTTTACACGGACCGATTTCGTACGGAACGATTATTATTACGTTTACAGTAGGACCTGCAATCCAGCTGTTTTTTCCTTTTTTTGAAAAATTAATGGTACGACTGCAGGCGAAATACTGAAATTAATTGCTTGAATGGATAATATTTATGAACTCCGAAAAAACTAGTAGCAGACATGGTAATGCTATTAGTGAAAGGAGCTTAACTCGTGAAGAGAAATGTATCGATTCTGATGACACTGCTATTAATGTTAACCTTTATTCCATCTGCTTTCGCTCAAAAAGCTCAAGTGAAAAGAGAACAGGTAAAGTATCAAGTTCCAGCCTCGGTTCGAAACATCACGAAGGAAAATACGTATCCGAATTCAACACAGGACTTACCTTTATTGCAGCCGAGTGATTTAACAAAAAAACTAATCAATTCTTCTAAAGTGAAGATTCAAAATCCTGATTTAATTCGTATGCTCAATGAGTCAAGTATCAACAGTACTCCATTTGCACTTGGCTACCGTGCGGTTATTTATCTCGGGCAATGGCCATTAAATTATGAGTCAACGGAGACCTCACCGAATTGGGAGTACCAAAAAATTAACACAAATTATTTTGATAACCGTGGTGGGAAAGTGCCATATCAAATTAAGTATGTGCAAGAAATGCAGAAAATCGTAAGAGGCGGCCTGACTGCCAAAATCGCCAATGCTGAAGATGTGAAAAAGATGATGCTGTTAAAGGCGATGGAAAAGACGCGTCTTCCATTGGCGTTTGAGACAATTATCGGTGCTGGAACGAAAAATGATCATATCTACAATATCCCGCCAAATCGCTTAGGGTACCTTTATGCGTATGCTCCTGGGGTAAATGAAAAGGGGAAAGTGACTTACGGCGAAGTGTACTTGATGCTTAAGGGCAGTAAAAAGTTTATTGTTATTAAGAATGTGACATCACAAGGAATTGGTGCTTGGATACCGGTTCAGGATTATGTCTCATTTGGTTTTGCTGCTTCTGAGCGTCCGCGATGATTGTGTGAAATGACTCCTGCTGATTGGGCAGGGGTCTTTTTTTTCAGGTGGCTGGCTGTTTCTTTTCTAAAAGTTGGGTAAAATAAGGATAACTATTGCCAACACCCTTCTTTTTACGATAGGATGAAAACGGAACACGAAAGGAGCGAGGAGCTTGGGCAGTCCATTACAAGAAAAAAATCAACAAGTGACTTTTTTAAAACAGCGTTTAAATATGTTTATCGATGTGCTTGATGCAATTGATCCGGAAGATACGGATCTTGAGGATATTGATCGGCTAATCTCTATGTTGGATGATATGGAGTCTAAATGTAAGGAATTTAATAATCGTGATATTCCAGAGTCTGTTTAAAACAAACAGGCTCTTTTTTGTGTGGAGTTACCTCAATCTGCCATGTATTCGCTTGCAATCTTATCCTTTAATTCACGAGAGTATAGGAGTATAATGGTAACGTGCAAAATGTTGTAAAATTGAAAATAGATAAATTTGGGGAACAAAGGGAAAGGGGTACTCGAATTGAATATCGAAAAATTTCAAGAAAGCATGTACAAGCTAATCGTTGAAACGTCTACAAAGCTTCCAAAGGACGTCCGCCGGGCTGTTAAAAAAGCCAAGGAACTAGAAAATGCGGGTACAAGTGCAGCAATGAGCCTTGCAACCATCACAAACAACATTAAAATGGCAGACGATCAAGTATCGCCGATTTGCCAAGATACAGGTTTACCAACGTTCAAAATTAAAACTCCTGTTGGTGTAAACCAATTAGAGATTAAAGAAGCGATTAAGAATGCAATTGTCCTTGCGACGAAGGAAGGAAAACTGCGCCCTAACTCCGTTGACTCATTAACTGGTGAAAACAGTGGGGATAACCTTGGTGCTGGCCTTCCGGTTATGAAATTTGACCAATGGGAAAAGGATTATATCGATGTCCGCCTAATCCTTAAAGGTGGCGGCTGTGAAAATAAAAACATTCAATATAGCCTTCCGTGTGAATTAGAAGGACTTGGCCGCGCAGGCCGTGACCTAGACGGTATTCGTAAATGTGTCATGCACTCCGTTTACCAGGCACAAGGCCAAGGCTGTAGCGCAGGTTTTATCGGCGTCGGTATCGGCGGTGACCGTTCATCTGGCTATGATTTAGCAAAAGAACAGTTATTCCGTTCTGTGGATGACGTGAATCCAAATGAAGATCTTCGTAAGCTTGAAGAGTATGTAATGGAAAATGCCAACAAGCTTGGAATCGGTACTATGGGCTTCGGTGGTGAAGCTACGTTACTAGGCTGTAAAGTTGGCGTAATGAACCGTATTCCTGCTAGCTTCTATGTTTCCGTTGCTTATAATTGCTGGGCATTCCGCCGTTTAGGTGTGAGCGTGGATCCTGTGTCAGGAGAAATTACTGAGTGGGCCTATCAAGATGGTGAGTTCATTGATTTCGCAGAGAGTGAGGCAGCGAAGGAAACGGCTGCTGCTTCGGCTGAGGCTGGTGATTCTGAGCGTGTCATCACGTTGCAGGCACCAATTACGGAGGAACAAATCCGTGAGCTGAAAGTCGGCGATGTGGTTAAAATTAACGGATTAATGTACACAGGACGTGACGCGATCCACAAATATTTAAGCGATCACGACGCGCCAGTTGATTTAAATGGCCAAGTTATTTACCACTGTGGCCCGGTTATGTTGAAGGATGAAGCTGGTCAGTGGCACGTTAAGGCGGCTGGACCAACAACGAGTATTCGTGAGGAGCCTTATCAAGGTGACATCATGAAGAAGTTCGGTATCCGCGCCGTAATCGGTAAGGGCGGTATGGGTCCGAAGACATTGGCTGCGTTGAAGGAGCATGGTGGCGTGTACTTGAACGCAATCGGCGGTGCTGCTCAGTATTATGCTGACTGTATCAAGGGCGTCGAAGGTGTGGATTTAATGCAATTCGGTATCCCAGAGGCCATGTGGCATCTTCGCGTTGAAGGCTTTACAGCGGTAGTAACAATGGATTCCCACGGTAACAGCTTGCATGCTGATGTGGATAAGTCTTCGTTGGAAAAATTGGCGTTGTTTAAGGAGCCGGTTTTTAAATAGGATTGTGGGATTTGTTTTTGTTTGGGGGGCTGGGCACTTGTGTGCTTGGCCTTTTTTTATGTTTTGGAGGTTGGGGCTGCGGCTACCTTTTATGTTATTGGGCTGGCGTGGTGGATGAATGATCCTATTTTGTGGACTTATCCTTCGGTTTTGTTCACTTAATTGGTTGTTGGAAATTGATTTCCATGTTTTGTAGAATACAACTTCAATTTTGTAGAATTCCTCTCTCAATTTGTAGAATAATCCTCAATCTTCATCTGTAACGTTTATAATTGGAAGTTAATTACCAACTATTGTAGAATTCACCCCCGATTTTGTAGAATAAATTGAAATTTTGTAGAATTAGCCCTTCAATTTGTAGAATTCCTCCTCAGGCACACCGAAATTACACCCAAACTTCTCTCAAATTAAAAAAGTCACAAAAAGTCCACATCGGAAACAAAGGAAAATCAGGTGCATTAGCCGAAATTCTACCTAAAATACAAAGGAGGTATCAGAAATTGTTTGATAAAGACCTTGAAGTACCCATTAATCTAATAAAAGCAGAAGCATTAGAGAGAAGAACAAAGGAGAATCATCCGTGTAGGGGAGATTTAAAGTCATACATAAAGAATTTAAGGTCAGGTTATAACGGTGAAAAAACAATCAACTATTTTTTAAATCTAATTCCACCCCAAAGGTTTCGCATTTTCCACGATCTACGTCTTCCATTTGGTGATACTTACTTTCAAATTGACACGCTCATATTATCTACTAAGTTTATTCTCATGCTTGATGGGAAAAATCATTCTGGAAAACTTCATATTGATAAAGAACAAATGGTTCAAGAGTATATGGATAATCGAAACATATTTGAAAACCCGATTATACAAGCCAACCGCCATAACATATTGTTAAAATACTTTTTAGAAAAACACAAAATCCCGACTATCCCAATCGAATCCCTTGCTGTAATAAGTAAATCATCAACTGAGGTGACTATTGACGCAGGTTACACCGAGGCACATAAAAAGATTTGTCGAGCAAGTGATTTAGTTAATATAATGGAGGAAAAATATCGTTATTACAGAAAGGAATACATTGATAATAAGACTGTAGAAAAGATTAAAAAGCTGTTACTAAAAACACACACGCCACTGAACACAAACATTATGGAGAAGTTCAACGTGTCGATACTGGATATTTTAACAGGTGTTCAATGCCCAAAATGCTTCTTTATACCAATGAACTACAAAAGAAACAATTGGATTTGCCCAACCTGCCACTTCCTTTCACCCGATGCCTTTATAAATGCGGTGGCTGATTATTTCTTGCTCATCAATCCCTCATTTACTAATGTGGAAATACGAAACTTTCTACATCTTCCATCCTCAAGGTCAGCAAGCTACTTTATATTCTTATTAGATTTCCCTTCTACAGGCACCACAAAAGGCCGCATCTACCACCAACCCAAGGATTTCCTATAAATGCTAATCATCTTTTCCCCAATAAAACAAACACTAAAAAAAACAAAATAGGGGGAACATGGATGAAAAGATTAGTTGGTCTGCTGATTGCGGGGTTTTTAGCCATTCCGCAAATGACATATGCAGCCGTCCCGAATCAACCCATTCATTGGGGCTTTAAAAAGTCTGTCAATGAGCAGCCGCCAGAAGCGGGTGCGGCCTATGATCAAATTTTGGCTAAATACGGGGCGTTTTACAAAGGAAACCCGAATTCCAAAATCTTATATCTTACTTTTGATAGCGGGTATGAGAACGGACAAATGCCGAAAATTCTTGATGTGTTAAAAAAAGAAAAAGTACCAGCTACCTTTTTTGTCACCGGGCACTTTTTAGAGTCCCAGCAAGAACTGTCCAAACGAATTGTAAAAGAAGGCCATATCATTGGCAATCATTCTTGGCATCATCCTGATTTTACAGCTGTTAGTGACGAACGAATCCGTGAAGAACTGGCTAAAGTAAAGAAACGTACCACAGAAATCACCGGTCAAAAGAAGATGAAATACCTTCGTCCGCCACGCGGAGTTTTCAGTGAGAGAACCTTGCAGATTGCGAAAGAAGAAGGATACACACATGTCTTTTGGTCGATGGCGTTCGTTGATTGGAATGTCAATCAGCAAAGAGGCTGGCAATATGCCTATGACAATATCATGAGACAGGCTCATCCTGGCTGCGTGATGCTGCTACATTCGATATCACAGGATAACGCCGATGCACTTGAAAAAGCCATTAAGGATTTGAAAAAGAGAGGCTATAAATTCAAGAGCCTTGATGAGTTTAAAGAATAATACACTAACCGAATTTCACAGAGAAATTCGGTTTTTCCCTTTTCAAGATTTTTCATGCTATAATACGGGGAAAATACTAAAGGATGGAATTGGCCCGTGTGGAGAGAAGAGATTCATTTTGAAGGTCCTTATAATTTCGATAGTGTGCTAAAGAGGCATAAACCAGATCCATTGAAACAGGTAGATATAGAAGCCCGTTCCATCAGAGTCCCTGTTGTTATTGGCAGCCACTCACAGGTGATAGATGTGACCGCAATTGGTACAGTCGATCAACCTGCATTTACCGTAAAAGGACAAACGGATAAGGAAGTTGTCATACAACATATATCCGAACTTTTTCAATGGAATATATCTTTAAAACCAATTCATAATCACTTTCAACGAACCGACCTTAAGGACATCTTCGACACATTCATTGGTACACCGCTCATCCTTGATTTCGGCCTTTTTGATAGCCTCATCAAGTGTATTATCCACCAGCAGATTAATATGACGTTTGCCTATCGATTAAATGAACGCTTTGTAAAAACGTTTGGCTATGAAATCGATGGAGTGTGGTTCTTTCCGCAGCCTGAAAAAGTAGCCGCATTAACGGTAGAACAACTGCGTGATCTCCAATTCAGCGGTAGAAAGGCGGAATACATGATTCAAATTGCAAAGGAAATCGTCGAAAAGGGTCTGGACTTACAGGCGCTTAAAAAGGTAACAGACGATGAAATTTTTCATAAATTAACGCAGATTCGTGGGGTTGGCAAATGGACGGTTGAGAACTTCCTATTGTTTGGTATGGGGAGGCATAACCTGTTCCCGATGGCCGATATAGGCATTCAAAATGCACTGAAGAAATTGTACAAGTTGGAGACAAAGCCAACTTTTGAAGAAATGGAACACTATAAACAAGGCTGGGAGCCTTATCTAAGCTACGCTTCTTTGTATTTATGGAGAAGCCTTGAATAATGGAGTGAATATATGAAAACCGAGCAAAGTATTAAAATCCAACTGAAGCAGACGTTTCCGTTAACGATTAAAAGACTAGGGATCAATGGGGAAGGCGTCGGCTATTTCAAAAAGCAAGTCGTGTTTGTACCGGGTGCGCTTCCAGGTGAAGAGGTAGTGGTTGAGGCAACGAAAATCAATCCTAAATTCGCTGAGGCAAAAATTAAGAAAATCCGTATCCAATCACCGCATCGTGTACAAGCGCCATGTCCGGTTTATGAGCAATGTGGAGGCTGTCAGTTGCAGCATTTACAGTACGGTCAGCAATTAAAAGAAAAACGCGATATTATTATTCAGTCACTTGAGCGGCATACAAAACTAGCAGTCAACAAGCTGGATATCCGGGAAACGATTGGAATGGAGAACCCGTGGGGCTACCGGAATAAAAGCAGTTTCCAAGTGGCTCAGAAAAATGGCAAGGTGTTAGCAGGATTATACGGGATGAATTCGCACCAGCTTATTGATATCGAACATTGTGCAGTTCAGCATTCGCAGACGAACGAAGCGGTCACAAAGGTTAAATCAATCCTAGAGGATCTGCAAATTCCTATTTATAATGAAAAAACAGGTAAGGGAATTGTTAGAACAATTGTTGCACGTGTAGGAGTGGAAACGGGAGAGCTACAGGTTGTCCTTATTACTACACAAAATGAGTTACCTAAAAAGGACTTAATTATAGAAGAAATTCAAAAACGGCTTCCAAAGGTAAAATCAATTGTTCAAAACATCAACGGTGAAAAAACATCGCTGATTTTTGGGGAGGAAACCCTCGCTCTCGCTGGAGAAGAGTTTATCCAAGAGACACTCGGTGACCTGCAGTTTGAGCTGTCGGCAAGAACATTCTTTCAATTAAATCCGATTCAAACGGTGAAGCTTTATGACGAGGTGAAAAAAGCTGCAGCTCTGACAGGTAAAGAGAAAATTGTTGATGCTTATTGTGGTGTAGGTACAATCGGATTATGGCTGGCGGACCAGGCAGCTGAAGTACGCGGAATGGACGTAATTCCAGAATCGATTGATGACGCGAAGAAAAATGCCAAACGTCACGGATTCACCAATACGAAATACGTTCCAGGTAAAGCGGAAGAAGTACTACCAAAGTGGGTGAAAAAGGGCTGGAAACCAGACGTCATTGTAGTCGACCCACCAAGAACAGGCCTGGATAACCAGCTGCTTCAAACTATTTTGCAAGTAAAGCCGGAAAAATTGATTTATGTTTCTTGCAACCCTTCTACTTTGGCGAAAGATATTCAAACTTTAAGTGCGAAGTATGATGTTAAGTTTATTCAGCCTGTGGATATGTTTCCGCATACGGCGCATGTGGAGTGTATCTCGCAACTCATTTTAAAAGAAGGCAACTAACCCTTGTGGTTGTTGCCTATTCTTGTTCATCAAAAGGATTTAAAAAGTTGTAATGTATACGTAGATTACCATCGATGCTACAGGTTACTTTATTCACCAAAGAGTGCAAGACTTGAGGAGTTAAATCTTTTAGTATTGAAACTTCTCTAAGCTTCTTACCTAAATTAATTGCATAGTTCTCACTTTCGCACTCTTCAAGCTTTGCTTGATATTCAATTTTGGCGGTCTCAAGCTCAGATACTTCCTGGTCTATCTGCCTTCTATATTCTACCAGTTCTTCTCGAGATATAATCTGATCAGCATACATATCAAGATAATCTTTCTTTCTGGAACGAATTCTTTTTACCTTATTTTCGATTTTTGTTATCTCGTTTGTTATTGAAACCTTCTTTTGATCCAATCTTTTTTGCAAGCTCTGCATAAATTCGTCATCTTGGATGGATAAGTGAAGACTTGTTTGTAGAAGGTAATGAAGACGTAGCGGATAGGTACTTCGATGTTTTTAAGAAGATATTTTATATTCAGGATCATAATGCTCATTTTGATATGATGATTGGTGATTATCAATATGAGTCAATTCACATTGATAAAAATGCGGAAGCAGAAGAAAAGGAAGAGGAACAGGGAGCCCAAGCTGAGATTGAAATCGCTATGAAGCAAGTTGCTAGTGGAAGTGAGCAAATATAAATCCTTTTAAATATTCCTATTTGTTAAATTTGGGAAAATTAATAAAGGTCATTATATAGTATAATAGTCATAAACATAACATTTTGAGGTGTACAGATTGATAGATTATACTGAACTTCCATCAAATGGAGTTGCGTTTGAACAATTAATAAGGGAATTATTAATAAGAAGTGGTTTTGAAGTTCATTGGACAGGTGTAGGGCCGGATGGTGGAAAAGATCTCATCTTTTATGAAAGAGTTCCAGGTAAACTTGCTCCATTTCAACGTAAGTGGTTAGTAAGTTGTAAACATTACGCACATTCCGGACAATCAGTAGGATTAAAAGATGTAAGTTCAATTATTGATGAGTGTGAAGCTATAGGGGCGGAGGGATTTTTACTTGTATGTTCTACCCAACCATCTTCTTCAGTAGTAAAACGATTTGAAGAAATTGAAGGTAGAAGGAATCTTCTTATAAGATATTGGGACGGAGTTGAACTAGAGAGACAATTAAACAATCCCTCTACTTTACCCTTGATTCACTTATTTTTCCCCAAAACTTCAAAAGAAGTAGGATGGAAAATATTCAATACCCAGTCACCATCTTTCTGGGCAGCTAACTATAAAGATTATTTTTTATACTTGAGTTCTAGAATATCAAATTCATTTCCAAATTTAAAAGATGTAGAGGAAATTATAAAAAGGTTGGAAAGTATTGAGCTGCCAAAGGGAAGTGATTGGAGTAATCATTATATCCGACCTAGAGCAATTTATTTTGATAATAAACACGAAACTTTTTCTGTGTTCGCAGATTATATTTACCCGTATGACCAAAAAGAATCTGTATTAAGTCCTTCCAAATTGAATGAGGTTCTGGAAGATGGTCAGGGACTCTATTCAGATAGTACTTATATGTGGTATATAACGCATTGGGATATCGAATATATTTCTTCTAATCAAATAAGTGACCGTTTTCACTTAGATAGTAAATATTATTATGAACAATTTATTAATAATTTTAAAACCGGATTACCAAGAAGGTCCTTTATAAGTGAATAATCCTATATTATCCCTTTTATTCAAAAAAAATATATCTGTAAACCGTTCTAAAAAAATAAAAAAGGGCCGAGTCGGTCCTTTTTTATGTAACGAAAATGTTCTAAAATTTGGCAGTTAAATTACATCATATAATTTATCGAATTAATATGCTTCACATAATGTGATTTAAGAGTCGCCCTTGTAACTTTTGTTGAGAAATTGATATCAAAATAATTAAAAATATTAAGAAAACATTTAAATTAACTTTTCAAGTATTAAATAATCTAAAAAAGTCTGATTTATTTCTTCCAATTGAATCTTATCAAGTCGGTTAATTAAATCATAGGCTTCTTCACTTTCTGGTCCAAGTGTACTAAGGTCGCTTTGTATTCGTTCCGCTTCTTTTTGTAAACTTTGAACAGTGTTTAAAATGTTAGAAGGAAAAATATTAATAGGAAATAATCTATAAACTTTTGCCTTGATAGAAGCCATTCCTAATTGTTTAGAAAGCATAGCCATATGGTTTCCGCCTGGTGTTACTACATATTCACCAGTGGGCAATTGAATAAGAGATATTGAATTAGCATATTGATCATCCCAGCCATTGAGCTCCACAGCTTTCTTTAAGTTTTCCATTTTCCAATCTGTAGCCACAATTTTTGGATTTATACAAAGCCCTATAATAAATTTAGGGTTAACATCTGTAATTCCTAAGTTTACACCTTGAAATTGTCCATTTTTGTAATGCTTTAAAATCTCATCTGAATCTTTCCAAATCATAAAAGCACCTCGAAATTTTGGTATAATCCCCTTAGTATATTAACAGAAAGAACTAAAAACTATCAAACATCTGTCTGTTCTATAAATATTTTAGTCAGAATAATACAATAAAAGGAGAAAGAAATGGACAAAAATATAAAGTATCTCCCAATAAGCACTGGAATACGTCCAGCAAAGGTCGTTGTATTAGTAAATATTAATTCAGAATTCTGGGAAACTGACTGTTTAGCTCTATTAGCGATGTTTAATAGAATTTGGGGGGGAGACTATAATCTGATAATACCAACAGATGGAGTTATCATTGATCCCTCTTTCTTAAAAATTATGAAGGAGTATGATCCTGATTACATCTATTATTATGTCTCTTCCTTACATCAATTAAAGGTTTTTGATAGCAATAATTATGAAAAGGTAATAGAGAAATTTATTAGAGAAAACTCCTCATCATCTAGAAATCTAGATAAAGAAGACATAGAAACTCAACCGAGTTTCCTTGGAATGGAACTAACCAGTTTCGAAATTAGCAAGCAATTAATAGATACATTGAAAAAGAATCTAAACTATTTTAATGCTGAAGGTAGTAAACAGTTACTCCCGTTTAAATATAGTGAAAAAATTTCGTATCCTTTAACTGATATGAGTACAATCTTAGAGTATTCCGGTCTTGATGATGTAAAGGCATTGAAAGTTAGAACATCTTCATCCATATCAAAATTATTATTGCATTCTAAATTTGGATTTGTGGATTCTTATTTAGAAGAGAATATATTAGAGAAGGATATTTCTCTAAAGTATGAAGAAGTAAACAATGAACTAGATTTTTACAGGTTATTTGATTTGATATATGAAAGGGATAAACCACTTGATAAAAGAAGTTATGGTTTTAAGGTTCCTAGTGTAAACCTTGAATACTATATCTCTACAGATACCGATTTGGAGGAATCTAACCCAATTACAGTTATAGGAAATACATTATCTGATTTTTGTCTCTACTATTCCTTATCTAAAATAAAGAATAAAGTCTTCTGGATGCCGATTAATGTTGAATTTGATGATGAATTACACAATATTATTAACTTTAAAAGGCAATCTATGATCTATGAGGATAGTAATGCAATAGTATTTGTTTCAACATCATTAACAGAAGATTGCATTAAAGAAATTATTGGAGAGATGGAAACCAAACGGCAGTTTCATTCTGAGATGATTCCTTATATTATCACCAATAAGATAGAGACCTTATTGAATAATATAATTTTTGTGTATGGTAAAGACAATCATATGAATGAGCAAGTCTTAATTTTTGATACATATACTAACCAAAGCATTTACCCAATTGATACACCGGTACCACTTTACTTTTCAAAGGTTTCGCCATCTGGGCACTATTGGATAACAGATATACGTGTTAAAAATACAATTTTTCCGAAAAACCAATACTTAGCTAGTGAGCTGCTCTCAGCAACTCACTATGGCTCTAGGAATATTCGGATAACAAATAAAGGAATAAGTTACTTTTCCCCTAATTTCGTATATTTTAATTCAATGGGAGATAACATTAAGTCGATAAAAGTCAATCCCTATTTAAAGTATCCTGATACTTTGAAGCTTTTTAAAAAGCTATTCCAGAAAGCAGGTTATTCCATAAAGTATTCTGATAAAGGTAATTTCGAGGAGGTATTTATTAATAAATTTAAAGACCTTGGTAACGTAGCTGATATTTTATTAACAGATGCATATAGGAAAGTGTTTGATAAATTTATCGACACTTCTTCGAACAAGGCTGGGGTCTATACTAATGGCATAGTTCTAAACAAACGACGTTATTTGGACTACGAAACAATTCATACTTTATTAAATGATACGGAATTAGTTAGTAAAATATTTAATAATCTATTAGAAAATGATGTTATTGAAAGGGGATTTATTTTCAAGTGTCAAAGTTGCCGCAATGCCGATTGGTATAACATCTCCTTAGTAGATAACACTTTTAAATGTCCTAGATGTTATAAAGTTCAGAACTATACCACTGATACGTTACAATTACAACCGATAAACCATCGAGTACAGCCCATTTGGTATTACAAATTAAATGAGATGGTTTATCAAGCATATCTACATAACTCTTTAGTACCTATTTTGACACTTGCAAAGCTAAAAAAGTCAGCTAATACTAGTTTTAGTTATATTCCAGAAATTGAAATAAGGGTAGATGAAAAATCATCAAAACCACATATGGAAATAGATATTTGTTGTGTAGTGGATGGAGATATTGTAATCGGGGAATGCAAAAAAGGGAATAATCTTAAGGATAGCGGTCCTGAAGAAGATGTTATACAAAAATATTTAAAACTTGCTGATTCTATTCAAGCTCACGTCGTTGTTTTTAGTACATTAGGTAAATGGAGTCATACTACCCTTGAATTGTTGCGAAAATATCAATCAATAACTAAAAACCCTAAAATTGTCATTTTGAATGGTGAGGATTTAATCTCTGAATAAGAGGTAGTTAATCACAAGAAAATGTTAATACACACCATTAACTTTTCTAGAATGTAAATATTTTGTTATGGGGGGGCTACTTTGGCGGCTCCTTTTTTTCTTTCGTACGGATCAGGTGGAATAATTTGGTATCCTCTTGAAAGGAGAGAAATAATATTTTATAAATTAATTATTATATTTACTTTTTAATTTTGTTGTAAAAGGGTGAATATTTTAATTTTTTTGTTTCCTTAAGGTGAAAAAGTCCTATAATGTGTTATGCTAATTTTGTAATTTACCACTTAAGTAACCGTTGAAAAATATGATTTAAAAATATTTTGGTAACAGTTTAAATTGACCCACGGTGTAAAAGTGATGTAATAGATATATCCGAACCTCTTAACAGTTTAAAGTAAAATTAGTACATTAAGGAGATTCACTATGAAACAAATTTTGATTATAACTAACTCTAAGGATTTGACCGTAGATTATTTAATCGATAGATATTCAGAATCTGCCCATTTTTTTAGATTAAATACAGATTGTTTCTCAGATTACAATTTTTTAATATCTAATAATGGATCTACTATTAAATATAACGATAATAGCTTACAAATTGATATGGAACTTTGCGATTCATTGTATTATAGAAAAATCTCATTTCCATCACTTCGTGAATATGATTCAAAATATAGGAATTTAATGCAAAGAGAGATGGTAACTATAATTGAAGGTATTGCTGAAACATTTGGGAATATTGGTATGACAAGACCTTCTTTTCTAAGGCGAGCTGATAATAAAATAGTCCAACTTAAATTAGCTAATGAATTAGGTTTTAATATTCCAGACTCATTAATCTCTAATTCAAATCAGGAAGCTAAAATATTCACCTTCAATAACCCGACTTCGATAGTGAAACCAATCTCAGTAGGCCGATTAATCGATGAAAATAAAGTGGGATATATTCAAACAAATATGGTAAATAAGGAACAGGAGATATTAGGGTTGGAACTATCACCTGCGTACTTCCAAAGCTATCAAGAAAAGGATTACGAAGTCAGGCTAACGATTATAAATGGAAAACCTTATGGTGTAAAAATAAACTCTTCAAACAATATAGACTGGAGAAAGAAGGATTCTAAAATTTCTTATTCTCTTATCGAAGTGCCACAAGAAATAGTAAATAAGTGCTTAATTATGATGGATAGTTTATATATTAAATTTGCAGCTTTCGACTTTATTGTAAAAGATGGGAATTATTTTTTCCTTGAACTAAATGCCAATGGTCAATGGCTATGGCTGGAAGAGGAGCTTAATTTAGACATTTCAGGATCAATTATAAACTATTTATTGGGAGATTTATAAATGCAAAATAATTTCATTTTCTTTGTGGTTAAAATATTCTCTTGGAGTCCTTTTTGTCGAATATCAGATGATCGTTTTTTTGGGGAAATTAGAAGAGGTGAAACACAAAAACACAACCTTAGAATATCGTTATTCAGCTTTAATATGGGGAAATGGATATTACACCTTTTTACCTATAACTTTACTAATATGAAACCAAAATTTTTGTTCGTTTTAAATTTGTCAAAAGTCCATATATATCCGGACTTAAATCGGCTTGGTGCAAACTATAATGTCTATGAAAATGAACTTAAGCAAATTACTGAACAAGAAAAACTCTCAATTCAAAAAGATGCTCTTGCTCATAAAGTGACTCAAATAGAAACGGTTAAAAATCAGACCTTTAATAAATTTCTAGCATACCTATCTATATCCGTTTTTATACTTCCTTTATACAGTGCCCAATTTAATAAAATTTATAGTATAGAGAGTATTTATAAAAAGACATTTATTATAATTTTAGCCTATCTTTTTATTAATCTAATTTATTTTTTTTATAAATTTATTAAGGTAAAATCTGTAGAGCGAGTTACATTTAATTCTATTAGGAGTTCTCAAGACCCCTTAATTACGTTCATCTTAATGTTATATTACGAATGGCGTAGTATGGTACAAGAAAGTACATATCAGGTGACATTAATTAAAAATATTGAAAAATATATAATGGCGATTATTAGTTGGAGCCTTATTATTTTATTCGTATACAACATTATTCAATACAATGAAGAATTTCATAAGATTGAGCAAAAATCAGTTCCTATTGAAAAAAGTGTTACTAATATTATCCATATGAAAAGTGCTAACTCCTTTAAGGATTTTCTAAAGAATAATAATAAAACAATAGTAGAGCTAGAAAAAGCTTTACTGGATAATCGATATGAAAAGATTTTAGTAGTATCCAATAATAAAAATGTTAACTATAAAAAAACAATGGAATTGATTAATATATATAATGTTCATACATCAAAGTAATTGAAATAACAGATAAAAAAACAGATTTTAATCTAATTTTATTAAAGGAGTGAACTTAGGTGAAAATACCATACATTATTAATTATGTCGAAGAGTACGATTTAAAACCTTACCCGATTTTACATTATGACAATAAGACACAAATTAACTACTTAGATAGTGAAAAAAAAGAGAAAGCATTATGGTTTGGCCCACAAACAACTCGATTAACTGAGACAACTGAAAATGATGATAAGGATGAATGCATCTTCGGTCCAGAAACTACTCGTGAGACCGCAACAATTGAAAATAGAGACGTGGATGATTATTTTGTTGGTCCAGATACCACTGTGCTTACATTTACTAATGAAAATCAAGATAGAGATGAAATCTATTTAGGTCCAGAAACTACAAGAATTACAAAAACCATTGAAAATAGTGATCTTGATGAAAATTATATCATTTAAACAAAAATGATCTTTTATAGAATACTGCTTGGATTTTCATCTCAGTCTAAGCAGTATTTTTCATTCTTTATTACAAAGGGACTTAACAAAAATAAAAAACCACCCCGCATACAAGTGAACTGCAAACGAAAGGGTGGTGCTTCTCACTAATTAAATTAGCTTTATTATTTTATCATAGATAGAAAAAAATATACGTCCAGAATTTCTAGTTATTGGTTCATATGCTGGTCTTACAGCTTATAGAACTAAAGGGGCATTAGAGTTACTTTTAGTTTAGTGCTCGAAATCTTCGGTGAGTGATATAATACATTTTATTAAGGATGTGAAATAGTGTGAATTTTAAAACGGTTTTTATAATGAAATACCATTTCTCATTCAACTTCCAGATGGTGAATATGAGATTAATGTGAAATATCAAAGACGAGATGTTGCAGGGGCTATGGTTGAAGAAGTAAAATTAATTAAGTTGAATTTATCGAACAAACATTACAGAGTACATATCTGAATTAAGGGACTTAAAGAACAGATTAATAAATGGATTTGAAATTCCGGCAACAAAAGAACTCCTACTTACTGCACGAAATTTGTATGAAAGAGGGGAATTTCGTTCTGCTGTTATTAATAGTTCGGCAGCCCTTGAAGTAGCGGTTGAAAACAAGATTATTGAAAAGATGAAAACTGATGGTTTGGCAGACCAAGATATAATTGCTTACCTGGATACAACAAAAATGGACTTCCCCCAACGATGCGATAGGCAATTAAGAGATAAAGCCGGAAGGTCACTTGTTAGGGATAACCTTGTCCTTTGGGTGGAGATTAAATCTCATCGGAAAAAGTTTAGGCATAAGATTGCTCATTCATATCTTGTCCCAGAAAAAGTTGAAACAGAAAAAGCAATAAATGATTTCGAATCCGCAATTAATTGGGTTGAATCACTATGATTAGAAGACGTGTAGACTCTTTCTTGACTAACGGAGGGCTTTAGTACGAATTGTGACCTTCCAAACATTAAAGGTCTAAAGAATGTTGATAAACCCACCAACAACCATTGTGTTGTCAATTACACTCCACACACATAGAAGCAGTAACCAATTTAGCATTAAGATGAGATTTAATCAAATTGAGTATGAATTTTCTAAGACATTACTTCCTTATAAATTAAAGGAAGCAATGGATTGAATATACCATTGAAAGAAATTAGCAGCTTTCAACTGATTCCATTACGCACTTAAATACGTTGATGGTGGGAAAGATATATCGATTTATTTCTGTATTATGAAAACATTATTTTTCAATGTTAAATTTACGATATCGGTAACAGGCTGTGGATCAGCAGAATTGTTTTCTCTAGAATTTATAAGTTTAAGTGTATTCAAGTCATTTTCAATCTGTGATTGGTATTTATTTACCCACCTGCGAACGGTGCTAATACACAATTTAAACTTTCTAGCTGTTGCTGAAAAATTATTAATTTCTAGCGCATATTTAACTACTGACAATTTAAATGTGTCTGAGTATGTTTTTTTAATCGTACTGGCCACGTAGAACCCCTCCTCTTTTAGTATTGACTTATATGTAGCAATCCACTGATGTATTTGATAAATGTTGTTTAATTAATTTTGCAGGCAATGTATGGCCTTTTCTTTTAATCTTTCATTTTCCATAAACATTCGACCTATGTATTGTTGAGAGCTTTGTAGTTCCTTTTGTAGTTCGCTTATATATTGTTGAAAACTTTGTTTTTCTGTTTGAAGTTGTTTATTAATATTTGTCAGTTGTTCAATTTCATTTTGCAATAGATGAATAAGATCCTTAAGTTGCTGTTCCGATTCAACAGAAATATTAGTTATATCAGGTTGCTCAATGTCTCTCATTCTTTCTTCGGTTCCTAAAACAGTACTTCCTGTAGAAATTTCCTCTTCATACTCCCTTTTCCATTTTCGAACGGTATTTACGTGTACACTGTGCATTCTCGCAGCCTTAGAAATATTGTTAAGACGGAGTGCATCTTTTACTACCGCGACTTTAAATTCATCAGAATATTGATTAGATACTGTGGTACTCATTGTACGACTCTCCCTTAATGTATGTAGTGTATGTCAGTATTGTATATCATTGTACAGTTGGTGTAAATATTTATTTGAAAGTTTAAATTTAATTGATTTATTATTAAACTTTTATTATTTACAACCAGATGTAGATACAAAAAACTTCTTTCACTTATACGCGCTTAGAAGTGAATTATAAAAATAAATTATAAGCACAAATTGAAAAAGATTGATTTAGACAATAATAATATACTATCTAATAAACACTGAAAAAAGCTCAAATTTATTTAAGAATTGGAAAAGATGATCCATAATGTCCTTATAAAGAAGAACGCTATCCCTACACCTCTTTAGTCTAATATATGACTGGGACAGTTTGTGCTAAAGGATAGAGAAAGGCATTTATATTAAAAAGGGTTGTAACCCAACACGCTCCATGTGTTGCAACATACACTCTAGACATGTGGAGTGTGTTTCGTAACTGGTTTTAAAAGAAAGCAAATAACCAATGTACTGCACCCCAAATGTTAGAGTGAAATCCAATATTAGGGTGTTTTTTATGGCTAAGAATAGTGAAGGATTTAAGTTAATGTTAGTAAAGGAGTACCAAGAAGGTATATTGGGATATAGGCTTTTAGCACAAAAGCAAAATATGAAGGACTATACACGCATTATGAGATGGGTAAAAGTTTACGGAAAATTGGGGGAGAAAGGATTAATGAGAAAGTAAGGAGACTTACTGTATGCCCTCTGATCCAAAGAAAAACCCTTTTCCAGGAGGTTTGGAGAGGGAGCTCTTTCGACCATTGCAGTATGCACGGTCTGAAATTGATATCTTAGATGTTAGATTACATGCTGGGCATGTTATACATTATAGTGGTATGCATTTAGAAGTTGTGATGAGGCTCTTTGTTGTCAGTACAAAATTAATGGGTAAATTAAGATTTTCTAAATCCCTTTAGGAAAACTAGCACACGAAGCAAAAGAGAAAAATATTTTTGATAATGTGCTTATTGATTCATTATTTAATTTTATTGTTTTATATAACAAGGCTAAACATGAAGTGAACATGCTTGATGAGAGGGCCAGGTTATTTTCAGTAGAAGATGCAATTGTTAGCTATTTTGCAGCAAGAATAATAGGGAAAACCGTACTTACAAAAATAGAATACCCAATGTCTTTGCATACATATGAAATTAACAATGACCCATTTGTGTTTTAATTTAGTTTATGAAAGGATACTCTTGTTATTAGGTGGCAGTCTATGAAAATTAAAGAAATTCTGGGTATTAGATATGTGTTAGTGACTGTTATTAGAATTTCTACACTTCATGATTCCCTACTAAAATACATTTTTGCGAGGTGTTAGCATAAGTGAGAAGGAATTTAACAATATTTCTAAGCAAAGACTAGATGAGGAGCAAGAACTGATAGCCACACTACCATACACACTTGAACAACTAAGAGATACGTGATGTAATTCTGAATGCTTACAATAATTATGATTTGCATCTAGCCTGAATTGAAATAAATCATATTATAATAATATTAGAAACAACAATAAAAGAAGAAGCAGGAACCTAATAGGGTTTTCCTGCTTTTATTCAAAATGTTACTGAATCAATCATGGATCCTTTTTTTTAACACAATTAATTGAGTTAAAATTTCAAAAAAACTCTATTTTAAAAAATTATCCTCGGCATTTTAGCAGGCGCGGTGTACCCTTCCATAAGGGCTTATTGAGTAAAACTGTAAGTTGCCTCTGAATTGATATATTTCTTGCCCGAATATTATTGTAGACCTTGGATAATTGGGTCCCACAGGCACTCTTCTTGTATAAATATAAACCAAAATATAGTAAAATAGTAGGAGTGAAATCCCTAAAATAGAAACTTTTAGGAAGTAATAGAGCAGGTTCTAATGGGATGGTTAGATGATTACGGAAAAGGTAGAATAAAAGCCTTGTATATAGTATCCACTTCTGCAAAACTAATTTAACACTTGGAAAAAGTCACTCAAGATATTATCCTCCACAATTAATAATTTATGAAGAAGAATATTTTCTTTATTCCGAGTGGGTTGAAGTACCAGTCAATAATGACCGCCCATATTTAATGTAGTGGTTAGCGTTACATCAATAAAAGAGATAAGGAGAAGGATAAATATGGTGAAATACAATTTAGAGCCAAGTGAATCAATTCTTATTCAGAGTACCGGTGTTTGTGAAGGCAGCGGGCTTATGACCGCATTTACCGATGAACTTATTCTTACTAACATGAACATTATCCATGTTAGTAAGGGGCTGTTTGGAAATACAAAAAGTGTGCGGAAATACCCACTCAATCAGGTGAAAATCATAAATGGCGAAGCACAGGCTAGTATGGGTAAAAGTACTAATGGTATACCTAATCTTCAGATATATTTTACAAATGGCCAATTGTCTTTCAAATTTCAAAGCTCAGCCAAAAAGGAAATTGTGAAATATGTTAATGGAATTAGCAAGGTATTAATTGGGAGAGAGTCAAATTTAGTAGCAAATCAATTTGCAATTCCCGGAGCAGAAATTGTAGCAGAAACGCTTAAAGATACTATAGGTGTTTTTAAAGGAACATTAGGAATTAAATCCAAAGGCAAAGCTGCGGATGAACCGGTAAAGGCTACAAAAAAATGCATCGGTTGTATGTCACCTCTTACTGGAACCAAAGGTCAAAGCATTCGCTGCAGTTATTGTGATACAGATCAAATATTATAATGAGGGAGGTTGATGACTATGGGAATTTTAAAAGTAATTACTGATTCAGTAGGAGGATCCTTTGCTGATCAGTGGAAAAAACTAATAACTGCTGGATATTTTGATGAACACACAGCTGTAGCACCGGGAATACTTAAAACGAATAACAATGGTCGTGGAGTCAATATACATGGCTCAATGGATGTTATATCAAACGGGTCAAAAATATTTATTCCCGAAAATACAGCAGCCTTCATTTTTAGCCAAGCCGGAATTGAAAACATTATCACTACTCCTGGCGGCTATGAATATCAAGATGGTGAGGAAAGCGTATTCAATGGAAATGGTATAGCCGCATCAATCTTTAAACAGGCAAAAGATAGAATCGGCTACGGTGGTATCTCATCTTCGGAAAAGAGAATAGCATTTGTCAATTTACGCGAAATTCGTAATATTAAGTTTGGAACACGCGGTCCTCAGGTCTATAATGATTTGTATTATGGTTGCGACCTCGAAATTTATGCATATGGTAGCTTCTCTATTAAAATTGTTAATCCTGAGAGGTTTATAAAAAACTTTGTGCCAGCTAACGTAAGTAGCTATTCATTTGATAATCCAAAAGTGAGATCACAAGTTCTTTCAGAATTTGTACAATCATTTATCGTTGCATTGAATTCACTTTCAACTACATATAGGATTTCACAGTTGCCTTCACAGACAGTTGAAATTTCAAAGAGAATATCTGAGGATTCATATAATGCTGGCACATGGAAAGACCGATTCGGTTTTGAACTTGTTAAGGTTGCGGTTGAAAATATTGAATTTTCACCAGAATCTAGACAGCTTGTTAACGAGTTCTCTGCGAACAAGATGAATATGAGAGCGTATGAAGATGTTTCACAGAGAGCTTCCAATATTGCTGCACAGCAAAAAATTGCTCAGGGCATTCAAGATAATGGACTTGGAAACGGCGGAGGCATGCTCTTTGGAATGAATATGGCCCAGAATATTGGAACTCAAGGACAACCAGCTTCAACGCCAAGTTCTTCAATGTCTTTCGACGAGCAGATCGAAACATTGAAAAAGCTAAAAGAACTTGTTGATATGGGGGTTTTAACAAAGGAAGAGTTTGATGCTAAAAAGAAAGAAATCATGGGGCTGTAATAAAGCGTCAAAAAATAGATTAATAAGTGTATAGCGTGCAAAAGCCGGTCATATAAGTTGGTCGGCTTTTACTCTCATGTGCTGTGATGGAGTATCGATATAATCACGTTATTTCTTATGAATGACGAGATAGGTAACTAACAAATATAAAGGATTGGAATACTGCTGAATCTATAGAGGAGGCAGGGATAAAAGAGAAGAGGAATTGCGCCTTCAAAGATGATACTATGATAGCTTGCACTATGTTGATTTATATCCAGAAAATGCTTTTGAATTTTATCAAGGTTTAAAGAGCTGGTCGAGATTTAAAGAAAATTCAGCTTGTTTGAGTACTACCCTATGGTGTGAGAATCCGATTGAAAAAAAGTATTCATTTGAAGCAACAAATAAGCTACTAGATAGTCAATTCTATATTTTTAGGACCGTTATCAAGAAGGGAATTAATATGAGTCAGAAGAAAACGGATAAGTATAAAAATACAATAAGTAAACAAGATACATTAATAACAATTTTAAAAAATTTATCTAACTCTATAGCAATAATAATATTAATAAATATCTTATTAACATTTGTCAGAAAAATTGCTAGTGAAAAAATTGGAGTAACATTTTCTTATGAGTGGGTATGGTGGGGAGTATATAGCTCAATAGGTCTACTTTGTTTATGTGCTTTCATTTTTTATATTATTATAAGTCTTCCAATTATAAAATTTAGAGTAAAGCCATTAACTACTACGTTTGACTATTTAGTTAGTGTCTTTACTATTGGTATTATTTCCAATTACTTTCTAATTGGAGGTCCAGTAACTTTTTGGTCTGGAAGTATGTTATCAAATCTATTTGATATTTTACTAATATTTTCCTTAGTTCTTTTCTTTTATTTTTTTGTTGGAAGTATTATACGACTTATACCGAAATTAAGTCAGGATAAAATCCCGAATGCCCACCATGAATATAATTCAGGTAATCCTATAGAAACAAAAGATGAAGATAAGCTAAATAGATCAGACTTTGCAAATAAACTCGGAGAAGCATTAGAAAATCAACAACAAAATGAAAGTCTAACTATAGGTCTTTTGGGGGGATGGGGAAGTGGAAAGAGTTCGGTCTATAACATGGTTAAAGAATATAGTAGCAATTTAAAAATTGAATCTGGTGAGGAATCTAACATTCTATATATAGACTTTAAACCATGGTACTTTGGGAAAGATAACCATGATATTATTCGTATCTATTTATTTCACTTTTTGGAAGAAATAAAAAAAACACGAGGTTACAATCCAAAAATAGGGAAAGTCATTAAACAATATGCTGACATTATATCTACAGTCAGTGTACGTAGTTTTGGAACAATTGTATCTTTTAAAGAAATGATTGATAAGTTCCTACCTACTAGAGAAAATGTGAGTTTAACAGAACTAAAAAAAGAAATTGAAAATTTATTATTAAAATTTCCTAAAAGAATTGTTGTTTATATAGATGATATTGACCGTTTGGAAGGCAATGAAATACGAATGATGTTTAAGTTGGTCCGACTAATAGCAGATTTCCCGAGGGTAACATATATAATGGCTCTAGATGAAGAAATAGTTAAAAAATCTTTAGCAAGCATATACCAAGTTGACGCAGATAGTAATTTTGAAGACGCTAAGAAATATATTGAGAAGTTTATTCAAATTCCAATTTATTTGCCTAAACCAGACAATAATGATTTGGAAACATTCTTTTCTGAGCAGATAAGAGATGTTATTGAAAAGAATAATATTGAAGGTGCTAATGATATACAAATAGTTAAAAGTTTAATAGATTTAAAATACTCTCCAAGAAACATATATAGGTATAAAAATTTAGTTCAGTTCTACTTGCCATTACTAAAAAGTGAAGTGAATATAAATGATCTACTTTATTTGATTATGATACAGGTAAGCTCTTCAGATCTTTATAACTTTATTTACCATAATAAAAAAGTATTAATTAATGAAGAGAGTACCTTTACAGAGGGTGATAGGAATAAACTAAATAATATTGAAAACATAAATGAGTATAGGGATATTCTTGAAACTTTATTCCCTTCTATAGTACGTTTATTTGGAGAAGAACTAAAGAAGTTTAAATCTAGTGAAAAAATTTTATGGGAGAAAAACAAGAGAATATGTAGCTATAAATTTTTTGACCAATATTTTGTTTATGGAGTTCCAACAAACAAAATATCGCAAACAGAGTTAACTGATTTGATAACTCTTTTAAGAGATGGGGGTTTAAGTGAAGTTAAGAAAGGGTATATAAATTTAATTGAAAAATTTAGTGCAGCTGAATTAAATAGTAAGCTTGGACTAAGAATAGAAGAAATTAGTGGACCGCACCAAGAAAAATTACTTCATATTCTGAAAGATATATATCATCTTAAATATAGAAAAAATACTAAGTTTGAGGGAATCGATAGTATTTTATCGTTAGCAAAAACAATAGCAAGAAATTTGCATTTCGAAAACCACGTATTTGATCTTCAATTCTGGGAAGATGGAAATATTTTATTTACAATAGGTATTCATAATTACTTAAAGCAAACTAATATTAATAAAAATGAATTATCCGTTTTAAAAAAAGCAGTACAAAGAGCATATATTAATATTTCAGATGAGTGTTTTTTTATAAATTTTAATCAAAGTGATGCATACACTCTTTGGCTAAATTGGAATCATTACTTTTCTGATGATGAAATTAAATTAATGGTAAATAATTGGATTAAATCTGATGATGATTTTGAAAATATTTTAAACTTTACTTTCAATAATAAGCACTCAGGCTTATTAAAAAATGAAGAAATATTGATAGGCTTATTCATTAACTCTACAAGATATTTAACAGACGAGAAAATAGAATCATATTTTAAAAATAAATGTTTTCCTTCTACAGAATATGAGTTGGATGAGTACATCACAAAAACTAATTACCGAAACGTAGGAACATTTATTTTAGCTAAAAATAAGTTGTTCAAGTTCATAATTGAACAACTTGAAGAAATTTTTACTTTAAGTGTAAGTCAACATATCTTGGCTCAACCGAAATCTTATATTCATATGGGAGCAGAATTAATCATCAAATTTGGAAATGAAAATCAAAGATTAAAAATTGAAGAGAACTTAAAAATAATTGGTGATTATAATCAAGAATATATTAAAGAAAGAGAAGCAATAGAAGAAGCACAAAGAGATTTACAGCTTGGTTAACATTTCCCAATAATCTTGCTCTCAGATTATTTTAGCTTTGTTCCGGTATGATTTTTAAATATGCTAAGGTAAACACCACTACATCAATATGTCTGCCATCACCACTCGAGCCATGTGGAAGCTGTTGCAAAATTAATTTTGAAATAGATAGAAAAGGGGTACCCAAGTGGAATTTTCTCATTGGGTACCCCTTAATCTTTATTTAAAACACTTTCGTAGTCCAATCCTCACAGTTCCAAATATCAGTCGCAATTTCACGATAGAAATCAGGTTCGTGGGATACCATCAAGATACTTCCGCGATATGCCTTTAAAGCACGCTTTAATTCATCTTTTGCATCCACATCTAAGTGATTGGTAGGTTCGTCTAGAATTAATAAATTCGTTTCTGTGTTTAAAATTTTACACAATCGAACTTTGGCTTTTTCGCCACCAGAAAGGACTTCGATTTTACTTTCAATATGTTTCGTCGTTAATCCACATTTTGCAAGAGCAGCACGGACCTCAGCCTGATTCATACTTGGGAACTCGCTCCAAATCTCTTCAATACAAGTGTTGTAGTTGGACTGTTTAACTTCCTGTTCGAAGTAACCGATGTGTTGATACTCACCACGTTCCACTTTACCCGAAATTGGATTAATCAACCCAAGAATACTTTTTAAAAGAGTAGACTTCCCAATACCGTTTGCACCAACGAATGCAATTTTTTGTCCGCGTTCCATTTTCAAATTCAAAGGGCGAGAAAGTGGTTCGTTGTAACCAATAACAAGATCTTCAGCCGTAAAAATATAACGACTAGTTGCGCGAGCTTCTTTGAAGTTAAACTCTGGTTTCGGTTTCTCTTTCCCCAATTCAATAACATCCATTTTGTCGAGCTTCTTTTGACGAGACATCGCCATATTACGAGTTGCAACACTTGCCTTGTTACGAGCAACGAAATCCTTCAAATTAGCAATTTCTTGTTGTTGACGCTTGTAAGCAGACTCTAGCTGTTGCTTCTTCATTTCATAAATATTTAAGAAGTTATCATAGTCACCAACATAGCGATTCAACTCTTGGTTTTCCATGTGATAGATCAAGTTAACAACATTGTTCAAGAATGGAATATCATGTGAAATCAAGATAAATGCATTCTCATATTCCTGTAAATAGCGCTTCAACCATTCGATATGCTGTTCATCCAAATAGTTCGTAGGCTCGTCTAGTAATAGGATTTCAGGCTTTTCTAGCAAAAGCTTAGCTAGCAAAACTTTCGTACGTTGCCCACCGCTAAGATCATCTACATCTCGATCGAGTCCAACATCGTCTAATCCTAGACCACGAGCAACTTCCTCAACTTTTGAATTAATTTGATAGAAATCATTACTATCTAACGTTTCTTGTAGCTCTCCAACTTCTGCAAGTAATGCATCGATATCAGCACCTTCATCACCCATTTTTGCATAAAGTTCATTGATCTCTGCTTCAGCATCAAATAAATATTGAAAAGCAGTACTCAAAGCTTCACGCATCGTAGTACCTTTTTGAAGGACAGCATGCTGATCTAAATAACCTACACGAACTTTTCGTGACCACTCCACTTTGCCCTCGTCGGGTTGCAACTTTCCAGTAACAATATTCATGAAAGTAGACTTACCCTCACCATTTGCCCCAACTAGTCCAACGTGTTCGCCTTTTAAAAGTCGAAAAGATACATCATTAAAAATCGCACGATCACCGAAACCGTGGCTTAAATTTTTTACGTTTAATACGCTCATTTTTTTAACCCCTTATCTAATGTCACATGTGAATATCTTACTAGAATTTAGCTGCTTTTTCTATCTGAAAGTTATTTTTGTGAAAAATGTAATTCGATTTTTGAGCTAAATTGAAGTCTGCCCCTTTTTAATTAAATGCAATTATTGAATTATATTTACTTGGGCAAATCAAAATAGGATAAAAGTATATTATACAACCGAACTAGGATGTATGATATGAGGTTTTCCTATGTGGGAATAGTTCAACAAAAAATGAAAGAATTGGTTGTGTTCTAATTGTTCGTCACGGTAACAAAGGAAGCCCTGCCTGCGATGTCCTAGAAGTAGTGGCTATCGTTAAATTAATCATTAAAGGCATAAGGAAAACATTTAGGAATAGAATGAGTGATGGTAAACTTAATAAAAAGGAGGTTTTCCCCCCAATGAACCAAAACTATAAAAATCACAGAAAAGTTGACCCGCTTTATCATTTTGGGACAGCTTTGCTTGGACTTATTATGCTCATTTTATCGATTGTGTTTTTCTTTCAACATGTAAGAAGTCAGCTGTTTCTAAGTGGAATTGTGTTAGGTTTTGCGTTGTTGTTTTTCTTTGTGATAGTTAAACTAAGAGGATATGCCCTGCAGCTACAGGATCGAATCATTCGTACGGAGGAAAATTTCCGCTACTATCGTTTAACTGGGAAGCTATTAGACTCGAAGCTATCGTTGAAGCAAGTGATTGCACTAAGATTTACAGCTGACGAAGAATTCGTAGATTTAGTTGAGCGAACTGTTCAAGAGAACCTTTCACCAGATGACATTAAAAAGGCTGTTCGGAATTGGCGTGCAGACCATCATCGCGTATAATTGAGATAGAAACAGCTTCAAATGGCTGTTTCTTTTTTTGAATTCTTAAATTCCAATATAAGGATTACATAAATGTTCTTAGGAGGCTTGCTATGCTTAAAAACATAATGGTAGATGTAAAAAGTCTATTAAAACGATACGGCTCTCACACCGCGGTTAACGGGGTATCCTTTCAGGTGGAAAAAGGAGAGGTTTTTGGTCTCCTTGGACCAAATGGTGCTGGAAAAACAACCACGATTGAAATGTTAGTAGGTCTTAGAAAGCCAGATGAAGGAACCGCTGCACTCGCAGGCTTTGATGTGAAAAAGGAAGTGAACAAAGTCAAAGAGGTCATCGGAGTTCAACTTCAGTCCACTTCTTTATTTGAATTATTGAAAGTAAATGAAATTCTGAAATTGTATGGAAGTTTCTATCCAAGCCACGTAAACATCGATGAATTAATTGATGAAATGCTTTTAACAGAGAAGAAAAATGCCCGTATTAAAGGACTTTCCGGCGGACAAAAGCAGCGTCTTGCTATTGCCTTAGCTCTTATACATGACCCGCAAATTGTGTTTCTCGATGAACCAACGACTGGACTCGATCCACAAGCAAGAAGAACCTTGTGGGACATTGTACTACGTTTAAAGGATCGCGGAAAAACAGTTATCCTTTCCACACATTATATGGATGAAGCTCATGTGCTCTGTGACCGCATCGGGATTATGGATCAAGGAGAATTGATTGCTCTTGATACGCCAGACAATTTAGTGAAGAAACTTCAATCAACAAGCACCATAGAGTTCCATTTAAGCAATTCGCCTGAAAAAGAGTTACTTTTGAATTTAAATGGTGTTAAAGAAGTGTCTATAAAAGATACCTTTATCCAGTTATATACAGATGATTTACAAACAGCTTTAACATCCTTAATTCAGGCCTCTACGGAACATCTATTTAAAATTGAGGATTTACAAACACGTTTAGCAACATTAGAGGATGTTTTTATTCATATGACCGGAAGGAGTATCAGAGAGTCATGAGAGCTTACTGGCAGTTAACTCTTGCACAATTAAGAATCTTTGCTCGCAATAAACAGGTTTTATTCTTTACCTTACTCTTTCCGATTATCTTAATGCTAGCTCTTGGTTCTTTTGCAGGTAAGGAGGATAATCTATCGTTAACCGTAGGGGTAATCGACTTGGAACAAACAAGTTCCTCGGAGGATCTAAAGAAACTGTTTGACAAGTACGAGGGACTAAAAACCATAAGTTATGGAAAAGTTCAAAATGGAAAACAAGCCCTGAGAAATGGAGAAATCCAGCTTCTTATTGAAATTCCAAAAGGGTATGAAGCAAACTTAAAGGACAAGGAACACCCCTTTTCCCTTCCAGTTTATTATAATGAGAAAAATCTCACCACCTCGGAACTCGGCCTGACCGTTGTAAATGGCATCATTGATCAATATAGTAAAGCACTGGTTGGCTACAAACCTTTAGTGACGGTTGAAAAAATAGGCATAGAAGCCCGAAATATTCGTTATGTCGATTTCCTCGTCCCAGGAATTGTTGCTATGATGATTATGAGCAATAACATGAATGGTGTTGCTGGACAAATTGCTGCCTGGCGGGAAAGAGGGATCTTGCGGAGAATGCAAGGAACGAGACTCAAAGCCTCCACCTTTATCGCTGCTCAAATCACAGCTCGTTTATTACTTAATGGAACTCAAGCTCTATTGGTCGTTCTAATTGCTAATTTAGTATTCGGTATTAGTGTCGTAGGTTCTTGGCTTTCTTTGATCTTCTTCATTGTCCTTGGCACCCTTGCATTTATGTCACTTGGTTTTATTATTGCAGGGATTGCGAAAAATCCTGAAAGTGCTGGGCCAATCGCAGGATTTGTTACGTTTCCCATGCTGTTTCTTGGAGGTGTGTTCTTTCCGATTAGTAATATGCCAGATATTATTCAACCCATTGTTAAGGTACTGCCTATTGCTCATTTAAGTTCTGCCTTGAGGGAAACGATGAATCTTGGAACCCCTTTTCTTCAATTGGGAACGGAAACTCTTGTATTAGGATGTTGGTTATTAGGTGGGTTTGTGTTAGCCAGTTTAGTGTTTAAATGGGAATAGGAAAAAGGATGTAAACCACTACGAAGATAATCTTAAATACATGAAAAGTCTAATCTTTTAGGGATTAGGCTTTTTTTTTTGAGAAATGATCAGTCTGCTTTGGCAGTGGCAATGCATTGGTGAAAAAATCTTGTTTCAACCAATTTTGAAGGGGGTATTAAAAAAGAAAACCTTATAGAGGAGGTGGCACAATATGAAATTGGATGTGAAATGTAATGTTAAAAACTGCAAGTATTGGGCTGATGGTGACCAATGTGTGGCTGACTCCATTTATGTCATAGGTTCACACGGCAGCAGAAAGGCTGATACTGTGGAAGAAACAGCTTGCAAAACTTTCGAGCTTCATGAATGAAAACATGAGGACTGCTCTTCTGCTTCAGAAGCAGAAGAGCAGTCCTTTTCATCAATGCTGGGAAAGTAGCAGTATAGCTTGAACGAGAGAGGAGAAAATCAAGCATGGAAAAACGATACATAAATTTTCTATCGTGCATATTTCTTATGGGGATGCTGACTGGCTGTATCCAAAAAGACCAGCTGGCAGATGGAACAAAGCTGATAGATAAGCAGAAATTTATTTTTGCAGCTTCAGGAGAATTTAAGCCCTTTAGCTATGTTAGCAATGAAGATTTATCGATGACTGGTTTCGATATTGAGGTAGGAAACGCAGTAGGAAAGGAGCTGGGCCTTGAACCAGTCCAGAAGAGGATGAAATTCAAAGGGCTCATCGAGGGCATTAAAACGGGACGGGCAGACGCAGCCGTTGCCAGCCATACCATTAACCCCCAACGCGCAAAACAAGTTGATTTTTCCACACCCTACTATTACTCAGGTCCACAGATCTTCACAAGACCTGACAGCAAGATTAAAACAGTAGATGACTTAAAAGGAAAAGAAGTTGCCGTAGCAAAGGGATCCACCTATGCGGATACAGCCAAAAAGTATACCAGCAATATTAAAATGTATGACAGTGATATAACGGCATTAAAAGCGCTAAGTATTGGCCGGCATGACGCCGTTATTACCGATTTTGTCACTGGTAAAAGTGCAAAAAAGGAAGGATTCAAAATTCAGGGTCAGCAGTTAATCGAGCGAAGCGAGCAGGCTATTGTTGTTCCGAAGGATAATCCAATCTTGCTCAAGCGGATTAATGATGCACTTCAAAGACTTCGTAACGATGGAACACTATCCCGAATCAGTCAAAAGTATTTTGGGGAGGATATTACGAAAAAACCAGAATAATAGATTGATCATTAGAAAGAAAGGATGTTATTATTTTGCCTAGTTTTTCTCACTTTTTACATACGTTTATCAGCAGTAAAAACCTTTTCATAGATGCGGCGCTGTTGACGTTAAAACTTACAGTTGTCTCCATTTTAATTGGGATTTTATTCGGATTATTTTTTGCTCTTTTAAAAATATCAAGGATTAAAGTATTAGGCTATATTTCAAATGCGTATGTATTCCTGGTAAGGGGAACTCCACTCATTGTCCAGATATTCATTCTGTATTTTGGATTCAGCGGTATTTTCCTCATACCTGACTTTTGGGCAGCGGCTCTTGCACTCGCCTTCCATAACGGTGCCTATATCGCAGAAATTTTTCGGGGGACGATTCAGTCCATTGATAAAGGGCAAATGGAAGCGGCACGCTCTCTCGGCATGACCAGAATACTAGCAATGCGCCGTATCATTCTTCCACAGGCTTTCAAGAGGGCACTGCCTCCCCTTGGAAACCAATTTATTATTGGACTTAAGGATTCATCTCTGGCAGCTTTTATTTCCATGAATGAGCTGTTTAATGTTTCGACCACACTGGGTTCCAATAATTTCGATGAAATGACCTACTTGTTAATAGTAGCCGTTTATTATCTAGTACTTGTTGCAGTATTAACAATGCTGGTGAGCCTGTTCGAAAAGAGATTGGCAGTTAGTGATCGATAGGAGGACGATAAAGTGAATGAACGAGAAATGATTAAAATAGAAAACTTACATAAATCTTATGACAATTTACATGTATTAAAAGATATAAACATGTCCGTGTATGAAAGTGAAGTTGTCTGTTTGGTCGGAGCATCTGGCTCTGGTAAAAGTACTCTACTAAGATGCCTTAACTTTTTAGAAAAAAGGGGCGGTGGGAGAATTTCAATCCGCGGGGAAGAGATTAGCCCGGAAACCCATAATATTAACAATATCCGCCAAACGGTGGGGATGGTTTTCCAGCACTTTAATCTTTTCCCACATAAAACTGTCCTTGAAAATGTCATTGAAGCACCAATCATGGTAAAGAAAATCCCAAAAGACCAGGCCATTGCTGAAGCAAAGGAGTTGCTCCAAAAGGTGGGTCTTGAGGATAAGGCCGATGTTTATCCTAGCAAATTGTCAGGTGGTCAAAAGCAGCGTGTGGCAATTGCCAGGTCGCTGGCCATGAAGCCGGATATTATGCTTTTTGATGAACCGACATCTGCCCTTGATCCGCAGCTAGTTGGTGAGGTATTGGCGACCATGAAGGAGTTAGCCGATGAAGGAATGACCATGGTAGTGGTTACCCATGAAATGGGCTTCGCTCGTGAGGTTGCTGATTGGATTGTACTCATGGACGATGGTAGAATTATCGAAAGAAATCGGCCAAATGAATTCTTTGATCATCCAAAGGAGCAACGTACAAAAGAATTCCTTCAAGCAACCATGTTAAAATGATTTGTAATAAGCAGAAGCCTACTCAGGTTTCTGCTTATTTTTTTGAACTTCGGATTTTATTTCCATGTTATGCTTTTCCTTAGAAAAATTAAAAACTTTAACTTTTTGAAACTTTTCTTGAGTATAGATTCCACTAATTAGTAAAGGGGGGCAAAAAAGATGGAAATAGAAAGCCACCGGCTAGTTAAAAAAGCAATCAAAGGTAATAAAAGCGCCTTTGAAAAGTTAATTCAACAACATTATGAAAGAATCTACCGAACTGCCTATCTTTATGTACATAACGAAGAAGATGCATTGGATGTTGTCCAAGAAGCAACCTATCAGGCCTTTACATCTATCCATTCGTTAAAAAATCCGGAGTATTTTATGACCTGGCTCACCAGGATTGTCATACGATGTTCGGGACATGTCCTAAAGAGAAAAAGCAATGTTGTTCCGTTGAGTGATGAGATATTGTCGAACCTGCAGGGTCAGGCAGATCCAAACATTGAAGAATCTTTACAGCTGCTAAACGCAATTCATCAGCTGAGAGAGAATTACCGTACTGTGATTATCTTATTTTACTATTACGATTACTCGATAAAAATGATTAGCAGTGTCATGGAAATTCCAGAGAGCACTGTAAAAACATATTTAAGTAGAGGGAAAGCAGAGTTAAAAAAGTCCTATAAAAATGAGGAGGACAAATGCCATGGATAACAAGGAATTCAAAACAGCAATAGAGCAAATACCTGTGCCCAAAGAAAAAGTATTTAGCGCCATTTCCAAAGGGATGAATAAGGAAGGCAATAGGGGAAAGGCAAAGAAAAAGAAGGCTCTTGCAGGTGTGGCGACTGCTGCTGCTATTTTTGGAATTACCGTTGCCTCAGGATTTGTTAATCCTACAATGAATAGAGTATTAGCTAAAACTCCATTAATAGGCGGGATTTTTCAAGAATTTAATGATGCAACAGGCTTGGAATTAGCTAACCAGGCTGCAGTTACAGAATTAAATCAATCACTTACCAAAAATGGGGTAACTGTAAAATTGACCAGCGCTTATTTTGATGGCAATGTGGTATCAATTACGGGATTTGTAGATGAAGATGTTGAAAAAGGACATAACGAAAAAGGGGAAGTAAGTTTTGATGTAAACTTTGAACACAGAAAAGGGGATCATGACCCTTGGCTAAATGGAAAGTCAAATGACATTAAGAAAGTAGAGAATGGATATAATTTTCAATGGAAAATGAATTATCCCTATAAATCATTCAAGGAGAATTCTACTCTTCCAATAACGATTCATAATATCAACGGGATAAAAGGAGAATGGAATTTTGATATTCCAATTAAGCAAGAAAAAAATAGTACACTTGCTATTAACAAGGATCAAGGATATCCGGAAGACGAGGTAAAAATCCGTATTAAAGAGATACTCACTGCAAAAGCATCCTCATCGCTTATTTATGAGACCGTGGAGAAATACAAGGGTGATGATATTTATATAGAAAAAGCGGTTGATAATAGAGGAAAAGTGTATAGGTTTGAGAACCCAACCTATCTCGAGGAATCGAAACAAGAAGATGGATATCATAGAACCATGAGGAGAGAAATGACCAAGCTCGATCCAGATATTACGTCACTTACCTTTTATCCTCGGTTATCTGCAGCAGATCCAAAAGTACAACAGCTTTTGGACAAAAAAACATTTGCATTAAAAAGCACAAGGTACAATTTTGGTCTGCAGGTAAATGATGTTACTCAAAAAGGTAAGAAAGTGGTAATAGATTATCAACTTACAGGGCTTCCGAAGAATTTGAGTAAAGGCAAACTTGAAACAATTAACCATAATTTGAAATACCTTTTCTGGTTGGTTGATAAGGAATATTTAACGAAGATCGACCCGGAAAATGCATGGCCACCTAAAAACCACGGTATTCCGTTTAATAAAGTAAAAATGATGGATAAGGAAACAGCACATTTCCAATCTACTTTTGACTTAAACGGAGAAGAAAGGATTGAGAATTTTAAACTGGAAAATACAATGTTGCTATTTGATTTTTCAAGCTTTATCCCATCAAAGGATTTAAAACCATTTACTTTTGAAATTCCATTGGAGAATAAATAAACCCGTCAGCATCTCGTGTGTTAGCAACTACAGTCCACACATTGCGAAATAGTAGCGAAAATAGTATTAAAATAAACAGAAACCGGACCAGGTTTCTGTTTATTTTTTTTGCCTTAGGATTTTAATTGCATGTACAGAGTTTGTGAAGTTAAAATGAAAATTTCCCAACCAATCACCGATTTGGTGAAAATAAACAGTTCCAATCCGTTTGATAAAAAGTACTTAATCATGGTATAAGTGTAAAGGAAGCAGGGACATTCTGCTCTTTAATTTTGGGACAGGGTGTTGTCCTGGTCTCCCATAATGAGAGGATTTGAATTTCAATATGAAAGATAATTTTTGGCGTGACTTACCACGACCTTTTTTTATACTAGCACCCATGGAAGAAGTGACGGATGTTGTTTTTCGTCATGTAGTGAGTGAGGCAGCTAGACCTGATGTGTTTTTTACAGAGTTTACAAACAGTGAGAGTTATTGTCACCCAGATGGGATCAAAAGTGTGCGCGGGCGTTTGACTTTTACAGAGGATGAACAGCCAATTGTCGCTCATATATGGGGGGACAAGCCTGAAAACTTCCGGCAAATGAGTATTGGTATGGCGGAACTGGGCTTTAAGGGTTTGGATATCAATATGGGTTGTCCCGTACCCAATGTGGTACAGAACGGGAAGGGAAGCGGCCTGATCTGCCGCCCGGAAGTTGCAGCAGAATTAATACAAGCAGCAAAAGCGGGAGGATTGCCCGTAAGTGTCAAGACAAGGCTCGGTTTCTCGGATGTAGACGAATGGAAGGTCTGGCTAAAACACATATTGGAACAAGACATCGTCAATCTTTCCATTCATCTGCGTACACGGGATGAAATGAGCAAAGTAGATGCTCATTGGGAGCTGATCCCGGAGATTAAAAAACTTCGTGACGAGGTGGCACCAGATACCCTTTTGACGATCAACGGGGATATTCCTGACCGTCAAACTGGATTGAAGCTCGCCCATCAATATGGTGTCGATGGGGTTATGATTGGCCGTGGTATTTTCCATAATCCATTTGCCTTTGAAAAGGAGCCGAAAGCTCATAGCAGTCAGGAATTACTTGATCTCTTAAGACTGCATATGGATCTTCATGATAAATATTCGCATTTAGAGTTACGACGGTTCACGGCTCTTCATCGCTTTTTTAAGATCTATGTCAAAGGATTCCCTGGGGCTGGTGAATTAAGAAATCAATTGATGAACTCGAAATCAACAGATGAAGTGCGTGCATTGCTCGACAACTTTTCAAAGAAACTTGATGGAATGGGCGAACAGAAGAACTGATAAGAAGCAGTCCCATAAGAAATTTTGATAAAAAAGCCTGTATCGTTGATTACCTAGTAATCGTCGATACAGGCTTAACTATCCTTAACTAATTACCTATATATAGTTAACCTTTACTCCCATTTGTTTTATTTTCGTTTTTTTCCAACTGCACCGAGGAATAGGACAAATTCTTCAACCCCGTCCAAGCCTAATACCTCATCGATTAATTTTTGGTCATAAATACCGATTGCACATGCTCCTGCATCCACAGATTCACTAGCTAAATAAAGGTTTTGAGATACATGTCCAACATCAATGAGAATCTTCTTATGTGCAGAAATATCATATTTCCATTCAGAACGGTAAGGAGTAGTGCTCCATGCAAATACCACGGCAGCCCTTGTGGCGAAATTAGGAACAAATGGCTGGTCTAGTGTAATAGCATCGATTTTGCTATCCATTTCAGATAATTCATGTATGAATAAGAGTTTGTGCTCTATTGGAAGATATCTGTAAACCCCTTGTTGAACGCCTTCTATCCGCATAATGAAAAGGTAGGTTTCAAATGTATGTGTGGCCCCGCTGCACGGGACAGTTCGGAGCATAAGTCCGCCTTTATTCGTACCAGTGATGCCTTGTGTAGCCCATAATAGATAGGACAACTCGTCAAGGGTTAATCCTTCCTCAGAATAAAGCCGAGTACTTCTCCTTTCCTTTATGCATTCGTAAATACTTTGCCTTTTTATAATATCCTCATGAACTTCAGGCAGATCTATTATGATGGATGAGGGGTCATAGGGCTTAACAGCCGGCGGTTTTGGCATCCCCTTAGCCTTATCGGTCTTAATGTGTTTGAATTCAAGAAAATTTGATTTTAAAAATTCTCTTTGTTGTTCATATCGTCCCATAATCTAGCCTCCCAAGATGTCTCTACCTTCACGATACTATACCCATAATGGATTTTGTTCTGTGATATGCGTCATAATAATCCATAAAAACATTGATCGAGTTCCTCCATTGAGCCCCTTCCAAAGTGCCAAGGTGACGGTTCTATGATGACAGGGACAGTTCTTGCAAACGCCAAGAGAACCGTCCCCGTGGTACAGGTCAGTATCTTGGGCATAATACAGTTTATATACATTAGAGAGGGGGGATAGTATGAGGCTAAGAAATGGAGATTTTTATACAAATGTTGTTACCAATAAGTTGTATAGGTTAAATGAAGATAACGATAGCAGCTGGTACTTGAGTTTGCGTGATGAAGAAGGTTATCATGAAACAGAAAAGATATCAGGGCGCGATATGATTAGATTGGTAGAAGGTAGTTATAAAAAAAGTTACTAAATAGTAGTCGAGGTAATACATTAGAGATTCCTACTACAAAAGAAAATGAATAATTAAGTATACATCCGAATAATAGGAAAAATTGACAAGTGATTTATAGGAATAAACTAAGGCTTGTTCCATTAATAAAACTTACTATTCAAAGGTAATTAGGAGAATTCAAGATTATGTGATACACTTTGTTTACCATTTGATTTCCTTGTTTACATGTGCCCTACTCATTCATGAGTGGGGCTCCTTGTTTTTAAAAGAAGAAATAAAAAAACAGACTCTATATAGAGCCTGTTTTAGTTGTTCTTATTATTAAGCTTTACGCACGTTAGCTGCTTGAGCTCCACGTTGACCTTGCTCAACGTCAAATGTAACTGTTTGACCTTCGTCTAAAGATTTGAAACCTTCGCCTTGGATCGCTGAGAAATGAACGAACACGTCTTCTCCGCCTTCACGCTCGATGAAACCGAATCCTTTTTCTGCGTTAAACCATTTTACTTTACCTTGTTCCATTTGTAGTTCCTCCTGCTGTGTGCTTTGCACACAATGTGTTACTATCCTTGCACTCAGTGATCATCAAGACGAAAAGTTAATCTTATACTATCCTTTACACCGAACAAAAATAATTCTTCTAAAGTTTAACATTTATTAAAGGTATTTGCAAGAAGACATAAACACAGCTTTTTTTTCACTCTCCCTGTTGATTGGAGCGGAAATCAACAGGGCAAGTTTAACAATGATTTTCTCTAATAGTTCAGATTGGGCTTTTATATTTCGCAAAAGTCCTAACACCTTTGGGATTTAATCATATTTTGTATTGAACAGATGTAAAAGGAGGTTATTAAATGGATGGTGTAGGAGCTGGTGGAGGTTTCGCATTAGTAGTTGTATTGTTTATCCTGCTTATTATTATTGGAGCGTCCTTTATGGGCGGAGGATATGGCGGAGGATTTTATTAATTAAATAATACTGATTGAAAGGGGGGATATTAATGCTCGGTTATGGAGGATTCGGCGGCGGCTTTGGTGGCTGTGGCTGTGGTGGCTACGGTTACGGTGGCGGATATGGTTACGGTGGTGGTTTTGCCTTAATCGTTGTCTTGTTTATTTTATTAATTATCATTGGAGCAACTTGCTTTTATTAATTAAAAGCATCCAACCTCATTTTTTTCATAATAAAAAAGCCCTTGCTTTAGGGCTTTTTTATTTGGCTTTAGTGCATCGAACGCATATAAAGCTATTTTTACTGTTTTATGGTAATGTCGGAGTAGTTTATTATCGGGGTGACAAAGTTATGGGGATTATTTTAACCTATCTTACTGCAAATCATCCTGCTCCTTATCAATATATAAAGAACCATCCTGCTGTACTTCTCCATAGAACACTTCGGAAATTTCTTGAATCCCAGATTGTTTTAATTGTTGATTCACCCAATTTTGATTTAAGTTTAATTTTGATAAATTTTCTTCGTCAATGATTCCACTTGAAATGATGGGTGTAGACACTGGATAAATGTTTGGTTGCTTTGTTTGCCCATTTAAATCACTTACCGTAGAGGGTTGCTTACTATTTTTTTTCATCACCGATAGCTTTCCGTCCGTTTCAAAAATGGAAAATTCTACATCCGCCTTAGAGAATACATTTTTTTGCCTTAGCATGGCGTTTAAGCTGTCCGTACTCAGCCTTGTTTTTTGTAGTGTTTTTTCCAAAATCTTGCCACTCTTGACAACTACTAAGGGTTCTCCCTCAACGACCTTTCTTGCCTTTTTTGAATTAATGTCAATCATTCCCATGACAACAGTAAAGATACTCCACAGTACCAAAGTAATCACACCAAATGAAATCTTAAGGTCTGAACGTATCATCATCGTTTACAATGTTGAAATGTTAATAACCTGATTTTTCTTCAATTGGAAGAAGGAAGAGAGACCTTATGTTTGAAGGATTACCCCGAAATTTTGGTACCCTAAACAAAATTATAAGTCTGAAGAAATCGAAGCAGCAAAGGTAAAATGATAAAAGAACCTAATAAAAGGTCCGTTTTACGATCATTGATAGAAAGGGGACACCTAATTTTGGAATCTAAAAAGGCTATTCCTAACGAAGAAATGAGTGCGCTTTCAAGTGTGGAACTCCAGTCAGATGTATGGAACCTAGTTTGGGAGGAAAGGTTCACTGGTGAAAAGATAGATGAAACAAATTGGAATTATACACAGGGCGGTTGGGGCTTTGGCAATGACGAATTACAGTATTACACGGCTCGAGAAGAAAATGCAAGGATTGAAAATAATCTACTAATTCTAGAGGCAAAACAAGAGAAATATGAAGGGATGAATTACACATCTGCAAAACTAACGACTAAAGGGAAAGCAACCTGGAAATATGGTCGATTTGAAATTAGAGCAAAACTTCCCGAAGGTCAGGGAATATGGCCTGCCATTTGGATGATGCCCGAGGATATGGAGCTTTATTCTGGCTGGCCTGCATGTGGAGAAATTGACATTATGGAGCTTATTGGTCATCAGCCTGGTACCGTTTATGGAACACTCCATTATGGAATGCCACACACTTACACAGGGGAAAATTATAGTCTGCCTGGCAATAAAAAATTCTCTGAGGATTTTCACATCTTCACACTGGATTGGGAACCAGATGAATTTCGATGGTATGTTGACGGCGTTTTATATGCCAAGCAAAACAAATGGTTTAGCAATCATAAAGAAACCGGTTCGGAACACCCCGGATTTGCTCCGTTTGATCGACCGTTTTACTTGCAAGTTAATTTAGCTGTCGGTGGAAAGTGGCCGGGAAATCCAGATGATTCAACCTGCTTTCCTCAGAAAATGGAGATTGACTATATTAAAGTTTTTCAGAAAATAGCTAGATAACTAGAGGTGATAACGATGAGTAGATTTTCTAAAGAGTTTATTTTCGGTAGTGCAACATCGGCGTATCAAATTGAAGGAGCCTTTCAAGAGGATGGAAGAGGGCTATCAATTTGGGATACATTTTCAAGGATACCTGGAAAAGTGGTCAACATGGAAAATGGTGATATTGCTTGTGATCACTACCATTTGTACGAGCAAGATATTGAAGTATTAAAGAATCTTGGAGTGGATTCATATAGATTCTCCATTTCTTGGCCAAGAATTTACCCGGAAAAAGGGAAATACAATCCAGCTGGAATGGAGTTTTACAAAAAGCTAATCAATCTATTAAATAAAAATGGAATCAAACCTGCAGTAACACTTTATCACTGGGACCTCCCACTTTGGGCGCATGAACAAGGCGGATGGACAAATCGTGAGTCGTTAAAATGGTTTATAGAATTTGCAGAGAAATGCTTTGAAGAGTTGGACGACAAAGTTTGTATGTGGATAACGCATAATGAACCATGGTGTGCGGGATTTCTTGGATACCATCAAGGTATTCACGCTCCGGGCCATACCAATATGGAGGAAGCACTGAAAGCTGTACACCACATTCTCCTATCACACGGGGAAGCAGTAAATCTGCTTAAGAGAAAAAGGGGATCGGAAACCCCGATTGGAATAACTCTAAACTTATCGCCAATGTATTCTAACGGTACATCTATCAATGATTCTCTTGCTGTCAATAACGCAGATGGCTATGCTAACCGTTGGTTTCTAGACCCAGTGTTAAAAGGCTATTATCCAGTTGATATGCTGAATCTATTTTCCAAATATGTTCATTCTTTTGATTTTATCCAACAGGGAGACCTTGAAGTAATATCAACGGCATGTGACTTCTTTGGAATTAATTACTATAGCCGAGGTCTAGTGGAATACAATGGTGCATCTGATTTTCTTTATAAAAATTCATATTCGGATTATTCCAAAACGGCAATGGGATGGGATATAAGCCCAAATGAGTTTAAAGAGTTAATCTATCGTCTTCGTAAAGAATATACCACTCTTCCAATCTATATTACTGAGAATGGTGCAGCTTTTAATGACGTGGTATCCGATGACAAAAAAGTTCATGACGGCGAACGGAAGGAATATGTAGAACGTCACCTTAAAGCCATTGCTGAGTTAAATGAAGAAGGAATGGATATAGCGGGCTATTATTTATGGTCTCTTCTTGATAATTTTGAATGGGCGTTTGGCTATGAAAAACGATTTGGGATCACGTATGTGGACTTTCAAACTCAAGAAAGAATCATAAAAGACAGTGGGCTTCGTTATGCTGAAATTATACGAGAGCGAACTATTTAGTAGGCAATAAAAGGCAAGCGGATATAGGAGAGATAAGGCGGGTTTAAGGATGAATTATAGACAGCTTGGCAGCACGGGAATAGTGGTTTCGGAAATCGGATTTGGTGCATGGCAGCTTGGGAATCAACTAGATTGGGGAGAAATGGGCGATAATCAAGCAGTAAGACTTGTCCATGAAGCGCTTGACAGCGGGTGTAATTTCTTTGATACGGCTCCTAATTATGGGCGTGGCAATAGTGAGAAACTTCTCGGTAAGGCACTTTCAGGTAGAAGGAATCAAGCGGTAATTAATACGAAATTTGGACATCATTCGGATGGTTCGCTCAATTTTGACCCTAAGTTCATTCGGTCCACGTTAGAGGCAAGCTTAAAGAGACTCAATACAGAATATGTGGATTCCCTTCTCCTCCACAACCCAGACTTTGAGTGTTTGAAAGGAAACACAGGTCATTTTGATGAATTGGAAAAGCTAAAGCAAGAGGGGAAAATTCGGGCTTATGGTGCTTCTGTTGATTCCAGTAGAGAGATGTTCGAGATAATGGATTCTACTAACAGTAAAGTAATAGAAGTAATGTTTAATATTTTTCATCAGGAAGCTAAGAAAGCATTCCAACAGGCGGGAGAAAATGGGCTGGGACTGATCATTAAGGTTCCACTAGATTCAGGATGGTTATCTGGTAAATATGATAAGGATAGCGTATTTACAGATATTCGAAGTCGCTGGGATGTTGAACAACTTACGAAGAGAGCATCCCTTCTCCCGAAATTGAGGGATGTGCTCGAACCTGAAGAATCCATGGCACAGGCTGCTTTACGATTTATCCTATCTTTTCAACAAATATCTTCTGTTATTCCAGGAGTAAAAAATATTCAGCAGCTAAACATGAATGTTTCTGCTGTTGAGAAGCAGATGAAACAGGAACAAGTAGAAGAACTGGAGAAATTGTGGGAGGAAGAAATAGCTGGATCCCCACTTAATTGGTAACTCCCTTAGAGCGCTAAAATATGTGTAATATAAGATGGAGGTTTTGGTGATGACATATCAGCCTAGTACAGAACGATATAACAAGATGATTTATAACCGCTGCGGAAACTCAGGTTTGAAACTTCCAGCTATCTCTCTTGGATTGTGGCATAACTTTGGTGGGGATGATGTATTTGCAAATGGAAGAGAGCTCATAAGGAAAGCCTTTGATTTGGGGATAACTCATTTTGACTTGGCTAATAATTACGGACCTCCTGCAGGATCTGCGGAAGAAAATTTTGGTGCCATTCTTAAAAAGGATTTCTCTAGTTATCGGGATGAGATGATTATTTCGACAAAGGCTGGATACGGGATGTGGCCAGGACCATATGGTGACTGGGGTTCAAGAAAGTACCTAGTTTCTAGCCTTGACCAAAGTCTAAAGCGAATGGGCATTGATTATGTAGATATTTTCTACCATCATAGACCAGATTCAGAAACGCCACTTGAAGAAACGATGTTGGCCTTGGACCACATAGTAAGACAGGGAAAAGCACTTTATGTGGGAATTTCCAACTATGGGGTTGAAGAGACAATGAAAGCAATTGAGATATTGAAAGAGCTTGGAACGCCTCTTTTAATACATCAACCTGCGTATTCACTATTTAACAGGTGGGTTGAGGACGGTTTAATTGACTTGCTTCAGGAAAAACAAGTAGGTTCTATTGCTTTTGTACCGCTTGCTCAGGGGTTACTCACTACTAAATATGTTAATGGAATACCTGAGGATTCTCGTGCTTCAAAAACAAATTCCTTTTTAAAGAAGAGTGATGTAACCGAGGAGGTTGTAAGGAAGGTTCAAAAACTTAACAACCTCGCAAAAAATCGGGGTCAATCGCTTGCACAAATGGCTCTTGCCTGGGTACTAAGGGATCGGAAAATAACTTCGGCCTTAATTGGAGCCAGTAAGGTTAGTCAAATTGAAGAGAATGTCGCAGCGTTAAAAAATCTTGAGTTTAGTCCTCATGAATTATTGAGTATTGAGGAGGCCATACGATAGTTTGGGCTCAATAGAAATACAGTTAGCAGAACCTATTCAATGAGTAGGTTCTTTTACTGTACTTCTAAGGATGATCGTTTACAGTTAATAGAGTGAAAAGCACAAAATTGACGATTTTGTGAAAACGATACCAATGGCGGTGGTATCGTTTTTTTTATGTCATTCTCAAAAACCAAAAATATGATACCCTAATCAAAATCTGCTAGCTTAAAATCTTGTTCACTAAATTCTATTATAAAGATAAGGAAACAAATACATCTAAGGTGGTGAGCTCGTGGAAACAAATTATCAACCAGTAGAACAAGCAGTACCTGAGGGCTTAATAAGCACCCCGACAAAAAAAGAAAAATTTAAAAAAGTGTTAAGAACCATAGCTGCTCAGAAATATTTGCACATTATGGCTATCCTCGGTGTTATTTGGATGATTATTTTTAATTATATTCCTATGTATGGCTTGATCATCTCTTTCAAGGAATTCAATATTGTCAGGCCAATTTCGGAAGCACCATGGGTTGGATTGGACCAATTCAAGGAATTTATTCAAGATGATAATTTTATGATTGTCTTAAAGAACACCCTTGGTATTAGCTTTATTAAGTTACTCATCGGTTTCCCGCTTCCAATTATTTTTGCACTGATGCTTAACGAATTAACTTCGTTAAAGTTAAAAAAGGCTGTTCAAACGATTACCTACTTACCACACTTTTTATCTTGGGTAGTGTTAGGTGGAATCTTAACAACATGGCTAGCAGACATTGGTCTTATTAACGATATTTTAATGAACCTCGGACTTACTTCCGAAAGGGTCAACTATTTAGGAGAACCGGATAATTTCTGGTCTATAGTAATCATTTCAGATATTTGGAAGGAACTTGGATGGTCGGCCATTATTTATTTAGCTGCCATTGCCGGTGTTTCTCCAGAACTATATGAGTCCGCTACGATTGATGGAGCCAGCCGTCTTCAAAAAATGTGGCATATTACCCTGCCATCAATAAAGCCTACGATTACCATTCTTTTTGTCCTTGCCGTAAGTGGAGTGCTTAATTCCAATTTTGATCAAATTCTAGTTCTTCGTAACTCTTTAAATGAAAGCGCTAGTAACGTAATAGACACTTATGTTTATAAAGTGGGTCTTCAAAATGCAAGATACTCGTATGCAACAGCAGTTGGATTGTTAAAATCAGTTATTGCTTTCATATTGCTAATAGCTGCTAATAAGGTAACAAAGAAGCTAAATGGCACAACACTATTCTAGGAGGTGATGAAAGCATGTTTAAGATTTTTAGATTAAACAGACGAACGAAGAAAGAGTATATTTTTGACAATATCAACATCCTTCTCATGCTCTTGATATGCGCCATCACCATCTATCCCATCTGGTATGTCATTATCAATTCCTTTAATGAGGGTATGGATGCCATGAAGGGCGGCATTTATTGGTGGCCAAGGGAATTTACCATTGAAAATTATAAAGCGGTTTTTGCTAATCCAGGGATTGTAACATCATTTGGGGTCACGGTTGCTAAAACGGTAATCGGAACAGCCATTCATGTGTTTTTTACAGCAATGGTAGCCTATGCGTTTTCTAGAAAAGAGTTAATAGGCAGAAATATATATATGTTTATTGGAGTTATAACAATGTTCTTTAGCGGAGGGTTAATTCCCTATTTCCTGCTAATCAGAGATTTAGGTTTATATGATAATTTCTTAGTCTATATTGTTCCAGCTATGTTTAACTTCTTTGATCTAATCATATTTGTTTCCTTCTTTAGAGAGCTCCCTGCCTCTTTGGAAGAAGCAGCAAAAATTGATGGCGCGAACGATTTTATGATCTTCCTTAAGGTGATTATCCCTTTGTCTATGCCAGTTATTGCAACTATTGCGTTATTCCATGGAGTTTACCAATGGAATGATTATTTCGCAGGAGTCATCTTCGTAAATAATCCTGACTTGCAGCCGATTCAAACCTACCTTTACAAAGTTGTGGCGGAGTCGAGTTCAAATCAGATGTTGGTGAATGCACCAGGAGGAATTGCAGCAAAAACAGTAACCTCCCAATCCATAAAACTAGCAACAATGGTTGTAACCACCTTGCCTATTATGCTGGTGTATCCATTCCTGCAAAAATATTTTGTTAAAGGAATGCTGATTGGTTCTGTTAAAGGATGATTTATTTTGGTTTAAATTTTCTCCCTTAGGAGATGTTTAAATAAATACTAAATGCGTTACAATTCTTCACTCTTTTTATACAGTTTCAGAGTTATAATGATGGGTATCGACTTGAATAATAGCTTTGTACTACATAAAAAGAGTGGCAGTTGTATCGCCAAAAAAAGACAAATTGATGAGAGGGGTTCAGCATGAAAAAGAATTTTTGGTCCAAAAGTTTCATCTTAACACTGGTTTTAGCACTTTTCTTAGCTGTAATGACAGCTGGATGTTCTTCGAAGACAGATGAAACCGCTTCCTCAAAAGAAAAGAAAGAAAATAAAACAACAGCTTCGGCAGATGAGCCAGGCTGGAAGAAAGATACATCACCGATTACCTTTGATTGGTATGTAAACTTTTCATGGTTTACTGGTAAATGGGGTGATGATGCCGTTTCAAAATATGTAACAGATAAAACAGGTGTATCAGTCAACTTCATCTCTCCAGCGGGGAATGAAGCAGAAAAAATGAATACAATGATTGCATCAGGTCAACTGCCAGATTTCATCACACTCGGCTGGTGGGAAGATGCAGTTAAGAAAATGATTGAAGGAAAGCTTGTACTTCCTTTAAATGAACTAGCAGATCAATATGATCCATACTTCGTTAAAGTTACAGACCCAACTAAGATTGAGTGGTTTAAGCAGGAAGACGGAAATACCTATGGTTATCCAAATGCTTCTTCGTCACCAAAGGATTTCGAAAAGTATAAAGACCTTAAACCATCAAACCAAACATTCTTAGTAAGAAAAGATATGTATGAAGCTATCGGTAGTCCTGACATGAGTACACCAGAAGGATTCTTGAAAGCACTTGAAGCAGTAAAAGAGAAATATCCAACTGTAAACGGAGCACCACTTATTCCATTCGGATTAAATGAATTTACTGATGTAGGGAATACTTCTTTAGAAGGATATCTTCAGAATTTCTTAGCTATTCCAATGGAAAAAGACGGAAAACTTTATGATCGTACGAAAGATCCTGAATACCTTCGCTGGTTAAAGACGTTCAGATTAGCGAATGAAAAAGGACTGTTATCTAAAGATATCTTTATTGATAAACGCCCTCAAATGGAAGAAAAGATTGCGCAAGGCAGATATTTTGCTATGTTATATCAGCGCAGTGACCTTGCAGCACAAGAACAGGCCTTATATGCAAAAGATCCAAATTCTGTTTACATTGCAGTAGATGGTCCTAAGAATTCCAAAGGTGACGAGCCTACCCTTGCAGGAGACGGCATTTCAGGATGGACGGTTACGTTAATCTCTAAGAATGTTAAGGACAAGGAAAGAGCCATTAAATTCTTAAGTTATTTAATTAGTGAAGAAGGACAAAAGGATTTATACATGGGTAAAGAAGGTCTTACCTATGATATGGTGAACGGTAAACCAGAATTTAAGCCTGAAGTTCTAGATTTATTAAACAAAGATCGTGCTGGTTTTGACCAAAAATACGGTGCTTCATTTAAATATTGGATGTTAATGGATACCAATATGAGCCTTGATTGGGCTCCGCCAACTGCGGAGCCAGCTAAACAAATGGAAGACTGGACAAAAGGAAAAACAGTTAGCTTTGCAGCATTCGACGGTATCAGCCCTACTGGTACATCACCAGAAGGGATTGCAGCAAGCAAAATTGCCCAATTATGGGGTAAAACTTTACCAAAACTATTACTAGCTAAGTCAGATAAAGAGTTCGATTCAATGTTTAAAGACTTCCTGAAGAAACGTGATTCTTACGGTTTAGATAAGGTTGAAAAATACCAGCAAGAAATGTATGAAGCAAACAAGAAGAAGTTAGAAGTTGGAAGTAAGTAATCATAATCCAGACAGAGGCTGACCCCATATGGGGGAGTCTCTGTTTGCATTTTTTATTTATTCTTGAAAATCATTTGTTTTTAGGTGTGAAAAAATTATACTAGAAATATAGTAAACTTCAGGGGGATCATCATGGCATTTTCCATCATTCATAGGCTAAAGTTGTTAATAGACCGATTGTCTTTGCAAAAAAAATTAGTCGGTTTATATATTATTATCATTATGATTCCAATTATGACCTTTACCCTGAGGTATACCCATCAACTTTTCGATAGTGCATTAAAAGATGTTGAAAACAAAAATGAACACATGTTAGAAATTGAAAAAATTCATATCTTGAACAATATTGAAACCATAAGACGAACAGCTCAAATGATCGTTGCAGATCGTTCATTTATAGATTATGTGAAATACCGCAATGACACCAATATTAGTGATTTAATAGATTTTAATACGAAATCAATCTCCAATGTTAGTAAATTGCAGTTTAACAACCCTACTATAGAAAATATTCATGTCTATACTTCCAACCCTTATATCACCGAGATGTGGCCCATTTTGTTTCGGGAAAAAAGAATTTTAGACAAGCCTTGGCTGAATGAGGTGAATGCCCTTAATGGAACGGAATTATGGTGGTTTGAAGAGGATAAAGATATTCTTGGCAGGCAGACCTCGAAAAACCAGTCTAAAATCTCATTATTGAGAGAAATAGAATATCCTAAAGATGAGCATCTAGGCATTATAGAAGTAGACATGCTCCTGTACAATTTCTTTCCGAAAATGTTTAGCTCCGTTAAGGAGCCTACTTCTGAAATGATTGTAATTGATGCGAAAGGAAACATCATTCAAAATCCCTATAATAATTTCTTGAAAGAAAAGCAAGTCAATCTAACTAATTTAAAGAAATCGTTTGAAGCAAATAAGAAAAAGACAAACAATAGTTTTCTTTTTAAAAATGAAAACACAGAATATATGGTTGTATCCGTTTACATTGATGGGATAGACTCCTATATGTTAAATTTGATTTCTTTAGAAGGTATTTATAAACAAATTACTAAAACAAGATATATGGTTTTAGTAGGGATTGTTGTTTTAATCATTATTTTATCCCTGCTTACCAATGCTTTAACTAGATTCCTTTTAAAAAGAATGATGGAATTGATTGAATCCATGAAGAGAGTAGAAAAAGGGGATTTTTCCGTAAATGTGGATATAAGTGATCACAATGAAATAGGACAGCTCGCTACTCATTTTCGTAATATGTTAAATAAAATAAATGAATTAATAACAGAAGCAGTCAATAAACAGGCTGCTAAAAAAGAAGCAGAGCTAAATGCCTTAAAAACTCAAATTGATTCTCATTTTCTATACAATACTTTAGAAAACATAAAGATGATGGCCGAAATTGAGGGTAATTATCAGATTTCAGATTCAGTTACCTCCTTAGGTGAGATGATGAGGTATAACCTAAAATGGAAAAATGATGTAGTATGTTTGAAAGAAGAAATCGAACACATTAGAAATTATATTAATATAATGGATTTGCGATTGGATGGAGGTTTAACGCTTAAAGTGGAGGTTCCACCTGATCTAAAAGAACAAGAAGTTTTAAAGATGTCCCTTCAGCCTATTTTAGAAAATTCAGTGAAACACGGGATAAGACCCAATTTATTAAAAGGGCCAGGGATTATTGAAGTTAGAGCTAGAATAGAAGAGGAACATGTATTTATAGAAGTGGAAGATAATGGTGTTGGCATGACAATGGAACAAACAGCCAGCTTACACAATAAAATGACCTCTGACAATCCAATAACCGAAACGGATAAGGGAAAAGGAAATGGAATTGGACTTAGAAATCTAAACGAAAGAATTACTTTATTCTATGGAAATGATTATGGAATAGAAGTCATCAGTGTTCTTGGCGAAGGAACTACTGTCATAATTAAACTGCCATATAGAAGCATCAAGGGAGCGGGACGCAATGTATAAGATTTTAATCGTTGACGATGAAAAGATGATTCGTTTGGGAATAAAGGCAATGATTGATAGAGAATTTTCAGACGTTTTCACAACTGAAACAGCATTTGACGGAATGGATGCTATTGAAAAGATTCAGAATGAAAAAGTCGATATTTTAATCACTGATATAAAAATGCCGAGGATGGATGGTATTTCACTCATTAAAGAGATTCAGTGTATGGAGATTCCTATGCCTGCTACTATTATTCTTAGTGGATTTGATGACTTTGAATTTGCAAAAGCAGCTATTAAATGTCGGGTGAAAGATTATCTTTTAAAACCTGTGAAACGCCATGAACTTTACCAAGATTTAAAAGATATCTTAAATGAACTTAAAATCAATAATCAGATGGCTTTTCAGCACCTGGATGAATTTCGAGCAAATCAGTTAAATTATATCTTATTGAACCCCAACCTTGATGAAGGCAAAATTTTGGACCTATGCAGCAATATGCAAATAGAAGCCTATATGGATGGATTTCATGTGGGGGTTGTGAAAAATTGTAAAAAAATTGATGGCGAGGGTCTGCTAGGAAGAATTAAGGATTTCTTTAAGACAATGACAGAGCATAGTAGTGATGTTGTTTGTTTTCTAGATAAAGATGAGCATGTTGTAGTGATAACAAAGGAAAATAGATTCCTTGAATTAAATGAGTTCTTAGGGAAACAAAAATATTTTAGCTATTCGATAGGGGTTAGTGACAAGAAGCAGAAATTAAAATCTTTAAGAGAGGGGTATGAAGAGGCAATCTTTTCTCTTAAATATCACTTCCTATTTCCAGCAAATCAGATTGTTTTCTATGAAAATGTAAAAGGAAAACCTACTAATTTAAACATCCCTATAGATTTACTGAAAAAAATTGTTAATATGATTGGTACGGAACGAGAGCAAGAAATAAAATCATATCTTCTAAAAGTACTCGATTATGATAAAATAGCGAAAAGTAATATTACGTATATGGAAGCACTAAGTAAAGAAATCAACCACATTCTTCTTGAAAGTACACTTACTAAAATAGGGAAAGAGTCCAGTGATGTTACATGTCTGTATGATAAGATCCAAGATATTTACAACTTTGAAAATTTTCATGCGTATTATCAAGCCGTTGAAGAGTTGTTGCTTCGCTTACATGAATATCATAAAAAGCTAAGACAAGTCTATTCAGAACAAAAATATATGGATAAGGCATTACATTATATAGAAGAAAATTTTTCAAAGGATCTAAATCTTGCTGTTGTATCCAATTATATTTCTCTTAATTACTCTTACTTCAGTCATATGTTTAAAGAATATACAAATCAAAACTTTGTCGATTACCTGAAGATGATTCGGATTAATCATGCTAAAAAACTATTAGCAGATTCAGAGTACAAAGTGTTTGAAATCAGTGAAATGGTTGGGTATAAAAATCCAAAGCAATTTACGAGAGTCTTCCGAGAAATTGAAGGAGTATCCCCAACAGAATATAGGGAACAAAAAATGTACAGGTGAGCGACTTAGCTCATCTTTTTTTGTTTTTAAAGGCTTTCCCAGATACATTTTTTACTGTTTCTAAAATATTGACACCTGATACAAAATTCACTATCTAAAGAAGATTTTCTTTCAACGATACAATAAGAATGAAAGGAAAAACTCTATTTGCAAACAAATGATTACGCTTTCAATCTACTAAAAATACATACATCGAGGTGCAGGAATATGGCGAATTACCGATTTAATGAAGAACAGTATTTTGTTATTGATCAATTTGATCAGGCAAAACCGTTTTCTAGCTTCCTACCAGGTCTAGCTGGTTTATACGGCATTCCTATGTGGTCGTTCTATGTCAATCGCGGTCAGGGAATTGTTAGCTTTGGAATAAAGGATAAAAATAATGCGATTACAGAGTTTTATCCAGCGAACCAGGCTTATGAGCGAGTATCAACGAATGGCTTTCGTACCTTTGTAAAGGTGAAGGACTCTAGCGGAGAAGTCATTTTTGAGCCATTCACGACCTATCGCCCCTATGAAAACCCAACAAGAAGAATGTTTATTAAGGAAAACGAGTTAAAAATAGAAGAAATCAATCATGAACACGGCGTGAAAACTATAGTAACCTATTTCACTATGCCTAATGAAAACTATGCTGGGCTTGTTCGTAAAGTTGAACTAATTAATATCTCGGACCGTACTTTAGATTTGGAGGTAGTAGATGGTCTCCCTGCCATTATACCTTTTGGGGTGGAAGACGCAGCCTATAAAGCAGTAGGAAATACACTAAAAAGCTGGATGGATGTTTTTAATTTAGATAAGAAAATTCCATATTACCGTGTAAGGTCTTCTACAAATGATACAGCAGAAGTAGAAGAAGTAACGAAAGGACATTTCTATTTAAGTTTTATTAACAATGGAGAGCTATTGGAACCTATCGTAGATGCAGATCTGATTTTTGGATTTAACACTGCTAAGACCTATCCAACGGAATTCGCTGCCCAGTCGGTTGATGCCATTATTTCTAGTAAACCTATTACTGCTAATAAGGTGCCTTGTGGTTTTTCCGGTTTTTCTAAAAAACTAAATCCACGAGAGCAGGCAACCCTATACACGCTTATTGGACATGTTATGGACATTGAAATTATCAATGAGAAAGCGAAGGAAATAACCTCAACGGATTATATGGAGAGAAAATTTCTTGAGGCTAATAAACTTGTTACTGATTTGACAAGTGACATCTTCACAAAGACTAACGACCCATTATTTGATGCTTATTGTCAGCAAAGTTATTTGGATAATATTTTACGAGGAGGTTATCCAGTCCTTCTTCCTACAGAGCAAGATCCCTTTGTTTATTATGTATTTTCACGTAAACACGGAGATTTAGAAAGAGATTACAACTTTTTCTCCCTTGCTCCTGAGTTTTTCTCCCAAGGAAATGGAAACTTCAGGGATGTAAACCAAAATCGGAGAAATGATGTATTTTTCCATCCTGAAATAGGAGATTACAATATTAAATTATTCATGAGTCTCATACAAGCAGATGGGTATAATCCACTAGTCGTGAAAGGGTCTGGTTTTGAACTTGAAGAAAAAACGAAACTAGATTGGCTGCAGGCTCTATTTGAACATTCTTCCGATTATGATTACATCTTTAAGAAGTTACAAAGGGCCTTCACACCTGGGGATTTATTGCAAACCATAGTCGACAGAAAAATTTCCCTGACCACTTCATTGCCAGAGTTTTTAAAAATCATACTCACTAGGAGCAAGCAAACTACAGTGGCAGAATTTGGGGAGGGGTACTGGATGGATCACTGGACCTACAACCTTGATTTAATTGAAAATCATTTAAAAATCTATCCGGAAAAGAGAAGCCAGCTATTATTTGAGGATGATAGTTATCGTTATTTCTCTAGCCCTGTTTTTGTTAAGCCTCGTTCAGAAAAGTATGTGCTAAAAGACAATTCTGTAAGACAATATAACGCGATTGTTGAAGAGCATCATGAGCAAACAAGTAATTGGTTGAAGTCTCAAACGGGAGAAGAGTATACAACCAATTTATTTAGCAAACTATTTACGCTCGGTCTTGTTAAGTTTGCGACCCTTGATCCGTTGGGAATAGGCATTGAAATGGAAGCGAATAAACCAGGCTGGAATGACTCAATGAACGGATTGCCAGGATTATTGGGTTCAGCATTAAGTGAAACCCTTGAATTAAGAAGGGTCCTAGAGTTTATTTTAACTACTTGTAAAACAGAAAGCCGTTCGATTTCTCTGCCAGTTGAAGTCCATCAGTTGCTTTTGGCTGTTATGGAAGGTTTGCGTAAATACAACATTCAAGAGTTTGATCATTATCACTACTGGGATTATATAGCAACAGCCCGTGAACAATACCGTGAAGATGTAAGGAATGGCTTCAGAGATGAGGAAGTCTTCCTTTCATTAAAAGAGCTAGAAGCATTTACGAAGGAATTCCTTCTTAAGGTAGATGAGGGAATTGAGAGAGCTATCGAATTAGGTAATGGCCTTGTTCCAACTTATCTTTACTATGAAGCTACAAGCTACGAAAAAATCATAGGGGAAAATGGAGTGGAGATGACCAATGAACAAGGACTTCCTTATGTAAAGGTAAATGGCTTTAAGGTACACGTCCTTCCTCATTTTCTTGAAGGACCAGCAAGAGCGTTTAAAATAACTTCACCTGAAAAAGCTAGAAAGATGTATCAGGCAGTCAGAGAATCAGATATCTTTGATTCCAAACTCCATATGTATAAAACCTCTGCATCACTTGAAATGGAAACCTTTGAAATTGGCCGTTCAAGAGCTTTCACACCTGGGTGGCTTGAACGTGAATCCATCTTTATGCACATGGAATTTAAATATCTTCTTGGCGTGTTAAAAGCAGGGCTATACGAGGAATTCTATCAAGACATAAAGTACGCACTCCCGCCGTTTATGAATCCTGAAGTATACGGGCGAAGTGTATTGGAGAATTCTTCGTTTATTGCAAGCAGTGTAAATCCGGACCCAAATGTTCATGGACAGGGATTCGTGGCAAGACTTAGTGGAACAACAGCCGAATTTTTGACGATGTGGCAGACGATGATGATGGGGAAAGAAGTATTTTCTGAAAAAGAAGGAAGTCTTATATTACGTCTGCAGCCGATTTTACCGGATTGGTTATTTGATGAGAATGGAAAAGTCGAATTTTCTTTCTTAGGGCGAACTCTAGTAACCTATCATAATCCTAAACGGAAAAACACGTTTGGAATCGATGGTGTTTCAATCAAAAAGTATATTCTTTATGGTAATGACGGTGCAGTTACGATCAATACTGTAAGGATTGAAGCTCCATACGCGCAGATGATAAGGGCGGGAGAAATTAATAGAATTGAAGCATATTTAGACTAAATAGATTGGGATGATTCTGGTGAAAGTAAAAGTCATACAAACGGCTAAAAACACAGGAGATCAATTGGCAGAAAAGGAAACACCGTTGGTTACCACGGGTGTCCCCTTACAGGGAACAACTACTTTGCGACTCGATTTAGAGAAAAGCTACCAAACGTTTATGGGATTTGGAGGTGCATTTACTGAGGCAGCTGCCTACACTCTGGCACAAATTACGGATGAGGATCGAAAACGAGTGATAGAGAGCTATTTTAATAAAAAAACTGGACTCGGATATACATTGGGACGAACTCATATTCATAGCTGTGATTTTGCTTTGGAGAATTATACGTATGTTGAGGAAAATGATGCTGAGTTGAAGACCTTTTCCATTGAGCGGGAGCAAAAATATGTCTTGCCTTTAATCAAAGATGCCATGAAAGTAGGAGGGCAAGAATTAACACTTCTTTCCTCCCCGTGGAGTCCGCCTGCATGGATGAAAACAAATAATGAGATGAATCATGGCGGTAAGCTTAAGCCAGAGTACTTTTCTGCTTGGGCGATGTATTACGCAAAATATATAAAGGCGATGGAAGCAGAAGGAATTCCTATATGGGGTGTCACTGTCCAGAATGAGCCTGAAGCAACTCAAGTCTGGGATTCTTGCAGGTACACTGCAGAGGAAGAAAGAGATTTTGTGAAAAATTACTTAGGACCTATATTGGAGCAAGAGGGGCTGCAGGAGAAGAAAATTATTATATGGGATCATAATCGGGACATCGCCTACGAACGTGCAACTACTATATTGTCAGATTCTGAAGCCGCAAAATATATATGGGGAACGGGAATCCATTGGTATGTTTCAGAGGAATTCGAGAATCTATCGAAAATTCATCAGGATTTTCCAGATAAACATTTAATCTTTACGGAAGGCTGTATAGAAGGTGGTGTTCAGCTAGGGGTTTGGCATACCGGTGAACGTTATGCTCGTAACATCATTGGAGATCTTAATAATTGGTTGGAAGGATGGATTGATTGGAATCTGGTTCTCAATGAAGTGGGAGGACCTAATCATGTGGGGAATTACTGCGATGCACCTATCATTGTTGATACAAAAACAGGTGAAATTCACTATAACAGTTCCTATTATTATATTGGCCATTTTAGTAAATATATCAAACCTAATGCAGTACGAATTGGATTTGATCTGGAGTCGGAAACATTAAAGGCAACTGCCTTTAGAAATGAAAATGGGTCACTTGCTGTTGTCATTATGAACCCCTGTGATCTGCCAGAATCAGTCACGATAGATTTAGCAGGAGAGTTTACAGAGGTAAGGCTTCCAGAGCATTCCATCACTACATTACTAATAGAAAATTAGATAAAGAGACTTTATAAATTACAGATTGTTCGCAAGGGAGGTGATACTTTTAATAACTAAACTTTTTATTCTATTAGAATTAGAAGGAGGAATGGGCTTGAAGAAAAAATTAGCGATAATAATGAGTGCCATGCTGCTTATGCCGGGAAACCTATTGGGAGCAGAAGCAAGCAGTAAACTACCATCAAATGAGAAGGCTCAGCAAAACGAGTCGAACAAATCAGAATGGTCACTAGTTTGGTCAGATGAATTTAATGGAACAGAGATTGATCACACCAAATGGAGCTATGATATTGGGAACTGGATGAAAGATAGCGAAGGAAAGGCAATCACGCCAGGTTGGGGAAACAATGAAAAGGAATATTATTCTGATTCTAAGGAAAACTCCTATGTTCAAGACGGCAAGCTCGTAATTAAAGCAAAAAAAGAGCAGGTTTCAGACGAATTAGGGACATACGAATATACATCAGCGAAGTTAAAGACAAAAAACCTTTTCAGTAAAAAGTATGGACGTTATGAAATTAAAGCAAAGCTACCAACTGGTAAAGGCCTATGGCCAGCGATTTGGATGCTTCCAGAAGAAGATAAATATGGTGCTTGGGCTGCTTCAGGAGAGATTGATATTGCCGAGGGCTGGGGTAGCAGACCAAATACTGTAGCAGGAACGATCCATTATGGGGAGGGTTGGCCCAATAACAAATTTATTGGTAAGGAATATACATTGCCTAAACAAAGAGGAGTAGATAAGTGGCATACGTATGCGCTGGAATGGGAGCCGGGAGAAATTCGATGGTATGTGGATGGGGAACTATATGAAACTCAAAACAAATGGTACTCCAAAGGAAAAGATAATGCAGCAAAATATTCTTTTCCAGCACCATTTGACCAAGAATTTTACTTAATTATGAACCTTGCAGTGGGTGGTAACTTTGATGGCGATCCTGATGCCACGACCAAATTTCCAAGCCAAATGGAGATTGATTATGTCCGTGTGTATGATTTGAAGAAGAGGGAATACCGTGAACCAGTTGAACCTGCTCTAGAGCCAGTTGTTTTACCTGACAATGCAAAACAACCTTTGGTAGATGGGAATTTAATCTATGATAATCAATACGAACAACCAGTAACAGACATTGCGCAGTCGGATATAAATTTGAATCCGCTTTATTGGAATTTTGTCCATTTACCGGATTTCGGTGGTTCAGGCTCAGTTAGTATTGATCCAATAAATGGGGTTAATTTTTCAAAAATTATGATTGAAAATCCTGGGACGCAGTTGTATTCCCTACAGCAGATTCAAAACCTTTCACTAGGCAAAGGTGGAAAATATAAAGTGAGTTTTGATGCGAAATCTACAGCTGCCAGAAATATGATGGTTAAGGTTGGAGCTGGGGCTTCAAGAGGCTGGGTCAAATATTCCAATGAAGAAACCTTTATACTTAGTGACCAAGTTCAAACCTATGGATTTACGTTTGATATGTTAAATGACACAGATCTTGAATCAAGACTTGAGTTTAATTTAGGTGGCAATGGGACAAGCCCTGTATGGATCGGAAATGTTCGTGTGGAAGATATTACAGGATTAGTTGAAGATGATGATGCCGCAAAACAGCCGCTTCCCGATGGAAATCATGTCTATAATGGGACGTTTGATCAAGGCCGTATGGACCGAATGACTTATTGGAACTTTGTAACGGCTGGTGCTTCAGCAACACCATCAGTGAATGAGGCAACACGGGAATTACATGTTTCCATTCAGGATGGCGGTGCGAATCCCGATGCCGTACAGGTTAACCAAAAAGGAATGTATCTTGTAAAGGGAAATGACTATAAAGCAACCTTTAGAGCAAGAGCGGATGAACCGCGGACCATCCAAGTGGATTTCAAGAGTCAAGACGGGGAGACAAGCTATTCCGGTCCACAAACTATTGAACTTACGCCTACAATGGAAGAAAAAACAGTCACCTTTACAATGCCTAAAACTATAACTGATTCGAATGGACAATTTGTTTTTAACTTTGGTGGCCAATCTGCGGATGTGTATTTGGATGATGTAAGATTATTTAAGACCTCCGATGATGTTGATTATGGCAATATAGATTTATTCCCTCTTAAAAATGGAAGCTTTGATGAGGGCCTAAGTAATTGGAGCAATTATGTTCATTATGATGCAAGTGCACAAATTACTGCCGATAATAGCGAGGCAAAAGTGGCTATAGGAAATGAAGGTAATGAATCGTGGAGCGTTATGCTTCAACAGGAAAACATGAGCCTAGCAAAGGGAGTAACGTATGAAGTGTCCTTTGATGCTCGCTCTACCAAGCCAAGAGATATCGAGGTAACGGTTGAGAATGCTCAGTACAATCGATATTTTGATCAAAAGGCAACACTTACAGATCAAATGCAGTCGTATGTATTTGAATTAAAAATGAGGGCAGATGATCTAACTGCGATTAAATTTCAATTAGGAAAGTCATCTAGTTCACCATTAGGTGCCCATGATGTATTTATTGATAATGTCGTACTCAAAGTAAAAGGCATGGAGCCGCCTGTTCCAGATACTTCTACTGCTGGAGTTGATAATGGAACCTTTGATCAAGGGACTGATCATTGGTCTTCCTGGTGGGGTGACCAGTGGAGCGGGTATGCTGGGGGTACTATGACCTCTGAAAATGGTAAATTAAAGGTAGATATTACGCAGGTTGGGGGAGCAAGCTATTCGCCTCAAGTTTTTCAAAAGGACTTGCTATTTCAGAAGGGAGCAAGTTATACGATTGAATTTGATGCAAGTGCTGATATAGGCAGAAAAGTGAACGTTAATATTGGAAAAGAACTCACATCTGATCCATGGTTTATCTCCTATGCTCCAACAAAAACCTTTGATTTAACAAGCGAGATGAAGCGGTACAGCTTTACCTTTATAATGACAGAAGACACCTTCTCTGATGGGAAAATTGTTTTCGAACTAGGAAACATCGCCGGTGGAAATGCAGCCACCACCGTATACCTTGATAACATAAATATTAGTCAAAATTAGTGCTGGGGGGTCGGTTCTGCTGGATCTTTGATATAGGGAAGACCCTACAAAGCCAAAGAACCGCCCCTGTGGCATCCCCCAGGAAAATGCTCAAATTTTGTCGAATAATAGGTGATTGACAAGTTTAACCGAACATGAAATTATTATATTGAAAACTTCACTTTACCTCTAGCACTTACCCACAATTTTTAACCCCATTGAACACATGAAACCCCTAAATAATGAAAACAACTAGTGAATTATGCCAACGTTTCTGAACAACCACCTAATTGAATCTTCACATTTTTCTACGATAACACCTTTTTTTCATGCAGTTTCAACAAAAAATGTTTTAATAAAAACCTGAAAGGAGTGATAAACAAAGTATACTATACTATCATTTTAAGACATTTCTAGTATTTATATTTAATTTTGAAGGAGGAAAAATAATGGGTCACGATATTTATGGAGTCAATAAAGAAGGAAAAGAAATTGCTTATGCACGTTTTAGCATGGGGAATTATAATGCTACGATACTGTACAGCTTACTTGAGGCAGATAAATACTATGCAGGAGTTAGTGGGTCAGGAGATTGGTCTACCTTCTCAATACAACAAATTGAAAAGGCTTTGAATGAGTACAAACAATTGTATAAAAATGGTGATACTCAAAATTGGGATCTAAAACAAATCCTAGATTTTATACAAAACTGTTTAGCAACAGCAAAAAAAGAAGAGAGTGTTAAAGTGTATTTTGGCTAAATAAATAGTTTTGAAATGTAGATTCCATTCTTGTAAACCTGCAATCTTCCCCTTAACTTTTCACCATTTTAAACCCACGATCATGCCGTCTTATAATAACTTCCTGTTAAAGTGATGAAACAAAAATAGATATTTAATAACTAGAATAAATGGGAAAGTTGCCGTGAAATCCGATGATATAAAAAAGGAGCGGTAGTATGAATGCAGTTCTGAGTAAAATTGCCAAAGGCGTCACTGTGTGTTATGCAGAGATTTTCCCCAATCAAAACAACGATTTTTTTCCCTTAGATTGTATGGGAAAGCTATTTTTGGTCGCTGACTCATATTGTATGAATCCAGATTGTACATGCCATGAGGCAGTACTTCATTTTCTACAGGTTTATCCGAGAGAAGAAAGTAAAGCTGACAGTTTTATGATCAGGTATAAACTTAACGGAAGAGGATACAAAATTCATGAACGTGGCAAATTCAATAAACGCGAAATACAGGCCATCGTCATGCATTTTACAGCCGACGAAACGATTCTAAACCTATTAAATGAACGGTTTAACGATATGAAGGAAAAAGCAAAAGAAATACTAAACTAATAAAATTTATAAATAAATAATCAACCCACCCAGTCTAGTGATAACGGGTTTACTTACAGGGTGCACAACTGTAAAAGTAGGTCCAATCTCTGATTTATTCTCACCATTTTATTCACATGAAAAATCACATTAGGATTTGTCCTTCATAACCCGGATGAAGGACATTTTTCATGTTATTCAACCGATTTTTGTCCTTCATAACCCGGATGAAGGACATTTTTCATGTAGTACAACCTAGTTTTGTCCTTCATAAACCGGATGAACACACGCAATTGATAAATATTACTCATTTATGATGTTTTTCAAGATATCTTTTAATTGACAAAGTGGATAGTAAATTTTACGATAGATAGCACACGATGTATCTTGCGGGATATATCGTGTGCTATTTTTTTGAAAGGGGTTAATAAATGGAGGAAAGAGCCGTTTTTATTCGTGAATCTATTGATCTATTACAAAGTTATCTAATGAAAAGTCTTCAGCAACATTCCGAAGAGCGTGGTGTCACTATTCCCCAAGCAAGAGTAATTGGAGAAGTGTTTGCTCATAAAAAAATCAGTATCAAGCATCTTTCTCAAAACCTTAAAATGACCCAAAGTACGGTTTCAGATATCGTTGAACGACTTACTTCAAAAGGGCTTCTTGTGAAAACTCCTAACCCTAAAGATAAACGTTCAGTGGAGATATCACTTTCCAATGAATTAGCAAAAGGAATAAATGAAGACATATCTGATATCGCAAATAAGTCATTACTAGGTGTATTAAATCAATTAAATCCAAGTGAACAAGAGATAGTTGAAAAGGGCATGAGATTATTGGTTTCTGCTGTTAAGGAAAAAATGGCGGCAGAAGGAATGGATAATCGTGAATTCTTTGATGTTTTATACTTTCCTGAAAAAACAAAATAAATATTAAATAACGGAGGATTTAAGGTGAGAAAGATTATTAAAGGCCGCTGGGCTATATTTTCAATTTGGCTGATTGCGACGATTGTACTTACAGTCATTCAACCGGACATCAATGCAATTTTGCGGCAAAAAGGGCAGCAAGGAACGAGTAATGACAGCCCTTCAGTAATGGCGGATCGTATCTTGAAAAAGATGGATACAACGAAAGGGACGAACAACCTTATCGTTTTTTACGATAAAAATAAAATATCAGATGACGAAATGGAGAAAATCGGTGATGCGGTAGAAACCATTCGCGAGAGCGGTGCAGAACTTGGTATTGCTAACATCATGGATCCCTTCAGTATCCCCGAAGCCAAAAGCTCTTTAGTATCTAAAGATGGTACGACACTTATGGTGAGCTATAAGCTGGATAAAAGAGGGCGAGAAATAGATGATATCCAAAAACAGATTGAAAGCAAATTGGATCATGTACCTATTGACTACTATCTTAGTGGTGAAGACTTTATCAATAATGATTATCTGAAGGCGTCACAGGCAGGTGTTGAAAAAAGTGCGGCATTAACCGTTATTTTTATTTTAGTAGTTCTTATCATTGCCTTTAGGTCAGTCGTTACACCGTTGATTTCCTTAGTGGCTGTGGCTTTTTCCTATCTTGTTTCCATGGGAATTGCCGCTCAATTAATTGATAAAGCAGGATTTCCAATAACCAGTCTTACTCAAATGCTCCTGGTCCTTATCCTTTTTGGGATTGGAACGGATTATAACATCCTTCTTTTTAATCGATTTAAGGAAGAACTATCCCATGGTCATTCTATAGATGAATCAATCTTTAACACCTATAAAACGGCAGGTAAAACAATTGCGTACAGCATACTGACTGTATTTATTGCTTTCCTTGCGCTCATTTTTGCCGAATCCCCTATCTATCGATCTGGTGTTGTGGTTGTCATCGGGGTAACTATATTACTGCTTGAAATATTGACCTTAACCCCATTTGTCATGAAGGTGTTAGGCCAAAAGCTTTTCTGGCCGTCAAAGAGTGTTATCGGTCATAAGGAAAACAAGTTTTGGGGAAGTACATCCTCTTTTGCTGTTAAGCATCCAATTATATCCGTGGTTATCATACTTTTGATCATTGGACCCATGATGTACTTGCATCAGGAAAAACTAAACTTTGATACCATTGGAGAACTTGGAAATAAATACCCTTCATCTAAAGCTATTAATTTAGTAGCGGATCACTTTGGTAAGGGTCAGGCAATGCCTGCGACTGTTGTCATCGAAACTAGCAAAGCACTTGATAATAATGAATCGCTTGCAGTCATTGACAATATAACCGAGAGAGTGAAGGGGATTAAAGGAGTGAAGCAGGTTTCATCCATCACACAACCCCAAGGTAAGCCAATTGACGGTTTTTATGTCGATAATCAAATGGGGGCTGTTACGGATGGCTTGTCACAAACTCAAGGTGGTGTGGATCAAATCCATGATGGATTGAAAGAAGCACAAGAAGGATTTGGATCGGCGGATTTTTCCAAGGTCAGTCAAATGGTGGATGGCACGGCTAAGCTTCAAGATGGAATGACTGACTTAACTGATGGGTTAAAGAGAATCCAAACGAGTATCAAGGATGGGTCAAGTAGTTCTCAAACAATTACGAACGGGCTCGCTACGATTGACAAGAATCTTTCCCAAATGAGCAATGGTGTTAGCGTGTTAGGTGATAATTATGGGAAGATGCAGGCTGGCTATGCTGAGATGGGCTCACGTTATCAATATGCCGCCCAAGAGCTTTTAAGGGTAAAAGCTGAGTTGTCGGAAATGCAATCTTTGGTAACGGCATTAGGAAGCAGTTATGGAGAGTCTCAAAGTGATAAAAACTATGTAGATTTGAAGCGAAAAATTGATGAGACATCAGCATCATTAGGTCAAATTACGCCTGAAGGAATCCAAGCATTAAATGCTAATTATAATGCAGTAACTACTGGCTTTGAAGCAGCTAATAATAATCTGACCGACATGAGCAACGGTTTAACGAAAATGGCAGATGGGTTGAAAGTGCTTGAATCTGGACTTGGTAGAGCCTCTTCAGGAATCGGCACCATCGTAACCAATATGAACAACGTCACGAATGGATTGGGTCAGATGAAATCAGGTCAGCAACAGCTGGCAGACGGTCTCAATGGATTCAGTGTCTTCGGAGAAAAGCTGTCAGATGTAAACAATGGTTTACAGCAAATCTCTGACGGACTAGGACAAACAAATGGTTACTTAACACAGCTTAATACGAATAAAACCTTCTTTATGCCAAAGGAAGCGTTGACTAACAAGGACTTTAAAAAATCATTTGACACATTCATGTCCGAAGATAGAAAAATCACCAAATTCATGGTTGTTCTGAATGATGATCCATATTCAGAGAGTGCTTTAAAAACCGTAGACAAAATCAATCAAACAGTTTCAGATGGACTTGAAGGCACCGCTCTATCAGATGCCAAGAGTGGAACATCCGGACCAAGTGCGACAACAAACGATATGAATAATGTATTGACCAGAGATTTAAATAAAACAACTACAATCGTCATTATCGGAGTATTGCTTGTACTGTTTTTTGTTATACGATCTTTCTGGACACCGGTTTTCATCACTGCGTCCCTTGTTGGGGCATACTATGCAGCCATGTTCGTCATAAACTATATTTTCATAGACTTGAAGGGGCTAGCAGGTATTTCTTCCTTCGTACCATTCTTCTCCTTTATCATCATTGTCGCTTTAGGAGTAGACTATAGTATATTCTTAATGATGCGATTTAAGGAATATCCACATTTGCCGGCTAAAGAGGCAATCGTGTTGGCTTCAAAGCAAATAGGCGGTGTGATTATAGCAGCAGTTATCATACTCGGTGGTACCTTTGCCACACTGATGCCTTCGGGTATCATCCTTTTATCAGAACTGGCGATAGCTGTTATTGCAGGGCTAGTCATCCTTTGTTTTATATTGCTTCCAATCTTTGTTCCGGCATTAATGGCTCTTCCGGAAGCACTAGCAAATTTATTTTCTAGAAAGAAGGATACGGACGTAAGTTTTGAGAAAAAAATAGTGTAAAATGCAAAAAGGCAGTCTCTCTTCGAAGGGGGAACTGCCTTTTTAAAAAGATAAGAATGTATAAAAATTTGTTACAGCCACATTCCTTGATAGTGTGGTATTTTATGCCCCCTCCCCAATGGAAAGCCCACCGGTAAATAGGGGAAGGTTCTAATGCCCGTGGTAAGGGGAAAAGCTCACGCCCGGTAAATAGGAGGAGTTTCTAATGCCCGTGGTAAGGGGAAAAGCTCACGCCTGGTAAATAGGGGAAGGTTCTAATGCCCGTGGTAAGGGGAAAAGCTCACGCCCGGTAAATAGGAGGAGTTTCTAATGCCCGTGGTAAGGGAAAAAGCGCAAGATCGGTAAATAGGGGAAGGTTCTAATGCCCAAGGTATGGGAAAAAGCGCAAGATCGGTAAATAGGGGAAGGTTCTAATGCCCGTGTTAAGAGAAAAAGTGTGCGACCGGTAAATAGAGGAAGGTTCTAATGCCCAAGGTATGGGAAAAAGCGCAAGATCGGTAAATAGGGGAAGGTTCTAATGCCCGAGCTAAGGGGAAAAGCTCACAACCGGTAAATAGGGGAAGGTTCTAATGCCCGTGGTAAGGGGAAAAGCGCAAGATCGGTAAATAGGGGAAGGTTCTAATGCCCAAGGTATGGGAAAAAGCGCAAGATCGGTAAATAGGGGAAGGTTCTAATGCCCGAGCTAAGGGGAAAAGCTCACGCCCGGTATATAGGGAAAGTGTCTAATGCCCGTGGCAAGGTTGCCAGGTTACTAAAGGCTAAGGACTTTTGTACGAGTAAGGGCGACTAGGTCTCAGTCTGCGCTTCGCTAGCCAATCTACCAGGCTTCTTGATCGGGGCTGACCAAGGCGCTTGCGCTTTTGTAATTATTGAAGGGATTTATTTCCTTAAATTACCCTATAATAGAGAAGTATAAAGGACTCTACTAAAGTTCAAACGCAACCTAGAAAAGTTCATCTTTTAAAAATTAGGAGGCAATTATGGGAAGATTAGTTCATTTTGAAATTCATGTGGATAACATGGAACGGGCAAAGAAGTTCTATGGAGAGGTATTCGACTGGTCATTTCAGGATTGGAGTGAGTATGCGGGCATGCCATACTTTGGAGCAGTGACAGGCGATGAAAATGAACCAGGAATTAATGGTGCTTTGATGCAGCGTCAAAGTGCGCCGCCTGAATCAAACCAAGCATTGAATGGGTATGCTTGTACTATGGGAGTAGAAAATTACGATCAAACAGAGGCTAAAATTCTTGAACATGGCGGCAAGGTCGCCATGCCTAAATACGCCCTGCCTGGAATGGCATGGCAAGGATACTATGTTGATACCGAGGGCAATGTTTTTGGAATTCATCAACCCGATGCAAATGCGAAATAGCATGGCAGCTAGGTGGATGGAATTATGAAAACACATGACACGGTAGGCATGCTTGAAAAGGTTCGAAGCATCTGCCTGGCACTACCTGAAGCAACTGAACTTATCGACGGTTTCGGTCACAACACTTTTAAGATCAATGGGAAATCCTTTGTGATATCAGGTGAAAGTGAGAAGGAATTCAGCCTGTCGTTCAAGTCAGATCGGGAAACGCAAGAATTATTGCTACAGAAAGAGCATTTTTACAAAACCCCGTATATAGGACATCACGGCTGGGTATCTATACAAAATCCGGTTGGAGAAAACTGGGATGAATTGAATGACCTCATTCAAGAAGCTTATTTGCGTGCAGCACCAAAGCGTTTGGTCAAGAAATGGAATGAGCTACATACAAATTAAAAAAAGGGGGGGATAATCCGCCTTTTTTTCATTTTAATCTATACCTACAAAGTCGCTATACAATATAGCGGCTTATTTTTTATGGTGCTGAGAAATATTTCTCAGCAGATGTCGACAATTTTGTCAGATTATTCTACATAAAATTACAATTATATTACATTACTGCCAATTGCATTGTTATTAGTCCATTTGGAGTATAAACTAGTAATATATTAGGAATTTGGAATTAATGATAGGTTACAAGAGGAGATAATGTAATGATAAAAAAATACTTTAAATATACAATTACAGCTGCCATTCTTGCCACTACGATTCAAGCAACACCTACTTTTGCGAGTCCTGATACATCAGTGACACAAGGCCAAATCGACAATACACAAGAACAAATTGATACATTTGAAACAAGGGTTCAACAATTAGACGACCGAATCTCCGTAGCAATGGAGAAAAGTGAAAAACTTAATGATCAAATAAAAACACAACAAGGGAAAATTGTTGAAACAGAAGCTGATATTGAAGAAGCTAAAAAGTCTTTAGATGCTCATAAAGAGGTATATTCTGAAAGACTAAAAAGCATTCAGGCCGAAGGGAAACAGTCCATTGTTACATACGCAGAACTTTTGCTTTCATCCAATAACCTTTCTGAGTTTTTTACCCGTTTTACTGCTATTTCAAACATCATGGAAAGTGATACTGCTTTACTAAACGGCTTAAATGAAAAAGAACAAGCATTAAAAGATGCAGAGGAAAAGTTACGTACTGAGTACAACCAATTAAAAAAGAGTCAGAATGAATTAGCGTCTGAACAAAAAAATATCCAGGCGAATAAAGTAGAAATTGAAAAAGAATTAGCTGTTGCGAAGACTACATTACAAAACCAACAGAATCAATTGGCTCAACAAAAGGCACAAGAAGAAGCACGCCGCCAGGCTCAATTAGCTCAGCAACGGCTTGCGCAACAAGCACAAAGGCAGTCTGTTGTAAAAAAATCAACAAAAACAACAAAATCGTTCGATTTATCTAATGAATCTACCTCTGCAACGGCTAGTAGTGTCATTGCCATTGCGGAAAGATACTTAGGCGTTCCTTACGTTTGGGGCGGAACAACACCAAGCGGATTTGATTGTTCAGGATTAACAAGTTATGTGTTCCGTCAAGTTGGCATTAATTTACCACGAGTATCTCGAGACCAGCAAAATTTTGGGAAAAGAATCTCTCCAAGTGATGTTCAGCCGGGAGATCTAGTATTTAGAGGTTCACCTGCCTACCATGTTGGCATTTATATTGGGGGCGGACAATATATTCATGCGCCACAAACGGGTGATGTGGTGAAAATTTCCACTTATAACCCAGCAAAATTCACGAGTGCTGCTAGAGTATTACCTTAAATACATGGAAAAAAATTAAGCTGTAAACTAATATAGTTTATAATATTAGTGTCTGTTCCTTCTGAGGGACAGGCACTATTTTTTTAAGTAATGTAAAAAAGGTGATGAAATGATACACACATACTTAGATAAGACGATACGTTTTGAAATTAAGTACAAGAATCGTTCCTCAATGGGTATCACGATTGATAGCTATGGGAATGTGGAAGTCCAGGCACCGAAAGGAACACCAGATGAAAAGGTAATCCAACTATTAGAGAAAAATTGGGACCCCATTCAGCAAAAATTAAAAGAAATGAAAGAGCGGCTCCAAGGACCGCAGGAAAAGGTATATGATCATGGTGAAAAATTTCTTTATTTAGGAAACACCTTTCCCATACAGATCATTCAAGACAGTACCATTACCCAAGATTACGTAAAATTTGAGGAAAATCAATTACATATATATGTGATGTACCCAGAAGATGAGAAAATAAAACATGCATTAAAACGCTTCTATTATCAACAGTGTAAAGCAATAGTTGAAAAGAGCATCTCCTCATATCAAAGTTACTTTAAAACAAAACCACGTTCTATTCGGATCACAGATAGCCAAACTACATGGGGAACTTGTGATTCAAGGCATCAGTTAACCTTTAATTGGAGGCTGGCTATGGCACCACAAAGTGTGATTGATTATGTAGTTGTTCACGAAATGTGTCATATGGTCCATTTAAATCATGACCGCTCTTTTTGGAGGTTGGTTGGAAAAATCATGCCTGATTATAAGGAAAAAGAAAACTGGTTGGCCTTATCAAACTGGAAAATGACTGTTTAGTAATGTATTTGCAAATCTTAATATGAGGGACCAATGGGACTGTCGGTACAGTTCTTTTGGTCGGATTTATAAAAGAGGAAAGGAACCACCAAACTTTGGTAGGTTCCTTTCCTTTTTCAAATAAAATTCTAAGATTACTAAGATAAACTGTTGTGGAATGATGATTGAGATGTTGTAGGAGGGATTCTATATGAAAAAAATAGATAAAAAATGGATCATCCTTTGTTCCACAGCTGTGGCAGCTGTTTACTCAGCTGGATATTTGACGACGGAAAACCAGGTGAGCATTGAACAGCCTATTCATCAAGTGGCGAAAAACATACAAACAAATAACAAAGCAACAAATGGTTTTTCGGTTAGCGATACTCAAAAAAATAAACTATATAAAGATGGTACGTTCACTGGTTCAGGAATGAATAGACGGGGTTCACTTGATGTTATGGTAACTATTCAAAACGATAAGATTACGGATGTTGAAATAAGCAATTTTGCCATGCATTATTCCGAAAGTGACATTGTGGGGCTTCCTGATGAAGTCTTGAAGAATCAGAGTGCTCAGGTGATAAATGTTTCAGGTGCAACATATAGTACGCAAGCATTTGAGGATGCCGTTCAAGATGCCCTTAATCAAGCATTAAATATAGTGGGGTAAGTTATGAGGAAAACCAAATTATTTATGGATACCATGGTTGATATACAGGTTGTAACGCAGAAGGCGGAAGAAAAAGAGGTAGAAGAGAAAATAAATCGTGCGTTTCTTGCTTTTCAAAGAGTAGAAGAAGCTTCTAGTCGATTTAGTCCTTCAAGTGAATTAATGAAAGCTTGTCAAGATGTCGGCAGACCAGTCAAAATTAGTCCGTATCTGTTCGAACCGCTATTCTTTGCCGTTCAAATAGCTCGAATGACGAATGGGTTATTTGATCCTACAGTAGGGAAGGTGATGGAGGAATACGGATTTAATCGGCATTATTTAACAGGCTCGATGATTCATAGTCCTTCTGCTGAAACAGTTACTTATCAGGATATATTATTAAGCCAATCAACAAGGACCTTAACAATAATGAAACCTTTAGTGATCGATTTAGGTGCAGTAGCAAAAGGATTTGCGATTGATGTAGCTGCTCAAGAACTAATAGATTTCGAAGGGTTTGTCATCAACGCTGGCGGTGATATATTTGCTGGTGGACTGAACGATAAGGGGAGCCCGTGGGAAATTGGAATCCAGCATCCGTATCATAGGGAGCTTCTGGTTGAAACGATTAAACTTTCCAATGAAGCGATCTGTACATCTGGAAGTTATGAACGAAAGAATCAAACGATTCCAAGTTTACATCACATCTTGAATCCAAACACGAAGTCTTCACCCAATCAATTGGTAAGCAGTAGCATTGTTGCTCCCTTTGCAATGATGGCTGATGCTTTTTCAACTGTAGTATTTCTACTAGGTGAAGATAAGGGGAAAGAGGTTATTGAAGAACTGAATCTTAAGGGTATGCTGATTACACCTGAGTTAAAGATAATCAGGGCTGGAGGAATGTAAATGAGAACCGTTAAATGGATGAAAACACCAAAAGGATATGTCACAATAAGTTTAATAACATATTTACTTATCGCATCAATTGGATACAAAACAATAATGGGGCTTCGAAATGCTCTCATTGCCGTTGTTTCAGCATTTATTATAGATTTCTTCTATGTCAAAATAACTAATCGAAAAAGTAGCAAAGATGGAGCTATTATTACTGGCTTAATTATTTCTTTGGTTTTGAGTATAACAACCCCCTGGCCGTATGTGGTAGGAACAGTTGCTATCGCCATCTTGTCTAAACATCTTTTGATATTCAAAAAGAAACCTATTTTTAACCCAGCAGCTATAGGATTATTAATATCAGTTTTAATTTTTCATACAGGTCAGAGCTGGTGGGGAGCATTTGGGGATTTACCATCATGGCTAATGATGTTCCTGCTGATTGGTGGTTATATGGTTACTGATCGAGTGAATAAATTCCCTCAAGTGTTTGCCTTTTTGGGGACCTTTTTTATGTTGCTATTTTTAATGGGATATTTTCAAGTTGGTGATGCAGTGGATGCACTTCGCCCACCTTTTATCAATGCTACTATGTTTTTTTGCCTTTTTATGCTTACCGATCCTCCTACTTCGCCTGCTAAATATAAGAATCAGATCTTGTTTGGAGTTATTTCAGCCATTTCAGGTATTGTTGTTTATGGAATGTTTGGAGGCTTAACTTACTTATTTTTCGGCATATTTATGGGGAATTTATATAATTATTGGAATAAACGTTCAGTGATGAAGGCAACTGAACTTAAGCAGCAGCGTATGAAAAATTCACAGAGAGCGCTATATAAATAAAAATCTTCATTTGTACATTAATTTGAGGCTAGAGGTTCGAGAATACTAAACTCAGTTAAGAGGAAGTTGGCGAAAAAAATGCGTGTGCTGGTCGTTGAGGATGATTTACCTTTAAGACGGATTATAACAACCATATTAGAAGAAGAACAATACGAGGTGGATCAAGCGGAAGATGGGGAGGAGGGTTATCTTATGGCCACATCCTATGAATATGATTTGGTCACACTTGATATTATGCTTCCGAAGATGGATGGTTTTACATTAATTAAAAAGTTAAAACGTGAAGGATATCAAATCCCTACTTTATTTCTGACGGCAAAAGATCGGGTTGAGGACCGAGTGAAGGGGCTAGACTTTGGAGCGGATGACTATATTGTTAAACCTTTTGCTACCGAGGAGTTTTTAGCAAGGATCAGGTCGCTGCTTCGCAGGTCAGGGAAAATAGGAATTGAAGGGAAAATCTCTTATGGTCCGATTCTCCTTGATACCAACCAACATGAAGGTTTTATAAAAGAAGAAAGTTTAAAGTTAACAATTAAGGAATATGAATTGCTCTACTATTTAATTCAAAATAAAGAACAAATTTTAACGAGAGACCAGATTTTTGAAAGAGTATGGGGAATAGAATCAGAAACAACAGATGCCATTGTGGATCTTTACATTCATTATTTGCGTAAAAAGCTAACTCCATTTGGTTATGAAAAGCTAATTCGGACTATTCGTGGTGTGGGCTATATGGTAAGGGAGTAATCAGTCATGTTTACCAAAACAAAACGCCGGCTTGTTATTACAAACTCTCTAGTTTTCTTCATTCTCCAGAATACCTTTGGAGCCATGATTTATTTATATACGTATTATAGTTTGTATCATCAAGTAGATAACAATCTTTTGGAAAAGAAAAATCATTTACTTCATGAGGAAGAAAAATTTGGTACGGAATTGAACCAAGAACGTGAGGAAAATCATCGTCTTGTCTATTTATTATGGGAGAAAGGTCAAAAACTGAATAAAGTGATTCCTACCAACACATTTACTAAACTAGACACTGAACGATTTGCTGAATTCTTAAATGCAAAAGGGCTACAATCTACTTCCATTGGGGCTAATTCTTATCGGTTAATTACGATACCTATTTCAATAAATAAAAACAATGCGCCTTTACAAAAAATTCAGGTGATCTATAACCTTAAACGCGAAAAAGAAATGCTATCCCATTTACTTATAGTGATTGGTTTCGGGTCTATATTAAGTGTTTTTATTGCTATCTTAGCAGGAATCTATTTAGCTAATAAAGCTTTAATACCTATCAAACTGTCTTGGGAAAAGCAGCAGCAATTTGTTGCAGATGCCTCACATGAATTGCGTACCCCGCTATCCGTTATGAAACTAAATCTTGAACGCTTATTTCGCCATCCAGACAATACGATTGAACAGGAAAGTGAGACCATTCATCAGGCAATACAAGAAATTAACTACTTATCCAAAATGTCTTCAGATTTACTCACATTAGCTCGATCTGATTCCAATCAGCTTCAGTTAATGCATGAAACCATTCAGTTAGATGAAATTATCCATCAAGTCACTAAAGGGTTTAATGCCCTAGCGATTTTAAAAGGGGTGCACCTAAAAGCTAATATTGCTCCTATTCAGATGATCGGAGATAAAGAGAGACTAAAACAACTGTTTGTTATTCTAATTGATAATGCCATTAAATACACAAAGGAAAACGGCTCTGTATCTATTAAAGGAAGTATTAAGAACTCACGTGCAGTAATCGAAATAGTGGATACTGGGATAGGGATATCGAGGGAAGATTTGCCTCATATTTTTAACCGATACTATCGTGGTGATAAATCACGAAACCGTCATTTAGAGGGATCAGGCTTAGGGCTCTCGATAGCAGAATGGATTGTTCAATCCCATTCAGGGAAAATTAGGGTTAAGAGCAATATAGGGGAAGGGACACATGTTTTTGTCACATTGCCTCTAAGTTAATAGTTTGGAAATGCGTAGAAAAATGCGTACACCAAGCCATTATGTGCAAGGATGGGTATAATAAAAATACAAAGGTATTAGTAAGACAGAAGAATTAAAGGAGACCAAATGACAAAAGAAATAAAAGTACCAGGATGGAACTTTGATAATAGTTATTCACGTCTGCCGGAAGCATTTTATAAAAGCACCAATCCAACCCCAGTAAACTCACCGCAGTTGGTCATTCTAAACGGATCACTAGCAAAGTCTCTGGGGCTGAACGTTGAGGCATTGCAAAGTGAGGAAGGGATTGCGATTTTTGCAGGCAATAAGATTCCCGAAGGAGCTTCCCCGCTAGCACAAGCCTATGCAGGACATCAATTTGGCCATTTTACGATGTTAGGCGATGGCAGGGCTGTACTTCTTGGTGAACAGATTACTCCCGAAAATAAACGGGTGGATATTCAGCTCAAGGGGCCTGGAAGAACGCCATTTTCTCGAGGCGGTGATGGTCGAGCTGCACTCGGACCAATGTTGCGAGAATATATCATTAGTGAAGCCATGCATGCGCTTGGTATTCCTACGACCCGAAGTCTCGCTGTTGTAACAACAGGGGAACCAGTATACCGAGAAACAGTCCTGCCAGGTGCTATTCTAACGCGTGTGGCTGCTAGTCATATTCGTGTCGGTACATTTCAATATGCGGCAAGATTTGGTACTGTGGAGGATTTACGAGCTTTAGCCGACTATACTATTAGCCGTCATTATCCTGATATTGAAGATGATGAGCATAAGTATCTTTCACTCTTAAAGGAAGTGATTAAGCGTCAGGCGGCACTTCTTGCAAAATGGCAAATGGTAGGCTTTATTCACGGGGTGATGAACACTGATAATATGGCCATTAGCGGCGAAACGATTGATTATGGTCCATGCGCTTTTATGGATGAATATAGTCCGGCTACCGTATTCAGTTCCATTGATAGGGAAGGCCGATACGCCTATGGCAATCAACCGTATATTGCTGTATGGAATCTTGCACGATTGGCTGAGTCGCTATTGGCACTTTTGAATGAAAATCAAGATGAGGCTGTGAAGCAGGCTGAAGAAGCTCTTTCAGGTTACGGTGCGTTGTTTGAAGAAAATTGGCTCACAGGAATGAGAGCGAAGCTGGGGATCTTTAACGAAGAGGAACAAGATGAGTCGCTAGTGAAAGAACTACTTCAGTTGATGGAAAAGCATCGGGCAGATTTCACGAATACTTTCCTTGCATTAACCTTTGATAGACAGAAGGATACAGCACTGTTTGTGGATCCGGAATTTGCCCAATGGAATGAGAAGTGGCAGGCGAGATTAGGCAGACAACCGAAATCCAAAGAATCTTCACATGAGTTAATGCGTAAAAGCAATCCATCAGTCATCGCACGAAATCACCGGGTAGAAGAGGCTTTAGAAGCTGCGGTGGAACAGGGGGATTTCAGTTTATTGGATAAGCTTCTTCAGGTGATATCAAATCCTTATGCTCACTCTCCTGAACAGGAAGAATACTGCACACTGCCTGCACCATCAGGTCGTCCGTATCAAACCTTTTGCGGTACTTGATTTTTCATAGAAGATTTAGAAAATGCTACTTCGTGGTATGAAGTAGCATTTTTCTCTTTCGTTATTCCATTTATTGAAGCTTAGCCGCTATGGTTTTTAAAAAGCTGATGCCCGATAATTTAAGGGTTAGTTTTTCTTTATTACATAAAATTTTTTGAACATAAATTGAAAGATCTTCAACATTTAATTCCGTAAATTGATCAGTTGTTTTGGGCTTTCCTGGAACTGCCACTACTTCCTGAACACCAGGAGCACAACAAGTTTTTGTTTCTAGAATTTTTACAGTTAGTTGATTTCCTTTTGCTTCTATCCATTTTTTTGATTCATTATCTATTTCAACATACATTCAATAATCCTCCCCAGGGACGGTATATATTTATTATACTTGTAAACCGAACACATTGTACAAGTTCCGCATATAATGTCAAAAAAAGGAGTTAATGGAATGACTATTCTATCTTTTATTCTTACTGTTATTGTTGCGATGGTAATTGGTGTTGTGGGGAGCAAATTATCACCGTTTGATATGCCGGGGGGATGGGCTGGAGCTATTGTTGCAGGTTTCGTGGGAGCATGGGTTGGTCCATATTTATTAGGGGCATGGGGTCCTATGATTCTTGGATTCTCGTTAGTTCCATCGATAATAGGGGCTATAATTGTAGTCATTGTAGCTGGTATTATTGCTAAACTGTTTGATTAACTGGTCAAGATCTATTTTGTATTATGCTAAAAGGTTGACTAAGTTTCTAAGGTATTATGTATGCTGATGAAAAAGCTCCATAGCAATAAAAAGGACTCCTGCCTATGCTGGAGTCCTTTATGAGTGAATGAAGAATAGTTATTTAATGTCCTTTGTTAAGTTCGCCATCATACTTTCATCCATAGGACCAACAATCTTTTTTGTTATGACACCAGTTGAATCAATAATGTAACTTGTCGGAATGGTAAAGGCCTGATACTGCATACCTATCGTTCCTTTCTCATCTAGAGGGATGCTAAAGGTTAGCCGATTCACTTTTGCAAAGGTTTCGACCGCATCTTTTCCATTATCCAGATTTGTTAGATTTACAGCTACTATTTCTATGCCGGTCTCTTTGTTATGCTCATAAAAATTTTGCATGTGAGGCATTTCCTCTTTACAAGGTGGACACCATGTCGCCCAAAAATTCAGGATGACCTTTTTTCCTTTATAATCTGATAGTTTTACAGATTCTCCTTCTAAAGTAGATAAGGTAAAATCAGGAGCTGAATTTCCTTCAAGGGTCTGTGAAAGGTCGGCTCCAGGAATATCCTCATTAGTAGAGGATTCTTCTGTAGCAATATCCGGAGCTTTTACATTTTTCTCACTTTGGAATGAGTTCCAAATGTTAACGACAATTATAACTACGGCCAATAGAATAATGGTCACAGATAGAAGCTTTTTATTCAAGACAACCTTCCTCCATTACCCTATTCATTAATGATTCCCATTAAGAGGCACAGAATTAATGGTAAACGTAATATCAATGGATTGTATAACAGACTGAATCATTCCACAATTTTTGATAACTAAGTCAGCTATTTTTTCTGCTAGCTGTGAGGTAAGTGGCTCTTCAGATTGAACAAAGGCAGTAAAGGAAAGCTGTTCAATTCGATTCGCGTGTTCTGGGTTTCTTACCGCAGAGACTTCCATCTCTAATTTTTGGAATGGATACTTCCTTTTTGTTAAGATATTTCGAAGAATGGTGCCGCTGCATCCCACTAAAGAGGATACAAAAAGTTCAAACGGTCGATAGCCTTTATTTTCAGAAGGTGAAATAGTAATTGGATCGAAACCTAAATTTCCTATAATGTGGTCATTTTCAATGGTATATTTCATATAAAGCACTCCTTTCAATAAAATAATGCAAGCGAATTATTAAGGAATGATTAAGAAACGCTATCCCGTTCATTTTTGGACTTGATAAAGAGGTAGCTTAACCCAAAACGTATGGATGGTACCATCTGTATGGATTCCAATCCTCCCTTTATGGGCAGAAATAATGCTTTTAGCAATGGCTAAACCAAGGCCGGCACCATCGGATTTTGTACTCCTTGATTCTTCTACCCGATAGAAACGTTCAAAGATTAGTTCCTTTTTTTCGGGATCAATGAATTGACCTGTATGTGTAAAGGAGAGGATGTAGGAGTCATTCTCTGTTCTTCCGATAATTGACAGTTTGCTTCCAATATTGTAATCAAGGATATTTTGAAGAATGTTTGTAAATACCTGCATGAGTCCATCTTTATTTCCTAAGAGACTTTCTTGCTCAATTTGAAATCTGATATCGGAAAAACGGGCTTCCAGCTTTAAATGAAAAGTAGTTAACGCTTCTGAAAGAACCTTATCAATAGCAATCGAGTCAAACTGTTTGTCTAAAAAATAATTCCCATTTGACCATGAGTGTAATTCGGTTATAAGCTCAACAATTCTTGTAATTCTTCGTGATTCTTCCAGCAAGGAACCGAATAATTCCGGGTTCCCTTCAATCACTTCGTTTTGCAGGGCTTCTAGATATCCATTAATATTCGTTAGGGGAGTCCGCAGCTCATGTGCGATATCCCGGAGCATTTCCTCTCGTTGTTCTTGAATAGAATAAAGTGTTTCTGACATGGCGTTAAAATTCTTTATGAGTTCCTCTAACTCACCGCTTGTCTTTATCTCCACTTTAGAGGGAGGGTTGCCTTCCTTAATCGCTCTTGTTGCCGCGGACAAATGCTTGATGGGCCTCACAATTTTTTTTACGGAAACGTAATGTAACAAGCCTGCAATAAGAAAGACAATAGCACTAACCTTCCAAAGAAATTCGTTTAAGTTAGTAACTAAATTCTGACCGACGATTTGTTCTGAATTGACTAAATAGCATGCGTAATTTTTTAAGGATAAACCAGCAAGAAGAATGACGAGTAAAATGACAAGACTATTTAGGAATACGAGCTTAGATAAGAGATTAGACAATTTTCTATAGAGCCACAAACTTATACCCCATTCCTCTTACGGTTTGAATATAATCCTTTGGCGTCTTTTCCTTGATTTTCCCCCTTAAATTCCTGATATGAACGTCGATGGTTCTGTCGGTGACTGCTTTTTCATTATTTTCATAAATAAAGGTAAGGATTTGATCTCTAGATAATACCTGATTTGGATGCTGCATGAAGGTATGGAGTAATTTAAATTCAAAATGAGTTAATTCAAGCTGTTCTCCATCGATCCATGCTTCTCCTTTTGCAGGTTTAATCGTAAAGCCTGTAAAGCTAAGCTTACCACAGCGGCTGGCAGTTCTTCTTAGTACAGCTTCAATTCGTACCATTAACTCGGCGGGGCTAAAGGGTTTGACTACATAATCATCTGCCCCTAAATGAAATCCTTTGATACGATCTTTTTCTGAAGCCTTTGCTGTAAGCATAATGATGGGCATCATACTTTTTAAATCCTCTCTAACCCATCTACAGATTTCCTCGCCGCTGATTCTTGGCAGCATGAGATCAAGAATTAATATACAAGGGTCCAGTTCCTCTATTTTTTCCTTCGCTTCTACCCCATTTACCGCTTCGGTTACTTCGTATCCATCTTTTTTTAAGTAGATTTTGACAAGATTCCGGATTTTTGGATCATCTTCCACAATTAAAACTGACTTTCCAATAAGGTTTTTTTGATTCAAGAGTTCTACCCCTCTTTTATTTTTGAAATAAATTATACGGTGACAGCCAAGCGCTAATTATTTGCATTTGCCCGGTTAAGACAAGGAACCCTAAGAAAACCATAATCATTCCATTAACAAAGGCCAGCTTTGCCATGTGTTTGTTAATCTTTTTCATTGTTTTAAGCGAATAGGAGATGACAATAGAAATAATGAAAAAGGGAATGGCCATTCCAAGCGAATAGGCACTTAATAAAATAATACCTTGGGTTAAAGTATCGGACGAGCTTGCCAATAATAGTATGGAGGAAAGGGCAAGTCCAACGCAAGGGGACCATCCGCTTGCAAAAGCCATTCCTAGTAAAATAGAACTGAATATGCCTTTTGATTTTATCTCTGAGTCGATTCTTTTTTCCTTCATTAAAAGTTTGAATTTTAATAGCCCAGCCATTTGCAGTCCAAAAATAATGATAAGAATCCCAGCAATCTGCATAACGATCAATCGATAGTTCATCAGTATTTTTCCAAGGAAGCTTGCTGAAGCACCAAAGGCAATAAATATTATACTAAAACCAATAATGAATCCAATGGAACGCACATATAAACGTTTTTTATCCACAATCATTTTGGAGTCTTCAATCTTTCCCCCTGTTAAATGGGTAACATAGGCTGGCAAAAGTGGAAAAACACACGGTGAGAAAAAAGATAATACTCCTGCAGCTAATGCGAAGAATATCCCGATATCATTCATTTCAATCACTCCTTTTTGGTTCATAATAAAAGTACTTTGTTAAAGTTTGATTAAGAATCTTTTTTCAATGATAAAATGGGAACTATACAAGAGTGAAAGGGGAATGAGCGATGAATCAGTGGAATAATCGATTTGCAGCAGAGCACTATGTTTATGGAACAGAACCAAATGTCTTTCTAAATGAAATGCAGAAGAGACTACAGTTATCTGGTGAGGTGCTAACCATTGCTGAAGGGGAAGGACGTAATGCTGTGTTTCTAGCTGAACAAGGAATGAATGTGACCGCGTGGGATTATGCAGAATCTGGATTGGCAAAAATAAAAAAATTGGCACATGAACGAGGGGTTGCTGTTCAAACTGAGCTGGTGGATTTAAAGGACGCAACATGGGGGAAAGATCAATGGGATGAAGTGGTTTGTATCTTTGGTCATTTTCCAGCCGAATTACGTCAGAAAACCCTGCAAGGAGTAAAAGGAGCGGTCAAGCCTGGAGGATACTTCATTACGGAAGTATATTCTCGATATCAACTTCCATATAACAGTGGTGGGCCAAAAGATGTAGGCTTTTTATATACTCCCGAGGAATTTATGCAGTCCTTTAGTGATTGGCGGATTGTTCACTTTTTCATGGGAGAAGTAGAACGTCATGAAGGTGAATTTCATAATGGCTTGTCACATGTTATTCAGTTTGTGGGGCAGAAATTGTAGAATTTTTTAGAAACATCAATAATAAATTAGAATGTCACCTATTCTGCTGTAGGTTCGTATCCTACAAGGGGGGGTGAATACAATGGCAACAAGTAATGCAATAGTGTATGTGGGTCAAATGGGGGCAGATACATTTACACAAGCATTGAATGGTGTGCTTTACACTGAGAACCAAATAGGGTTTATGGCAGACCGGATTTTATGGACGGAAGGACAAATTGGAGAAATGGCTAACCGAATTGTCTATGTAACCGAACTTTCTCAATTTAATACAATTAAAGCTATGTATATGGTTATGACAATCTCTTTTATGGGCATGGATTCTGCAATGAATAATATGTTTAAATATGCGGTAACAGTGAATCCTGTCAACTATATCCCATGGTTCAGAACAGGAACTTCCCCTGAATATCAGCATGTTCCGTATAATCCTTATATGAGTTGGTATTAAAAACCTAGTAAAAAAGCGGCGACCATTGGTTACCGCTTTTTTGCGTTAATTAATTTGGCTAAAAGTTTTGAGACATATAACTTTGGGTAGAGTTATGTATGATATTAAACAATAAAAAAATACTAACCAGAGTATGTATACAACAACATATTATATATCCCGAGGTGAGTTAGGATGGGAACTGAACTAACAATTATTCAGCAAAATGATACACATGGCTGTCTGGAAATGCATAAGGAACTCTTTTGGCAATCAAATGGCCCTTTTTTAAAAAATGCCGGTGGTTTTTCTAGAATCGGTAAGTATGTAAAAAAACTTAGAAAGCAAAAATCCAATGTGTTATTTCTTGATGGGGGTGATTTATTCCATGGTCAACTTCCACTGGTAAGCAGTAAAGGCAGCGCCATTCTTCCATTATTAAATAAAATGGAACTAGATGCGTTTGTTCCAGGTAATTGGGATTTTGCTTATGGAAAAGAGCAGTTAAGGCATCTTGCCGAAAACCTTCCTTTTCCTGTGGTTGCTTGTAATCTAATAGATGAAGAAACTGGTAAGGCGTTTCTAAAGCCATACTTTATCAGAGAGATGCAAGGAGTAAAAGTAGGAGTAATCGGCCTAACATATCCCTATGTTGATAAGACCATGCCAGATAGCTTCTCTAAAGGATTACTTTTTTCAAAAGGAACAGATGAAGTAAGCCGGATTATTGAGGTTTTAAAAGAAGAGGCTGACTTGATTATTTTAATGAGCCATATGGGGCTACCGTTAGATGTAAAACTAGCCTCATTGGTTAACGGGATTGATATCATTCTTTCCGGACATAGTCATGATCGGGTAACAAAGCCAATGGTTATTGGTCAAACAATTGTTGTTCAAGCGGGTTCCAATTCATCATTCTTAGGAAGGTTGGACGTAAATTTAGTAGGTGGGAATGTCACAGACGTAAATTATCAATTGGTCAATATTACAGAGGACTTCGAGAAAGATGAGGAGATTCAAGAATTAATTGAAATGGTTATGGAGCCCTTTGCAGATGAACGAAATACAGTTGCTGGGGAAACTCATACGTTGCTGCATAGAATGACCTTAAATGAGTCTCCAATGGATCGCCTAATTACAAATGCTTATCTACATGCATATGAATGTGATCTTTCTTTTTCACATGGCTGGCGATATGGACCACCAATGGCGGAAGGCGCGTTGTCGATGTATGACCTTTACAGTATGATTCCGACAAATCCGAAGATGTTTACATTGGAAATGGATGGACAAACTTTGTGGAACAGCCTTGAAAATAACTTGGAACAGGTTTTTTCTGCTGATCCGTTTGAGCAGAAGGGCGGATACATATTGAGGTCGTCTGGTCTTTTCATGACCTTCAAACCTTATAATCCAAAAGGACATCGAATCCAAAGCCTGCTAGTGGGGGAACGGGAAATTGACTTGGATAAAACATATAAAATTGTTGGGGGAGGAAGGCAGCTTTTTAAAGAACAAGAAAAATCAAAAATGTACGATGATAATCATGCAATTGATCTTATACGTACTTACCTGAAAGATAATGGTCCATTTCAGGCAGGGGGAGTAGAAAAAATTATTACTGTATAGATATTTAGATGAATATAGTTTTTATCCATTTTCAAATTGGTTAATTATGGAAATATGGTATAATTAAATATAGAAAGTAAATGTCATTTTATACAAGGAAGGTCAAAGGTGAAGAGAGGGGGAATAGAGGATGGAATCTGTATTTGAAAAGGATATAGAAAACTTCTTTTCTAATCAAGAACATCTCATCACATTGTTTCTGGCTGTGTATCAAATGATCCAATCGATTGCACCTGTATCATTCGATGTGAACAAATCCCAAATCTCATTCGGAACCAAACCAAAGTTTGCTTGGGTATGGCAGCACAAGCCATGGCTCAATAAGCGTCCAGAAAATGCGATTGTCCTTACTTTTTGCGTGGGTCGATATATCGAACACGACCAGATTGTTGAAGCAACTGAACCTTATCCTGGCCGCTGGATTCATCATTTGATGATTAGAGATAAGTCCGAACTTACTAGCGATGTGAATAAGTGGCTAGAAGAAGCCTATCGTTTTTCGAAAACTAGGTAAAGTTATACTACTGGAAAGTTTCAGCACAATGGATATCTGGGTATGGATTAGAGAAGGATAATGGTAAAAAAGGAGGTCTTCCTGTGTTTCTAAACTCAGATAACCGAAAGAATAAGGAAGAGAAGGATAAAATTGAACAAGTCCTTGAACATTCCATTGAGGTGGAAGAAGATTTAATGCGAACGTATTTAATTACTGCAGAACGTATTCACGATGATGAAGAACTTAAGGAACGCCTCGAGAACTTTGCTGAAGGAAATGCCAAAAGGACAAAACAGCTAATAGATGAACTAAATGAAACAAAAGAAACATAGAAAATAAACCCGCCGAATGTGACGTTTTTAGTCTTCGGTGGGTTTTGTTTTTTTGATGTTTTCTCTTATTCTGTTATACGTTTCATGGGCAAAATCCTTAAATGGTGTGGGTGGAAGCGGTTCGAAATGATCCACTGCATGTTTTGCGGCATGAAGGGCTTCATCATCATGGCCTAACTCAACTAGGCAAAGGCCCTTGTAGCAGTCCTTTACATATAATAGTGACAAATCAAAAGGATGATGCACCCAAGAGGGAACGGTCACGTTTTCAAGAAACGGTATCGCTTCTTGAAAACGTCTAAGGCTAAATAGGGCCTTTCCTTTTTCAAGAAGAAACCATACTTCATAAAAGTCCGTTGTTTTTGGATTAGATAAATAGTGGTCAATTATTTCAAGTGAAGCACAATAGTCCTTTTTTTCCGTTAGCGACATTACCTTGAACACATCATAGAAAAGGATAGATGGTGTATGATCTGCAAAGTCCCCATATTGCTTTAATTTCTTAAGATAATGCATCTTATTTTCTTCATCATGGGTCATCATCGCATGGGCCACGGCAAGTCTGTACAAATCATCAATTCGATAAAAAATCCGATGCTCTTTTGAGAATTGAATGGCTTTTTCCATCACACATCTAGCGGATTCAGAATCGCCAACCGCAAAGTAAAGAATGGCTTCATGATAATCAAGGTCAGCACGAGTAATTGGGTCAACAAATGCATGCTTGGCTTCAATTGCAGCACGTTCAGCTAAAAATATCGTTAATGATTCGGTATACTCATGTTTAACATATTTCTCCGTCGAGTACAAAATCCCAATTCCTGCTCGTTTAGCAGTCAGATTCATCACGTCATACATTTCCGCTGCACGATTACAATAGGTTTGCCAGCCATTTAGTTGTTCATGATAAAGACAGCGGCCATAAATGTCTAATAACCGGGCAGCTTCATATCCACCATTTAACTTATCCATATAAGAATTGAGCGAGCTAATAAGCTGTTTATATTTGTCGGGACATTGTTCAACTGGAGAATTGTATAATTTCTCCGCTGTTTCTAAAAGCCCTCTTAGCTCCTGTCCACTGATTTCTTCTAACAGCTCAGTTACCTCCACACCTAAGCGCTTAGCAATGTACGTCAGACTTTCCATGGATGGTTTAGCTTTGTTGTTCTCAATAAGGCTAAGCATTCCTTTGGTTAGTCCTTCTCCTGCCAGTCCTTCAAGTGTCATTTTTTTCATTTTTCGAATTTCCCGAATCCGTTTTCCTAACATGTATGAAACACACCCTATTTAGTTTGTAGTTTAATTATATTAAACTTTTTCTTGAAATGGAAGTATTTGGTGTGGTATGATTTGTTTAATTAAATTAAACTTTTTGGGGTGTGAATTGTGTGAATGATGGCTTAAGGCTAAAAAAAGCAACTTATCATCTTTGGACTTTCACGATAAGTAAACTCATTTCTTCTTTCGGTGCACAAGTATATTCCTTCGCCATTAGTTTTTATATTTTACAGGCTACCGGTTCGGCAACCAGTTTTGCAGCTAATCTAATTTGCAATATTTTACCTCGTACCCTCGCAGCCCCATTCGCTGGATACCTTGCTGACCAATACTCAAGAAAATTGATTGTTGTTTTAGCACAGGTTGCCACAAGCTTAGCAGTTGGGGGATTACTGATGGTTAGTTCCATCACCGACCTATCGTTAACGGCAATCTATATCACCTCCTGTATTTTATCCATCACTTCCATGTTTTCCGGGGTGACCTTTACTTCTTCCATATCTGGTCTTGTGGATGAAGCGAGAGTTCAAAGAGCTATGTCTTTAAACCAAATGTCCATTTCTTTTGCAGCTATTGCCAGCCCAGCAGTAGGTGGGCTTTTGTACGGTGCTGTATCGATGCAGACTTTCCTCATTATGTATATGATTGCTTCGTGTCTTGCCGTTGTACTTGAATCGACAATGGATTTTAAGCTATTCGCCAACCGAAAGAAAAAGGAAATCGCGGGGCAGAAGGAATCCATGTGGGTGAGTATTAAGGCGGGAATTAGCTATTTAAGACTGCAGCCAATCTTGGTAACGATTGTTTGGATTTCTTTATTGATAAACTTCCTTTTTGGAGCATTTGAGGTTGGCTATTCGTTCATTCTTATTGAAAAAATGAAAATGGTTTCCCAGCGTTTTGGATTTACCCAAGGAGCATTTGCCGTTGGTATGCTGCTTCTATCCATTTATTTTTCTATTAGAAAAGAAGTAAGGTATCCGTTGCTTGTTTCAAAGTGGGCCATTGTTGGTATGGGGTGTGTGATGGCGGCCGTTTCCTTTCCATTATTAGTGGGACTTACGTCCACTTCAGTTTTTGTTTTTTACTTAGTAATCATGTTCGGGCTTGGAGCATTAATCATTATCGTCAATACACCGTTGCAGGTAATGCTGCAGAAAAAAATTGAGGATGATTTTAAGGGACGTGTATTTTCTCTGCTTGAAACGATGGCAATGGCATTAATGCCATTAGGAATGGTATTGTACGGGTTTCTCTATGATGTATTTCCAGCACCTTGGATTCTTCTTATATCAGCCTCTTTATTCGTTGGTGTGGTTTTGGTTCTAGCAAGACCTTCTGTTATTAGGAAGGCACATCCTGAGATAGCTGAAACCAACGATGAAAAGGGGAGGAAAGTTCCAACGACTGTCAGGATGTAATTGTACGGAATTTGTAATGATTCTTCCGTCAGTTTAAAGAATCATATGTTATGGTGAAAGTAAGAAATTTGTTTTAGTAAATCTGAAAAGGGAGGTTTACTATCATGAGGGCAAGATTAATCGAGCCGAATAATGGTCCAGTTATTTCAAAGGAAAAAGAGATTGTTAAGGAGATGATTGAGCTTTATTGTAGAAAAAAGCATCATCGGGAAGTTTTATGTAAGGACTGCCAGGATCTAAAAAACTATGCCATGCTAAGACTCTCATTCTGCCGCTTTGGTGAAGATAAAACGGCCTGCTCTAACTGTAAAATACACTGCTATAAGTTAAGATACCGCGAAAAGATGAAAGCAGTCATGCGGTACTCTGGCAAGTGGATGATGCTGTACCATCCTATATATTCTGTAAAGCATCTATTGAATAAATAAAAAAGCGGCTGAGTGATCAGCCGCTTTTATTATTACTTTACGCCTTTCATGTATCCCTGAATTTTTGGAGATAACACTAAAAGGATGATACCAAGTAGGATAGATGCTCCACCGATGATTCCGAAGTAAGCCATTTCAGTATCTTCAGAGTAGAATTTAACCACTTGTGCATTGAGTGCTTGTGCAGCTGCACTAGATAAGAACCATAAGCTCATTGTTTGTGCAGAGAAAGCAGCAGGAGCTAGTTTCGTTGTAGCAGATAGTCCTACTGGTGAAAGCAATAATTCACCGATTACACAGATTAAATAACTAAGAACAAGCCATAATGGGTTAACTAAAGAATCTGTGCCTCCAAGATAAGATGGCAATAGAATCACTAGGAACGAAACCCCAGAGAAAAGTAATGATAATGAGAACTTTTGCGGAATTGTTGGCTGACGGTCTCCCATTTTAACCCAAATCCAAGCAAATAATGGTGCTAAAGTAATAATAAATAATGGGTTTAATGATTGGAACCAAGCTGGTTTAATATCAATTCCTGCAAAATGTAATTGTGTGCGAGTATCTGCGTAGCTTGCAAGCATCGTAGAACCTTGCTCTTGAATTGCCCAGAACATAACAGATGCAATGAATAATGGGATGTATGCAATAACACGTGAACGTTCTACTGCAGTTGTTTTCGGGCTGCGATACATAACAATGAAATACATGGTTGGAATTAACACACCAAGAATAGTAACTAAATTGATAAATCCTGCAAATGTTAGGATGCCTTTAGGAATTAAAATAGCAAAGATAACTGCAAGAACAACGACACCTAAACCGATATAAGTAAAGACTTTTTTCTTTTCAGCTGGTGACAATGGATTTGAAACCATTGTTCCAGCAAGGCCAAGATTTTTTTTCTTAGTAACAGTAAACATGATAAGTCCTAAGAACATACCAACTGCAGCAATACTGAAACCTACGTGGAAGTTGCCAACAGAACCAACGATTAACGGAGATAAGAATGCCCCCATGTTGATTCCCATGTAGAAAATGGTGAAACCAGCGTCACGACGTTGGTCTTTTTCACTGTACAATTCACCAACAACAGTTGAAACGTTTGGCTTCAATAGTCCTGTACCAAGTACGATTAATACCATTGATACAAAGAACATAGAGATATTACCAGGAATCGCTAGGGCGATATGACCAAACATGATCAATATTCCACCGTAAAATACTGCTTTTGAAGTACCAAATACACGGTCAGCTAGCCATCCACCAATAACACCTGACATGTAAACTAGTGATCCATAAATGGACATGATGGAAAGTGCGAGCGTTTTATCAATGCCCAATCCACCTTTTGAAACTGAGTAGTACATATAGAAAACGAGGATTGCTCTCATTCCATAGTAAGAAAAACGTTCCCAGAACTCCGTGAAGAAAAGGGTGAATAGACCTTTAGGATGTCCAACGAATCCTGTCTGAGGTACACTATCCACAATTTTCTGCCTATTTAAGTTTGACATGTTTCTACCTCCTTTATTATTATTTTATAATACTTTTTAGGGTTTTGAATTGTCAAAAACTTTTTTTGGAAATTAGATTGTATACGTTTTAAAAAGCTTGATAATACTGAATTACAGCAATTTTCGAGAATAAAAGAAAGTTTTTTTAAAATAGTATATAAATTTTGATTAGATTCATTTTTCTAACTAATATTTTCATAGTATTGTACAAATTAGGAGGAAGTTGGTAATTTATAAGGCTGAATAACAGAAAAAGTCCCCGGTTTAACAACCGAGGATATTAGATGAAAACTATTCAATTTAGTAGTGTATTTATAATAGAAGAATCTATATTCATTTGGTGTTCGAATTCTAACCATTTTTCGTCAATAACCACATATTTGCACGAACTGCTGTTTAGATAGCTATAAATAATTTGTGCTTCATCGATTTCGTTGTTGCTAACTTCAATGGATGAATGATTGCTAAAACTCTTAAAATGCTTTAATATATTCGCTTTAATTTTCTCGACCAACTGCTCTGAATTTTCTTCCTTTGTTTTATATTTTTTACTAAAGAGAACTTGATTCCCTTTGATTAGGAAAAGTTTCAAGGTGGCATCTTCAATATATTCGATAAGAGCGATATTTTTATTCGCTTCTGTAAATTCAATCACCTTTTCTTTATAGATGAGTGATTGAATCGCATCCAGTGTATCTCGGTATTTAGCTGCTGCTTCAAAATCAAAGTTGTTTGATGCATCTATCATTTTTTGTTTCAATCTTTGAAGGATTTCGGTATCGGTCCCTTGGAGAAAATCCATCATTTTTTTCAACCGTTCATTGTACTGTTTACGTGAATCTTCATTAAAACAAATGCCGATACATAAACCTAAGGAGTAGTTCAAACAAGGCGTGCCCTTGTTTGGATTACCACAGTCTAATTTTAGAAATTCTTTCATCCCTTGGAGTGCATTTTCAACTATATGTTTACTTGGATAAGGACCGTAATAAAGGCTGCCATCCTTTTCAATAGTGTTTGATAAATCAATAGTCCAATGGGTGTTTCTTTGGTGGAACCGAATATAGGTATAGGAAGTGGGATTTTTCATTTTTTTATTAAAAATGGGCTTGATTTCTTTAATCAGCTTACATTCCAACATAAATGCTTCGAATTCGGTATCGGTCAGTAACAAGTGAAAATCTTTAATGTTTGCCTTCAATTTCCTTATTTTCTGAGAATGTGCCTTAGTGTTTTGAAAGTATGATCGTACTCGATTTTTAAGATTTTTTGCTTTCCCCACATAAATGATCCTGTCAGAGGAATCCTTCATTAGATAAACCCCAGGGGAAGAGGGGAGTTGTTTTACTTTATCTAATAGTTTCATTGGATGCAGGCCTCTTTCAAAACTTTTCTTTCATTTTACCATAACAACTTGATTGTAGAGCGGCCTGGTCGGTTCAAATTACAGTCATTTAATGTGGATATCGTTTATAGAGAATTATCAGCAGGACAAGCATCACAATATCTAACCGAGCATGAAATGCAAATGTTAAAAAGCCAGTGTGCAAGAGTGGAAATTTAGTTAATAGAAGTGCAGCAATCATGATTGCTAGTAAGGGGATTACAGCATGGTTTACCGCCTTATTTACCAATAGTAATACCCCGCACCCAATCTCAAGTAGGATGACGATTTTTAAAAGGATGTGGGAATATGGTAAACCTAAATGGAGAAACCCATTGGCTAGTTCAGTGTTAACTAATTTCATAACTCCTGAGATTATAAAAACATATGCAACAGAATAGCGGATTAGCTTCATCGTTGATAAAGAAGTGTACATGTCCAACCTCCTTTACTAAAACTGTATGACTAAAGGAGGACAAACATCACAAAAAGAATCAGATAGGACACGAAAAAAAGTCCCTTTGAGGGACCTTTTTGTGGCAGATTAATCAACTATTGAAATTACCGGTGGCTTATCCAAGAATTTCATCAGATTTAATACGTCTCTTTGAACTTCCTTCCCTTCAAGGGATGATAATGATTGACTCAATTCAGCGGGATTATCAAAATGAAGCTCTGCAAAGAGATATAAAGGTTCAATCGAATTTTGAGTTTGCAAGACACGATGAATTTCAGCCCCTTTAAGATGAGGAAGTTTTTGCACTAACGGAATATGTACATTGTAATAATATTGTTCAAATCCCTCCTGATCCTTAGGTCGATTATAAATAACGTAAAGTTTGGCCATAAACCTGCCCCTTTCCTGTTTTTGTACTGTGGGGATTTTTTCTTAACTCTATTATAAAAGGTGAAAAGAGCTATTATTATCAAAACAAGTCGACAACTTTTTTGGTGAACATTCCCTAGTGTACGTACGTGCCTAAATTGGTTGACGGGAAGGACAAAGGGTAACCTAGAAGCGGTCTAAGTGCCCGAAGAGGGTCATGAAAAGGGAAACAGGTAACGTAGAAGGAGT
>NZ_JBCNAC010000106.1:0-14701 GCF_050477885.1 Neobacillus rhizosphaerae
GGAAACGGGTAACGTAGAAGCGGTCTACGTGACCGAAACGATACGTGAAAAGGATAGCGGGTAACGTAGAAGCGGTCTACGTGACCGAAGTGGTTCGTGAAAAGGGTAGTGGGTAACGTAGAAGGAGTATACGTGACCGAAGTGGGTGTTGAAAAGGGGATCGGGTAACGTAGAAGGAGTCTACGTGACCGAAGTGGGTGTTGAAAAGGGTATCGGGTAACGTAGAAGGAGTCTACGTGACCGAAGTGGGTGTTGAAAAGGGAAACGGGTAACGTAGAAGGAGTATACGTGACCGAAGTGGTTCGTGAAAAGGGAAACGGGTAACGTAGAAGCGGTCTACGTGACCGAAACGATACGTGAAAAGGATAGCGGGTCACGTAGAAGGAGTCTACGTGACCGAAGTGGTTCGTGAAAAGGGAAACAGGTAACGTAGAAGGAGTATACGTTACCGAAGTGGTTCGTGAAAAGGGAAACGGGTAACGTAGAAGCGGTCTACGTGACCGAAACGATAAGTGAAAAGGGTAGCGGGTAACGTAGAAGCGGTCTACGTGACCGAAGTGGTTCGTGAAAAGGGTAGTGGGTAACGTAGAAGGAGTATACGTTACCGAAGTGGTTCGTGAAAAGGGTAGCGGGTAACGTAGAAGGAGTCTACGTGACCGAAGTGGTTCGTGAAAAGGGAAACGGGTAACGTAGAAGGAGTCTACGTGACCGAAACGCTCCAGGAAAAGAGCAACGGGTAACCTAGAGAGAACCTGATTAGGGTAGAACCAATGAAAACAAAAACCAAAAAAAGTTAAAAAAAAATAGGCAAACTAGTGATTGACATTAACGCAGCGTAAAGGTGTATCGTTTATTTATAGGAGGTGAACGAATGGAGTATACAGTGCAAAAACTGGCACAATTGGCGGGGGTCAGCACCAGGACCCTTCGGTACTATGATGAAATTGGAATTCTTAAGCCGGCAAGAATGAATTCATCAGGCTATCGAATTTACGGGCAAGCAGAAGTGGATCGCCTGCAACAAATCATGTTTTATCGAGAACTAGATATCAGCTTAGATAGCATAAAAGAAATCATAACTGCCCCTGATTTTGATGGTGCTGCTGCACTTAGAGAACATCGTAAAAAACTCCTTGAGAGAAAAGAACAATTAGATCGCTTGATTGCCAATGTAGATAAAACAATTGCATTAAAAGAAGGGAGAATAGAGATGCCAAATAAAGAAAAATTCGAAGGCTTTAAGAAAAAAATGATCGAAGACAACGAAAAAAAGTACGGAAAGGAAATTCGTACAAAGTACGGAAATGACACTGTTGAACAATCTAATGCGAAACTGCAGAATATGACGCAAGAACAATATGACCATGCTACAAAGTTAGCAGAAGAAGTGACAAAAACCTTAGCAGAGGCCTTCAAAACGGGAGATCCCGCAGGTGAACTTGCTCAAAAAGCAGCTGACCTTCATAAGCAGTGGTTATGTTATTATTGGAATGAATATAACAAGGAGGCACATGCCGGCCTCGCCCAAATGTATGTAGATGATGAACGATTTACCGCTTATTATGATAAAGAACAGCCTGGTACGGCAGAATTTTTAAGAGATGCCATTCACATTTACACAGGTTTGAAAAAATAAGCTAACTAATCCCCTGTAACTAGGCTTGCCGCCGGTACAGGGGATTTTTAAGTGAAATATTATTTCGTAAAAATGTCATTGTCCTTAGCGAGAGGAAACGCTTATAATTAAATTGAATTTTTAGAATAATTTAACAAAAAAGGAGTGAATGAACTATGAACATCGCTTCCCAAGGCACAGAGAAAAGAGGAGAAAATACCTATACATTTGATGCATTTGTTGAAAAGCGTGACAACCTGGATTGGTATCGTGATGAGCCTTTTTTACAAAAAACAATGAAACATTTTACTGCGACTCGGTATGAACAAATCCATAAAAAGATTATGGAGTTTTCACCTACAGTCTCAAATGAATGGAATCGACTAGCAGAACGAGCTGCCAGACCTGAAGTACGTCCGTATATGCTCCACTATGATGCGTTTAACCATCGAATAGACCGGGTTGTCCGTCCGATGGAAGTCCACAAGCTTGAACAAGGTGTTTTCGGTGAAGGGTTATTTTCGAGTCAAATGGAACCATGGGAGAGCTTTGTGAAGAGAATGTTAATTCACCAATTAGGTGAAGCGGGGGTAACCTGTCCAATGACATGTACACATGGACTCATTGCGCTTCTCGATCAATTTCCAAATGAAGAATATCCAGAACTTCAAGATATTTTACAGCATTCAAAAGAAGGAATAAATGGAGAGTTTGCTATAGGGGCACAGTTTATGTCGGAAATCCAAGGTGGTTCTGACTTACCTGCTAATCTTCTTGAGGCCGTTCCGGATGGAAAGGATTTTCTTCTTTATGGGAATAAATTCTTCTGTTCGGTAGCCCATGCAGATTATTCTGTTGTGACAGCAAAAGTGACTGGCACGAATAAAGTTTCAACTTTCATTGTCCCGTCCTGGCTACCGGGGGACAAAGAAAAGGAAAAGAGAAATGGCTATCAAATTAATCGAATAAAATGGAAAATGGGCACGTCTGAAGTACCAACAGGTGAAATTCAATACAACGGGGCACTTGCCTATCCAATCGGTCCTTTAGGTAAAGGCGTGGCAGTGGCGGTAGGAATTGTACTTACCCTGTCCCGTTTAGAAATTGGGATTGCATGTGCTGGGTTTATGCTTCGTGCGTCAAGAGAAGCAAAGCTATACAGTGATTTTAGGACGGTTTTTGGAAAAAAGGTGAAGGATTATCCGCTGGCTGCGAGCAAATTAAAACAGATTGAAAATGCTGCCGAGCGTACCACAGCGGGGGCATTTAAAGTATATGATTTGTTCTTGAAGCTAGAGCAGCCACTAAACCCAGGAATAAAGTCGAATCATCCGCTGGAAGTCCAAAAACAACTCTTCAATCTAAGGGAACTGATTTTATTGCAAAAAATGTGTGTAACTAATGAAGGAGCCGAAGTATTACGCGAGGCCATATCCGTTTTCGCTGGGCATGGAGTAATGGAGGAGTTCTCCTCGCTACCACGCATTTTCCGAGATGTAGTGGTCAATGAACAATGGGAAGGTCCTCGTAATTTATTGTTAACACAAGTATATCGTGATCTTCAAAGAGTATCAGAATGGTATTCTCCCGCTGATTTTGTCAAAAGTGTATTGGATGGGGCGTCTACAGAAACGATTAAGCAGTTCACCGAACAATTAGAAGATTTAATGCAAAGACCTGTTCTAGGGGAAGTAAGCGAAGCGTCCTTAGAAGCAGCAACAGAATGGGACCATTTCTGTGATGGGTTCTTTAAAATGTACCAAAAAATCGCGCTCGCAGAAATAAACTAACGTATCGTGGGATGGTGCTAATTAGCCATCCTTTTTGTATACTTATCCCGCCCTTAATGAATACTTAAACAGAAGGTCTGAATTGAGGGGTGCAAATATGAAGAAAGTAACGCCAGTATTCTGGATAGCAGTTATTATTTGTCTACTATTTATTATTTGGGGGACTATTCCTGAGCGATATTTACCAAATGGAAACCTTCAGCATGTAACAAGTATAATTCAAAGTTCTATTATTGAAAAATTTGGCTGGTTTTATCTCCTCTCCGCTAGTGGTTTTTTGGTTTTTGCACTAGCACTAATCTTTACGAAATATGGGAACATAAAGCTTGGGAAAGACACAGACCAACCTGAATTTAACAGCCTAACATGGTTTGCAATGTTATTTAGCGCGGGAATGGGCATTGGGCTTGTATTTTGGGGCGTGGCAGAGCCATTATCACATTATTATGAACCTCCTGTTGGAAAGGGACAAACTGCAGAATCGGCCAGAATGGCCATTAGATATTCCTTTTTTCATTGGGGATTACATCCATGGGCCATTTATGCTGTGATCGGATTAATTCTAGCCTATTTCAATTTTCGAAAGGATACTGCAGGGGTTGTGAGTAAAATCCTTAAACCACTCTTCGGGAATCGAGTAGAAGGTCCGTTGGGGATAGTATTCGATTTTATCGCCATATTTGCCACCATTTTCGGTGTCGCCACATCATTGGGATTTGGAGCTACCCAAATTAGCGGAGGAGCTTCTTATATGCTTCCTGCAATACAAAATAATTTTACGACCCAGCTTATCATTATCATGGTCGTTACTGTTCTCTATATGTTATCTGCATCAACCGGATTGGATAAAGGGATTGCCTTTTTAAGTAATGCAAATATTATTTTGGCCATCGCTCTCATGCTGTTTCTGTTATTTTCGGGACCAACCAATTTTATTATGGACTTATTTACAACCACTATTGGAAGTTATCTGCAGAATCTAACAGCAATGAGCTTTAGGCTGAGCCCCTTTGAACAAAATTCGTGGGTTCAGGATTGGACCATTTTTTACTGGGCGTGGTGGATTGCATGGGCTCCATTTGTAGGTACCTTTATAGCTAGGGTTTCAAAAGGGAGAACCATTAGAGAATTTGTCATTGGTGTCTTACTGGTTCCCACTGTGTTTGGTGCTTTATGGTTTTCTGTATTTGGGGGATCATCAGTCTACTTGGAGTACTTTCAACATCAAAATATCATGGACATTATCAATCAAAGGGGGCAGGAAATTGCTTTGTTTTCAGTTCTAATGCATTTTCCATTCGGAAAGGTTATGTCTTTTATCGCCATTTTTCTTATCGGAACATTCTTCATAACATCAGCGGATTCGGCCACTTTTGTCCTAGGAATGCAATCAACTGGAGGAGATCTTAATCCGCCAAATGGAGTGAAGTTAGTTTGGGGGATTATTCAGTCGGCATCTGCAGCTGTATTACTTTGGGCAGGGGGATTAGGTGCATTACAAACAGCCTCCATCATTGCAGCATTTCCTTTTACTATTATAATGATTTTAATGATTCTATCCTTTATCAAAACTATTAAAACAGAAAAAATCCAACGGGTTCAATATCGGGAACCTAGAGAAGAATAAACACTTACTTTGGTGCCTGACCCCCGGTGCGTTAATACGTTAGCGCGACGCGGTGCCAGGCGCTTTTTTAATTTTTTTTTTACTTAATTGACAAATTTCGATGGTAACTCTAAAGTAGTATATGTCATAATAATTTTAATATTTTATAAATTTTAATATTTCAGAAGAATATTTAGGTTTACGAAATAAATAGTCAAAGTAGGTGTAAATGTGGACAAAGATCCTATTCTTCGCATAAAGGATTTAAAGGTATCTTTTCAATCAGGGAAGAAGTTTGTCCCAGCTGTGGATGGTATTAGTTTTGATTTAAGGGATGGAGAAATCCTTGGAATCGTAGGGGAATCTGGAAGTGGGAAAAGTGTAACGTCCTTAGCTACGATGGGTCTAATTCCTTCACCGCCTGGAAAGATCGAGAATGGAGAAATTATTTTTGAAGGAAGAGATCTGAAAAATATCTCGGAAAAAGAGTGGCGGAAAATCCGTGGAAATCAAATATCAATGATCTTCCAAGAACCCATGACATCACTAAATCCCTTATTTACGATAGGGAATCAACTAATGGAAGCCATCAAATTACATACTGACCTAACAAAGGTCCAAATTAAGCAGCGTTGTGTCGAACTATTAAAATTAGTCGGAATCCCACGGGCAGAAGGGATTCTTAAAGAATATCCTCATCAGTTATCAGGTGGAATGAGGCAAAGGGTTATGATTGCCATGGCAATGGCCTGTAATCCAAAGGTGCTCATTGCGGACGAGCCCACAACTGCTCTTGATGTAACTATTCAAGCTCAGATTCTCGCACTAATGAAGGATTTAAACCAAAAGACGAATACTTCCATCATTTTAATCACTCATGATTTAGGGGTGGTAGCGGAAATCTGTGAACGAGTCATTGTTATGTACTCCGGTCAAATCGTCGAACAAGGTGATGTACGAACGATACTCAAGAATCCTCAGCATCCTTACACAATAGGTTTGCTAAAATCTGTTCCAGATTTAAGAGGGAAAAAAGAGCGTCTATACAGTATTCCCGGAACCGTTCCTACTCCAGGTTCTGTTCACAAGGGATGCCGATTTGCTGCAAGATGTTCTGAGGTATTTTCACAATGCTATGAAGAATCACCACAATTATATAAAACGGAAAAAGACGGACATGAAGTACGCTGTTTCCTACATACATTGAAGGGGAGTGATAAACATGTCGGAGTTACTTCTTGAGGTAAACGGACTGAAAAAATACTTTCCAATTACGGGCGGCCTGTTGGGAAGGAAGCAAGGAGAAGTCAAAGCGGTTGATGATGTTTCTTTTTATGTGAAAAAAGGAGAGACCTTAGGAATCGTAGGGGAAAGTGGTTGCGGAAAATCAACGACTGGCCGACTACTCATGCGCTTAATCGAAGCAAGTGACGGGAAGGTCGTCTTTGAAGATAAAGAGATTACTAGCTTGTCAAAGGCTGAGTTAAGAAAAACACGAAGAGATATTCAAATGGTGTTCCAGGATCCCTATGCATCATTAAACCCAAGACATTCTATCGAGCAGATTCTGGAGGAGCCTTTGATTGTCCATGGAATAGGGACAAAAGAGGAACGGAAGAAGCAAGTAAGAGAGATGCTCGAGGTGGTGGGCTTAAGCAGCTACCATGCGAAACGATATCCGCATCAATTTAGCGGCGGTCAGCGTCAGCGTATTGGGATCGCCAAGGCATTAATGACAAAACCGAAGTTAATTATTGCGGACGAACCTGTATCTGCACTTGATGTTTCGATTCAGGCTCAAGTTCTCAACTTGATGAAAGAGATACAAAAGGAATTTCAACTTACCTACATATTTATCGCACATGATCTTGGGGTGGTTCGTCATATTAGTGATCGTGTGGGTGTCATGTATTTAGGAAGATTAATAGAGTTAGCTGATAGTGAGGAGCTTTACGAGAATCCAAAGCATCCTTATACAAAAGCACTTCTTTCAGCCGTACCGATACCAGATCCTGATGTTAAGAAGAAAACAATTTTAATTGAAGGGGAGCTTCCTAGTCCAGCCAATCCTCCTTCTGGTTGTGCCTTCCATACAAGATGCAAGGAATGCATGGATATTTGTAAAACTACTAGACCGCAGGAAAGTAATCTCAATGGTCATTTTGTAGCCTGTCACTTATATAACCAGTGATTGGCTGCATTGATGATATAAAAACAAAGCATATAGGGGGTAAAAACACGTATGAAGAAAAAAACGTTTAAGCTGCTGTTAGTTTCTTTATTAGCCGTCAGCATGTTCCTGGTTGGCTGCAACAGCAAAAGCAATAGTAATGAAAAAGATGGCAAAGAAACGAGTAAAGGAAAAGATACGTTAATCTATGCCCGTGGTGTAGATTCTACTTCACTTGATCCCATCACAACCACTGAAGGGGATACCTTTAAAGTAACAGAAAATATTTTTGATACTCTGTTAGATTATGGTGAACAGGATACAACGGTCCACCCGAAGCTTGCAAAAAGCTGGGAAGTTAGTGCAGATTCATTGACCTATACATTCAAGCTACAAGAGGGAGTAAAGTTCCATGACGGCACTGATTTCAATGCCGATGCAGTTGTGTATAACTTTGATCGCTGGATGAATGGCGACGCTGATAAATTCCCTTACTACACCATGTTTGGCGGATTCAAAGCGGACGAAGGTCACGTTATTAAAGAGGTTAAAGCGGTTGATGCCAATACAGTTCAATTTGTGTTGAAAAGACCTCAAGCCCCATTCTTAAAGAACTTGGCAATGTCCCCATTCGGAATTGCCAGCCCAGCAGCTCTTAAGAAATACGGCGACGATTTCAGAAGCCATCCAGTTGGAACAGGTCCATTCAAATTTGTTGAGTGGAAACAAAATGACCGAATTACCCTTGAAAAGAATGCTGATTACTGGCAAAAGGGATTACCTAAGTTAAACAAAGTTATTTTCCGTGTTATTCCAGAAAACACAGCCCGCCTAAATGCCTTAGTAAATGGCGAAGTGGATATGATGGACGGCTTAAACAATTCTGATTCCAAAACGGTAACGGATAACCCTAATCTTCAATTAATCGAACGTCCTTCGATGAACGTAGGCTACTTAGGCTTTACATTAACTCGTAAACCATTTGACAACAAGCTTGTTCGTCAAGCTTTAAACCATGCGATTGATAAGAAGGCAATTATTGATGCATTCTACGGAGGTCAAGCAGAGCCTGCTAAAAATCCAATGCCACCTTCAATTGAAGGGTACAATGATGCAGTAGAAGAATATGACTTTGACTTAGAAAAGGCAAAAGCATTATTAAAAGAAGCTGGATACCCAGATGGATTTGAAATGGATCTATGGGCAATGCCGGTTGCACGTCTTTACATGCCTGAAGCACAAAAGGTTGCTGAGGTTATTCAGGAAAGCTTTAGCAAGATTGGCGTAAAAGCCAAAATCCAATCTGTTGACTGGGCTACTTATTTAGACAAAGCTGCAAAAGGTGAATTTGACTCTTATATGCTTGGCTGGACAGGTGACAATGGCGACCCAGATAACTTCTTATACACATTGTTAGACAAGGACAGCATTGGAGCAAATAACTATTCATTCTATAGTAACGACCAATTACATGACATTTTAATAAAAGCACAGCAAGAAACTGATCAGGCGAAGCGTAACGATCTTTACAAACAAGCTCAAGAAATCATCCATGAAGATGCTCCGTGGGTACCGCTTGTTCACTCTAGACCACTGTCTGCAGCAAGTAAAGATGTTATCAATTATTTACCGCACCCAACAGGTTCTGAAGCTCTCGACAAAGTCGAATTTAAAAAATAAGCGGTAAAAAGGGGAGGGGGTTTTACCTCCCCTTTTATTACTCAAAAGTAAGATCCAGTATCTTTTTAAAAGGGGTGAGAAGGTTGTTTACTTATACGGTCCGTCGTGTTTTTTCATTAATTCCCGTATTATTTGGAATGACTCTCATTGTTTTTGCGATTATCCATGCTATTCCTGGTAATCCTGCACAGGTAATTCTTGGACAAAGGGCAACGAAAGAAGCGATTGCCACGCTAACAGAACAATTAGGATTGAACAGGCCTTGGTACATACAATATGGAGATTATATTAATGCCCTCCTTCATGGGGATTTAGGAATTTCCCTCCGGACAAGGGGGCCTATTAATGCAGAGGTTTGGCCATATTTAGCAGCAACACTTGAATTAACCATTGTAGCTATGCTTATTGCCATTATCATTGGTGTAAATGCCGGAATTATCAGTGCTTGGTTTTCAAGATCATGGTTTGATTATGGTGCAATGGTATTTGCTCTAATCGGGGTTTCGATGCCAATTTTTTGGCTTGGTTTAATGCTTCAATGGGCATTTGCTATTGATTTAGGGTGGCTTCCAACGACAGGAAGGGAGGATGCCAGGGACCCTGTTACAGCGATAACGAATATTTATTTGCTTGATACAATTATGCAAGGAAGATTTGATCAATTCGTTGTCGTTATCAAGCACATCATTTTGCCAGCTTCGGCCCTTGCAACAATCCCGATGGCAATTATTGCAAGGATGACGCGTGCAACGATGCTTGAGGTAATGAAATCAGATTACATCCGGACAGCAAGAGCAAAGGGAGTAAGTATGTTTTGGGTGGTTTATAAGCACTCTTTAAAGAATGCTGTTATTCCGGTGCTTACCATTATCGGCTTGCAAACAGGGCTGCTTTTGGGAGGAGCTATTCTGACGGAGACCATTTTCGGGTGGCCGGGAATAGGCAGGTATTTATACGATGCCATTGCTTATCGAGATTATCCTGTTATCCAGTCAGGGATTTTAATTATTGCAGCGATCTTTGTACTCATTAATTTAATTGTGGATCTTTTGTATGTATTTGTGGATCCAAGAATTAAATATACGAAATAGAGGAGGGATGAGTAGTGGCAGAACTTGCAAAAAGCGCAACAGATCTATCTGTGAAAGCTGTTGAAGAAAAGCTGACATCTCCCTGGAAGGAAGCCTTGCAGTCTTTTGGAAAAAATAAATTAGCTGTTGCTGGTTTAGGAATTGTTGTCTTCTTTATTATTATAGCTATTTTGGCTCCTGTCATTTCACCATATAGTTATAAGGAGCAGGTGTTGTCTGACCGAATGCTGGCACCCTCCAGTGAACATTGGTTTGGAACAGATGATTTTGGACGAGATATCTTTTCGCGAATACTGTATGGTGCAAGAATTTCTTTATGGGTAGGTTTTTTCTCAGTATTAGGATCTGTTGTATTTGGAACCATGCTTGGAATTGTAGCAGGCTATTATGGCCGCTGGGTTGATGCAATTATCTCTAGAATTTTTGATATCATGCTCGCGTTTCCTAGTATTCTATTAGCTATCGCAGTGGTTGCTATCCTTGGGCCTTCGTTGAAAAATGCCTTGATTGCGATTGCTGTTATTAATATTCCAAACTTTGGACGATTAGTTCGCTCAAAGGTACTAAGTGTAAAGCAAGAAGAGTATATTATGGCGGCTAGAGCAGTTGGAATGAGAGATATACGGATTCTCTTAAGTCATATTTTGCCGAATAGTATTTCTCCTGTTATTGTCCAAGCGACACTTGCCATCGCTACTGCCATTATTGAGGCTGCAGCTCTTGGCTTCCTTGGAATGGGGGCACAGGCTCCAACACCTGAGTGGGGTAAAATGCTGGCGGATTCAAAAAATTACATCACACAGGCCCCATGGACCTTATTCTTTCCGGGTATCGCCATTATGTTGACGGTTCTTGGCTTTAACCTAATGGGTGACGGCTTAAGGGATATCCTTGATCCGAAGATGAAGAATTAATACTGCTCCATTACAAGACTCCATTGGGGTCTTTTTCTTTTGGGGTCAGGCACTAAAGTTAGTTTCTAAATTTTCAATTAAGCATTATAATGATGTAAAACATGCGGGGTTGTCCATAGGGGGAGCGAAGGGTGAAAAACAATGACAAAAGTATTGTATTTATTGGGTTTATGGGGGTTGGAAAGACAACAGTTGGAAAGCTTGTCTCCAAAAAACTTAATCGCCCATTTATCGATATAGATGAAGAAATTGAAAAGGAATATCAAATGCCAGTCTCACAAATTTTTAATCAAATAGGTGAAAAGGCTTTTAGACAAAGAGAGAAAAGTTTGATTTCGAATCTAGCTGAACAAGAGCAGAAGATCATTTCTGTTGGCGGTGGTGCTTTTTTACAGGAAGAAATCAGACAAGTATGCTTAAATTCATGCATTGTCATATACCTCAATTTATCATTGGAAAACTGGAAAAATAGATTGGAATTGATTATTGAGAGCCGGCCTGTGTTACAAGGTAAATCAAAAGCAGCAATGGAAGATTTATTTTATACAAGACAAGCAATCTATTCACAACATCATTTGAAAATAGAAACAGATAACAAAACTCCAAATGAAATTGCAGACGAAATAATTGATACACTAGTAACGAACTTCGGCGTAAAGAAAAGGTGAAGAAGATGACACGAAAAACAATTACCGTTAAAGGGATTACGATTGGAGAAGGCCAGCCCAAAATATGCGTGTCAATGATGGGAAGTTCATTGTCACAGTTATTGGAGGAAGCCGAGCATGTCAAAACGCTCGAAGCGGACGTGGTGGAATGGCGTGTTGATTTTTTTGACCAGGTCGAACAAATTGATGCAGTGAAAGAGGCATTAAGGGAAATTCGTGTGGTTTTATCAGAGATCCCCCTGATTTTCACGTTTAGAAGTGCAAAAGAGGGTGGCGAAAAGGAAATCAGTACAGCCTATTATTTTGAGTTAAACCAGTCCGTGGCAGAAACAGGATTAGTAGACTTGATAGATATGGAATTGTTCAATGAAGAGGAAGCTGTCAAATCATTCATTGATGCAGCACATGGACAAGGAGTCTATGTAATCATCTCGAATCATGACTTTCATCAAACCCCTCCAAAAGAAGAAATTATTTCCCGTTTGCGTAAAGCGCAGAAATTAGGGGGAGATATCCCTAAAATTGCTGTCATGCCAACCAGTTCAACCGATGTGCTTACTCTCTTAGAGGCAACTAATACAATGAATGAACAATTCGCTGATCGACCATTTATAACGATGTCAATGGCAGGCAAAGGGGTCATCAGTCGATTGACAGGTGAATTATTTGGTTCTGCCCTTACGTTTGGAGCAGCGAAAAAGGCTTCTGCTCCTGGACAGGTACCCGTCAAGGAATTACGAGGCGTTTTAAAAATGTTACATGCAAATTTATAAAAATGAAGCAATATTAGCGATGAAGGATGTTGTCCTTTCTTTATTTATGAAAAAGCCAGTATAATCATGAATAGGAGTTGAGACAAATGAATAAAAAAGATATCGCTAATATCCGCAAACAATTTAAACTAGACAATCACAACCTGCAAATTCGAGAAATCTTTAATGTGTATGTCCAAAAGGAATCAGGAGAAATTTATCATCAAGTCAGTCAGCCGTTTCAAATGTTAGAACAGGAAACACAGGAATTGTTTTTAGCCAACTTTAAAAAAGTGTTAACGGGTCAACTGGATGCTAAACTGTTCGAGCTGAAATTCATGAGGGATGTGGAAGACAGCACCCAAATGTTCCTTTACGAAGGATTACAACAAGATACAACGGAAGACTGGAAAGAATACATGTTGGAAATTGTCGTGAAAATGTTTGCCAACACGGTTTATGAATTTGATACCGTGGTGACATTTATCCGAGGAGAATATAGAAAACCGACCAGAAAGCGTAACACGGAATCTGAAGAAGGCGGAGATGACCAGGTCTATTCCAACGGGTTTATTCTATGCAGTCTCAATAAAACGGATGTGCCGAAAAAAGCCCTGATGTTTGATTATATTGAGAAGGAATTTAAATCCTACAACGTCTTTGATCCCATTATTAATTTAGATTCTCCCTTATCCGGCTTCCTTTTCCCTGCCTTAAACGATAATGCAGCAGATGTAAACCATATTCTCTACTGTGCAGGGAAAGCAAATCAACCGGATGTTAGATTTATGGAAGAAGTGCTTAATTGTGAAGAGATAATAACTGCCCAGGAAGATAAGGACTGTTTCGATTTTATCTTAAAAGAAGTGATCGGAGACGAAGTGGATTCTCGCGTGATTTCCAATGTATATGAGGAAATTGATAAACTGGTTCAGGAGAATCAAGAGAAAGAAGAAAGTGAAATCCCTACGTTGGATTCTCGGGATATCGAACGCATTTTAACGGTAAGCGGCGTTGAAAATGTAGAGACGGCAAAAGTGGAACATGCCCTTAAGGCAATCGTAGATGATGAAAAACACGAATTTAAGGCCAGCAACTTAGTTCCGAAAACCATCAAAATCGAGACCAAGGTGGCCAATGTTTCGATTAACCCGAAAGACCTGAAATATGTAAAATACATTACGTTCCAAGGTAAACGATGTTTATTGTTGGAAATAGATGAAGACGTGGTCGTGGAAGGTTTTCGACTTGAAGAATCAGAAACATACTAATGTGTTTTAGACTTTGAATTGAAGGATCTGGGGACCAGATGGTTGTTTAAAGCAGGATGATTCCTGCTTTTTTTTTGTGATTTTCTCGAGTTGGCAATTAATTCCCAATATTTGTAGAATTACTCCTTTATTTTGTAGAATTAATTGAAATTTTGTAGAATTCCCTCTCGATTTTGTAGAAAAACTCAGGGAATCGGCCCTTTCGAAGTGGAATTGGGAGTTATTTTCCAACTTTTGTAGAATCCGACCTCGATTTTGTAGAATTAATTAAAATTTTGTAGAATTCCTCCCCAATTTTGTAGAATTACTTCCTCATTGTATAGAATTTTCTTCTAAATCTTGTTCTAAAAACAAAAAACACATGAAACCTCTCTCTAGTTTTTCGGAACTACGCTTTTTCATACGAAGGTTGGGGAGATTCATGGCACTTTATTATTTGGACGGTGATTAATGATTTATTTACTATACAAAGAGGATTAATCGAGTTAAAATAACAATAAGCATATAATTCCAATAAGAAAGGTTGGTTTTTAAATGTCAAAAGCTATTCGTTCAATTCCTCGTCCTCTTGTAAAGACAAATCAAGGGGTGATTGTTATAAGTGTTCTGTTAACATGGTTCTCTGGTTTGGAGTGGTTTTTATTAATTCCGTTACTTTCGGGATTAACTGGGCTTTTTTTAGGTTTTAATCCGATTATGCAGCTGGGAAAACTATTTTTAAAAAAGGATCCAAAGGCCTATATTCCGGAAGATTGGGCACAACAGCAATTTAATCAAACCATTGCCGTCATTTGTCTAGGTATTGGGTTTATCAGCTTTTTACTAGGGTTGAATGTTGTTGGATATATTTTCACCATAATGGTTGCACTAGCAGCATTTGTTGCCATTCTCGGTTTTTGTGTTGGCTGTTTTATCCACTTCCAATGGAATCAATATAAATATAGACGAACTCTTCAACAATAAAGAGTTATTTTTTTAAAATTGAAGCTCTTGCTACTAGGCAAGGGCTTTTTTATAAGGTAAGAAAAATTTGTCACAGCCACAGTCCTTGATAGTGTGGTATTTTATGTCCCGATTCAATGGAAAGAAGCCCGCCCGGTAAATAGAAGAAGTTTCTAATGCCGGAGCTAAGAGAAAAAGTGCC
>NZ_JBCNAC010000107.1:0-26886 GCF_050477885.1 Neobacillus rhizosphaerae
TTCTAATGCCCGAGCTAAGAGAAGAAGTGCCCGCCCGGTAAATAGGGGAAGTTTCTAATGCCCAAGTTAAGAGAAAAAGTGAGCATCAGTAAATAGAAGAATTTTTTAATGCACATGGCAAGGTTGCCTGGCTACTAAAGGATAAGGACTTTTGTACGCTTAAGTGCGACTAGGTCTTTCTGCTCTCAGCTAAATCGACCAGTCTTCTTGATTGGGGAAAATCAAGGAGCTTGCGCTTTTCTAAGTGAATATGTATGGATTCTGTATAATCTTACAAACAAACATGTAAGCGTTTACAAATTAAATCATAATAATTTTCAGTTAAAAGTGAAAATTAAGCCATTTTTATATTGAATAATTATATATGTCTATGTATAATAATTCATTATGTAAGCAACGTGGGAGTTGAAGAAATGAAAGCAGCAATCATTGGTGGAACAGGATATGGTTCTGTAGAACTTATTCGTTTGATTCAGAAGCATCCTTACTTGGAGGTTGGTTCAGTAGTATCCAACTCTAAAGCTGGCTTCGGCTTTAGTGAAACATATCCGCATCTTTCAGAAATAATGGATCAACCATTAGAAACATTTGATGCAAAAAGAATATCTGAAACGAACGATATTACGTTCCTTGCTACTCCATCTGGTGTCAGCAGTAAGCTTGTTCCGCAGCTGCTAGAGCACGGTATGAAATGTATTGACCTGTCAGGTGACTTTCGATTACGGTCTGGTGCAGAATACGAAACTTGGTATAATCACACCCCTGCAGATGAGCAGTATTTAGAAAAAGCAATTTACGGTTTAAGTGAGATTTATAGCGAAAAAATTAAGAATGCTAATCTAATAGCCAATCCAGGCTGTTATCCTACCGCATCCAGTTTGGGCCTACTCCCAATCTTAAAATCTCAGCTAGCTGATAAAAATTCAATCATCATTGACGCGAAATCAGGTGTCTCAGGCGCAGGAAGAGGACTTTCATTAACCGCACACTACGCCGAAATCAACGAAAACTTTAAAGCTTATAAACTTGGAAAACATCAACACATTCCAGAAATTGAGCAAGTCCTTACAGACGAGAGTGGAGATCCGATTACGGTTTCCTTTACTACTCACCTTGTCCCAATGACACGAGGAATTATGTGTACGATGTATGTGAATCTAAAAGAAAAAATTTCAACAAAAAAAGTGTTCGATTTATATAAACAATTTTATCAAGATTCTCATTTTATAAGGGTACGGCCTGAAGGAACGATTCCTTCTACAAAAGAAGTTGCCGGTTCAAACTATTGTGATATTGGACTGCATGTCGATGAACGAACCAACCGCTTAACGATTATCTCTGTTATTGATAATTTAGTTAAAGGAGCGGCTGGGCAGGCAATCCAAAATGTGAACTTGATGAATGGTTGGGATGAAATAACGGGGCTTTCCGATATACCGATGTATCCATAACAATAGGGATTTGAAGGGGGAAATTAAATTGACACAGGCAACATCAACAAGTGAAATCGTGGTACTAGAAGAAGGAAGTGTCACTTTACCAAAGGGGTATAAAGCAGGTGGCATGCACTGTGGGATAAAAAGAAAACGACTCGATCTAGGTTACATCGTATCGGAAGTTCCAGCAACCGCTGCAGGCGTGTATACCACAAATATTTTTCAAGCGGCGCCTTTATTAGTCACTCAAGAAAGCGTAGCAAAAGAAAATAAACTCCAAGCCATTATCGTTAATTCAGGTAACGCCAATGCTTGTACAGGGGAACAAGGATTACTTGATGCCTACACCATGCAAAAGGATTTTGCAAATGAACTAGGAATTGAAGCTCATCTAGTTGCTGTGACATCCACAGGGGTCATCGGTGAATTGATGCCGATGGATAAAGTGAAAACAGGGGTTACACAGATCCTTAATAAAGAATATGAAAATGAGAGCTTATTTAAAGAAGCAATCCTAACTACTGATACATGTGTCAAACATACTGCTGTGCAAATGACTATCGATGGAAAAACAGTTAGCATCGGCGGCGCATCAAAGGGTTCTGGAATGATCCATCCAAACATGGCTACTATGCTTGGGTTCGTAACTACAGATGCAAACATAGCACAGGAAGACCTGCTAGCAGCCCTTCGAGATGTCACCAATCAAACATTCAATATGATCACGGTTGATGGCGATACAAGTACGAATGACATGGTTCTCGTCTTGGCTAATGGGTTAGCAGGAAACAGTCAACTTACAAAGGATCACCCAGACTGGGATGTGTTTAAACAGGGGTTGAAAATGGTTTGCGAATCGCTTGCTAAAAAAATCGCACGAGATGGCGAGGGCGCTACCAAGCTAGTAGAAGTTCAAGTGACAGGTTCCTACAGCCGAAACGCAGCAAGTGCTGTGGGTAAAGCCATTATTTCTTCTAATCTAGTAAAAACAGCTATTTATGGAACAGATCCAAACTGGGGAAGAATTGTGACGGCAATTGGCTACAGTGGTGTTCCTGTTGAACCGAATGCCATAAAGGTATCAATCGGGCCTTATACAGTATTCGAAAACGGATTGCCAAGCATGTTTGTAGAAGAAGAGGTTAAAGAATACTTACAACTGGATGTTATCAAAATACATGTTGAATTAAACCAGGGTGAATATAGTGCAACTGCATGGGGATGCGACCTTACCTACGATTACGTAAAAATAAATGCATCCTACCGCACGTAAGGGGGGACGAAAATGAAATACCTAGTCATTAAGTGTGGCGGAAGTGTGTTAGAAAATCTGCCTAGATCTTTTTATGAAGATGTCGTTCAAATGCAACAATCAGGTGAATGGACACCTATCATAGTTCATGGCGGAGGTCCTCTCATTACGTCCTTATTAAAAAATTTAAATGTGGAAACTACTTTTGTAAATGGTTTACGGGTAACCAACCATGATGTGCTAGATATCGTGGAAATGGTTTTGAGTGGTTCGGTTAATAAGCTAGTGGTCAGAAACCTAGTCGAGGTAGGCGGAAATGCTTTTGGCATAAGTGGAGTAGACGGCGGATTATTAAAAGCAGTACCGACACCTGATGCCAAGACATTAGGGTTTGTTGGTGAAGTAGTTGGTGTGAATCAAAGTGTCATTGAAGGAATCGTCAATCAAGGGTATATACCAGTCATTTCTCCCATCGGCATTGATGCGAGTGGACAACGCTACAATATCAATGGAGACATAGCAGCTAGCGCGATTGCTAAAGCACTGGGAGCCAATCTTTGTTTTATTAGCGATATTCCAGGGATTTTAATTGAAAAAAATGGTGTAAAAACAAAGCTTGATAAAGCAACCAAATCAACCATTGAAGAACTAATTGACAATCAAACCATTTACGGTGGCATGATTCCAAAGGTAAAGGCTGCCATAGACGGCCTTGTGCACAACATACCTGAAGTAGGAATCATCAATGGTTTTGAGAAAAATAGCCTGATAGATTACACGGCGGGCAAAGAGATCGGTACAAAAATTGTTTTAGAAGAGGAGATTGCGTAAATGGTAAACGATACTTCCGTTTCTCTATCCTCCCCAATAATGGCCACATACAGCCGTTTCCCGGTCACGTTAGTAAAGGGAAAAGGAAGTTATGTGTGGGACGATCAAGGGAAGCAATATTTAGATTTCACGTCTGGGATTGCAACCTGTAATTTAGGTCATGTTCCTGACGCTGTAAAAGAAAAACTTGAGGAACAGCTACAAGACCTATGGCACTGTACAAACCTCTATCAAATTCCCAATCAGGAAAAACTCGCTGCACTGCTTGCTGCCAATAGTTGTGGCGATCAGGTTTTCTTCTGCAACAGTGGGGCCGAAGCAAATGAAGCAGCGATTAAATTGGCAAGAAGATATGCGAACAAGGTAAAGGGAAGCGGATCTTCTGAAGTGGTGACTTTTCAGCAATCCTTCCACGGAAGAACATTAGCTACCTTAACAGCAACAGGTCAAGAAAAAATTCAACAAGGTTTTTCACCACTTATGCCAGGTTTTAGTTATCTCCCATTTAATGATGAAGAAGCACTTGAAGAGCTAACAACACGAAAGCCTGCAGCTGTCCTACTAGAGCTTGTCCAAGGTGAGGGTGGAGTCATACCAGCAAACCCTGAATGGGTAAAAAAACTAGCCGAAATTTGTAAGAATAACGGTATCTTGCTGATGGTCGATGAAATCCAAACAGGAATCGGCAGAACGGGTACACTTTTTGCTTATGAACAGTACGGAATTGAACCAGATGTCATTAGTCTTGCAAAGGGGCTTGGATCAGGTTTCCCAATTGGAGCCATTATCGCAAAAGAAGAAGCAGCCAAGGGATTTGAACCGGGCAGCCATGGCAGTACTTTTGGTGGAAATCCATTAGCTACGGCCGCAGGACTGGCAACTGTTACTCATATACTTGAAACCAACTTACTAAAACAAGTGAAAGAAGTCGTAACATACCTGGATAGTCAGCTGGAAATGTTGAAGGGAAAATACGAATTTATTAAAAATATACGTGGTAAAGGACTGCTAAAGGGACTGCTTGTCGAAACGAACGCCCTTGATATCGTACAAAAAGCGATTGCAAACAATCTTCTTATTTTAACAGCTGGACCGAATGTCGTTCGGATTTTGCCACCGTTAACGGTAACAAAAGAAGAGATAAATGAATTTATTGAAGCATTGGAAAAAACATTCCAAGGTATAGAGAAAGGCGAGTGAGTGTTTTTGGAACAGGGATACCTTACTTTGGAAACGGGAGAAGTGTTTGAAGGTGTACTAATTGGTGCAGAAAAGGATTCTCTCGGGGAAGTAGTATTTAATACAAGTATGACTGGCTATCAGGAAATCATCACGGACCCATCCTACGCTGGGCAAATGATTACATTCTGCTATCCGATTATTGGAAGTTATGGAATTAATGCAATGGATGATGAAAGCATCACACCGGCTTTATCAGCGGTAATCATTAGTGATTTATGTGAAACACCAAGTCATTATCAATCCATTCATAAATTTTCAGAAAAACTGAAGCAGGCAGGCGTTCCAGGAATCGCCGGTGTTGATACAAGGCTCCTTGTTAAAACCATTCGAAGCCGTGGAACAGTCAAAGGGTATTTAAGCAAAACAAAACAAGTAGATTTTTCTGTAAACGAAAAACCAACGTTATGGGTGGAGAAAGTATCTACTAAGAAGATGCAATATTTTAATAATAGAGGACCACATGTGGTATTAATGGACTACGGCTTTAAAAAGTCGATTCTTACTGCTCTTTTAGAAGAAAATTGTGCAGTTACAGTGGTTCCTTATCATACTCCTTTTGAAAAAGTAAAATCCTTGAATCCTTATGGTGTTCTATTTAGCAACGGACCTGGAGATCCAATGGATTTAAAGAAATGGTTCCCAGAAATTAAAAAAATTAGCCAGCATTATCCTTCACTTGGAATTTGTCTTGGCCACCAGCTAATCGCTTTAGCATACGGGGCAAAAACAGCAAAGCTTGCCTATGGTCATAGGGGCGGTAACCACCCTGTTAAAGAAATTATGACTGGAAAAGTGAAAATAACGGCACAAAATCATGGGTATGTCGTTGTTGACGAAAGCATCGACCAAACGGTCTTTGATGTTACCTACAGAAATATCAATGATCAATCAATTGAAGGACTAAAACATCAAAGCTATCCAATTCAAACGGTGCAATTTCATCCGGAAGCACATCCCGGACCAAGCGATACCGCACACATTATTAAAGAATTCGTAAGTCAGATAGCTTCATTGGGAGAGACCGTGTATGCCATTAAATAAAAACTTAAAAAAAGTACTTGTCATTGGGTCTGGTCCGATTGTCATAGGTCAGGCAGCAGAATTTGATTATGCCGGAACACAAGCTTGTATCGCCTTGAAAGAGGAAGGAATTGAAGTTGTTTTAATTAACAATAATCCGGCAACGATTATGACTGATGAGGCCATTGCCGATAAGGTATATATTGAACCTTTAAATGTGGCTACGATAGAAAAAATCATTCAAAAAGAAAAGCCCGATGGAGTCATTGGCACCCTAGGGGGGCAAACGGGCTTAAATTTAACCGTTCAGTTATATGAACAAAAGATTTTAGAAAAATACGATGTAGCGCTATTAGGAACTTCGGTTGAATCAATCAAAAACGGTGAAGACCGAGAAAGATTCCGTAATCTCATGCTGACAATTGGTGAACCGATTCCTGAATCTGCGATTATTCACAGCTACGAAGAAGGAGTGCAGTTCGTTCAAGAAATAGGATTTCCAGTAATCATTCGCCCAGCCTATACATTAGGGGGAGAGGGCGGCGGCTTCGCTCATACCTTCGATGAACTTGAAATCGTTTTGAAAAAAGGACTTGCTGCCAGTCCAATTGGTCAGGTACTGGTTGAAAAAAGTATTAAAGGCTGGAAGGAAATCGAGTACGAAGTCATGCGTGATGCAAATGACACGTGCATCATTGTGTGTAATATGGAAAACATGGATCCTGTTGGCGTTCATACAGGGGATTCCATTGTTGTTGCTCCATCACAGACTTTGACAGACGTTCAATATCAAATGCTTCGTGATGTTTCCATTAAAGTCATAAGAGAATTAGGAATCATCGGGGGCTGTAATATTCAGTTTGCTCTACACACAGAATCCAATCAGTACTATATTATCGAAGTAAATCCAAGGGTGAGCCGTTCATCAGCACTTGCCTCTAAAGCAACGGGTTATCCGATTGCGCGGATGGCGGCAAAGTGTGCGATTGGGTATCATTTGGATGAGATTGTGAATCCAATAACAGGTAACACGTTTGCTTCATTTGAGCCAGCGATTGATTATATTGTGGTGAAACTACCTCGCTTTCCATTTGATAAGTTTCCAGAAGCAGACCGTACACTCGGGACACAAATGAAAGCTACAGGTGAAGTAATGGCGATTGACCGCACATTTGAAGGGGCTTTAAACAAAGCGATTCGGTCAATGGAGATGAATGTGTATGGTCTTTGTCTTGAGGGGAATAAATCATTAGATGATGAGACCCTTTATTCTCTTCTTATAACTGCAAATGACAGACGGTTATTCATCATTGCCGAATGCTTTAGAAGGGGGATCACTCTTGAAAAAGTGCAGCAGTTAACCGAGATTGATCCATGGTTTTTGCACAAAATTAGTTCAATCGTTGCGATCGAAAAGGAATTGGCGTCCTATCAATGGGAGCAAGTTCCTGTCCTCCTGCTTAAACAAGCAAAACGAAATAATGTATCCGATAAACTTTTATCGGAAATATACGATATTCCTGAAAAACAGATTCGAAAAAAGTGGAAAGAACTTAACTTGAAACCTGGCTATAAAATGGTTGATACCTGTTCAGCAGAATTTGATGCTGTCACACCTTACTACTATTCTACGTGGCATGGTTTTGACGAAGTAGAAGTAACTGATAAGAAGAAGATTCTTGTTATTGGTTCTGGTCCGATTCGAATTGGTCAAGGAATCGAATTTGATTATTGTTCTGTCCACGCAGCAAAAGCAATAAAGAAGAACGGATACGAAGCCGTTGTCATAAATAACAACCCAGAAACAGTTAGTACAGACTACTCAGTTGCAGATCGTCTTTATTTTGAACCTCTTGCTGCGGAAGACGTACTTCATGTAATCGAGAAAGAAAAGGTTGATGGAGTCTTGATTCAGTTTGGCGGCCAAACGGCGATTAATTTGGCCCATGCTTTAGAAGAAGAAGGAGTGACCATTTTAGGTACCTCAGTAAAAAATGTCGATCGATTAGAAGATCGAAAGGAATTCTATCAGCTGCTTGAAGACTTAAATATACCCCATATTGAAGGTCAAACAGTCACACACCCAGATGAATTAAAGGAAGCAGCAGAAAAATTAGGCTACCCAGTTCTTGTTCGCCCATCGTATGTGATTGGCGGTCAATCGATGTTTACTATTTTTTCAGAAGAAGAGCTTAGCCAATATATTGTTCAGCTTGAGGAGAACTCACAGGCGTCCATGTGGCCATTATTAGTAGATAAATATTTACCTGGTTTAGAATGTGAGATTGATGTCATTTGTGATGGTGGAACGATTGTGGTTCCTGGTATATTTGAGCATATTGAAAAAGCCGGAGTCCACTCTGGTGACAGTATCACGGTATTCCCGCCGATTTCTCTAACAGCAAAAGTCAAAGAAACGTTAATTGATTATGCAGGGAAGATCGCCAAGTCTGCTTCTGTCATTGGTATGATGAACATTCAATTTGTCATCTATGAAGATGAAGTCTATGTACTAGAAGTGAACCCGCGCTCATCGAGAACGGTGCCAATTATTAGCAAGGTTACAGGCGTTCCGATGATTGAATGGGCAACAAGTGTTCAACTAGGTCAATCGTTATCCAAATTATCACCAACTGAAGGGTTACTAGCTGAACCAAACTATTATTCTGTAAAAACACCAGTTTTTTCATCGAGTAAGTTAAAAGGCGTTGACCATGTGCTGGGACCAGAAATGAAATCAACGGGTGAAGCTCTGGGAATGGGAGTAACGTTTCAAGCAGCATTAGAAAAGTCGATCCTCTCACTTGGTGAAGAGACAGAGAAAAATTATCTGTTTTGCTCCATCTCGGACCGTGAAAAGCCTGCTAGTCTTGCAATTATTGAACAATTTATCAATAAGAATTACAAAATTGCTGCAACAGAAGGAACTGCACTTTTCCTCCAAAATAACGGAATTCCTGTTGAGGTAGTGGTCAAGGATGATGCGGATGTAAGTGAATTCTTTCGAAAGCAGTTAATTCAAGCAGTCATTAACATTCCAAATCAAGGTCGAAACAAAATGAAATTTGGTTTTCAAATTCGTGAGCATGCTGTTCGTTACAAAATACCTGTATTTACCCATTTAGATACGATTGAGGCCACATTTGGTCTGCAAAAAGGATCTCCATCGGAATACCAGGTACGAACGGTTAGTGAGTATTATACTATTGAAAAAGAAGGTGCCGTTCATGGTAGAAGTCATTAAATTGAACGAAAAAAATAACCCACAACTGAAGGGAAAAGATTTTTTACAGCTATCGGATTTCACTACTGATGAAATCCTTTACCTGTTAAATGATGCACTTGAACTAAAGCAAATGCAAAAACAAGGGCAGCCACAGCCATTCTTAAATGGAAAGGTGTTAGGAATGATTTTTGAAAAATCATCTACCCGTACTAGGGTTTCATTTGAAGTAGGAATGCTGCAGCTTGGGGGGCATGCTATTTTCTTAAGTTCAAAAGACATTCAGCTCGGACGTGGGGAAAGTATTTCCGATACAGCTAAAGTGTTATCACGCTATGTAGATGGAATCATGATTCGAACGTTTTCACATGATTCTGTAAAAGAATTAGCAGAACATGCAACTGTTCCCGTAATCAATGGATTAACCGATTTACAGCATCCTACCCAGGTGTTAGCCGACTTGTTAACCATTTTAGAGCACAAAGGAAAACTGGCAGGGTTAAAGCTTTGTTATATCGGAGACGGAAACAATAATATGGCCCATTCATTAATGGAAGGGGCAGTTAAAGTGGGAATGGATGTTAGTATCGCCAGCCCGCCGGGTTATTTACCTGATGGGAAAATTACGGAGGCAGCTATTAAAGAAGGCTTGCAATCAGGAAGTTCAGTTGTCATTACAAATAATCCACTTGAAGCGATTAAAGACGCCGATGTCATTGTAACAGACGTCTGGACCAGCATGGGGCAGGAAGAAGAAACTGAAAAAAGACTGAAGGCGTTTCAAGGTTTTCAAGTCAATGAAGAACTGTGCAAACATGCAAAAGCAGATTATATCTTTTTACACTGTCTACCTGCTCATCGTGATGAAGAAGTAACGGGAGATATTATTGACGGTACTCATTCAGTTGTGTTTGATGAAGCGGAGAATCGCCTGCATGCTCAAAAAGCAATTTTAAAACATTTATTAGCATAATAGTTTCATTTTTTATGAGTTATGGTGTATAATAATTCTATTGTTTGAATAAAAATTCATAAAAAGCACGAGGAGAATACAGATGGCAAAAGAAAAAATTGTTTTAGCATATTCAGGTGGTTTAGATACATCCGTTTCGGTTAAATGGATCCAAGAAAAATACGGTTATGATGTCATTGCTCTAGGTCTAGATGTAGGTGAAGGAAAAGACTTAGAAGCTATTAAAAATAAGGCGTTAAATGTTGGAGCCGTTAAAGCATATATGATCGATGCAAAAGAATTATTGGCAAAGGAATATATTTTACCAGCTTTAAAGGCTAATTGTTTATATGAAGGAAAGTATCCATTATCTTCCGCCCTTTCTCGTCCACTTATTTCAAAATTATTAGTAGAAGTGGCGGAAAAAGAAGGTGCTTCAGCTGTTGCTCATGGCTGTACAGGAAAAGGCAATGACCAAGTCCGTTTCGAAGTGTCCATTCAAGCATTAAACCCAAGTCTAAAGGTGGTTGCTCCGGTTCGTGAGTGGGGAATGACACGTGATGAAGAAATTAAATATGCTGAGGAAAACGGTATTCCAATTCCAGTAGATTTAGATAATCCTTTTTCCATTGATGCAAACATTTGGGGACGTGCTTGTGAGGCTGGCGTTCTGGAAGATCCATGGGCAGAAGCACCTGAAGCAGCGTTCGATTGGACGAATCCGATTGAACTAACTCCAGATGCAGCTGAATATGTAGAAATTGAATTCGAACAAGGGGTTCCTGTTGCTCTTAATGGCGAGAAGCTTCCACTGGTTCAATTAATTGAGACATTAAACGCACTGGGCGGTAAGCACGGTGTTGGGCGTATCGACCATATTGAAAATAGATTAGTAGGAATTAAATCAAGAGAAGTGTATGAAAATCCGGGCGCATTAATTTTAATCAATGCGCATAAGGAATTAGAATTCTTAACATTAACTCGTGAAGTTACTCAATTTAAGACGCAGGTGGAACAGCAGATGGCAAAGATCATCTACGAAGGACTTTGGTATTCTCCTATCAAGCCAGCCCTTGATGCGTTTATTGACGAAACACAAAAGACTGTTACGGGAACGATTCGTGTAAAGCTTCATAAAGGAAATCACACGGTGGTAGGCCGTAAGTCTCCATTTAGCTTATACAATGAGGAGCTAGCAACCTATTCAAAAGGTGATGCATTCGATCACAATGCCGCTGTTGGCTTTATTAAGATTTGGGGATTACCAACAAAGGTATATTCAGAGGTTACTAAAAAAGAAACGATTGTAAAATAATTCGGATTGCCCTCGAATCCTATTTCGGGGGCTATCTTCTTTCATTTTAAGGAGGAGCATGACATGTCTAAGTTATGGGGCGGACGATTTACAAAGGAAACGAACAAGCTCGTAGAAGAATTCACAGCATCCATATCTTTTGATCAAAAGTTAGCAAAAGAGGATATCGCCGGAAGCCTGGCACATGTGCAAATGTTGGGGGAATGTGGCATCATCCCAGTTGAGGATGCTGAAAAAATTAAGGACGGACTTCTTGCGATTCAAAAAATGGTTTATGCGAACGAAGTGGAGTTTTTGGTAGAAGATGAAGATATTCACATGAATATTGAAAAGCTGTTGATTGAAAAAATCGGACCGGTGGGCGGTAAGCTACATACTGGGCGCAGCCGGAATGATCAAGTAGCAACTGATATGCATCTTTACTTAAGAACAAAAACGACGGAGCTTATTAAATTGATCGAAGATGTCCAGGGGGCATTAATCGAGCAGGCAAAAGAACATGTCCAAACCTTAATTCCGGGCTATACTCACCTTCAGCGTGCGCAGCCAGTATCGTTTGCTCACCATTTAATGGCATATTTCTGGATGTTCGAACGTGATAAAGAGAGATTGATTGATAGTTTGAAACGTGTCAACTGGCTTCCACTTGGTTCTGGTGCGTTGGCAGGGACTACTTTCCCTATCAACCGTGAACGTGTAGCAGAACTGTTAGGGTTCGAAACCGTGTATCCAAACAGTATGGATGCTGTCAGTGATCGGGATTTTATCCTTGAATTCTTATCAATTGGTTCGATCATCATGACACATATTTCTCGTTTCTCCGAAGAATTAGTGATCTGGTCCAGCCAGGAATTCCAATTTGTTGAATTGGATGATTCATTCTGCACGGGCTCAAGCATAATGCCGCAAAAGAAAAATCCAGACGTACCAGAGCTGCTTCGTGGAAAAACGGGCCGTACGTATGGCAATTTGATTGGGTTGCTGACTGTCCTTAAAGGGCTTCCGCTGGCCTACAATAAGGATTTGCAAGAAGATAAAGAAGGTATGTTTGATACGGTAGAAACATTGGAAGGTTCTTTGAAACTTTTAGCTCCGATGATTGAAACGATGACGGTTAAAAAAGATGTGATGCGAAAAGCGATTAACAATGATTTCTCGAATGCAACAGATATTGCCGATTATCTGGTTACTAAGGGGTTACCGTTCCGTGAAGCTCATGAGGTGATTGGAAAAATTGTTTTATACTCGATCCAATCCAATAAGTTTTTACTAGATTTAAGCTTTGAAGAATATCAAGAGTTCAGTCCTTTATTTGAAGAGGATATTTACGAGGTTTTAGCTCCAGAGCATGTGGTTGCTGTACGTAACAGCTTTGGGGGTACCGCTCCAGAGCAGGTGGAGAAGCAAATTGTGCTTGCTGAGGGAAAATTGAAGCGTTAAAAGTATGAGAAACTCGCCATTGGCGGGTTTCTTTTTGCTCATGAAAAGGGGCTGTATCGGGATATCTACATATTTTTGCGCTTTATCTACAAAATAAATTAGCTTTACCGTTCCTTTTATTTATTTCAATGGAAAAGATACAATGGTTCTATGAATATTATGCTTAAGGAGTGGTTTCCATTAGCAGTTTTATTTTTGATTTACTAATTGATCTAGCTGGGGGAGTCATTGAATTTTTCGTTCCTGATTGGTCGCCTAAATCGAAATTTGAAAAGAATATAATCAGATTAAGGGAAGAAGACTGGTTTACTTCGCTAGAAAAGGATGTTAGATACTCATATATCATTCACCAAAATAGGAAGGTGAAACGGTTCTTAAGCAATGAGAATAATATCAAAATGATCACCAGTATGGATTTCGAGAGAGAAAATTTTATCAATTTAGTAAAAGAAGAGCACGCCAAATTTACAGGGATACGATATTCGAAATAGAAAGAATATATTGACATTTAGCGCTGCATCAACTAAAATACTCTTTATAACTTGGTAAATTAATGAAAAATTAAATAAAAACTCTTATCCAGAGTGGTGGAGGGACTAGGCCCGATGAAACCCGGCAACCTTCAAGGTATTCCTTGAAAAGGTGCTAATTCCTGCAGGTTATTATATAACCTGATAGATAAGAGGAGGAAACCAACCCTCTTCTTATTGAAGAGGGTTTTTCTTTTGTAAAAATGAATTAGCTTTGTGTCAAAAATCGTGTAGTGAAGGGATGGATGAACGTGTCTGTAATTAAAGTGGCAATCCTTGGTTTTGGTACGGTTGGTGAGGGTGTATATCGGACGATACAATCACATAGTGAAGAGCTTACAGCTACATTAGGGAAGAAGGTCGAGGTTGCCGCTGTTCTCATCAGAAACACGCAAAAGAAAAGAAATATTAGTGAAAATGTATTAGTAACAACAGAATTTGCGGATATCTTAAATCTCGAGCAGCTTGATGTTGTTGTTGAGGCTATCGTCGATAAAGAGCCAACTTTTACATTTTTGAAATCATCAATTGAGCGTGGCTGCCACATCATTACAGCGAATAAGGAAATGTTTGCCCATCATGGAAAAGAACTGCTCGAGCTAGCAGAGGAAAAGAATGTTTCTGTCGGATTTGAAGCAACCGTAGCAGGTGGAATTCCGGTCATTCAAACACTTAGACAGCTATTAAATATTAATCGTGTCAAGCAGGTACAAGGAATCCTAAATGGGACATCAAATTTCATACTAACCGAAATGAGAGAGAAGAAACAGTCTTTTACGCAAGCACTGATATTAGCTCAAGAGAATGGTTATGCAGAAACTGATCCTACAAATGATGTGGAGGGCTTTGATGCATTTTATAAAACTATGATTTTAAGCAGGCTTGCGTTTGGAGAGGAACCTAATTGGCAGGAGGTTGAACGTGAGGGGATCACATCAATCACAAGTGAGTTGATTGAAGCAGCCGAAAATGCGGGGCTAAGGTTTAAGCATATTGCAAGTATTACAATGTTGGACGGTCAAATTAAAGCAACAGTCAAACCAACCCTCGTAGGAAAAGAGCATCCATTTTACCATGTAGAAGGCGTTCAAAACGCAGTAAATGTCCAATCGGATATTGTAGGGGAAATTACACTTCAAGGGCCAGGGGCAGGAATGTTTCCTACAGCGAGTGCTGTCATTGAGGATTTAGTCTATGTGTGTCAAAATCCTCCGGTTAACCGGAATCTTACACGGTCTCTAGATGTTACAACTGAGTTTAATAAGAATGATAAGCAGGAAACATGGCTAGTGCATGGATTGATCCATAAACCAATCACGCCTTCAATTACTTGGATTGAGGAAATGGAAGAAGGCACGTATGTCATCAGTGCCTCAAGCAAAGAGGTTATTCAGTTGGCAAAACAACAAAAAAACCTCGTGTATTTTCCAATTTTGGGAGAGTACGAGCGAGTGAATCGAGTAAAAGCAGCGCTTAAGGCGTTATAATTAGCGTACAAATAAAAAAGAGCCATGCTGCTCTTTTTTGTTTGCACAACTCCTAAATGCTTAATTCGAAAGTCACGGTTCTAATATAATTATCCACTGAATTATCCACATCAAAAGTCCTGGTTTAAAAGTATTCCACAGACTTATTCACAATATCCACAAAAGTCAGAATATTTATCCACAAACATGTAAAAGCACGATTCTAATATAAACAACTTAGTAAGTTCACATTCTATTCAATTTTCTAACATTAATATGTTAAGAAACTGTGAAAGTCGTTGTCATTTAAGAGGGAGGAGAGTATATTATAAGTGTAGAGAAGATAGTGAAACAATTCACAAACAAAGAAACACAAACTAACACAAACTAACTTCCCTACACGGCACAGCTAGCTGAACACCCCTCATCGAAAGGGGAAGAAATTATCATTACATTATTTTTGTGAAAACATTCACAAAAATTAATAGGAGATGATTGTGATGAGATGGTACAAAACCCCTCAAGCAGCAGTTGTTTGGACAGTTCTAAGAGTTTGGCTTGGATTACAATGGATTGAAGCGGGCTATCATAAATTAACTGGTGGATTTGATGCTGGTGGGTTCTTAAAAGGCGCCATGGCTAATGCAACAGGAGATCATCCAGCAGTGCAGGCTTGGTACGCAGATTTCTTACAACAATTTGCCATTCCAAATGTACAAATCTTTAACGTATTAATTCCTTGGGGAGAATTTCTTGTTGGTTTAGGATTAATTGTCGGATTAGCAACTATTCCTGCATTAATCGCTGGTGCGTTTATGAACTTAAACTTCATGCTGGCAGGTACAACAAGCACTAACCCAATTCTTTATACAGCAGCAATGGTCCTACTATTCGTAGGAACTGGAGCGTATCTCTTCGGTCTTGACCGATATACAGTTCCGTTTATCAAAGGCTATTTCAAAAAGGCACCTGTAAAAAATGTCAACACTAATTAACAGTAATATCGAGTTCTAACAGCTCAGCACGCTGAAGCCTCTCATTAGAGCTCGCTGATATACCATTTATTTCCCCCTTTTATATACTTTAAGAAGCAGGGCAAAGCCTGCTTCTCTTTTTTTATTGCTTATCTTTTCTTATTCTTCACACGCTGGTTAGCAGCATTAGCCCGTGCTTGAGCTTCAAGATCGGCATGATCAGCAAATTCTTGTGAGTATTCTACGTCGTTTCCATCACGCTTCATATTTTTCGGTGTTTGTGGAAGTGAGCTTTTATTATTTTTGTGAGAACCTCCATTATGCATACGACCCATTACTAAAAACCCCTTTCAATTTCAGCTAGAGGGAGAAAGTAATCTCTCACTCCCTAATAGCTTTTACAATTAGAAAGGGGCTCATTAATGGAAAAACTTTAAATTAACTTTTGGTATACATATGGTATTTCCGTCACTTACAGCTTAGTTTTGCTGTCATGATAGCCGCCTGCACGGTCAGCCATTTTAAAATCACGCTGGTATAAAACCTCTTGTGTACTCGTTAAGGTATATTTACCTCTACCCAAATCTTTTTTCTTTTTTCCCGCCATTCTGCTCATTCCTTTCAACATTTTTGTTTGTTAATTGTCATCAAGCTCAGTGGTAAAAATGAAAGCACTAAATATGTACTTATTTCCATTTTTACCTTTTGAGAAAGGAATGATACTTTTTTTAAGAAAATATATTTTTTAATGCCATTTTTAATTCAGGGTATTGAAATTGATAACCATGTTCTAACAGCTTTTTGGGTAAAACCTTTTGCCCTTCTACCACTAAAGTACTCATTTCTCCGAGAAGGAGGCGTAAAGCAAAGCTTGGTATAGGAAGCCAATGTGGCCGATGCAATACTTGAGCAAGCGTTTTGCCAAAATCACTCATGGGAAGTGGCTGTGGTGCAGTAAAATTTACTGGACCATAAATTTGTTCATTTTCAATTACAAAAGTAATCCCTTTGACAACATCTTCAAGATGAATCCAGGACATCCACTGTTTGCCACTTCCAATATTGCCTCCTATAAACAACTTATAAGGTAGCAGCATTTTAGGAAGGGCCCCTGCAGCCTTTTCAAGAATGATGCCAAATCTACAAAAGACTGTTCTAACTCCTAAGGAAGAAGCCTTGCTCGCTTCTTGTTCCCATTTTACGACTGTTTCTGCTAAGAAATCCGTGCCTAGTTTTTCGTTATTTTCAGTAAAAACTTTTGTTTCAGAGGTCCCGTAAATACCAATCGCACTGGCATTAATAAGCGCCCTTGGTTTCCGTTCTAATTGGTTTATTATGTCCAGGACTGCATCGACTGCTTCTATTCGGCTAGACATAATTTTATTTTTTCTTTCTTCTGTCCAGCGCCCACTATTGATCGACTCACCTGCAAGGTTGATAAATATATCAGTATTTTGAAGGTCCTTAACAGGGAACGCATTATCAGTTAACCACTGCGTATATCGAACGTTTACCTTCTCGTTAGAATTTCTTGCCCGGCGAGTTAAAATGACTATTTCGTTATCATATTTACTTAGTTCATTGACAAGTGCTTTCCCAACAAAGCCTGTTCCGCCTGCAATTGCAAATTTCATTACAAGACCTCCTTTTGCTTTATTTTACCGTATTTTAAGGAAAAAGTATGGTAAAGTGAGAGTGAGGTGAAGGAAATGGCCATTATTACGAAAATCACCACACAGCAAAAAAATATAGACCGATTTAATGTTTTTATGGATTATGGCAAGGGCAAGGGTGAAGAATTTGCTTTTAGTGTTGATAGCGACGTTCTGATTAAATTCCAGTTAAAAAAGGGAATGGAGCTTGATGATTTTTCTTTCTTGGAAATTCAGTATCAAGATGACATCCGCAAGGCCTACAACTTAGCGATCAATTATCTGGCAAGAAGGATGAGGTCGGAAAAAGAAATCAAGGATTACCTTTTAAAAAAAGAACTTAATGAACCCGTCATTAACGAGGTTCTCCATAGGTTAATCTCGCAAAAATACATTAATGATCAGGAATATGCATTTGCTTATGTTCGGACACTAGCGAATACGACAGATAAGGGTCCTGATTTAATTAAAATGGAATTAAAGGAAAAAGGAATCAAAGAAGATATTTTAATACAAGCTCTAGAGGAATATCCTAGAGAACAGCAGATTGAGAAAGCAACAAAAATGAGTGAGAAGTTTTTACAAAAAAATACAAAGGAATCCATTAAGATTCAAAAGCAGAAGCTAGAACATTTACTGCTTAGAAAGGGCTATCCTTTTGAGGTTATACAAATAGCAGTGAATGAAACAGAAGTAGAAAAAGAAGATGATGTGGAAATGGAGGCTGTTCGCTTCCAAGGCGAAAAAGCCCATCGAAAGTATGCGCATCTAAGTGGGTATGAATACCAGCAAAAGATGAAACAAGCTTTATATCGTAAAGGATTTTCAATGGATAATATTGAGCGATTTCTTTCTGAAATAGAAAGTGATGAAAATTAAGAATAGAGGACAGACTAAGTGGAGCCTGTCCTCTTTTTATTAGCCTTATTTACTCTCAATAATAATAGAATCCTGATCGATTTGATCCATAATCATTTCAGCTACTTCCTTAGCTGTTCTAAACCGTGATTTGTCTGAAACATGAGTGCTTTCGTCCCAAAATGGGGTATCCATCCCGCCCATGTAAACAGCATTAAATTTAATTCCAGCGCCTTCATATTCCTTTTGAAGACTTTCCGTAAATCCTCTTACAGCAAATTTGCTGGCAACATACACTGCTTCATTTACTTTCCCTCGCAAGCCAGCAGTAGAAATAATATTTATGATCCGCCCTTCTCCATTTTGGGATAAAAATGGAAGAATGGCTTTTGTCATCAGAATCGTTCCCCATACATTCGTCTCAAGCATTTCTTTTATTTGTGTATCGTCCATCTCAGTAAACGGTCCAAAATGGCCGACTCCTGCGTTGTTGACCAGACCGGCTAGTTGGTACCGCTCATTTACTTCACTTAGTTTTGAACCAACGGCTTCATTGTCTGAAATATCAAGAGACAAAATATCTGCATTTCCACCCAATGCTTCTATCTCTTGTTTTGCTCGGGCTAGTTTTTCAATGGTTCTTCCAACCAACAGAAGGTGATACCCTTTTTTAGAAAATAAGAAAGCTAGTTCCTTCCCTAAGCCTGAGCCTGCTCCAGTAACAATCATTGTTTTCATTGTATGCTCTCCTTTGTGTGAGTTTTAGCCTTTATTAATCCTATAAAAATTACTATACTAAAAAAAGAAGATAAAGGGGAGTGAATTGGATGCAGCAGGAGAAACGATACAGTGATATGACAGAGCATGAGTTAAAACAGGAAATTGCTTCACTTCAAGAAAAAGCTCGAAAAGCAGAACAAATGGGAATGGTTAATGAATTTGCTGTGCTTGAAAGAAAGGTCCAAATGGCAAGAGCGTATCTGATAAATCCTGAATCGTTTAAACCAGGCGAAATATATGAAATTGAAGGCGATCCTGGTCAATATTTTAAAATAGATTATATGAACGGTGTGTTTGCTTGGGGATATCGATTAAAAGGCGATGGAAAAGAAGAGGCTCTTCCGATTTCTATGTTAAAAGGGCTAAAATGAAGACAAACCAGAGAGGAATCTCTGGCTTGTCTTATTAACGGGTACCTATGAATACTGAGGGGATTCGTCATCGCGTTCCCCAGAAGCACGCATACGCTCTTGTGGATGGGTATTGATGGTGCCATCGGCTCTTTTAGAAGCATATTCTGCTTTCGCCCTTGGCTCCCCCTCTAACTTGTTATTATTTTGGTTGGGGAAATTCGTTTCTTTATTTCTCATGCTGTACCTCCATTTTGGGAATGAGAAAAACGTGAAAAGCAAAGGCGGCATCTCAGTGCTTACCACGTAATGTTAGTATTCGCGCTTTTCATATGGGTTATGTTATAAGAAAATGGCAATGAGGTGTGTGTATGAATGTGTATCAGGAAGAATTAACACGGTTGTTATTAGAAAAAAATAATGAGTTATCCTTTGAGCAAGCAAGAACCTGGGTAGAATTGCTTTGGGATGATTTCGAAACCAGTTATGCAAAAGCAGGCAGGGAATATAAGGGCAGTGAAATGACTGAGAAAATTGTGAGGCAGTGGATTGAAAATTATGGAAACAGACTGCATGATTTCATCGCCACCAATCCGAAATATAAACATTTTTTAAATCAGGAAAAAAATCAAACAAATTAAAAGAAAACTCGCTACAACGAGTTTTCTTTTTTCATGCATATTAATTTGATATGATACTTAGTTTTTTTCTTAGTTTTTTCTCACTAAACACCCAGCCCGTATAGGAGCTAATCGGATTTAAATCGCGATCTAACTGAACGACGGCGACAAACGGGTAGTGCCCATTACTTCTGTAGCGAAGATCGATAAACCGCACCTCGTAAAAATCATCATATTCGTCCACTTCCCAGCGGTAAACAGGGGAGAAGGATAGAAAAGCGGAGAGATTTTTATCCTTTTTGGCTGCCTCAATAACAGGTGTTTTGGGTACAGGAATACGTTTGAAGTGATCTAAGATTTCCACTTTACCGTCGATTGCTCTACCTACAAAAAATTGTTCCTTATTCATAGCGGCAATCCGCCAATGATGAAACTTCATAGTTGGGGCGATAATAATTTCTGTTGCATCTGGAATCAGTGTTCTTACTTCTACTAATACTCTTTTCTTGGCTTGATATCGCTTTAAATAGTAGCCGAAGATGACCAAATACATGAAGGAAAACGTAATACCGGGATTTGCTCCAATGACCCAAATAAGAATTCCAACAACATGAATTCCAAAGATAAAAGGGTCAAAGGTATTGATTACTCCTAAAGCAACCCATTTTGATGAAAATGGTCGCAACGCTTGCGTACCATAGGCATTAAAGATATCAACAAAAACATGAATAAACACTGCTGCAAAGGTCCAAGCCCATAGATGAAGCAGATTAGCATTAGGGAAAAAAGGATAGACAACGGCTAAAATCACAAGCGGCCATAATAGAACCGCAGGAATGGAGTGAGTAACACCTCGATGATTACGAATATAGATAGCATTATTTCTAAGCTTTAAAATCGTGTCAATATCTGGTATTTGAGATCCAGCAATTGTTGCAATCAAAACACTGGTAGCAGTGGCATGGCTGCTTGCTACAACAGGGTCAAGTGTGGCAAGTCCGCCAAGAGCAATGCCCATTACAACATGAGTTCCAGTATCCAAAAGGATAGCCTCCTTCTATGATTTAGGTTCTTGTCAAAATCGACAAATTCGCTTATTGTAAAACGAAATGCATATTATTATATTCCCTTTTTTCGTTGTGTTTAACAATTTGGAGGACTAAAAGTTATGATAATTGAACAAGAAAATTCAGAAAAAATCAATATAAATGCTTTTCAAAACGATCTCATTTCCTGGTTTAAAGCTGAACAACGAGACCTACCTTGGAGAAAGGACCAGGATCCTTATAAGGTTTGGGTTTCAGAAATTATGCTACAACAAACAAGAGTTGATACAGTTATACCCTACTTTAATCGTTTTATCGAATGGTTTCCCACGATAGAAGATTTAGCGGAAGCAGAAGAGGAGAAAGTTCTAAAGGCTTGGGAGGGTCTTGGTTATTATTCCAGAGTGAGAAATCTTCAATCCGCTGTTAGGGAAGTTAAAGAGAAATATAATGGAGAAGTGCCGAACACACCAGAGGATATTTCCTCTCTTAAGGGAGTGGGTCCATATACTGCTGGTGCCATATTAAGCATTGCTTATGGAATTCCCGAGCCCGCTGTTGATGGAAATGTAATGAGGGTATTATCACGAATTTTGTTAATTCGAGAGGATATTGCGAAGGCTTCTTCAAGGAAGATTTTTGAAAAAGCAGTTCGAGATATCATTTCGCATGAAGACCCCTCTGCATTTAACCAAGCATTAATGGAATTGGGGGCTTTGATTTGTACGCCGACTTCTCCATCTTGTTTATTGTGTCCTGTTCGTGAGCATTGTCATGCCTTTCATGAAGGTGTCCAACATGAACTACCGATTAAAACGAAAAAGGTCAAAACACGAGATGTTCAACTAGCAGCAGCTGTCATAGAAGATGAGAATGGAAAAATATTCATTCATAAACGACCGGCTAATGGCTTACTCGCTAATTTATGGGAGTTTCCAACTGTCGAGCTTCATCACCCATTACAAAATGATCGAAAGCAGATTGTGGAGTTGTTTAAACAATCATTGGATTTAGACATTCAATTTGGGCAGATAATCGGGCAAATTGAACATGTTTTTTCGCACTTAGTGTGGAATATTAAGGTGTATACCGGTACGGTTAAACATTTTGTGCCGGAAAGTGAAGAGTGGAAATTTGTTTCACTCGAAGAAATGAAAGAATACGCATTTCCTGTTCCATATCAAAAAATGTTTAAGCTGTCTCAAGATCATAAAATACATGAATAGGGGGTCAGACCCCGCTAGAAAAACATTATCTAGTGGAGTCTGACCCTTTTTGTATTTCAGCCAAACATATTTTTAATCGTACGTAATTTTGGTCCCGTGGGTATAATCAGCTTCCTGTCTTTTCATGCCCCCGCGGTTTTCAATTTCTTCGATAATTTCTCGATGAATGGTTTGTCCTTCGCTGTTTAAATAAGGGGCTATTTGCTGCAATGAATGATGAAAAAAAGCAAGCTCACTATTCTGCCAATCGGTCTTAGGCATCATCGAAAGCTCAGTCATATCTCTTCCTACATACATAATCTTCTCTCTCCTTTCAAATCATTTTGCCATTAGTTTTCTATATTAATTGTCTTCTATTCATGGAAAAGCTAAAATGAAATGAAAAGCGCGCAGCTATGCGTGGCAGATACAAACTTAACCAATTTGAACTTGAAAAAAGAAGGGAATAGAAGGATGACACAAAAAGTAGCATTAATTACTGGAAGCAGCAGAGGAATCGGAAAAGCAACTGCATTAAAATTGGCTGAGGCAGGCTATGATATTGTTATTAACTATGCGAGAAGTAAAAAAGGGGCCTTAGAAACGGCTGAGCAAGTAGAGGCTTTAGGTAGAAAAGCTTTCATTGTAAAAGCTAATGTTGGTGACGTAGCTAAGATTAAAGATATGTTTGCCCAGATTGAACAAGAGTTCGGTCGTTTAGATGTATTCGTTAACAATGCAGCTTCTGGTGTACAGCGTCCTGTTATGGAGCTTGAAGAGTCTCATTGGGATTGGACGTTAAATATTAATAGCAAAGCACTATTATTTTGTGCACAAGAAGCAGCAAAGTTGATGGAGAGAAATGGCGGAGGAAAAATTGTTAGCATAAGCTCTCTGGGATCCATTCGTTACTTAGAAAACTACACAGTAGTGGGTGTTTCGAAAGCAGCTCTTGAGGCGTTAACAAGATATTTAGCTGTCGAATTGGCTCCAAAAAATATTATTGTCAATGCGGTTTCTGGCGGAGCTGTTGACACGGAAGCATTAAAACATTTTCCAAATCGCGAAGAATTGCTGCAAGAAGCAAAAGATAAGACGCCAGCAGGAAGAATGGTGGAAATCGAAGATATGGTTAACTGTATCATGTTCCTTTTATCAGAGGATTCTAGCATGATTAGGGGACAAACAATCATTGTTGACGGGGGAATCTCTTTACTGGTTTAAATTATTTTTAAATAATTTTTTGGATAATCTCCACGGTACCGGGATACATTAATCTCGTGGAGGTGATTACAATGGCAAACTTCAATCAACAGCCAAACAAAACTTCAGCTGGAACTAACATCCAGGAAGTAAGACAACAAAACGCTCAATCTGCTCAAGGTTCTGCAGGTGCAGCTGGTCAATTCGGAACTGAATTTGCTAGCGAAACTAACGCTGCTGAAGTAAGACAACAAAACGCTCAATCTGCTAGAGGTGCAGCTGGTGCAGCAGGTTCTGCAGGTGCAGCTGGTCAATTCGGAACTGAATTCGCTAGCGAAACAAATGCTGCTGAAGTAAGACAACAAAACCAACAATCTCAAGCTAAGAAAAACCAAGGCTCTGGCCAATTCGGACAAAGCTAATAAGCTTTAAGCAGAAGGCACTCTTCCAAGCGAAAGAGTGTCTTCTTTCTTGTAAAGGTCGTTTTTGTTATTCGACAAAACTTCCCTAATGTCTACAGAAGTAGTCAAAGGAAATAAGGGGTTACTAAAGAATACATAGTAGGTAGGAAGATAGATAAAGTATAAGGCGGTGAGGGAAATGAATCATTTCAACCGATTAGTTTCCGAGCAGATGGTAACTATGGAAAAATTGCTCTATCTTCAAGCCGAGCTTGAGCGTTGTCAACAGATCGAAGAAGAACTACAGACATTACAGCATGCTACAGACCTTGAGAGCATTCAAACAGACATTCAATTGATGAAAAAAGAATTAAAAGAGATCCAGCTAATTTTTGAAAAGCAAACAGAAGAGGTAATAAATTCGTATCGGGAAACGAATTTAACACCAACATTGTAGGAAAACAATAGAAAAATTGAAAAAAATACGCAAATTTTTACAAAGAGCCATCGAAATATGGCTCTTTTGTTTTAAATTCCGTACTCAACCGTTATAATAATAATAAATAGGAATTGGACTTTGTTACCTTTTGTCGTTATTTATTTTATTTATGGTTGGAATAGGTTACAAAGCGTTCAGGAATGAAGGTAGGGGAGAATATGGGCGTACCCATCGAAGGTGAACCAATGCAAATACATAGCTATAAGCACAATGGGCACATCCATCGCGTCTGGGAAGAAACAACCGTATTAAAAGGGTCTCAGAATTTGGTTATTGGTGGGAATGATCGGACACTTGTAACAGAATCAGATGGAAGAACGTGGATAACCAGAGAACCGGCTATTTGCTATTTCCACTCTCAATACTGGTTTAATGTAATAGGAATGATTCGTGAGGATGGTATCTATTATTACTGTAATATCAGTTCACCATTCATCTTTGATGGTGAAGCACTAAAGTATATTGATTATGACCTTGATATCAAAGTGTATCCTGATATGACTTTTAATTTACTAGACGAGGATGAATATGAGCGGCATCGCCGCGAGATGAACTATCCGGATGTTATTGATCAAATCCTTAAAAGAAATGTTGAAAAATTAATTCAATGGATAAGACAGCGTCAGGGCCCCTTTGCACCAGATTTTATTGATATTTGGTATGAACGTTACCTAACATATAGACGCTGATCGTGGACCTTAAGGCTGACTCAAAAGCAAAGGAGTTAGCCTCTTTTGTTTGTGTTTTAATTTATGTATGAAAGGGGGACATCTGCTTGAGTAGTATTCGCCGATACCTACAATTTGTTAAACCGTATCGCTTACAAATTATTGGTACGATTTTTATAGGTGTAATTAAATTCTCCATACCACTGATTATTCCGATGCTCATTAAATATGTGGTCGATGATATTGTTGGAAATCATGCGCTTACACATGATGAGAAGATACATAAACTAATGCTTATAATGGGTGTTATGATTCTTGTTTTTGTCATCCTTCGCCCACCCATCGAGTATTACCGCCAATATTTCGCCCAATGGACATCAAGTAAAATCCTTTATGATATTCGTGACACCATGTATACGCATATTCAGAAATTAAGCTTCCGTTATTTTTCTAACACTCGGGCTGGCGAAATTATATCAAGAGTCATTAATGATGTAGAGCAGACGAAAACATTTGTAATCTCCGGGTTAATGAATTTATGGCTAGATATTGCCACTATTGTAATTGCTATTATTCTTATGTTTTATATGAACGTAACATTAACCATTGTATCGGTATTGCTGTTTCCTCTCTATGCCTTTTCAGTCAGGTATTTTTTTGGAAATCTACGTACCCTCACAAGAACGCGTTCACAAGCTTTAGCCGAGGTTCAAAGCTATCTCCATGAGCGGGTTCAAGGTATGCCGGTAATTAAGAGTTTTGCCATTGAAGAGTATGAACAAAAACAATTTGACAAACAAAATAAAAACTTCCTAGAAAAAGCCCTCCAGCATACAAGCTGGAATGCGAAGTCCTTCTCGGCTGTTAATACCATTACCGATATTGCTCCATTACTTGTTATTGGCTATTCCGCTTATTTAGTCATTCAGGGAGAGTTATCACTTGGAACAATGGTTGCGTTTTTTGCCTATATAGACAAGCTTTACAGTCCATTAAGAAGGTTGGTTAACTCTTCCACTACAATTACTCAATCATTTGCTTCAATGGATCGAGTGTTTGAATTTTTAGATGAAAAATATGACATTACTGATGATCCAAATGCCCGAGAATGCAACCACGTACAAGGGGATATTTCATTTGAAAATGTTTATTTCTCATACGACCAAACGGATGAAATGGTCTTAAAAGATATAACGTTACATGTCAAAAAGGGCGAAACAATTGCGTTTGTGGGAATGAGCGGTGGTGGAAAATCTACCCTTGTAAGTTTAATTCCACGATTTTACGACATCACTAAAGGGCGGATTACACTAGATGGAATAGATATCCGTGATTTTAAAGTGCAAACATTACGGGACAAGATTGGTGTTGTGTTTCAGGATAATATTCTATTCAGTGAAACAGTGAGAGACAATATCCTGTTAGGAAAGCCTGGTGCCTCAGATGAAGAGGTATATCGGGCAGCAAAGGCGGCCAATGCCCATGAGTTTATCTTAAACCTTTCTGATGGCTATAACACCAAGGTGGGAGAACGAGGGGTCAAATTATCTGGGGGTCAAAAACAACGGGTAGCCATTGCTCGAGTATTTCTAAAAAACCCTCCCATATTAATTTTAGATGAGGCTACCTCGGCATTGGATTTAGAAAGTGAGCATTCCATTCAAGAATCATTAGAAGAGTTAGCTAAAGATAGGACCACTTTTATTGTTGCTCACAGGTTATCAACCATAACACATGCTAATCGAATTGTTTTAATCGAACATGGTCAAATTGTCGAAGTAGGGACACATGAAGAACTAATGGCTAAGCAAGGCAATTATTTTAAATTATTTCAGGTTCAACAACTTGAACATAAAGAAACCGAAGCAGACTAATTATCCGCTTCGGTTTCTTTTTTTGAGTTATAAGAAAGTATAAAATTCG
>NZ_JBCNAC010000108.1:0-14227 GCF_050477885.1 Neobacillus rhizosphaerae
GGCGCTTGCGCTTTTCTTTTTTAGCTCTGGCTTTCTTCTTCAATGGACAATTCATTGTCATGGTAGGAATGAAAGCTAGTTATTAATGTATCAAGATGTTCAACCTGTTCACTATAATCAATAATTGAGGCGATGATTTGCATTGTATGATAAAGATGCGAAGAGTTTTGCTCTTTGCTTTCTTGTTGATATGCTAAAAACAAATCGAATAATTCCTTTTTATTTAAACAAATACTACCTTCTGTAATGGAAGGTGGTGTAGGAATTTTGCCGATGAATCGTAGCATAAGTTGTTCATGGTGATAAATAAGGCAATCTAACTGTTCCTGAATTGCTTGTTGAAACTGTTCAGGGAGGTGTAAAAGTTCATTTTCAAATCGATGCAGTCGCTTCAAGGTATCAAGTGCTTTTTTTGCTGTTAAAATCATTTGGCGGTATATAACAAGCTTTCGAGATTTCTCTAAAGTGTTCTTTTTAAAATAACTTCTTTCTTCTTTGTACATGGAATAAAACTGTCCCATTTGTATCAAGTTCTCTTTCAGTTTTTCGATATCTGTCTTAAGAAGATTATGATCGAAGTCGTGGCGGGTGCTTAAGCGGATCCACCTGATTATTTCTTCTGTCGTAGTAGTAATTTTAAAATATAGCTTGTTTTCGTATTTGGGAGGCATGAATACAAGATTAACTAGAAATGCCGAAAATACACCAATCATAATGGTGGAGAAACGGACACCGGCAAATTGTATAAAATTCCCACTATGAGTTTCCATGATGGAAATTAATGTAACAAGCGAAAGTCCAATGGTGTTTTCAAGCTTTAGCTTGAGATTTAGAAGAATAACGATAATGGCAGCCAATCCAATAACAATGAAATGATTTCCGAGGAGAAGCACAAAGATAACTGCAAGTAATGCACCAATAATATTTCCCTGGATTTGTTCAATAATGGTTAAATAAGAGCGGTAAATAGTCGGTTGAATTGCAAAAATCGCAGCAATTCCAGCAAATACTGGGGAGGGCGAATGCAGCAACTGACTTAGGTAAAGGGATAGAACAATAGCAATTCCCGTTTTTAAGATGCGGGCACCTAACTTCATCCAAATAAATTCCTTTCAAGAATAAGATTTATACTAGTCTGTTCAAACACATTTTAGTACTATACATCGATTAAAGAATATAATCAAGAGATATTATATGAAAAACTTATTCAAATTGTGACAAAAAAATGTAACAAAAAAACGTCCGCTTGCTGGAGCGGACGTTTTTGTATGACCTTTGGATCATTCTGTTGAAACAGATGGATCTGCTTGTTCTTTAACAGGAAGGATCTGCACAAAGTGATTTTCCGTGTCTGTTAGAAGACTGCGTAGTTGATTTGCTTCGTCTGCCTGACCATTTTGTTCAAGCAAGTCTGTATATTTGCCTAAAAGCTCATTAATATCTTGTTTTCCTTTTTCATTTAAGTCAGCAACGGAAACTTTTGCACCTTTAGCAATACGTCTTTTAATGGCTTCTTTCGTTAAACCTAATTCAGGTTGGTGTCGGATATAGACGACACCTCCGGTCATACCGGCACAAATCCATGGGCCAGGATCACCTAAAACTAAACCACGGCCATTGGTCATGTATTCGAAGGCAAAACCTTTGATATTTGCATTTGAGCCAATATTCCCAGCTTCTTTAGCAGGAATTGGCTTCTTCACAGCACCACCAATGATTAAGTCTGCACCAGAGAGACGAATTCCTGCACGAGCATCAGCATTACCTTGTGCTACAAGTAATCCTTTTTGAGCACCGTATCCAAATCCTTTTCCAACGGATCCATTATAATATAGGCCATTTTTCCCTTTGGATTTAAGGACGTGAATATTTCCACCAAAGGATGTTTTACCGACACCATCCTGACCTCCGCCATTAACGGTAATTTCGATTCCTTCACTATTATAGGCACCTAAGCCGTTTCCTGGAATGGAACCATCTTTATATTTCAGCTGGACTGGTGGAAGCTGCTTGTAGGAACCATCTAATCTGCCGCGAACACGGTGGCAGGACACTCGGCTTCCTAGGACGCGCTGTTCAGATGTAACACTTTCAAACTCTCTTGAAGAATGTAATTGGTCTACACTTCCATCAAGATACTCTGCACCAACCGCTACTTGCATTTGTACCTCTTCAATTGACTTTGAAGCAGCAGTTTTTGCAAATTGACTGATTTCAAGTGGTTTTAGTAAATAAGAAAGACTAAGCTGACCTTCGCCCTTTATTTGTTCTAACAATTCTGAACGACCTACAGCATCTTGTAGATTCTTAATACCTAATGATGCCGCAAGCTCTTTTAACTCTGTACCAAAGGCGGTAAAGAGGTTCATAATTCCTTGAACAGCTAATTCTAATTGTCTTGGAACGAAACGTCTTAGACCGTGTTCTTTTGCTTGTGCTTCAGACTCGATTTGAGTGGCAATTCCGACGTGACATGTATCTAAATGACAGCCACGGCATGTCGTACAGCCGATAGAAAGCATTGCTAATGTTCCAAATCCAACCCGATTCGCACCAAGAAGCATGATTTTCATTACATCCATTGCACTCTTCATACCGCCATCAGCCCAAAGTTCAACTTTATGACGAAGCCCGCTTTCAAGCAGGGCATTGTGTGCGGCTTTTACACCAATTTCTACTGGTAAGCCTACATGTTGAAGAGCATGGATTCTTGCTGCCCCTGTACCGCCGTCAAAGCCACTAAGGGTGATAATATCTGCACCTGCCTTGGCGATCCCAACAGCAATGGTGCCGATATTTGGAACAACTGGAACCTTAACTGCAATTTTTGCTTGGTCATTTGCTGTCTTTAATTCAAGAATCATCTGAGCTAAATCTTCAATTGAATAAATATCATGGTTATTTGATGGCGAAATTAAGTCTGAACCAAGTGTCGCATTACGAGCTTCTGCTACTTTTGCAGTAACCTTTGAACCAGGTAAATGTCCACCTTCTCCAGGCTTAGCTCCTTGACCAATTTTTATTTCTAATAAATTAGAAGAGTTTAGAAGCTCTGCATTCACTCCAAATCTTCCAGAAGCAACCTGCTGTCCTCTTGTTTTAGGATATTTACCAAGCATATCCTTGATTTCTCCACCCTCACCATTTAGGCTGACCATATTTAAACGGTCTGCACCTTCAGCATAGGCTCTAAAAGCTGTTTCGTTTTGTGATCCAAACGACATGGATGAAATAATAAACGGTAAATCATGGTCGCCAACACGAATGTCGACTTCTGTTGGTGCCACCGTTTTCGCACCTTTCTTCAGCTGAACTAAATGGCGAATAGTAGTTGGATTTTGTGTTTCCTGCTCGGAAATTTTATCTCTATATACACTATAGTCACCAGTTGCTGCTACTTCCCCAATCGCTTTCCAAATACGAGGGAATAGGTGGAAGGTCTTTCCGACTCTCTCTTTTTCATTTTGGTAATCTTCTGCTCTTGAAAAAGCATCTTGCTTCATTGCTTCAAAATCAGTTCCAATTTCCTTAGAGCCAAAGAAGTTAACGATATTTAATATATTAGCAATGGATTCATGTAAGCCAATGCTAGAGAACAGTCTTCCATATCCACGAAGCTCGTGAATCCCAATCGTTGAAATGACTTTTTCTAAGCCCTTTGTTAATGCCCCGTAAAGGTTAACTAGTGGTTTAGTTGATTCATCAAGAATGGTTAAGAACATGTAATACGGGCTAATTAAATCAGCTCCCAAACCAAACACGGTAATAACATCATGAAGGGAGCGAATGGCTGCAGAACGAATCAATAAAGAACTGTTTCTTCTTAACTCCGCCTTTACAAGCGCTTGGTCGATAGCTGAAGTCACTAAATGTGGATCAATCCAGTAATAGTCTTCTTGGTGTGCTTTTGCATCGTCTAATACAAGAAGCGTTTTTCCAGACTCTACAGCCTTAACCGCTTCATCAGCAAGTCGGATAAGTGCTTGATCAACTGTCTCTTCTTTCTTAAAGGTTGTGGAGATATAGGCAGTTAATTTTTGTTCATGGAAGTGCTGAACCAATTGATCAAAGCTTGGCTGTCCTAAAGACTCAGCACAGGTGAACCCAGCTTTTCCTTCTACGAGAAGGGGAGTGGCTAGTTCAATGACAGTCTCTGTGGTTTCATGTGTAAATAAAGTAGGACGTTTTCCAATGATTACACGTGTAGAAAAATGCTCTGTTTCCCTGTCACGATCAATCGCTGGGTTTGTAACGACTGCCACACTTTCTTTAATATAATCAGCGATATTTACTCGCTCAGGGTTAAGGGCAGCAAGTGGTGCATCATGACCTAGGGACCGAATAGGCTCTACGCCTTTTTCAGCCATTTGTTCGATCAATTGAATGTGATCACGTTCCCAACCAAAAGCCTTATATTGTCCGTTATGGATTTTGTCTGGATAACTCATTGTTACCGTTTTATTTAAAACGGGTGGCTGTAAGCGTAGTCTAGACTCCCCAAGATTTAACCGGTTTGAAAAGCGGTTGAACACTTCATTTTGGAAGCTATTCTGTTCATATACATCTAATTTGTCGCCATTCCATTTAAAACCAACCTTTTCACCAGGTGCCAAAGGCTTTGGCTCATTTACATATTCACTGGAAGGAATAATTCCAGGCTCAGAGGAGAATAGGTACGAGCTTTCTGTTTCAAGCATCCAAAGTGGACGAAGTCCTAGGGCATCTACACTAAACACAGCTTCGTCAGCATAACGGGAGATAATTCCTGCCGGGCCTTGTGCAAAGTGCCCCCATGCCTCTCTTAAATAAGTATATAAATCTTGTAGTTCATTAGAATAAGCCTTTATTTCATTGATGATTGGAGGAAATAAAAGGTCCATCGCTTCGAATAAGGAATATCCTTGACGGCAAATTAATGTTTCCATTGTTCGGCTTAGATCTTGTGAGTCACTTCCGTCTTTTACAAGTGGAACACCGATCATTTTTGCCTCATCTCGAAGTTTAGCAATCGTGTTGATTTCTCCATTATGACCAAGCACACTAAAAGGCTGTACTCGGAAAAAGCTAGATAACGTATTAGTAGAATATCGATTATGTCCAAGAGTCATAGTTGATGCTACGAGTGGATGCGCTAAATCATGGTAGTAGCGAGGGAGGATATCTCCTGCACCCATTACTTTATAGACGACATGATTTTGACTTAATGATGCTACATGAACTTCATCGTTCATTTCAAAATCAATTAATGTTTCGAAAAGAGCTTTCGTTAATTCCTGCCCTTTTTTATTAGATACACAGGCAAACTGCCAAAACACAGGATTTTCTTGAATGGCGATAGGGCCAAGTGCTGAAGGGTCTGTTACTTCATCTGACTCATAAACTAACTCAAACTCATACTTAGCAAGCTTTGTAAGTAATTCTTGCTTAGTAGATTCCCAGTTAACCTTTTGGCTGACGAAAACATGGCCTACTGCAAACTCCTCTTTCTCCACAAGCAGCGGGTCAAGACCTGCCTGGGATAATTTTTCTTTCCATAAATTGATAGGAATATCGGTATGAATACCAACTCCGTCACCTTCACCGTTAATAAAGCCTGCGCGGTGATTCATCGTAACAAGGGCTTCAATACAATCGAAAATATTCTTTTTAGTCGGTTGTTTTGATTTTTCAAGACAAGCAACTATACCACAGGCATCATGTTCTTGTTTATGGAATTCTTTAAAAAGGGAAGGGCTCCATTTTTGTGTCATTTTGTAGGGCTTAGCGGGTTGTCCGCTGAAGCCTAGTCACCTCCTATGAAACTTTAAATTAGAGAATATTTAATTATTCGTAGTTTGTAATCGATTTGATACTTTAACGGGGTGTTTGGTTAAAGGATTAAAAATAATAATAATCTTATAGTATCATATGAATTTTCAGAAATCAAATAAATATACAAAACTTTGGATACAAAAATAGCGTTAAATGGGTAATGGATAAATGAGGAATATATTAGTGTAAACGTTTTCATTTGCTTTTAAAAAATAAAAGGGAGTGATCATCACACCCTTTTGTGCATAAAATGTGTATATTTATTCGTTGTTTAGTTGAGAAAATGCATTTCTTACTGCATGTAAAGTAGCTTCCACGTCTTCTTCTGTATGAGAGATGGTTAGAAACCATGCTTCATATTTTGAAGGAGCTAAGTTAATTCCTTGGTGTAGCATGAGTTTGAAAAACTTAGCAAACATTTCTCCATCGGTGTTCTCCGCTTGTTCATAATTTTCTATTGTTTCATTTGTAAAATAAACGGTAAATGCGCCTTTAAGTCTGTTAATCGTAATTTGAACATTAAACTCTTTAGCCGCTTCTAAAATTCCTTCCTCGAGCATCGCACCAAGTCGATCCAAATATTCGTAAACCCCTTCTTGCTTCAGAACTTCTAGGCAGGCAATTCCTGAAAGAATGGAAGCTGGATTACCGGCCATGGTTCCTGCTTGATAGGCAGGCCCTAGTGGAGCAACCTTTTCCATAATTTCCTTCCGTCCGCCATAGGCACCAATTGGCAGGCCTCCGCCGATAATTTTTCCAAGCGCTGTTAAATCCGGCTTAATTCCTAATAAGTCCTGGGCTCCACCATACATAAAACGGAATGCTGTAATCACCTCATCATATATGACAAGTGCACCTGCTGCATGTGTTAGGTCATTCACTTGTTGAAGGAATCCTGGCTTGGGTTCTACAATCCCAAAGTTTCCGACAATTGGCTCCACCAAAACTGCTGCAATTTGACTTCCCCATTTTTCTAAAGCTTCTTTAAAGGGTTCGATATCATTAAATGGTACCGTGATTACTTCCTGGGCTATGCTTTTTGGAACTCCCGCAGAATCTGGGGTGCCTAGAGTAGAAGGACCTGATCCAGCAGCAACAAGTACAAGATCAGAATGGCCATGGTAGCAACCCGCAAACTTAATGATTTTATCTCTCCCTGTGTAAGCCCGTGCAACGCGGATCGTAGTCATGACCGCTTCTGTTCCTGAGTTAACGAAACGTACCTTATCCATATAAGGCATCGCTTCCTTAATCATTTTGGCGAATTTTACTTCATGTGGAGTGGGTGTTCCGTAAAGTACGCCACTTTCTGCAGCGCGTGTAATGGCTTTTGTGATATGTGGATGAGCATGACCAGTAATAATTGGGCCATAAGCTGCAAGATAATCAATGTATTGATTCCCGTCGACATCCCAAAAGTATGCGCCTTGTGCACGTTCCATTACTACCGGTGCGCCACCGCCAACTGCCTTGTAGGAACGGGACGGACTGTTTACTCCACCAACAATGTGCTGAATCGCTTCGTTATGTATTGTTTCAGAATTTGTAAATTGCACGATTTTTCCTCCTTCAATTGTATCTACCCTATTTTATCACTTTTTTGGGGGTCTATTATCTATTTCAACTTTTAGAAAATTTCATTTGAGTGCAGGTTAGTTGTTTTAACCACTTGATTTGGCTAAACTAATGTTTTAGGAATGCTGTGGGAACCATGCTTTGGGAGGTACTGGATGAAGAATATTATAGAAGTACAAAGCTTAAGGAAAGAATTTAAATCCTATTCAAGTAGAAGTGGTCTAAAGGGTGCATTTAGGGATTTGTTCACTAGAAATTATAAGGTGATTCCTGCCGTTAATGATATCAATTTTTCAGTGGCGCAAGGGGAGATGGTTGGCTACATTGGAGAAAATGGGGCGGGGAAATCTACCACCATTAAAATGCTGACAGGCATATTAACACCTACGTCTGGTGACATCATTGTCAATGGTATGAATCCTCATCGAGAAAGAGAAAAATTTGTCCAAACCATTGGGGTTGTTTTCGGCCAACGTTCACAATTGTGGTGGGATATTGCCGTGCAGGAATCGTTCCGTCTTTTGAAAAAGGTATATAAAGTATCAGATGAACACTACGATGATCACATGAATCATGTTATTAAAACCTTGGATATTGAACCGCTCTTAGATAAACCGGTTCGCAAATTATCCCTTGGGCAACGGATGCGTTGTGAACTTGCGGCCGCACTCATTCACAATCCTCCTTTACTATTTTTGGATGAACCGACCATTGGGTTAGACGTGCTAGTAAAATTGAAGATCCGTGAATTTTTAAAAGAAATAAATGAGAAATATAATACAACGATTCTGTTAACAACACATGATTTATCAGACATCGAAGCATTATGTGAGCGCGTCATTATGCTTGACGAGGGAAAAGTAATTTATGATGGCGCCCTTAAGAATCTTCAGGAAAAATGGGGCGAAGGGAAGGAACTACGTTTTCAATTTCTTGAAAAAGTAGACTTAGCTGCTGTTAGAAATTTGACAAGTGGCATTCCAGTTAAATGGGAATTGGATGAAAAAGACCAAGTTTTTATTGCATTTGTAGATGATAATGACGAAATAATCTCTCAGGTGATTGCAAAGGTGGTAGCTGGATTTAAAATAAAGGACATTAAAATTAACGAGACGTCCACAGAAGAGATTATTAGAAATATATATGAGAAGGGTGCTGTGTAAGTGGATAAATACTTAGAAATGATTAGAATCCGCTTTTTAATGATGCTCGCTTACCGGACAAATTATTACACAGGGATTCTAATATATAGTATCAACATTGGAGCCTACTACTTCTTATGGAATGCGATCTATGGGTCAAAAGAACAAATTGTCGGTCTTTCGGTTATTCAAATGACCACCTATGTCGCTGTTTCCTGGATGGCGCGTGCGTTTTATTTTAATAATCTGGACCGTGAAATGGCGTTAGAAATAATGGAAGGAAAAGTAGCCATCGAGTTAATCCGCCCCTACAATTATCTGACGATGAAAACAATGCAAGGGCTTGGCGAAGGTGTCTTTAGGCTATTCTTCTTTTCGGCACCTGGTATGATCATTGTTTACTTCATTTTCCCTATCCATTTTACTTGGGAACCCAGCGTTTGGGGATTATTTGGTCTATCCATTTTATTAAGCTTTTTTATCAATACAGAGTTAAACTTATTAACAGGGATTACCACTTTCTTCTTATATAATAACGCAGGGCTAATCCGGGCGAAACGAGTGGTGATTGATTTGTTCTCTGGGCTTCTTTTGCCCATTAGCTTCTTTCCGGGCTGGGCTCAAGAAATTATGAAATTTCTTCCCTTTCAAGGGATCAGCTACTTTCCAAGTATGATTTTGACAAAAGGTTTCTCACACCAGCAAGCAATCGATGCGATTATGCAGCAATTTGTTTGGGTTATTGTATTAATCGTGCCTATTCAAATTCTGTGGTACTTGGCAAGGAAACAGTTGATTATTCAGGGGGGATAAGGGTTGTTTTATATATCTATGTTTTTTCAATACACATCACAGTACATTAAAACTAGATTTCAATATCGGGCAGATTTATTTGTAGAGTTTTTTTCAGATTTACTGTCTCAGGCGATTAATCTTGTTTTTATATTGGTAGTTTTTGGCCATACAAGTTTACTTAATGGCTGGAGCAGAGATGAAATTATTTTTATTTATGGTTTTTTTCTAGTACCTTCTGCCGTTTTTTCTTCCTTTTTTAATATATGGGATTTTAACGAACGATATATTGTAAAGGGGGAGCTTGACCGAATACTTACAAGGCCAATTCATAGTCTCTTTCAGATTATTCTCGAGCGAATCGAACTGGAGTCCTTATTAGGAGCCGTAACCGGACTTGCTGTCATGTTCTATGCGGGGAGTCGTTTAGGCCTAGAACTGCATTGGTATGACCCATTTGTATTTGTCATTTTTGTTATTGGCGGTGCACTCGTCTATGGCGGGATCTTCATCATGATTGCCTGCATTAGTTTTTGGGCAGATGCACGAACCTCCCTTATGCCGATGATGTACAATATTAGCAGTTACGGTAGATATCCAGTTAACATCTATAATAAGTTAATTCGCTTTGTATTAACCTGGATCATCCCATTTGCCTTTGTTGGTGTGTATCCTGCTGCCTTTTTTCTTGGGAAAAACGAATGGCTTTGGTATTCCTTTTTAACCCCAGTCATAGGTGTCGTCTTTTTTATCCTTTCTATCCTACTCTGGAATCAGGGGGTAAAGAAGTATAGGGGCGCAGGAAATTAATGATTTTATTCGAAATCAGGCTTTTGCCTGGTTTTTTGCTATTTTATTGACCAAGCCTGCATAGGAATAGAATAACTCTCATTGATTGTAGGGGTGGTCAAACATGTTTTATTTCTTACTTCCGATTGTCATTTTTTGTATCTTTATGAGTTTGCGAACATTATTTATCCCTAATACTCTAAGTGGGAAGTTTGCATCTGTTCAAAACTTCCTTTATTTAGGCTCGGTTTACTTAACCGTTATTATAGGATTTGGACTGATTTATCTTTTGTTTTACTTGATTGGCTTGCCACTACTAAAAGAAGTAAATCAAGATTCTCAAAATAATATCTTTGAGACCAGTTTTTATTTTAGCGCGATGACCCTTTTTTCTGTTGGAAACGGGGATGTCCTCCCGAATGGAGTAGGGAGAATTATTGCTGTGATCGAGGCATTAATTGGGTATACACTTCCGGCTGCATTTGTTGCAAAAGTGATGTTGGATAGGGAAAAGTAGGTTACATCGGTCAATTATTTGTATTATCAGGAAAGATTCGTTACGCTATAGATAAGGAATATTTTACAATTGGAGTGATTAGAATGACAGTTGAAACGGGTAAACAAGCCCCTGAATTTGAGCTTGAAGCAAGCAATGGTGAGGTAGTTAAACTTTCAGATTTTCGCGGGAAAAATGTTGTCCTTTATTTTTACCCTAAAGATATGACCCCTGGGTGTACAACAGAAGCATGTGATTTTCGAGATCAGATTGAAAAGTTCAATGACTTGGATGCAGTAATCTTAGGTGTGAGTCCGGATCCAACCTCTCGTCATCAAAAGTTTATTGATAAATACGGATTACCCTTCCTTCTTTTAGCTGATACAGATCAACAAGCTGCTGAAGCGTACGAAGTGTGGAAGTTAAAGAAAAATTTTGGTAAGGAATATATGGGGATTGAAAGGTCTACGTTTATTATCAATAAGGATGGCCAACTCGTTAAAGAATGGCGAAAGGTTCAAGTTAAAGGTCATGTAGAGGATGCGTTATCCTACATACGTGAAAACCTAAGCTAATTATTTGCTCTCTAGCCTATTTTCGCTAGAAAAGGCTTTTGTCCAATGCAAGAAGGGTTATTTTGAATATCATTTTATTAGGGCATACCTCCTCAGATAAATTTTGGGTCCATAGTGACCCTTTTTTTTATGTCTAAAAAACGATACTATCATAATGTCTGATATCATGGGAATATATGTGTATAAAACTGAAGCTAACATTACCATTACAAAGGGGAGGAATAGTGTATGAAGATCTATACAAAAACAGGAGATAAAGGGACAACATCTCTTATTTACGGACAAAGGGTATCGAAGAATGATGCGAGGGTTGAAGCGTACGGAACCTGTGATGAAACAAATTCTATGATTGGTCTTGCCCTTAGCCATTTAAGAAATGAAAATTTTCAAGAGAAAGAAATAATAGAAACTGTATATCATAAAATACAAACGAACCTTTTTCATGTGGGAGCTGAGCTGGCAACGCCGATAGGTAAAGAAGTTAAATGGTCACTCACTTCTCTTGATGTGGAGGAAATGGAAAAGCAGATTGATGTTTGGAATGCATCGCTTTCCGAATTAACCAATTTTATCCTGCCGGGGGGGCATCCCGCAGCAGCTGCTTTTCATGTAGCTCGGACAATGGCAAGAAGGGCTGAAAGGTGTGCGGTCTCATTAGGTGAGGACGTAAACCCACTTGTATTGGCCTATTTAAACCGACTTTCAGACTTATTGTTTATTACCGCTAGGTATGTTAATAACCGGTTAGGCGCAGAGGAACAAACCTTGCATGAAAAAAGTAAATAATCAATGGGGTTTATGAGGTTGCAATATTGACAAAAGTATAAATATGTTAGTAAAATTAATTATAACAATTATAATCTAAGAATATTTTTGGAAAAGAGGTGCATGGCGATGAATCAATTAAAAGAAGCGTTGGATACCTTAAAGGAAACTGGGGTACGGATTACTCCACAACGTCATGCGATACTTGAATATTTAATAAACTCAATGTCACATCCTACTGCAGATGATATTTATAAAGCATTAGAAGGGAAATTCCCTAACATGAGTGTGGCGACAGTTTACAATAATTTACGAGTATTTCGTGAAGTCGGTCTGGTAAAGGAATTAACCTATGGTGATGCATCAAGTCGTTTTGACTTTGTTACGTCTCATCACTATCATGTTATTTGTGAGCAATGCGGAAAAATAGTTGATTTCCATTACCCGGGACTTGATGAAGTAGAGCATCTTGCCTCACATGTAACAGGATTTAAAGTTGAGAACCACCGTATGGAGATTTACGGCTCTTGTCCTGAATGTGCCAGTAAAGAAGTCCATTAATTTTAGAATACGGCTCTTTTTTTACAATAAAAAGGAGGGTGCCTGAACCATTACGGCTTGACAGCTGTTAGGTCTCAGTCATCCTCTATTTATTTTTATTCCTTTTTATTATAGGTCTCATCGAACTCTTCGCCTTCAAGTTTAGGATCAAGGGTTAAAGGTTCTCGACAATACATACACATATCCACTCTGCCTAGCATTTTCGTAGGTTTACCGCAGCTAGGGCATTTGACTTGGATGGTTTTTGTTGATAACATCCCAATCCAAAAATAAACGACAGTACTTGCGATAATAAAAATAAGACCTAAAAGCATAAAGATGGTCATAATAACTGGTGAGGTACGAAAATAAATACCTCCATACATAACAATAAAGCCAATAAAAATTAAAGATAGTGCAAAGCTGCGAATTTTATTTATTTTACTCGAATATTTTGCCATGTTACTCCCTCCTAGAGAAACTATATCATATTTAACTATGGAGAAAAAAGGTTACGCAGAAGAATGTCGAAATTTGTCTTTGAAGAAAGAAGGAAATCTGTTTTCACTGTCGAACCTATATATACCCGAAAAAATTGGAGGAATGATGAATGGAAGACATCCTTCGGCCTATTTACCAAGAAAGGGCGAGCCAATCAAATACCCTTGGAGTTTTGTTAATTGAAAAAAAACAAAAATTAAGTCATATTACTGATTCTTTTGATGTCATATTACTAGTGATTGTTAAAGAGGCAGAACGGCCTGTGTTTATTAAGCATTATACGTATGACAATAAAAAGGCAGCGATGCACATCATTGCAGAAGAACAACTACAGGAATGGCTCTTACTAGGTACCAATCGGAAGATATTCGAATGGCTCCATGATGCAAAAATTCTCTTTGATCGGAATGAATATGTAGCCGATTTAAAGACAGAACTACGAGAGTTTCCTTTTAATGGACGGAAAATCAAGATGGGATTAGAGTTTGCCAAGTTGATTCGTCGCTATGTTGATGGAAAAGCGTTATTTGAAAGTAAACAGTTTTTGGATGCGTATAATCATGTTGTTCACTCCTTGCATCATCTAGCAAGGTTAGCGGTAATTGAAAATGGTTTACATCCAGAATTGACTGTGTGGCACCAAGTGAAACAAATTGAACCTGAAATATATAAGTTATATGAAGAGTTGGTTAACAGTGAAGAAACACTAGAGAAACGATTAGAGCTTTTATTCTTGGCAAGCGAATTTATGATTCATTCAAGAACCTCAATCTGTAGTGTTCATTTATTAGAAGTACTTAGCAGTAAGGAACATTGGTTATTTAATGAAATAATGAGCGAAAAAGAATTAATACCTTATTCTGTGGATTTAGTGGTCTTACTTGAGTATTTAATCGAGAAACATTTAATAGATATCGTTAATATTGAAACCAAGGGTCATGGGGTTTATCACCGTTGTTATCAGGTGGCAAAAAAATTATCGTAAAAAAACATTAATTCCTATTGACCTTTTGTTTATTACTTGGTATATTAATAACCGTCGCTGCGAAACAATTGATTAAAGCTTTCGCCGGTGACGGTTTATCTTTTAAAAAGATGTTGACATCGTAAATAACTTTATGTTATATTAATAAAGTCGCTTACGAGCGATATCGAAGATTGCACTCTCAAAACTAAACAAACAAGAAACAATCAAACAAACAATAATATTTCGTTTCTTTTTTGAAACGAAGCCAACGTAA
>NZ_JBCNAC010000109.1:0-21992 GCF_050477885.1 Neobacillus rhizosphaerae
CTTCTTCTATTTACCGGTCCGGTACTTTTTCTCTTGCCACGGGCATTAGGATCTTCTTCTATTTACCGGTCCGGCACTTTTTCTCTTGCCACGGGCATTAGGATCTTCTTCTATTTATCGCTCCGGCACTTTTTCTCTTGCCACGGGCATTAAAAAAACCGAAGAAAATTAATTCTTCGGTGTTGCAGCGGCTTCTTCGTCTACTTCTTTAAATTTATCCAGAATCGTAATGGTATCAACGAGATGGTTATTGAAAATCTGCCTGGCAACAGCTAACAGTTCAATAATCATAGGATCCTTAAGAGTGTAAATGACTTTATTTCCTTCCTTTGTACCCGTCACAATATTTTTTGCTCGTAGGATGGTCAATTGTTGAGAAACGGCCGAACCTTCACTTCCAACTAGTGTTTGAATTTCATTTACACTTTTATCCCCATCTGATAAGAGCTCTAAAATACGGATTCTCAAAGGGTGTGCTAATGCTTTGAAGAATTCCGCCTTAAATTGCTGCATTTCAAGATTCAATTTGGTCACTCCTATGCTTTTTTAGAAGGTAGCAGACAGCTTCTTTCTACCGCCTTCCACTGTCTCAACGACTGATAGTTTTTTACATTCTCTAAAGGCAAAATGCTTGCAGCCTAGACATTTATTTTTGTTTATATGCTCTAATGCATATTGTATTGCTTCTCCTGTATGATGGAAGAAGTGTTCTTCCCCGATTGTTTGATATAAACCTGTCTTTTTCAACACATTTTCTGGCTGAGGATTTAAACCCGATATTATAACTATACCATTTTTCGAAAAATGGTGAACAATACTAGACAAATTTGCTTCTCCGGTTGTATCAATTAAAGGTACTTTACTCATACGGAGCAGTAAAATTTTGGGTCGATAATTAATTGTGCTCATAATTGTTTTTTCAAAAGTATCAGCAGCACCGAAAAATAATGGTCCTTCCACATTAAAAATACTAATTTGCGGGCAATCGTGTGTATCTGAGACCATTCCTGTCTCTATCTTTTCATGTTTATGTTCTCTATTTGGCAGTGCTTTTGCCGTAACCATCACATCGCTCATTCTCTTTGCAAAGAGAAGTGCAGACATCACTAATCCCACTTCAACAGCTGTTGTTAAATTAACAAAAACCGTTAGTAAAAAGGTGACTGTTAGGACGATTGAATCGGTTGATCTTGTTTTTAATATATGGGAGAACACTTTTCTCTCGCTCATGTTCCAAGCAACTACCATCAATATAGGCGCCATGCTTGCCAAAGGAATATAGGATGCAAACGGTGCGAAAAATAGTAAAACAAGCAATACGACTATTCCATGTATAATCCCTGATAATGGAGAAATAGCTCCATTTTTTATGTTCGTGGCTGTACGGGCAATAGCCCCAGTAGCTGGAATCCCACCAAATAAGGGTGTAATCATATTGGCAATCCCCTGCCCTATTAACTCCCTGTTGCTGTTATGACGACTATTGGTCATCCCATCTGCTACCACTGCCGATAACAAAGATTCAATTCCCCCAAGCATAGCAATGACAAATGCCGGCTTCAAAAGCTTCATTATCATATCCATATCAATGCTTGGAATCTTGATTTGTGGCAATGTACTTGGAATTTGACCATAAGCAGTTCCAATGGTTGCCACCTCGCTTGGGAAAAAAAGAGTGGCAACTAATGTGGAAACCATTAAACCAATAAGCGGACCCGGAATCTTGGGAGCAATTCTTGGTGTAAGGATCACAGTAACCAAGCAAATAGCTGCTGTTAAAATACTAAAAAAATTCAAGGTATTTAGATGTACAACTAGTTCTTTAATGTTCTGAATAAACTCCTCATGTTTTTTTATCCCCTCTAAACCTAGGAAACTTGCAATCTGCCCTGTGAAAATGGTAACGGCAATACCAGACGTAAATCCAATCGTTACTGGTCTGGGTATATATTTAATCAAGGAACCCAGTCTAAAAACACCCATCAGAAGCAGGATCACTCCGGCCATGAATCCTGCTATCAGAAGGTTCTCGTACCCGTAGGTCATCACCACTCCAAATAAAATAGGAATAAAAGCTCCCGTTGGACCACCTATTTGGTATTTGGATCCGCCAAATAAGGAGATAAGAATCCCGGCTACAATGGTCGTGTAGATTCCATACTCTGGCTTCACCCCTGATGCAATGGCAAATGCCATTCCTAGTGGAATAGCGATTACCCCAACAATCAATCCTGACAGGAGATCCTTTGGTAAATTCCTTAAGGAATAATCATGGAATCTTTTATCAATAAACATATTAACCCTTCTCATCTTATAAATTTGTATATCTGATTATTTGAATATAGAATAATTCATGGTTGTTATCAAGCATTTTGTATAAAAGTAATGGATTTTTTTTCTTCGGTAGCCCCTTGTTTACTACATTCATTCGTGTTACAATAGCAAAGCGATGAGCTGAGTTGTGTAAGTCGAGAAACATTCCTTATGGAGCGCACTATGTGGAGTGTGGTTTTTCGCCTCAATACGCAAAAAGACGTCTGCTTCGGCAGACGTCTTTTTTATTTGTCCTATAAAGTCCTTTTCACTAAAATTAGCACTTTTTTCCTAATTTTTTTATAATAAATATGAGCTTATATTTTTATAAAAATTGGAGGGAATACAATGAATAACCATGAAATCGATTATAAGATTTATGGCGATGATATGCAGTTTGTCGAGGTAGAGCTTGATCCTCAGGAAACAGTTGTTGCCGAAGCTGGAAGCTTTATGATGATGGAAGATGATATACATATGGAAACGATTTTTGGAGACGGATCCAGCAGTGGTGGTAGCGGTCTGATGGGTAAACTTTTCAGTGCAGGTAAGCGCGTACTCACAGGAGAAAGTTTGTTCATGACAACCTTTACTAATACCGGAATGGGCAAGAAGCGAGTTTCGTTTGCTTCCCCCTACCCAGGAAAAATCATTCCTATGGATTTAAGTCAGTATGGCGGGAAAATCATCTGTCAAAAGGATGCCTTCTTAGCGGCTGCTAAAGGTGTTCAAGTTGGCATCGAATTCCAACGTAAAATGGGTGTCGGCTTTTTTGGCGGCGAAGGATTTATTATGCAAAAACTTGAAGGCGACGGCCTGGCATTTGTTCATGCGGGTGGAACAATTATTAAAAAGGACCTTCTTCCTGGCCAATCATTAAGAGTAGATACAGGCTGCTTAGTGGCAATGACGAGCAATGTTAATTACGAAATTGAATTTGTAAAAGGTGTGAAAACGGCCCTATTCGGCGGTGAAGGCTTATTTTTTGCCACATTACGCGGTCCTGGATCAGTCTGGATTCAATCTCTGCCATTTAGCAGACTGGCAAGCCGTGTATTTGCTGCAGCACCTTCTCGAGGTGGTTCGAAGGATGAAGGTAGTATCGCACGAGGAATTTTTGATATGTTTAATGGTGACTAATATATATTTTTGTGAAGCAGGACTCCCTCCTCATATAAAACAAAAACCAGGCCAAGGCCCGGTTTTTTGTTTTATATTATCATTTGTTCCATTTTTCTATTCCAAATCTAATTTTTTCAGTTTACTATAAGTTTGCTCTCTTTTTAAATTATAGGATTGCCACGGAAGGTTTGTGGTGAGTGCTTCCCTCTTTCTATCAAGCAAGATGTTTCGCAAGCCAGGTATATCCGGATTTTCCTCATAAAGGCTGATTAATCCTGCCACGCCAGTGTATGATAACTGATTGAGATAATTTATATCAATTTTGCCGCTTGTTTCGAAGCGGTTCATGTTTTCTTTTATGACGATTTTATCTAAATCAATTACTGTTATTGCTGTGTAATAGATCATGGATGAAATAAAATAAAAGTGAAATAATGAAAGTTTTTCCACCCAAATTTTCACCAAGGTATAAGCAAAAATAATGACGAGAAAAATCATAAACGAATGGACAAGCACCCTGGTAAAAGTAAATCCATACGCTTCCTCGTACATGCCTAACCGTAGAAAGGCAGAACTAAGCATCACTGAGCTTGAGAGAACAAGGATGGTAAGCAGCAGTTGAATAAATCTCTTAATAACAAAGTTCGTCCGTTGGACAAAGGTGATAATAAGGATTGTGATCGACAAATTGATTAATGTGACAAATAAAAGCTCAAAAAAACCTTTTCTTGCATACTCCGCGTAAGTGTAGTTCTCTTGTAGGGTGCCACTGAAGAAATATTTAAACTGAACAAGAGTAAATAGTATATAGACAATATTTATAAGGACAAGAACCGTAATTGAAATAATACCGTCCATTTGAAAATTCACTGCATTGTTTTGTTGTTTGAGCACCTTTATCTGCTTGATTAGCAGCACTTGCATAAAACCAAAGAAACCAAAAGTGAAGATGAGGATGACGATTAAACGAAATACCCCTTCTGCGTCCAACACATTGAACCAATCTGGAATCCCACCAATGATTCGTTCAAACTGCGTATCAGCAGACATGAGTAATCTCAATACAACCAATAAGACAGGAATTGAGATGGCAACCCCAATTAATATTTTTTTCCAGACTAACCACTTATCGCCGCCAACACCATGTTTTAGTCCTTCTCCAAAAACCGCACTGAATCTTGCGTTATATTTAAACATATCAATGAGCCTTGAATATATTAGAGTAATAAAAGCAAGCTGATTCCATTTGAAACTTTTGGGGCTTGTTATTAAAACCAAATGAGAAATAACCAATCCTGGTATAACAACAATATTCAACGTCTTGAAAAGCTGGTTATCATTGAGTAAATAACTTGCTGATAGAAGCCAGATACAACAAACAATCAAGTATCCTAATCGCTGATGTGAGAAAGGAAAGCTGCGATATTTCCAAAAGAAGACCAAGTAGAAAGACATAATGAATACAATATAGGAGATACCTATTTCACCACGGAAAAAAGCTTCTTCGGCTACGATCCCGAGTATTAAACATAACAATAAAAACAACCAATCTGATTTTCCAATCTTGATTTCCATGTAGCATCCCTCTTCTTATATAGATTTTCTATATATATAGTTTTACTAGGTATATAAGCAAAAAAAACTGCTCATATCGAAGCTTTTCTCCCCCACCGATATCCTAAACAGCTAATCGGGTAAAGAGTAATCGTAAAAATGATACAAGCAATAATAAATGTTTTTGTTAATAAAGGGGCGAACCAGGCATGTGGTATGATGTGAAAAACAGTTAGAATCATCAACACTAAATTAGGAATGAGTGATAATAAGAACGTTTTTCTCAGAAGCGTTCGACCCCTTTGACCAAAACCCTTCCCGATTTCATATCCGAGTAAAGCCCAAAAGAACATATAAAGGAAGGCAATAATGATAGGAATAGAAGTTAAACGATCCCAAATATTCGTTAACCATTCCCATTCGAAAAGATTGTGAGCTAGCGTTAATACGCTGCCTCCTCCAAAAAAGACGATATTAAGTAGAATAAACAGCCATTTCATGTTACTTGGAGTAACAGACAGTTCATCCTTCCATAATTCAGCTATTTCCTTAGGGCTCCCTAACCTAGTTACAATATGATTTGTCAGCTCTTCTTCATTCATATGTGTGGATTCAATGAGAATTTCATCAATATGTGTCTCATATTCCAAAAGAATATTTTTCTTATCTGTATGGTTTCCTAATCCCTCAGCAAGTTCTTCAAGAAACCTATTCTTCGGCCGTTCCATGCTTTGATCTCCCTATTACCTTGTTCATTACTTGAACAAAATCCTGCCACTCACGGTTTTTTTCGCCTAACAATTCTTTTCCTGCTTTCGTAATACGATAGTATTTCCGTGCAGGACCCTTTTCCTGCTCAACCCAATAACATTCAATGTACTCTTGTTTTTCAAGCTTATGAAGTGCTGGATACAAGGTCCCTTCCTTTACACTCAGGCCATTATCACTACGCTGTTCTAGCTCTTTTACCAATTCATAGCCGTACATATCACGTTCGTTTAATAATTGAAGCAAGATAAGCGATGTGCTTCCTTTTACCAATTCACGGTTAAACATGTTTTCACCTACCTAGTTTTATTAGGTACATAGAAATTCTACAACGTCATACACATTTTGTAAAGTATGTAATGAAAAAAAGTGACGAAGTATTAATCGTCACTAATTCTGATTATTTCAGCTTTGGGTTGTTTTTCTGTCTTTCAATAAATTCATCCCGCTCTCCACCATCGGATAATTCCTCAGAGAATTCATGTCCTGTATCTTGACCCAATAATTCCCAAGGCTTAATTGTTTTTGGCGGCAGATTATTATTTGGTGCAGCTTGCTCATTCCATTTTCCCATTACATATCACCTCAATCATTATTATTCGATGTTTACAACACATTATCCAAAAATAAAAACGCTTGGAAGACTCCAAACGTTTAAAGGTGTTAGATAACCATTTTTTTATTATCTTGAAGCTGTAATTCTTGCTCATCATTCTGCTCGCGATTCTTTTTAATTCTAAAATGATAAATTAAGTAACATGCTGCAACAAATGGGACACCTAAATAGAGTGCCAACCTTTGTTCTGAGTCAAACGCTAAACTAGCTAATACAATACAATTTAGGGTTAATGCAATAATCGGCAGTAAAGGATAAAGTGGGGTTCTAAATTTGAGATCCTCCACTTTCCCACCTTCACGGATAAATTTTCTACGGAAGGCAATCTGGGAAGCTGTAATAGATATCCAGCCAACCTGGGCACCTAAGCCTGCAACCGAAAGCAACCAAACAAAAACTGTTTCTTCCGCAAAAAAACCAGAAAGTAATGATAATAAAGCAATACCAATCGTTAATACTAGTGCGTTTAAAGGAACCCCTTGTTTATTAACTTTTGCAAGTACAGGGCTTGTCATTTTTTCTTTTGACATGGCATATAACATCCTTGTTGCGGCGTACAGACCTGAGTTGGCAACAGAAAGTAATGCTGTAAGAATAACAAAGTTCATTATGTCAGCTGCATATGGAATACCGATACTATCAAAAACAACAACAAATGGACTCTCAACTACTCCTGCTTGTTTCATTGGAATTAAGCTTGATAGAACGAAAATAGCTAAAACAAAGAAAAATAGCGTACGCCAAACGGTTTGCTTAATCGATTTAGGAATCGTCTTTTCTGGCTCTTCGCTCTCTCCTGCAGCAATACCTATTAATTCTGTACCTTGGAATGAAAAGTTAACCGCTATCATTGTGATTATTAAAGCAGTGAAACCATGCGGTAAAAGACCGTGAGCTGTAAAATTAGAGAAAAATGGCGCTGGTTTCCCGCCTTCCATGTCAATCAAACCAAAGGTTGCCGCTCCACCAAGGACAATGAATGCTAAAATAGCAAAAATTTTGATGCTCGAGAACCAAAATTCAGTCTCTCCAAATGCCCGGGCCGAAAGTGCATTAAGCGAAAATAATACGATGGCAAATATCGCACACCAAATCCATACAGGAGAATCAGGGAACCATCTCTGCATTAGTTGCCCAGCAGATAGTAACTCTAATGCGACTGTTACAGACCATCCTAACCAGTAAAGCCAACCGAGTGCAAACCCTGTTCCTGGTCCAATGAACTTTGTTGTGTAGGTTTGGAATGAACCAGATACTGGCATAGCTACGGATAATTCTCCTAAACAAAGCATGGTTAAGAACATGATGATTCCACCAACAATGTAAGAAAGAATAGCACCTGCAGGTCCTGCTTGGCTAATGGTGTAACCAGATCCCAGGAACAGACCTGAGCCAATTACCCCACCTAAAGAAATCATAAATAAATGCCTAGTTTTCATCGTTCTTCTTAATTCATGTGTTGCATTGTTTTCGTTTAAATTCATTAACCTTCCTCCTTCAAAGAATTCGCTTTCAATCTTCCTAATATTTTTACTATTTCAATCTTTTAAACATGCAATTTCTATGCCAAAATGAAAAACGGCTATTTGTGAATATTTTTTGAACAGGTATGCAAAATTTTTTTGCATTATATTAAAATAATTTGCACATTACATGCAAAAATGCTCTTCCCACATAAATGGAAAGAGCATTTCTTTTATCTTATTCGATCTATTAAACTTGTCTGTTGATTTCCGCTCCAATCAACAGGTGTTTCAAATCAACATATTGCTTTAACAAAGCTATCCTATTATACCCATCCTCTGAAACGGGAGGCCTCTGCAACTTTTTTAATACCCACCATATAAGCTGCTAAGCGCATATCTACACTATGTGTTTGTGCTGTGTTGTAAATATTTTCAAACGCTCCAACCATCACTTTAGTAAGTTTTTCACTTACCTCTTCTTCAGACCAGTAGTAGCCCTGATTATTTTGCACCCATTCAAAATAAGAAACGGTTACACCACCTGCACTTGCTAAAATATCAGGAACTAGAAGTACTCCACGTTCAGTTAGAATATTTGTCGCTTCGAGCGTAGTTGGTCCATTCGCTGCTTCAACCACAATTGCAGCTTTGATATTAGCAGCATTTTGAGCCGTAATTTGATTTGAAATGGCCGCAGGAACTAGGATATCACATTCTAGTTCAAGTAGTTCTTTATTAGATATTGTGTTTTTAAATAATTGAGAGAAGGTACCAAAGCTGTCTCTTCTATCTAGTAAATTATTAATATCAAGCCCATTTGGATCGTACACGCCGCCATATACATCGGAAACCGCAACGACCTTAGCACCGGCATCATGCATGAATTTAGCTAGATAGCTACCTGCATTACCAAAGCCTTGAATAACAACTCGTGCACCTATTAAGTCTATCCCTTTTTTCTTCACTGCTTCCTGAATACAAATCGTCACACCAGCTGCAGTCGCTGTTTCACGACCTTTTGAACCACCAAGCACCAGTGGTTTCCCAGTGATGAATCCTGGTGAGTCAAACTCGCGTAAACGGCTATATTCATCCATCATCCATGCCATGATTTGCGAATTAGTATATACATCAGGGGCTGGAATATCTTTAGTCGGACCAACAATTTGACTGATCGCACGCACATATCCACGGCTCAATCTCTCAAGCTCTCTAAAAGACATTTTTCTCGGGTCACAAATAATTCCACCTTTACCTCCCCCATATGGCAGGTCGGTAATTCCACACTTTAAACTCATCCAAATGGATAACGCTTTTACTTCCTCTTCATCTACTTCAGGATGAAACCGCACGCCGCCTTTTGTCGGACCAACAGCATCATTATGCTGAGAGCGATAGCCTGTGAAAATTTTAACAGAACCATCATCCATCCTAACTGGTATCCGGACTGTCAGTAATCGAATAGGATCTTTCAATAACTCAAACATTTCGTTTGTATATCCTAACTTATTAAGTGCTTTTTGAATGACCGTTTGGGTTGAATAAAACAAATTTAATGACTCTTGTTCCTCTTGCTGTTCCTTTGTCATTTCATTTACTAGCGTATTTGAAGGCATCTTTGCCACCCCTATAGTTTTTAAATAGTTTTATGATAATACATTTTTTATTTTCTCGATGGCCCAATCAATTTCTTCTTTTGTAATAATTAGTGGAGGGGCAAAGCGAATTACTGTATCATGTGTTTCTTTACATAATAAGCCGGCTTCCTTTAAAACCTCACAATATGGTCTTGCTGCTTCGGTTAACTCAACCCCAATGAACAAACCTCTTCCTCGAATTTCTTTAATCATTGGATTGGCGATTGTTTTTAATTTTTCAAGAAAATACTTTCCTAATTCAAGTGAGCGTTCGGCTAATTTTTCTTCCTCAATTACTTCTAGTGCTGATAGTGAGACAGCGCATGCTAGTGGGTTCCCGCCAAAAGTAGATCCATGTGAGCCTGGATTAAATACGCCTAATACATCAGAATTAGCCACCACACAAGAAATTGGGAATACGCCGCCTCCAAGTGCTTTTCCTAAAATTAACATATCAGGTTCTACTTCTTCCCAATCACAAGCAAACATTTTACCCGTGCGTGCCAAGCCCACTTGAATTTCGTCAGCGATAAACAAGACATTTTGCGCTTTACACAATTCAGAAGCTTGCTTTAAAAATCCTTCTGGAGGTAAAATGATTCCCGCCTCGCCCTGGATTGGTTCCATTAAGAATGCTGCTGTATTTGGAGTAATGGCTGCTTCTAGTGCTTCAATATCACCATATGGAATTAATTTAATGCCTGGGAGCATTGGACCAAAACCACGTTTATATTCAGGATCAGACGACAATGAAACCGCACCCATTGTCCTTCCATGAAAATTCCCTGTGCACGCAATGATTTCTGCCTGATTTTCAGCAATACCTTTTACATCATAGCCCCAGCGACGTGCGGCTTTTAAGGCCGTTTCAACTGCCTCGGCACCTGTGTTCATAGGAAGGGCCATATTTTTATTAGTTAGTTTACAAATCTTTTCGTACCAAGGCCCCAGCTGATCATTATGAAAGGCACGTGACGTGAGCGTTACTTTATCTGCTTGATCCTTTAAGGCTTGAATGATTTTTGGATGACGGTGCCCTTGGTTGACAGCTGAATAGGCACTTAACATATCCATGTACCGATTTCCTTCCGGTCCTTCCACCCATACACCTTCCGCTTTTGAGATCACAATTGGTAGTGGATGATAGTTATTTGCACCAAATTTATTTGTTTGTTCAATGATTTCTGTTGTTTTTGTTGTAACTCCAGTCATTTTAATTCCTCCTTATTTTTCAACTTACTAACTTGTTAGTTTTACAGCATTTCTGATGTGGTTTTTGCTTGCATATGAAGAAGTAAATAATCAGGACCACCAGCTTTAGAATCCGTACCTGACATATTAAAGCCGCCAAATGGCTGATAACCGACGATTGCGCCTGTACAGACTCGATTGAAATACAGATTGCCAACGTGAAATTCTTCTCTTGCTCTTTCAATGTGTTCACGATTATTAGAAATGAGCGCACCTGTCAGACCATAATCTGTGTTGTTAGCAATTTTCATCATATGGTCAAAATCACGGGCCTTACAGAATGCCAAAACTGGACCAAATATTTCTTCCTGCATGAGGCGAGCATTTTCATCTAAATCTGCAAAAATCGTTGGTTGAATGAAATAACCTTTTGAGTCATCCCCTTCCCCGCCAGTTAATAGCCTGCCTTCTTCTTTACCAATCTCTATATAACTCATAATTTTTTTGAATGATTTTTCATCTATTACCGGCCCCATATAGGTGTCATCAAGTTCAGGATTACCAAGGGTAAGTTTCCTTGTTAGTGCAACTGCCTTTTCAAGAACAATATCGTAAACATCCTTGTGAACAACTGCACGAGAACCTGCTGAACATTTTTGACCTGAGAAACCAAATGCAGAATATACAATGGAAGCAGCAGCCAAATCTAAATCCGCCTCACGATCAACAACCACTGTGTCTTTTCCACCCATCTCTGCAATCACACGCTTTAGCCAAATTTGTCCTGGGTTTACCTTTGCTGCTCGCTCATAAATCCGGCAGCCGACCTCACGGGAACCAGTAAAGGAAACAAACCGGGTTTTAGGGTGATCCACCAAGTAATCTCCAATTTGAGCACCACTTCCTGGAACAAAGTTTAATACTCCTTTAGGAAGGCCCGCTTCATGCATAAGCTCAACAAATTTTGCAGCAATGATAGGTGTCGAGTTCGCCGGTTTTAACAGAACGGTATTTCCAGTCACAATCGCAGCAATTGTAGTTCCAGCCATAATGGCTAATGGAAAGTTAAATGGTGAGATGATAATCCCTACTCCTAGTGGAATATAATTAAATTGATTAAATTCACCTGTACGACTTTTAACAGGTGCCCCATCCTTGATAGCTAACATTTGTCTTCCATAATACTCAATGAAATCAATAGCTTCCGCTGTATCAGCATCAGCCTCTTTCCATGGCTTTCCTGCTTCTTTTACTAGATAACTAGAAAACTCATGTTTCCGACGGCGCATCATGGCAGCAGCCCGGAATAAAATATTAGCGCGGTGCTCTGGCTTCCATGTTTTCCAAGATTCAAAGGCTGTTAAGGCTGCTTGCATAGCTTTTTCAGCTAGCTCCTGATTAGCCATAGAAACACTACCAATGATTTCTTCTTTATTAGCAGGATTGATTGATAGAATCTTTTCCTCTGTCGTAATGGATTTACCATCAATAATAACAGGGTAGTGTTTACCCAGTTGAGACTGAACGAAAGATAATGCTTTTTGAAATTCATCTTTATTTTTTTCTTCTGTAAAATTAGTAAATGGTTCATGTGAATACGAAATCATAAAATAGCCCCCTTTTCTGTTCGTAATATTATATTGCAAGTTTCGTGCCAACAATAATTTTGCATGTTGATACGGGTTTTTAAAAATTTAATGCAAAGTATTTTTGCCAAACAGTTTCTTTTTTTGCAAAAAACGCAAAATTATTTTGCGTTATCAAGTTTTTTTTGATTAAATAGGTGCATAAAGTATTAACAAGGGGTATAAACAATCATGAAAAAAACAATGAATGATTTACTCTATTTAACACGAATGTATAAACGGATTTTGGACGAAGTGGATGTTGGCGTTCATGCAGTTGACGAAACTGGAAAAACGATTATCTATAATAAAAAAATGATGCAAATGGAATCGATGGACATTCATGATGTAATGGATAAAAACCTACTCGATGTCTTTATGTTTAAGGATGATCAATCTAGTACTCTTGTAAAAGCACTACAGGAGGGGAAAGAAACAAGTAACGTAAAGCAAACTTATTTTAATAACAAAGGCCGTGAAGTTACTACGATCAACAATACTATTCCTATCTATTTGGATGAGAATCTTAAAGGTGCAGTTGAAATTGCAAAGGATGTTACTAAACTTGAACGGCTAATTAAAGGTAATTTGAATAGGGAATCAACTAAATACACATTTGATACCATTATCGGAACTAGTCCAGCTATTTTAGAGGTTAAGGAATCTGCTAAACGTGCGACTAGGACCTCTTCTTATGTATTGATTGTCGGTGACACAGGTACTGGGAAGGAACTTTTTGCTCAAAGCATACATAATGGCAGCGGGCGGTTATCTGCTCCATTTATTTCACAAAATTGTGCCGCACTGCCTGATAACTTAATTGAAAGTCTCCTTTTCGGTACAAAGCGGGGAGCATTCACGGGTGCAGTAGACACACCAGGATTATTTGAACAAGCAAATGGTGGAACCTTGTTGCTTGATGAAATTAATTCATTAAATTTAAATCTTCAAGCGAAATTGCTTCGGGTTCTTCAGGAAAAAACAATAAGGAGAATTGGCGATACGAAGGATACACCGATTGATGTGAGGGTTATTGCGAACATGAACGAGGACCCGATTGATGCTATTGCCAATAACCGATTACGAAAAGACTTATATTATCGGCTCGGTGTAGTAACGATCTTTGTCCCTCCATTAAAAGATAGAAAAGAGGATATTCCATTATTGGTGGCTCATTTTATTGAGAAATACAATGAGCGCTTCCAAATGAATGTAAAAGGTTTATCGGAGGAAGTTCATTTGTCATTCCTAGAATATGATTGGCACGGGAATGTGCGCGAGCTTGAGCATATTATCGAAGCAGCCATGAACATTATGATGGATGAGGAAGTCATCATGTACTCCCATTTACCATACCAATATCGTAGCAAAATGCAGTTGAAAGAGAGAATGATGCCCTTATCGAATGTTGATACATTCTTAAAGGAAAATTCAGATGTTACTATACCACTAAAAGACCAAATGGAGTTATTTGAAAAAACCTATATTGAGCATGTCCTAAAGAAACATGATTTTAATATTTCAAGAGCAGCTAAGTCACTCGGATTGAGCCGCCAAAGCTTACAATACCGGATGAAGAAATTAAGTTTTGAAAGTAAATAGCAATTTTTTTGCATAACATTTCCATTTTCTCATCATAATATAAAAAAAGATGAGGTGAAAATGATGGGACTTCTAAACTCATTTAATCAATGGAGAGAAACAAAGTATCAAAACCACGTAACCAATATGAAAGATTTAGGTAAGTGTCCTGACTGTCAAGGTCGTGGTTATACTGTCTACCCTTATAATGAATATGCCTACTTTAACTCGTTTGAATGTCCCGGCTGCCAGGGAAGCGGGCATTATACGGATTGGGAAGAATTGAGATAGTTCCGAGAAAACATTAAATAGTAAAAGCTGAATTCTGCTCATTAAAAATGCCCAGTATCTTTTTTACTGGGCATCTTTCAATATTAAGTAAGTGGCTTTACATTTGTTTCTTTATAATGTCTTGATAAGCTTTTGCTGTCCTAACTTCCACAGTTAAGGATCCTTTTCTTACAATAGCCTTCAAGATGACTGGCGCACCTGTGGTATTTTTAAATCTAAAATCTTTCCCTCCATAGGATACTGTCGCATCTCTCCCAGTTGGAACATATCCCACCTGAAGTGAATGATGGTGCTTTTCGATGTAGCTAACACCTAATTTGTCAATGGCATTAAATAAGGTGGATGAAGTTTGACAAATCCCCCCACCTATACCATCAACCAGTTTCCCTTCTACAACTTCAGGTGCTTTTTGAAACCCGTGCGCTGCATCACTTGGGCCCACAGTCGTATTAAACGAGAAAGAGTCCCCCACACCAAGAATGACATTATTAATGGCTTGTGCTGATAAAGCTATATTTTTCGTTCTTCCAACGACACCGCTATTAAAATGAGTAGTGTAGGATGCGACTAAGACTTCTCCTAACTGAGCTGCATCTTCCACCTTATATCCACTTGCGGTCACGTATAATGGCACCTCCACATCTCCACCTTTTACAGAAGACTGAATCACTTTTTCTATCAATTCATCCTCATCTAGAATGGTTTGTGGTGTCCCTTTTATAACCTGGCCCTTTACATCTAGCTTATCTAGAATCATTCTTTTATCATAACCAGGGGTTGTTTCGGTTCCCCTTGCTAATTCTCTAGCTATTTTTGAAATCTCTGCTTTATACTTTTCAAGGTCAGTAGAAAAGCCCAATTCCTTCGGATTAAAAGTTTTTATAGTTGCTTTTGTTGTCGGATCAATGATACTTACAAAGACAGACTTTTCCTCTTCCTTTTTCTTTTCCACTCTTTTCTCTACTTTTGTTTTCGGTTGTTGTTCAGATGCCTTTGTCTCTTTAATCGGTTGATCTGTACAACCGGCCAATAACACAAAACTTCCAGCCAATAAAATTGAAATAACCCTTGAGAGTTTTCCCATGTTCCCCCATCTTTTCCCCATTTATTTATTAAATCTAATTATTTCCTTTTCACATACTATTTGACGTTTTTAGACTGGATTTGGTTTCAGATAGCCTTCCATTTTTATTTTCATTTTCCTGCAATTAAAAGGAACTAAACCAATAGATTTTATTTTACCATTATCTCTCATTAATAAAATTACTTTTTGTTATAATAAAATTATGGAAATAAAAGGTTAGTTAACAAATAGGATAAATAAAGGGATTTTTTCGTTTTCTTATGTCTTGTGCGGATCAAAAAGGGGGAATGTATCTTGTTAGATGCCTTAATTCTTCTTGCCATCCTGCTATTGTCATTGTTTCTTGTATTAGGGGTTGTATCTTATTTTAAACAGAATGGACTAAGGTGGCTTTACTTTATCCTCGCATCCATTTGCTTAGTGGGAATTATTTTTATGTTGTTTTATCATAATTGGAATTTGAATTTCCTTGTCTTTAACAACGACGTGAAAGATGATTCTCCTAAAATAGAAATCCCAGCTGGGAATGATAAACAAAATGAAACTGATCCAGGAAAACAACAACCTCCTGTCAAGGACACCCCTCCAACTGACGAACCTGAGGAAGAAGAGCCAGATCAACCCACACCCTCCACTCCTGAAAACATTCAAATTCCTAAAGATGAAATCATTGAATATACAGTAGTAAAAGGAGATACTCTTTGGTCCATTGCATCAAGAGCTAGTGTAACTGTAGAAAAAATCAAAAATTGGAACAATCTCTCATCTGATACTATCTATGTTGGCCAGGTTTTAAAATTGTATGGAAAGAATGTTGAACCGCCAAGTAATCATCCTAATCAGGAGCCCCCTCCAACTACTGGTCCTTCTGTTATCATTTCTAATGGAAAAACAAACCAAAAGGAAATTGCCTTAACATTTGATGCTGGTAGCGATGTGGCAGGAATCAGCATCCTTGATGTCTTAAAAAAGCATAATGTGAAGGCGACCTTCTTTTTAACAGGTAAATGGGTTGAGAAATATCCATCCTATGCTAAAAGAATCGCCAATGAGGGTCATGAAATCGGAAACCACTCATACTCCCACCCTGATGCCGTCAAAACTACAGCCAATGCATTTAAACAGGATTTACTGAAAGCAGAACAAATTATTAAAAACATAACCGGTAAATCACCACGTCCATTTTTCCGTTTTCCATATGGGTCATATAATACAGAAGCTCTAAAAATTGTTGGGGAAGCTGGTTATTCATATAGTGTTCAATGGTCTCTTGATACAATAGACTGGCAGCAACCTTCTACCGAGGTAATTATTGCGCGAATAAAAGGTGGTGCAAGTAATGGTGATATTCTTCTCATGCATATAGGCGGAATAAATACACCAGCTGCAGTCGATCAGGTTATACCATGGTTAAAAACAAACGGATACCAACTTGTGCCATTAAGCGAAATTTTGAAATAGGTTCAAAATCACCCCCAACTAAGCCCCACCATCATATGTTAAATGTCATAAAGCTGAATAATTTACCAGCTTTAAGGTAAGTTTATACCTAGGAGAAATTTTTCTAGGGGTGCTAAAAATGTCCGTTTTTGTTTACCAAACGTTTATTATTAAACAGGATCAATTTAAAGATGGAATCGATAATTTAAGAGAACTTAAAAAATTTAGAAATGAAAACTACAACCATAAGGTAGAAATTTTAACTCCTGTATCAGGCGATGATTATACCTATGCCCTGCTTTCTACTTATGAAGGGTTAGCGGAAATGGAATTACAAAGTAAAAAAATGTTCGAGGACGAAGAATATTTAGAGCTTATTGGTCCTTTTTTTCTAGAGCATGTCGCTGAAGGCAGTATGCATACTCAAATCTACCGTTCATTAGGCGAAGTAAAAATGGCGAAAAAGGAAGAGAAAAAATAATTGGTTCTAAAAACAACAAAACCCAAAGATTTTTCTTTGAGTTTTGTTGTTTTTACTATTCAAATGTTGATTAGTCTCGTTCTAAAAGTGCAGCCCCTGCAATCCCAGGCTTTGTCATTTCATAAATGTCTAAAATGAGATCCAGTTCCTCTTCCGTTAACACATCATGCTGTAAACAAAGTTCACGAACTGATTTACCACTAATCGTCGCTTCTCTAGCAATTCGAGCCGCGATCTCATATCCTAAATGAGGATTAACCGCCGTAATGATTCCTACACTCTTTTCTACATATTCTTTCATACGGGCTTCATTTGCTTCAATACCCTTTAAACAATGTTCAGTAAAGGAAGCGAAACCATTATTCATGATACTAATAGATTGGAGCAGGTTAAACACCAAGACTGGTTCCATTACATTTAATTCGAGTTGTCCTGCTTCAGAAGCTAGACAGATTGTATGATCATTCCCAATTACCTGGAAGGCTATTTGGTTAATAAGCTCCGGCATGACTGGGTTTACCTTCCCAGGCATGATAGATGATCCCGGTTGGCGAGCTGGAAGAGAAATCTCTGCTAATCCTGCACGGGGTCCTGAAGCCATTAAGCGAAGGTCGTTTGCTATTTTCGACATATTCATCATACATACTTTTAATGCTGCTGACACCTCCGTATAGGCATCCGTGTTTTGGGTAGCATCCACTAAATGTTCAGCATTAACCAATGGAAGTCCACTAATTTCTGCCAATTGAATGACAACATCTTTAATGTATGTTGGATCAGCATTTAATCCCGTTCCAACTGCTGTTGCCCCCATATTCACCTCATATAAATTACCCCTTGATTGATGGATACGGTTTATATCTCTTTCCAATACTCTGCTATATGCCTCAAATTCTTGTCCGAGACGAATTGGAACAGCATCTTGAAGATGGGTTCTTCCCATTTTAATGACATTTTCAAACTGTTTGGCTTTAGCCTTGAAAACCTTATTCATTTCTTTCATCGTTTCTAATAACTTTTCGAGCATTCTTAGTGTTGCTATGTGAATAGCGGTAGGGAAAACATCATTAGTCGATTGAGACATATTCACATGAGTGTTTGGACTTAAATGGTTATACGCTCCCTTTTCATGTCCCAGTAACTCTAGTGCCCTATTGGCAATGACTTCATTTGCATTCATATTCATCGAAGTCCCAGCTCCCCCTTGGATTGGGTCCACAATAAATTCATTATTCCATTTGCCCTCAATGACTTCATCAGCTGCCTGACTAATAACCTCACCTAGTCCACTATACAACCGTTTCGTATTCATATTTGCGATTGCAGCCGCTTTTTTAACCATCGCTAACGCTTTAATGAGTTCTTCATGAATGCGGTATCCCGTTATAGGGAAATTTTCTACCGCTCTAAGTGTTTGAATTCCGTAATAAGCATCAAATGGTATGTCTTTTTTCCCTAAGAAGTCTTGTTCTACTCTTTTTTTATCCGCTGTCATCTGTCTCCCACCCTTGTAAATACAAATATATACCTGTATATAAACATTCTATTACACCAAAATAATAACAGGAAAACACTTTCTTTGTCTCTCTTTTAACTGTTATTCCATTAATAACAGTATTCATAGTAGTCCGATTTTTCTTATTTTTTCAAAATGTATTGCTAGTATCATTTAAGTATCTTTTCTAAAACACTAGTAAGTGCTATGATATTCTGCGAGATTACTATATACAAGGATGGATGAAATGCACAAGGTTCTTTATTTCGCCCTATGTTCTGCTTTACTGCTACAAACAGGTTGCAGTTTAAAGACAGCTAATGCCAAAGATATTAATAAAACAGAATTAAAGACAACAAAAGAAATCCAGATGCGCAAAGTATCACCTAAAATGAAAGAATATCTTTTATTCAAATCAAAGGCGGATTTATCAATAAATGCAGTAACATTTGCTTCTAATGATGCTGTTTTAACAACAACCAACCTACCAACAGATGTTTCAGGAGTTAGTTACTTTATTTGGAGAACAGCCGACGGGGTGGAAAATGGCAAATTATTTTCATCTACTGAAAAAGAGGAAGGTTTCTCGCTTTTATTTGGTCCAAAAGAATTTTCTGGAAAGCGTGGAGAGTATCAGATTGAGGTATACGGAAAGACGATAACTGGTTCGGATGAGCTTTTGGCTAAGTCAACCATAACCTTTCAACAGCACGTTCCAATCTTAATGTATCATGCCATTGATGATTTTAAAGGCGAGGGACTAAAAGAGCTGTTTGTGACACCAGTAAATTTTGAAGCCCAAATGCAATATTTAAAGGATAACGGCTATACACTCCTTACTTTTGAGCAGTGGGGAAAAGTTAATAAAGTAAACAAGCCCATTCTTGTAACCTTTGACGACGGTATGAAAAACAACATGAATGCTTTTCGTATTTTACAAAAATTACAGGATGAGACATTCAAGCCAACCGCGACAGAGTATGTCATCGCAGGTTTTATCGATAGCGGCTCCTACCGACTAACCACTGACGATATTAAAGAAATGGTCAACTCAGGGATTTTCTCCGTTCAATCCCATACGATGTCACATGCAGATCTTCCAAAAATAACAAATTTTGAGGAAGAGCTACAAGATTCAAGGGTGAAAATTGAACAAGTAACCGGCAAGCCAGTAATTGCCATTGCCTATCCATTTGGTCATTTTAACGAACAGGTCGTGGAGGAAACCAAAAAATACTACAAATTTGCTACAACCACAAAGCCAGGCCAATTTATTGAAAAAGGACAGCCAGATGAATTTTTATTAATGCATCGTGTCCGTATTTCCTACTCCACCACCATTAAAGAGTTTGCCGCATTTGTTGAGACCAATTAGGAGCTTTAAAAGCTCCTTTTTTATATCAAGCTAAATGAAAGAGTGATTGAATTTTTTTAGTAACTGACCAAAGACTTTACGTTCTTCTTCTGACCAATCATTTATCACTTCCGCTAACCTCTCCAAGCGTGCTTGCTTATGCTCCTTATAAACCTTGGTTCCGAGTTCGGTAATCTGAAGTGAATAGGCCCTGCCGTCTAATGGATCAGGGATTCGAAACAAATAACCCTTATGCTCTAAAGCAGCTGCTTGTCTACTGATGGTGGAGATATCCAGCTGAAATTCACCTGCTAATACTTTCACACCTGCAGCGCCTCTATTTGCGATTCTTCGCAATAATAAATAAGCAGAGCGATCAAGTGTACCCAGTTTTTTATTACTTGAAATAGAGGTTGAACGTCGAATTAAGATAGCCAATTCCAGTTCAATCATTTCCAAAGATTGTTTATTCATAATATTAAACCCCACAATTAAACAAATTTCTTCATAATTAATGATAACACATTGAATTTTATTTATATAACGAAGGGCAACAATCACAAAAGAAAACACTATTGACGTAGTGTAAAATAGTTGTATAATACAATCATATACTTTCATTATACAACTAATTGAAAAACTAGGAAACCAATTAGGTATTTATTTAAAATAATGGTAACGGGAGAAAGTAAATAAGAAAAGGAGAAATGTTCATGTCATCTTCAACACAATCTGTTTCTGGAAAACCATCTGACACCTCTGCTAAAGGAGGTTTATTATCTCAGCCAAAAGCTGTTTGGGCTGTTTTCTTCGCCTCTATCATTGCCTTTATGGGACTTGGTCTAGTGGATCCGATATTACCAGCAATAGCGGAGCAGTTACATGCTTCCCATAGTCAAGTAACACTGCTATTCACCAGTTATAATGCCGTTATGGCCGTGGCCATGCTCATTACTGGAATGATTTCCTCAAGGCTGGGTATTAAATGGACATTACTAGCTGGTATTGTCATCATCGCTGTATTTTCAGCACTTGGAGGATTATCGAATGGCATCTGGACACTCGTTGGTCTTCGTGGAGGCTGGGGACTTGGTAATGCCTTATTTGTAGCAACCGCTTTAGCTGCCATCGTTTCACTCTCAAATAGCGGAACGGCCCAAGCCATTATATTATACGAAGCAGCCATAGGACTTGGGATATCTGTAGGACCACTTCTTGGCGGTTGGTTGGGCGCTATGTCATGGAGAGGTCCATTTCTAGGTGTTGCCTGCCTTATGATCATTGCTTTCATTGGTTTAATGCTTTTAATGCCTAAGGCCACAAAAACAAATAACACACAAGCAAAAACATCTTTATTAGATCCTTTCCGTGCCTTAAAACACCGTTCCTTATTAATATTTGGTATTGCAGCTGCTTTATACAACTTTGGCTTCTTTACCCTATTAGCGTATGCTCCATTTGTTATGGGTTTGGATGAGCATGGATTAGGTTATGTTTTTCTCGGATGGGGTATATTATTGGCCGTTACTTCTGTATTCATGGCTCCGAAGCTCCAACAATGGTTTGGCACAATTAAGTCCATGTGTGCTATGTTAACACTATTTGCCTTGCTTCTTGTGGCAATGGGTATCTGGACCTCTACACAATGGGTAGTCATTGGATCGGTTATATTAGCAGGAGCATTTTTAGGAAATAACAATACTTTGATTACAACTGCAGTAATGAATGCAGCACCTGTCCAACGGTCAACCGCATCTGCGGCATATAGCTTCCTTCGGTTTATTGGAGGAGCGATAGCCCCATTTACAGCTGGGAAGCTTGCAGAACTTTATAATCCAAGTCTTCCGTTTTTAGTTGGAGCAGGTTTTGTCTTTATCTCTGTTGTGTTTATCATAATTAATACTAAGCATATTAAGCACGTGGATGATGCAGAAATCGGTCATTAAAGAACAAAAGGCGGAAGCGCCTCGTTCA
>NZ_JBCNAC010000110.1:0-102449 GCF_050477885.1 Neobacillus rhizosphaerae
GCTGGAGCTAGATTCAGATATCTAGTCCAATTATCCACACTAGGACCTTTTATAACTTCCTGGTGTACAATAAAAAAAACGGATTTGCCTTTTAACAGGCAGATCCGTTTTTTTTTTTACAAATTAGAAAGCTAATGAATATCCCTTTTCTTAAAGCGTCCACCACGAACTTCAGAAATATCAGCGATAGCTAAAAAAGCTGAAGGATCTATTTCCTCCACAATAGTGGTAAGTTTAGATTCTTCCAGTCTTGTGATGATACTAAAGATGACCTTTTTATTATCCCCAGTATAGGCTCCTTCTCCCTTAAGATAGGTTACTCCTCGCCCCAAACGAGCATTTACCGCATTCCCTATCTCTTCTGCTTCATCACTAATAATCCATACAGATTTAGATTCCTCTAGTCCGGCTACGACCGTATCAATTGCCTTGGCAGCAATGACATAAGCCAAAAGTGAGTACATGGCACGATCCCAACTAAAGACAAATCCCGCTGCTCCTAAAATGAATACATTGATAAACATGATTATTTGTCCGACAGAGAATGGCACTTTTTTAGTAATCACTAATGCAAGTATTTCGGTGCCATCTAAAGCTCCACCATTTCGAATAACCAAACCTACGCCTATGCCTAAGATCATTCCTCCAAAAACAGTGGCAAGTAGTATATCTTCTGTAAAGGGTGGAATTGGATGAAAAAATGAAGTGAAAATGGATAAAACAATAATTCCATATATGGTAGAAAACGCAAAGGTTTTCCCCAATTGTTTATACCCTAAGTATACAAATGGCAAATTGAGAATGAATAGAAACAGTCCTAATTTCCATCCGGAGATATGAGCAAGCATAATAGATATACCTGTTATTCCTCCATCGATGACATGATTGGGAACCAAAAAGATTTCTAACCCGGTGGCCATGAGAATGGCACCAATTGTAATGGCGATTACTCGAAGAATCACTTTCCTGAGGGGAAGTTTACGGTGTTGAATATTTGTATTGGTGATTTCTGTCATTCGGTCACACCCTTCTGTATTTTCGCTTTTATGTTTTCATTCTTTAAAGCACTATAAACAGTTTAACATATTTCAGCAAAAAAGTGAACCTTAGTTCACTTTTTAACACCGTAAAGCCGCGCTCACTTAAATGTGAACGCGGCAATATTCTTTATCGGATTACCCACAGTCTTTTTGGGCTTACACCATTATTTTACAAATATCATTAGTAAATTCTACTGGGTCCTGAATAGGCAGTCCTTCTATTAATAATGCTTGATTAAATAATAATTTTGTATATAGGTCTAGTTTTTCTTTATCGTTTTCAAATGCTTCCTTTAACGATTGGAATACTTCATGATTTTTATTGATTTCCAATACTTTTTCAGCTTTAATATTTTGATTGTCTGGCATTGCAGCAAGAATTTTTTCCATTTCAATCGATATTTCACCCTCAGTTGCTAAGCAAACCGGGTGAGATTTTAACCTTTTAGAGACTCTTACATCCTTCACTTTGCCAGCTAGAGTTTTTTTCATATAGTCAAAGAGTTCCTGGTTTTCGTTAACCGGTGTTTCAGAATCTTCTTTGCTCTCTTCCCCTTCGATTCCTAAGTCACCACTAGATATAGATTTAAATTCCTTTTCGTTATATGTCATCACCATTTTAATGGCAAACTCATCGATATCATCTGTAAAGAATAAAATTTCATAGCCTTTTTCAGAAACGAACTCTGTCTGTGGAAGTTTTTCTATTCTTTCAATAGAATCTCCTGCAGCATAATAAATGTACTTTTGTTCCTCAGGCATTCTAGAAATATACTCGTCAAATGTAACTAATTTCTTCTCTTTAGAAGAGTAGAACATGAGCAGGTCTTGAAGTACCTCTTTGTTAGCACCAAAATCACTATACACACCGTACTTTAACTGACGACCAAATGATTGATAGAATTCTTCATATTTTTCTCGTTCATTTTTTAAGAGGCTCTGCAATTCACTTTTGATTTTTTTAGTAATATTTTTAGCAATTAGTTTCAACTGACGATCATGCTGAAGCATTTCTCGAGAAATATTGAGTGATAAATCCTCCGAATCCACCATCCCTTTTACGAAACTAAAATAGTCAGGAAGCAGGTCTGCACACTTGTCCATGATTAAGACACCATTAGAATAAAGCTCTAATCCCTTTTCAAATTCCTTCGAATAATAGTCAAATGGGATCTTTTCAGGGATATATAGTATCGCATTATATCTTACCGTTCCATCCACACTGATATGGATATGCTTGATAGGCTTGTCAAAACCATAGCGTTTTTCAGTATAAAAGTTTTGGTAATCTTCATCTGTTAACTCACTTTTATTCTTTCTCCAAATAGGAACCATACTATTAATTATTTGTTCTTCTTGATAGTCCTCGTATTCGGATTCACTGCCTTTCTTCAGCCTACTACCAGTTACTTCCATTTTTATTGGATAACGTATAAAGTCTGAATATTTTTTGATAATCGACTTTAAGCGATATTCCTCTAAATATTCATCGTAGCTTTCGTCTTCTGTATTCTCTTTCATTTTTAAAATTATCTCTGTGCCTACTGCATCCTTTTCAACCATCTCAATGGTATAGCCTTCAGCACCCTCGGATTCCCACTTATAAGCCTCGTCACTTCCTAAAGCTTTACTAATAACGGTAACAACGTCTGCAACCATAAATGCTGCATAAAATCCTACACCAAATTGGCCGATAATGTCATAGCCATCTTTTAGCTCATTCTCTTTTTTAAATGCCAAGGAGCCGCTTTTTGCGATCGTCCCAAGGTTCGTTTCTAACTCATCCTTGGTCATACCAATACCAGTGTCTATAATTTTCAACGTCCTGTTTTCTTTATCTGCAACCACTTTAATAAAGTAATTATCTTGGTCAAAACTTAATGAGTCGTCAGTTAATGCCTTGTAATAGATTTTATCAATCGCATCGCTTGCATTTGAAATTAACTCCCGTAAGAAAATCTCGCGATGAGTATAGATGGAGTTGATCATCATGTCTAATAATCGCTTTGATTCTGCTTTAAACTGTTTTGTTTCCATTAAGACCTCTCCTTTATTCTTCCAGTATTTAATAATTTTTAGAGGCTGAGTCGTCCAGCCACATTATTTTTAGCACTCAATAAACGAGAGTGCTAACCACTTATTTTAATAACATATCTCTTTATTTTCTGTCAATATTTTTACCCATGTTTTGTAAAATTCATTTTGAGGAATGGACTATTACCGACTATAAATCTTCATAATATCAATAATTTCTAAAATGATTATATAAATAGATAGAGGCCGACAAATGTCAGCCTCTATTTTTCAGGTAATTTTCTTAAGCCACTTTCTTTGTTTCGCACTGCATATTATGTAAAATACCAATGATACTCCTGCTATTCCAAGGGATCCTTTCCAAATTAAAGGATGAGTTATATAGGCTCCGGTAAAAGCGCCAACAATTCCAAGTATACCTATATATGACAACTGTTTTTTCTGATTTTCAAAGATTTGAAATTGAAATTCTTTCTGCTTCTCAGATTCCTTTGCCGCAAGAAGTTTCTGTGGGATTTCAATCATTTCAGTAATAGAATGAAACACTTGGAAAATCGGTTGTGACTGAATCCATTTTACGATTAGTTTCCATTTGTTTTGGTTGCCTTGATTCAGCCACTCCAAAAAGGCTGGCTTGGCAATTTCCAAAAACTCCTGATTTGGGTTAATCGTATGTAGCATCCCCTCGATTGTTACAAAAGACCGCCCTAAAAAGATAAACCTGGTAGGAACTTGAATAGGAAGTGATTTAACCATCTCATTTAAGTCCTTTTTTACTTGAAACAGGTCCATTTCCTTTAACTGATTCAGATCAATAGAAAGTGCTTCTTTTAAAATTGGTTCAACCGTTTTTAGATTTGTATCCGGTAATAAGAAACCTAAATCAAATAAGACTTTTACTGCCATTGAATAATTCTTCGCTAGGATTGCCTGTAACAGCTCTTGGAAATTGGCAGCATCTTTTTTGGATATTTCCCCCACCATTCCAAAATCAATTAGGACAATCGTTCCGTCTGATTTTACTAGTACGTTACCTGCATGTGGGTCTGCATGAAATGTGCCAGCTTCTAACCACTGTGGAATAAATATCCGAAAGAGTCTTTGTGATAATTCTACTCTATCAATTGAGTGGCGGTTTAAATACTCCTCATCAGTAATCCTTGTTCCTTCAACCCAGTCCATCACTAAAACCTGTGAAGTACATAGTTGAGAATAAACCTTTGGGATCTCTAAATTGCTGATCGTTTGGAACCGTTGACGAAAATGATTAACAGATTCCATTTCTTTATTAAAATCAACTTCCCTTTCAATCACTGTTTTTAACTCTTGGAATAACATTTTAAAATTTATGAAACCCTTTGGAACAGGTGCAAAGTGGTGAGCAAACCAAATAATAATAGAAAGTGAACGAAAATCCGTTCGAATGATAGATTTAATAGTCGGCCTCTGCACCTTTACCGCTACGTTTGTACCATCTTTCAATCTCCCTCGATATACTTCCCCAATTGATGCGGATGCAATTGCTGTTTTTTCAATTGATTGCAACTTGTCTTCAATAGGACTCTCCCATTCACTTTCTAAGACTAGTTTAATATCTTCCCACGGAGAAGGTGGTACTTTGTCCACTAAGTCTTGAATTTGTTCGACAAATTTACTGGGAAGCAGGTCTGCACGTATGCTTAGAAATTGACCTACTTTAATTAATAGACCCTCAAGCTCAAATAATGTCTGACGAAATTCTTGACCGAACCTGCCCCATAGCTTTTCGCGCTCGGACAGAGGCTTTCTTAACAACCGGAACCAGTAAAATCTTATTAATACAGATAAAGCAAAGGATAAGATCCTCCACATACGGTACCAATTTTTATTAGTTTTCATTTTAAGCTCCTCTCAAAAGCTTGACGAGAAAAATGCTTTTTTATAGATTTTACCAGTAACACATACAAGCTGTATATTAAATTTCATAAAAATAAAACCAGGCAGCAGCCTGGTTTTTGTTAAAGTGAACCTAAAATAAAATACAGCAGAAAGAAAAATGCAATCACGTACATTGTAACTGAGACTTCCTTCTTTCGACCAGTTACAACCTTTAAAATAGGATAAGCGATAAAACCAAATGCAATCCCGTTTGCAATACTAAAGGATAATGGCATAATCGCCATCATTAAGTAAGCTGGGAAGGCTTCTGTAAAATCATTGAAAGGTATTTCTTTCAGACTTTGAACCATTAAACAGCCAACAATAATCAGAACCGGTGCAATCGCTTCGTTTGGAATCACTTTAAAAAGTGGAACTAGAAAAAGTGCCGGTAAAAACAACAATCCAGTCGTAAACGAAGTTAAACCGGTTTTTCCCCCGGCAGCAATCCCAGTCGCTGATTCAGCTGCTGTTGTCGTTGGGCTACAGCCTAGTAATCCTGCACTTATAACAGATAAAGCATTTGCCTGAAAGGACCTTTGAAACTTAGACTTATCAGGGAGCATTCCAAGCTGCGCCCCCATATTTTGAAAAATGATCACCATTGATAAGGAGAAAACAGCTGTCCAGAAATTAACAGTACCAATTTCGCTAAAATCAAATGCTAAAAAAATCTGATCGTATCCACTAAAAGATAAACTAAAATCCCTAAGCGACGAGAAATCCACGATACCAAGTAATGCACCAATTAAGGTACCAGCAATAATTCCAATCAAGAAGTTCCCCTTCACATTACGCAAGAAAAGCGGAACTAAAATCACCAATGTAAGTATTGTAGTAAGCGTATGCGGGCTTCCCAAGTCCCCCAGTTGTACAAATGTACCTTCACTTGCTTCGATAATACCCCCATTTTTCAATCCTAAAAAGGCGATAAAAAGTCCAATTCCAGCTGTCATCGAATGAATCATAGATTTCGGAATTGAGCGTGATAAATAATCTGCTCCTTTGGTCACTGTTGTAAGGAAAAAGACAATCCCAGCAATAAAAACAACGGCAAGTGCTTGCTGCCAAGATAACCCAAGTGAAAAGACTAGGGTAAAAACAAAAAATGCATTATCACCCATACCCGGAATAAGGACTAATGGTGAATTCGCCCACAATGCCATTAACATACAGCCTAAAAAGCAGCTAATTACAGTTACTAAAGTGACTGCCTCGTAGGGCATGCCTGCTTTACTTAAAATAGCACCGTTTACGGCAATAATATAAGCAACCGTCATAAACGATGTTAATCCAGCAAGTACCTCTGTCCTTATACTCGATTTTGCTTTTTCAATATGAAATAAACCATTTAATATCTTATTCAACCAAAGTTACCCCTTTTGTTTACACGAATCAATGATGCAAATCGTGTTATAATTATGTTACTACTATTTATTAAAACTAGGTACCAAGCCTTGAAAGGTTGTATGTTTATGATTACCAATATCTCAGAAATCGCGATTTTTTCTGATATTCCTGAGGGTGATTTGCCAAATATTCTTCCGCTTCTAAAGGAACGGAAATTTAAAAAGAACCATGTCCTCATGTTTGAAAATGACCAGGGAGACGAAATATACATCATCCGATCAGGAATGGTGAAAATTTATCGTAATCATGAAGGGAAAGAAATCGTTCTCAGCATAGCTATGCCAGGAGATATCGTAGGTGAAGTGGAAGCATTGTCAAATGACAATCACCGAATTTCCTCTATTGAAGCACTTGAAAATGTAACAGCTTGGCAAATTACGAAACAAGATTTCCTTTTAATTGTAGATAAGTATCCTTCTATTTTAAGAAAAGCCTATTTGATTCTCGTTGAGCGCACACGGATGTTAAACCGGTTAGTTCGCTACTTGACCTTTTATGATGTCCGTACAAAAGCAGCAAATCTGTTAATGGATCTCTATTATAATTTTGGCACACCAAGTGGCACGATTTTTAAAATTGATTTTAAAATTAACCAATCCTTACTAGCCAGTATGCTGGGTGTCACTAGAGAATCCATATCGAAAACACTGGGTGATTTTCAAAATGAAGGTCTTATTGATATTCGCGATAAGTATTTTTATCTTTTAGATAAAAGTCGGTTGGAAGCCATTTGTAGTGAAACAGAGGAAGTTCCCACGCTTCGAAAATGGTATAACATCTAATACATTTACCAATATACCAAATGAAAGCGTTGTATTGCAGTTATCCCTCTAACGAATATTTTGTTAACTAGTTCACAAAAATGTAGTTATCTTTTTAACAGATTGTAAAATGGCAGTATGCTATGCTAACTCTAACAAACATGACATATGAGGGAGGACTATGAAATGAGTGTACATATAGAGGCAAAAGTTGGAGAAATCGCTGAGTCTGTTTTACTGCCAGGAGATCCTTTACGGGCAAAATATATTTCTGAGACATTTTTGGAAAATGCGGTTTGCTATAATAATGTTCGCGGTATGTTAGGTTTTACAGGCACGTATAAAGGAAAGCGTGTTTCAGTTCAAGGCACTGGGATGGGTATGCCCTCTGCATCCATCTATATTCATGAACTCATCACTGAATACGGGGCAAAGAATTTAATCCGAATTGGAACATGTGGTGCTATTAAAGAAGATGTAAAAATACGTGATGTCATTATTGCACAAGCAGCTGCAACAGATTCAATGATTATCCGTGATAGTTTTCCAGGATACGCTGTTCCTCAAACTGGAAACTTTGAATTGATTAAAAAAGCCTACGAACTTGGAGTCGAAAAAGGGCTTAATCTCCATGTTGGAACGGTTCTTTCATCTGACATTTTTTACTCTGAAAAGGAAGACCCATATAGCAAACTAAGTAATTATGGAGTTCTTGCTGTCGAAATGGAAGCAGCTGGCCTTTATTACCAAACGGCTAAATTCGGGGTAAAGGGTTTAACTCTCTTAACTGTAAGTGACCATATCCTTACAGGAGAACAAACCACTTCACAAGAGCGTCAAACCACTTTTAACGACATGATTGAAGTCGCTCTTGAAACTATTATTTGATAAAGTTTAAGGGGAAGTACTAAGAGAGCAGCTCTAATGAACTGCTCTTTTTTTATGGAATGATCTTGGTTGTTCTTGCTTTTTGGGCGGTTTGTTGTATCCGATTTTCTAAAGGCTTTTTTAAAACAAGGGCTAATAGAAAACTCACGGCTGCAAAAGCTAGGAGAAAAAAGATATCCCTTATTACTACCTCTTTAACCATTCCGCCGACCGTCTCACGAAGAATACTTACTGCATATGTGAATGGCATAAAAGGATTAATCGCCTGAAAAAATGAAGAGGTCGTACTTACCGGGAAGGTGGCACCGGAACTGGAAATTTGCAGCACCAAAAAAATAATCGCTAACCCTTTCCCAATATTTCCAAACACGGAACATAAAGTATACGTAATAATGATAAATACCATGCTGACAAGAATGCTTAACAGAACAAACCAAAGTTTATCCACTACATAGGTGTGAATTAAAAGCAAATCACCAAGGGAGACAATGGAAGACTGGAAAATTCCTATAGTCAAAAAAGTTAGGAGTCTTCCTAAATATAAATGATAACCACGGTATATAGCATTAGAATTCTCTACATCTACTCGGAGTGACGCTATTAGGAGAGTCGCTCCTACCCATAGCGCCAGCATCGTATAAAAAGGTGACATGGCTGAACCATAATTGGGAATAGGAAAAATTCGTTTCGTATTTAATAAAATTGGGTTTGAGAGAAAGCTGCTCTCTTTTTCAGGGTCATGTTTAAGAAATTCAATTAGGTCACGGATATTCACACTTCTCTCAAATTGGCGGAGCTTATCTGCAGCATTTCTAATTTCTGCCTCGAATCCAGGAAGATCATTCCTAGCAAAATCAGCTGCTTTGTGAATCAGCTTTTCCACCTCAGGAAGCTTTGTTCGAACAAGGTCCGCAGCTTTTCTAATATCTGACTCCACTTTTGGTAAGTCATTCCTTACAAAATCAGCTGCATTATGGACCTTTTTTTCAACGACTGGCAATTCATTACTAAAAAAATTTGAAGCAGTATTCAGATCCTTTTCCACAGTGCTCACTTTCTGCTGTAGACCTAAATGGATTTCCTGGATTGTTCCTTGAATTTTTTCTAATTCAGCTTGTAACTGATTTAACGCTTTCTGATTTTCATCAGTGTTAACCTGGACCTTCTCCTTTACCCTGTCAATGGCCTCGTTCACTTTCGCTTCTATATCCGAAATGCTCGCTAAAACATCTGAAATAATGGAAGTGGTCTTTTTCAAATCATTCATCTTAGCTTGAAGAGCTACTATTTTGTCACCAGCTTCCTGTATTCGAGGTAATGCACTTTCAACCTTCAATATACTATCCCCTGCTTTTTGAATCTCTGGTATTCTTTGTTCGAGTTCTATTACTTTCTGTCCTTTCTCGTGTAATTCCGGTAACTTCCCTTCAAGTTCAATCGCTTTTTTCCCCATTTCTTGAATCTGAGGTAAGGACTTTTCAAGTTCAAAAATTTGATTTTCTACCTTTTGGATATTTGGCAGGTTTTTCTCCAACTCCACACCCACCTTATAAAATCCAGAAAAAATAGCATTCCCGACCGTCTTAATAAACGCCTGACTGATTTGAGCTGTGACACTTGAGGCTCCCGAGCTAGTGATTTTTGGTGCAACCGCATTAATTTTTTCATTTACTCCAAACTCAATTTTGGGTTTTTGCGGATTGATTTCTAAAATACTAGTTAATTTTTGAGAGAAGTCCTTTGGAATTAGCAAGTAGGCATAATATTTTCCATTCTTTACACCCTGCACTGCCTTATCCTGTTTGACAAATACCCACCCAAGTTTATGATTTGCTTTTAAGGTACTTATGATTTCATTTCCCACATTAATCCTTTTTCCATTAAGCTCTGCACCAGTATCTTCGTTCGTAACCGCCACTTTAATACCTGAAGTATTGCTATAGGGGTCCCACATGGACTTGATATTAATCCAGGCATATGCAGACGGTAAAACCATAAGTGCCACAATTAAAAACAATACGGTTGGTACTCTGATAATATTGACCCAATCAGTTTTGTAAATGTGCCAAATCTTTTGCATCCATTCTCACCCTTATCATTCCATACTTTCCTATATTAGCTTTAGGAAAAGTATTTAAATTAATACAAAAACCAATGATAAGAAGTTTTAGGCAAATAAAAGGCTACCTAAGAATTTCTTAGGCAGCCTTTGAGTGTTTATTTTTCTGTTGTGGTAATGTCCGCTTTTTTATAGTCATATTTTGAGCGGTCAACTGGGGTAAAGTTATCAGGTGTATAGAATCGTAATAAATCACCGTTTACCACTTTATCAGAAAGTGCTAATTTTTGCATAACTGATTTCTGATATTTTTTTGCTTCTTCTATTCTTTCCTGCTCAAGTTTCATCCCTGTCGTTGAGTCATAGAATTTACCATCAACCGATGTAATCGTTGGACTTACAAAGTCTCCATTTCGGAATGGGATAAGATCATCGTGCTGTTCAGATAATAGGTCTGTACCAAATTGAACATAATCTTTTGAATCAATGCCTACGAGGTGAAGTAGAGTTGGAAGAAGATCTATTTGTCCACCGTACTCATGGTTCACTCCACCCTGCATGCCTGGAACATGAATAAATAATGGTACACGCTGTAACCCAGAGCCTTCAAATGGAGTAATTTCTTTACCCATTATTTGCTTCATTGCTTTGTTATGATTTTGTGAAATACCATAGTGGTCACCATACATAATAATAATGGAATGATCATACAATCCAGATTTCTTCAAGTAATCAACAAATTGCTTCAAAGCTTCATCGGCATAACGGGCCGTTTGGAAGTACGTATCCACTGATGAATCACCAGTTGTTGCCGGTGCAATCGTCGCATCCTTTTCAGGAATTGGATACGGATAATGGTTTGAAACCGTAATAAATTTCGTATAGAAAGGCTGAGGTAATGATTCTAATAATGGAATCGATTGATTAAAGAATGGTTTATCCATTAAACCATACTCTGCTAAGTCTTGAGATTTCAAATCATAATAATTTGCATCAAAAAATTTGTTGAAGCCGAAAGATTTATAAATCTCATTTCGATTCCAGAAGCTTCCTGAATTTCCATGGAACACGGCTGATGTGTAGCCCTGTTGACCTAAAATAGCAGGTGCCGCTTGGTACGTATTTAAACCTTTAGTCGTATATGCTGATCCTTGAGGTAAGCCAAATAATGAGTTCTCTAGCATAAATTCGGCATCAGATGTTTTACCTTGTCCAGTTTGATGGTAAAAGTTATCAAAATACATTGTATTGCCTTCGTTGACCATCGAATTTAAAAATGGTGTAACTTCTTCACCATTTAACTTGTAATTAATAAGGAAGTTTTGCATGGATTCAAGATGCAGGTAAATTACGTTCATTCCTTTACCAGCACCAAAATATTTAGGGTTTGGCTCAGCATAGTTAGATTTTGTATAGTTAATCACTTCTGTCATATCATCACTATTTGCCATTACTCTTTGTGCAGAGGCCTTCGTGCTCTTTACTGCATCATAAATAGTATAATTGTACATTCCTAAATATTTAACAATATAATTACGGTCAAATCCTCTTGTCAATAATTGAGGTCGATCGACTTCTGCTAGAGATAAATTAGCGCAAGAAATCGCGAGTGACAATGAGAAAAGAACAGAAACCTTTCTGCGGTTCATATCCTTAACATCGATTTTAACCAAACGAAATGCAAGCAACCCTATTAAAATAAGAATATCAATAAAAAATAAAAAGTCATATGGTCTTAATAGAGAAGTTACACTTCCACTTACATCTCCAAAGTTTTGCGTCTGAGTTAAGGTTGGCAAAGTAATAAAATCATTGAAGAAACGGTAAAATAAAACATTCGCATACAATAAAAAAGACAAAAGAAATTCTATAATAATAAGACCTATATATTTTTTTCTTCCTTTTAGGAAAAAAGAAAAACCTAAAAATAGTAAGGATGAGCCTAAAGGATTGAAGAATAGTAGAAACTTTTGCAAGGAATTTTCAATTCCTAAATCAAATTGTGTTAATTGAATGATATATGTTTTAACCCAAAGGAAAATAACTGTCAAAAAGAAAAAGCCAATATATTTATTGAAAATACTTTGACCTCTGTGAAGTAATGTATTCATTTTTTTACACCCGCCTTCTAGAAACGTATTATTACAAAGTTTTATTGATTTGGCTATATGTGATTAGTTCCAAATCACCTAACATCTAGCATACATGTTAATTATGAACAGATTATGAACAAACCAAGAAAAATTGGTTTAAAATTGTAAATTACTCCTAACAGAATGAAAAGAAAAAGAAGAAGCAGGTTCCCACAGAAATCCTGCTTCTTCTATCATTAATGCTTCATATTTGAGAGTTGGTTCATACACTCCTGAACAAGTGTGACTCCCTGACTCATGGCCGCCCCGCCTCCAAGTGCTGCAGCCACTCCAATTGTTTCAAAAATTTCTTTCTCAGTACAGCCTTGATCAATGCATCCTTTTGTATGATAAATAATGCAATATTCATCCTGCGAATAAACACTTATTCCAAGCGCAATTAAATGTTTATTTTTTTGAGATATTTCTCCTTCCTTAAAACATGCACCAGTAAATTCATTGTAGGCACCAATTAATTCTGGCATCATCTGTGTGTAGGTTCCAATGCCTTGTTTATAATTATTCAAGTGTGTTTGGATCGAATTATTTACTCCTGATTGTTCCATTATTGTTCTCCCTTTCTTTCCACGTTAATATTACCACTCCATTTTAGGTTAATTATTTTCAGTGAATTTATACTTTCTTTATAAATTTATGTTCGTTCCTAAAAGAATAGGTTAATCCACTATTTGAGAAAATAACAAAGGATATTCAATTAGAATGTTCACTAGAACCAACATAGTGGGAGGTAGGTAGTTTGAATATTCGCGAAGGATTAATACCAACTGCTTTAGGAACAGCTGTTACAGCGACCGGCTACGTATTAAAACAAAAACGAAGATCCAATAAAATGCTGGCTAATACAATATTTGGATTCGGTTTAGCTCATATTGTTTTGGGTGCTATTGACCTGGTTGAACATCGTCGTTAAATCATAACGAGCTCAGGAATGAGCTTGTTGTAAGTGTTAATTGGAATACAGAAACCATAAATTATTTTGATTCTAACGGGCAGACTATTTGATGTGCTTCAAGAAAGGTGGCACTTCAAATGAATAAATTTTCTTATAATCTAAGGAGGGTTACAATGGGAATATTAAATGGAAACCCTAAAGAAGAGCCTTTACATTACGGAGAAGTGTTTGATATATGGGCTTCTCTTTTAGCCGGAAATAGCTTAATTGCTGGGTACCAAACAATGTTAAACCATGCAGGTGACGATGATTTGAAAAAGTTAATCGTCGAAGCAATAGAAAGTTGCCAACAGGAAAAAAAGCAAGTCGAAGAACTTTTAAAGGAAAACGGCATTGGGTTACCTCCTGCAGCACCTGAACCTCCGGAAGCATGTTTAGAGGATATTCCAGTAGGTGCAAGAATTCCTGACCCAGCAATTGCTGCTACTCTTTCTGTTGATATTGCGGCTGGTTTAGTTGCCTGCAGTCAGGTAATTGGTAAATCCATCCGTGAAGATGTTGCTATGATGTATGGTCAATTCCATGCTCAAAAAATGGCACTTGGTGCAAAGGTATTGCGTCTAAATAAAGAAAAGGGCTGGTTAATCCCACCACCCCTTCATCTAAAGAAACATACTGATTGCTAATGAGTGAATTTCAAGAAGAGCACGATTCGTAATCGTGTTCTTCTTTTTTTAATTCGTTTCACTTGAAACTTTTTGAAAATATGGTATTCTAAATTTAAATTTTTATAATATTCTTTATATTCAAAATACAATAAATCATAAATTAATGAAAATGGGGTGGATGTAAAAATGTATCAATCGCAAGGTGGGTCTGCTGAATTAGCCAACTCAGCAGTTTGTCAAAGTTGTGGTAGCGTTACAGTCCTTTATCCAGAAAAGTCTACCGGTAAAAAATCAGGCATGGCATTTGTTGTTTTTGGATGGTTGTTTGCAGCTATTTCGTTTCTATTCCTTCCAATTGTTTTCGGAATCTTAGCATTATATATGGGCTTTATGACTTATATTGACAGAAGTAAGGCCCATGGCGCAGTATTAATGGCCTTCGCAGCAGTTGGTTTAATCTTTGGCTCACTGATAAGTATTGTTGTAGCAGGAACTGTATTTATTTAGTCAAATTTAAATGAAAAACCCCTTAGGTAGTAGTAATTTACCTAAGGGGTTTTTTTACTTTTTATTAAAACTACTTCTAAATTGATCATAGTCTGTTTTGATGTAATGAAAAGCTGCTGCCGTTCCTCCATGGTCAGGATGTGTTATTTTTAATAGTTTTTTATATCCTACTAGAATATCTTTTTCACTTGCTGTTTTTGAGAGACCTAATTTTTGCCGATGATTTGTCTGCATTGGAGGAGGCGGAGTATGATTCTGGTCTTGTTCCTTATTAGACCCTCTAAGAAGTTCCTCTTTAAGCTTTAACATTTCATTCCGCAAATTAATATTCTCTTGAAGTAACTTTTTCGTTTCCTTTTGTAATTCATTTTTTTCTTTGTCTATGTGGGCGATCTCTACTTTTAGTTTATTTCTTTGCTGTATTAATGTATTAATTGAGTTTTGATGGAGCTTTTCCATACCTTCTATATGCTCATCTTGTGCTTTAATTTTGACTTTTAATTGGCGGATGATCTTATCATGATCAGTATGACCCACTCGCTTTGTGGCAGTTTCCTTGGGAATCGTTTCTGTTACGAGTTTCCCATTGCCTACATTTTGAATCTTGCCTTCTCTCAGCCATCGTCTTACTAATGGAGTACACATGCCTTCCGGGACACCTGCGTCCATTAACATGCCAAAAGCTTGATCGGTATCCTCGAGTATGTATCCGGATTTTCGAAGTCCATTGCCTTCGTAATTAATCTTTCTTTCACGAAGCCAACGCCGGACCGTTTGAATACAGATATCCTCTGTCACTCCGGCTTGCCTTAAAAAGTCAAAAGCTTGCTCTGTGTTCACAATGCCCCTCCATCCCCTCGTCATATCTTATGTTATTAATAATATATAAGTATATGGATTATGGGAATGGATAAAAAAGACTACAACTAAAGCTTCGTTCGTAAACTCCAAAGTTCAGGGAAAAACTTCTGATCCACAACTCTTTTTAAATAGGTTACACCCGAAGAACCACCTGTCCCTTGCTTATGGCCAATAATTCTTTCAACGGTACTCATATGATTAAAACGCCATAACTGTTGCTGATTACCAATATCGACTAATTTCTCCGCTAATTCGTATAAATCCCAGTATTGATCAACATGACGATACACGGTTAGCCATGCTTCTTCTACACTGGCATTTGGCTCATAGTTTTTTGATAAATCGCGCTCGATAACCTCTTTATCAATAGGTAATCCTCGTGCAACAAGCGCATTGATCGCTGCATCATATATACTTGGTTTTTGTAGTGCAACCAGCATTTTTTCATATAATTCTGGTTGATGCTGATAGACTGCTAGTGTTTGAACATTTTTGTTCCCTAAAGCAAATTCAATTAAACGGTTTTGATAAGATTGAAACCCTGAAGCTTTTCCCAGTTTATCTCTAAATTCCAAGTACTCTGAAGGGGTTAAGGTAGAAAGCACACTCCATGACTGTATTAATTGCTGCTGTACTCTTGAAACTCGTGACAAAATTTTAAATGATGGTTCCAAGTCATTATTGCTTATATACCTAATAGCTGCTGTCAATTCATGTATTATTAATTTCATCCATAGCTCACTTGCTTGATGAATGATAATAAATAACATTTCATCATGGTGATCTGATACCAGATTTTGACTAGATAAAATATTATCAAGATGGAGGTAATCTCCATATGACATTGATTTTTGGAAATCTGTTTGAATCTCATTCTCTAGTTCCATGTTTGTGTTTTTCTCTTGGGTACTCATGGTTTATTTTCCTCCCCGTTTTTTTATTAAAATACTTCTAAAGGCTTAATTAACATTTACGGTTAAGATATCATTTGTTTCTTTTCAGGGTTTTGATTGAATCGCCTCTTTTTAAAAATAAAATAAGAAACTGTTAAAAAAAGTAACCATGGAATACCGAATTGAAGCATGATTTTAAAATCTGTAAACCAAGTTGTAATCATTAAACTCAATAAAAGGATTGCTCCAATGCTCGTTAAATATGGGAAACCTACCATTTTTACAGGTAATTTCCTGCCTCCAGATTTCTCCCACTTTCTTCTGAAAAATAAGTGTGAAACAAACACCATAAACCAGGTGAAGATAGCACCAAACATGGAAATTCCCATCATAAAAGCATATGACGAACCTGGTAATACAGTACTAACTAATGCAGCGAGAAAAATCCCCAGTGTAGAAACAGCAAGTGCTCTTAGTGGAACTCCTTTTTTGCTTAATTTCCCTAAAAAGGCTGGAGCATCATTCCCTTTGGAAAGCGAAAACATCATTCGAGTAGAAGCATATAATTGGCTGTTCATAGATGATAGGGCTGCTGTTAAAATAATAAAATTCATAATTCCTGACGCCCCTGGAATATTTAAGAGATCCATAACCTTTACGAAAGGACTTTCTTCCACACCTGCAGATTTCCACGGAACTATCATTAGCATGATACCAATTGTCAAAATATAAAAGGTGGATAAGCGGAAAACCGTAGCTTTCAACGCTTTTGGGACTGCAACATCTGGATCCTTCGCTTCACCAGCTGTAACCGCTATCAATTCTGTGCCCAAAAAGCTAAATAAGGAAATAAAAGTCGCAACCCACACTCCCCACCATCCGAAAGGTAAAAAACCTCTGTCATTTACTAAGTTCTCTGGTCCCAAATTCGATTGATGTGTTCCGCCAAATAAAATATATGATCCAAGTAAGATGAATCCAACAATGGCACTTATTTTAATCATGGAAAACCAATATTCAAATGTACCAAAAGCATTTACACTTGTAGCATTTACATAAATAAGAACCGCCGCAAACAATAGTATCCAAACCATTCCAGGCACATGAGGAAACCAGTACTTCATATATACAGCAATGGCACTTACCTCTACCCCAATAGCTAAAACGTTGGCAACCCAATAGGAATATTTCACAAGATATCCTGCGAGTGGGCTAACATATTTCTCAGCAATCGTGCCAAAAGCACCTGTAGTAGGATGAGCAACTGTCATTTCAGATAGGCATCCCATTAACAGGAGGACAATAATAGCACCGACTCCATAACTTAGTAATACACCTGGCCCTGCTGTACTAATGGCTAAACCGCTCCCAAGGAAAAGACCTGTTCCAATGGCACACCCCATTGCAATCATCGAAAGCTGGTTGGTTTTTAATTCACGCTTCAATCCATTTTCAGAATTATTTCCGTTATTCATAGGAATATGTTTGTTCACCATTTAGCTCCTCCTCTATTAAAGTATCAATGCAACCTATCTCTTTATGCTACGACTTCTCTTTCATTCTCAAACTTATCATATTGTTTTTCCGTCATGATTTTTTTAAGAATTTGTACCACCTCAAAAACTTCTTTATAAGAGGTATAAAGTGCAACAGGTGCAAGACGAATAATGTTAGGAGCTCTAAAATCAGGAATAACACCATTTTCTTTTAATGCTTTGCATATTCTAGCAGCTTCATTATGTTCTAAACTAATATGACCACCACGTTTAACATCATCTATTGGGTTTCCAATCCTGAATCCCATTTCTGGTACCTCATGTACCAATAAGTCCATTAAATATTGATTAATCTTTAATGACTTCAAACGGATATTATCAATCCCAGCTTCCGCAAAAATCTCCAAAGCTCCAAGTAAAGGTGCCAGACTCAAAACATGAGGAGTCCCAATCTGATAGGCACCTGCGGACTCTGCGTGTGTTAAAGTGTGCTCCATATCAAACTGTTTCTCTTTCTTAGATCCAAACCAGCCAGCAAGACCAGGATTTGTTCCAAAATGTTTACTATTTACATATAAACTACCAACACTGCCCGGGCCGCCATTTAAATGTTTATAATTGCACCAATACGCAAAATCAACACCCCAATCACTAAACGAATGAGGTATAGCCCCAATGGAATGGCATCCGTCAAAACCTATTAAAATTCCTCTTTTGTTTGCTTCGCCTGTTAATCTCTTCATGTCCAAGATTTGCCCGCTGCGATAGAGGACAGTAGGCAAAATGATTAAAGCAATCTCCTCAGTCATAGCTTCAATAATATCCTCTTCTTCTAAAAAACGACCATCCCGACTTTTCACACGAATTAAATGTGTCTCAGGGTCATACCCGTGAATTCGAAGCTGACTTTGGAGAGCATAAATATCAGATGGAAAGGTTAATTCATCCGCTAAAATTTTTGTCCTCTTACCTTCTGGCTTATAAAAAGTTGCTACAAGCTGATGTAAATTTACAGTTGTGGAGCCCGTTACAATCACTTCATTAGCTGAAGCACCGACTAATGGTGCCATCATTTCTCCTAATTTTTCGGATAAGAAAAACCATGGGTGTTTCCCATTTGTCCATCCATCGATACCATGCTCTTTCCAATCTGCTAAAGATTCCAAGAGGGTGCGTTCTGCTCTTTTCGAAAGAAGTCCCAATGAATTCCCATCCATATAAATAGAGTTTGGTTTTATGTAAAATTCTTCACGAAATTTAGAAAGGATATCTTCTTGGTCCAGTTGTTTTGCATATTCTAATGTAAACTGCATAATAAACCTCCATTCTTCTATACCTATTTTGCGATTTCATCTCTTATTATTTGCAAGAGAATGATACACTTCCGAGGTCCGCAAATTGTGCTAGGATTGTATCACCCTTTTGAAAGCTAATTGCTTCCGTAATCGCACCGCTTAAAACGATGTCGCCCTTTTTCAAGCCTAAGCCCTTTTCCCCAAGCTTGTTTACAGCCCATGCAACAGCAGTGGCAGGATGGCCTAAAACAGCTGCACTTGTGCCAACTGTAGCTACCTCTGAATTTTTAGACATATAGACGCCAATTTCTTTCAGGTCAAGAGCTTTGGGTGATACCCACTTGTTTCCTACAATGAATTTGGAGGACGAACAGTTATCTGCTATAACGTCAACGAGTGTAAATTTAAAATCTAAATAGCGGCTATCGATAATCTCAATAGCTGGTGCTACATATTTTGTTACTCGTAATATATCCTCGGCTGTTACAGAAGTACCTTGGATGTCCTCTTCCATCAAGAAGGCAATTTCAGGTTCTGCCTTCGGATGGATAAACTCGCTAAATTGTACTGGTTCCCATTCAGGTGCAAGCATATCATCCATCAAATAACCATAGATTGCTTCATGAACACCCATCATCTCTTGCTTCGCCTTACTCGTTAATCCAAGCTTAACACCAATTCGACGTAGACCCTCCTGTTCTTTTTGTTCAATTAATTTTTGTTGTATTTCATATGCCTGCTCAAATGTTAAGGAAGGATAATTAGTAGTAATTTTTTCGACTTCTCGTTTTTCCTTTTCTGCCGCTAACAGGTATTCTACTATTTCTTGTTCTGTTCCTTGCATCAGTGTCATGATTGAACCTCCACTTTTTTCTTATTTGCCATTTCAGCTGCTACATCAAGAATCATATCTTCTTGGCCTCCAACGACCTTTCTTTTGCCAAGTTCAAGTAAAATATCACGTGGATCAAGGTTAAATCGTTTACTCGCTCGTTCCGCATGAAGGAGGAAGCTAGAATAAACACCCGCATATCCCATAACTAAGCTTCCCTTACTAATTTCCTGTGAACCAGGAATTAAGGGCTTCACAAGATCCTCAGCAATGTCCATCATTTTGTAAAGATCAATTCCCAAGTCGATCCCCATTTTATTTAAAACCGCAACCAACACTTCTGTTTGTGTATTTCCTGCACCGGCACCTAAACAGCGAACACTTCCATCAATTCGAGTAGCCCCTTCTTCAATCGCAACAAGAGTATTGGCAACTGCAAGTGATAAATTGTTATGAGCGTGAAAACCTATTTCTATATCTAAAGACTCTCTAAGGGCGCGGATTCGCTCTCGAACTTGATGCGGTAATAAGGCACCTGCGGAATCTGTCACATAAACTGCTTGTGCACCATAGCTCTCCATGAGTTTGGCCTGTTCCACTAATTTTTCTACTGGTGCCATGTGGGCCATCATGAGGAATCCAAGTGACTCCATCCCTAGTTCTCTTGCCATGGCAATATGCTGTGCAGATACATCTGCCTCTGTTACATGTGTTGCAACTCTAACCAATCCTGCTCCAAGCCCATGTGCTTGTTTCAGTTCATGGACTGTGCCGATCCCAGGAATCAATAATACGGCAACCTTTGCCTGTTTACATTCCCCTACAGCAGCTTCGATTAGTTTCATCTCATTTACCAATGAACGTCCGTACTGGAGTGTTGATCCGCCTAAGCCATCTCCATGACTCACCTCAATATAATGCATTCCAGCTCGATCCAATGCACGTGTAACCGAACGGACTTGTTCCTCTGTGTATTGATGTGCAACAACGTGACTCCCATCCCGTAAACATACCTCGGTAATTTTGATTGGCAGGTTTTTATTTACATTCATCTTTCTATGTCCTCCCTTAAATGATTAATCCAATGCGGCAGTTCCAACCGTTTTTTGTCCTAATTGGGCACGGGCAAAATCTTCCGCCACTTTTGTCGCTGCCGCTGTCATAATATCTAAATTCCCAGCATATTTCAGAAAGTAATCGCCTGCACCTTCCACTTCCAAGAAAACTGTCACTTTATTCCCATCAAATAATGGTTCTTGTTTTAATCGATAACCTGGTACATATTGCTTAACAGTGTCGATCATTTCATAAATAGATTGAAGAATTCGGTCCTTTTCCACATGCTTCACTTCACAAAAAACGGTGTCACGCATAATAACAGGCGGTTCTGCTGGATTTAAAATAATAATGGCTTTCCCTTGATCAGCTCCACCAACCTCTTCAATCCCTCTTCGTGTAGTAATCGTGAACTCATCGATATTTGCCCTTGTTCCAGGACCTGCACTTTTGCTGGAAATTGTCGCAATAATTTCCGCGTATGAGACATCAGCAACTCGGTTAATCGCATGAACAATCGGGATTGTCGCTTGCCCGCCACAAGTAATCATATTTACATTCAATTCATTTAGGTGTGTTTCTATATTTACAGCGGGGCATACAAATGGCCCTCTAGCTGCAGGAGTAAGGTCAATGGCAAGTTTACCTAACTCCCTTAAAATTTTCGCATGTCTAACATGGGTTTTAGCAGATGTAGCATCAAAAACGATGTCTGCAAGAGTAGGTGAATCTACCAGTGCCTGAATCCCATTTGAAAAAACTTGAAGTCCTCGTTCCTGTGCTCGTTTCAAGCCATCTGATTCTGGGTCAATCCCAATCATGGCCGTTAATTCTAACCAATCACTTCTCTCAAGCTTATACATAAGATCTGTACCAATATTTCCTGAACCAATAATTGCAGCTTTTAGTTTTTCCATGATTAAAACCTCCTCTACTCAAATGTGACAGAAACTGTACCCAATGGACCGAATTGTGCGGAAATTACGTCGCCTACTTTTACAGCAATGGCACCTGTTAGTGCTCCAGGAAGAATGAGTTCACCTGCTTTTAGATGAATTCCGAATTCATGCAATTTATTTGCTAACCATGCCACGGCTTGTGCGGGATGGCCTAGCGCGGCTGTTCCAGATCCGGTTGCCACAAGCTCTTTATTTTTATAAAAAACCATTCCTTGCGTTCGTAAATCCAGCCCATCAATCGTGCTTAGCTTTGTTCCGACGACAACCCTTGCTGATGAGCCATTATCAGCTACTGTATCGACCAATTTAATTTTCCATTCTGATATCCGGCTATCTATAATTTCAATAGTTGGCACCACATATTTTGTAGCCAATAATACATCTAGATAATTCACATTTGGCCCTACTAAGTCACGGTCTAAAATAAAACCAATTTCCGCCTCCACTTTCGGACTAATGAAATCAGCTAGTTTCACTGTTTCACCATCTGCTATTTTCATATCATTTAAAAGATGGCCGTAATCTGGCTCATTGACACCAAGCATTTGTTGCATCGCCGCACTTGTAAGTCCTACCTTCTTCCCAATTACCTTCTGCCCTAGTTTTAACTTTTTATCAATCACTTCGAGCTGTATTCGGTACGCATCACTCACATTCAGCTCAGAATAGCGCTGTGTTAAAGGATCAACTGAATACTGACGTTTTTCTGCATCGAGTAATTCTTGAGCAATCGATTCTACTAGTGTTTTCAATCGTACTGCACCTACCTTTGATATTTTTATAGATAAAAAGTGGCCTATCAGCCACCTCTTCATTTTCAATATTATAATTTCATTGTAATAGTCTTGGCTTCTGTATAAAATTCAAAGCTGTGACGTCCACCTTCCCTGCCAATCCCACTAGCCTTTGAACCTCCAAATGGAGTTCTTAAGTCACGATAGTACCAACAATTAATCCAGAATAATCCTGAATTTATTTGGGCCGCTACACGATGGGCACGTCTAAGATTATTTGACCAAACGACTCCTGCCAGGCCGTAAATAGAATCATTAGCTATTCGAATAGCCTCTTCTTCCGTTTTAAACGGAATGACAACTAAAACTGGGCCAAAAATTTCTTCCTGAGCTACTCTCATTTTAGTATTTACATCGTATAGTACCGTCGGCTCATAAAAATTACCCTGAGTAAATCCTTCCACGCGCTTGCCGCCAATTGCAAGCTTTGCGCCTTCAGAGATTCCAATTCGCACATAATTGTCAACAGTTTCTAAGTGACTTTTAGAAATAAGTGCACCCATATCAGTACTTTCATCCAATGGGTCGCCAACTTTAATTTTCTTTACAGCTGCGACAAATTTTTCGAGGAATTTATCATAAACGGATTCTTGCACTAACAAGCGTGAACCGGCTAAACAAATTTCTCCTTGATTTCTAAAAATCGCCTCAATCGAGCCAGCAACGGCTTCGTCTAAATCCGCATCGTCAAATACAATATTGGCAGATTTCCCACCTAATTCTAATGATACGGGGATTAACTGTGATGCTGCATTTCTCATAACCGTTTTACCGGTTGAACTTTCCCCAACAAAGGATATTCGACGAACGTTAGGATTAGTAGTCATCGCGGTACCTACTGTTCCACCTGGTCCTGTAAGTATATTCAACACACCCGGCGGTAATCCTGCTTCGTTGGCAATTTCACCTAACATGACTGCACTAAGTGGGGTATAGGATGCTGGCTTAACGATTACCGTATTACCTGCAGCTAAAGCAGCTGAAGCTTTCCAAGTCATTTGCATAAAAGGTAAATTCCAAGGAATGATTAAACTTGTTACACCTGCAGGAGCATATTGCGTATAGCTCATATGCATGGGTTGTTGGTAATGCTCATGATTGATATATTTAGCCATTTCAGCGAAAAATCGTAAATTGGATGCTGCTCTAGGAATATCAAAATCTCTGCTTTCTTTAATCGGCTTGCCTACGTCTAAGGTTTCGATTAAAGCTAGCTCATCCACACGTTCCATCACTAGATCTGACATGCGGCAAAGAATTTTTGCCCGCTCTTCAACCGCCATTTGGCTCCAAATACCACTTTCATAGGTTCGTTGTGCTGCTTGAATGGCGATTTCTACATCTTTTTCACTAGCACTTGCGACAGCAGCAAGCTTTTGATTGGTTGCTGGGTTAATCGTATCAAAGGTTTCTCCTGAAATAGCATCAACGTATTCTCCATTAATAAATAGCTTTGCATCGTTCATTTGTAGCTGTTTTTCAAGCAATTTACTCATTTTGATCACCCTCCTCAACCTCTAAAATCATCTCAACCTCAACGGTGTTATTGTGGGGTAACTGTGCCATCCCTACTGCCGATCTCGCATGCCTTCCTTTTTCCCCAAACACTTCAACCAATAAATCGGAGGATCCATTCATTACCTTAGGCTGATCCGTAAAGTCAGGAGTACTATTGACAAAACCAAGAATTTTGACCACACGTTTTACTTTGCTAAGATCACCTAGCTCATGTTGAACAACCGCTAAAAGATTAAGCATGCACTGTCTTGCGGCCTGATACCCAACCTCTATAGATACATCATCACCAAGTTTTCCACGATATTCATCTGTACCCTGACCAGAGGTAAAAATAAAATTCCCTGTTCGAACACAGCTTACATAATTTCCAGAAGCGGGGCGAAGAGCTGGTAACTCTAAACCAAGACTTGCTAATCTCTCTTCTGGTGTCATCACTTTTTCTACCATTTTCTCATCTCTTTTCGCTGCTAGATTAGTTGATTTACCGGTAAGTTTAAGAATCGTAATGCGTTTTCCCCTAACATGGCTCTTTTCTGCGCTTCTGTAAGTGTTAAGGTATCATCTATGATCTTGCCTGGTGGAGTTTCACGGAGTAAGAATGGATAATCGGACCCCATGATGACTTGTTCTGCCCCAAATTTTTCAACTAAGAATTTAATATTCACCGGGTTATTGACGATCGAATCATAGAAAAATTTCTTTGCATAAAAACTTGGCGGCTTTTCCGTCATCTGCAAGTGCGGCCAAACATTCCACCCATGATCAAGTCTTGGTAGGATGTAAGGAAGTGAACCCCCGCCATGAGAAAAACAAATCTTTAATCCAGGAAATTTCTCCAACACTCCACCGAGGATGAGACTTGCGGCAGCTAATGCTGTCTCACTTGGCATCCCGACGGTATACATTAGGTTATGAGAGGCCAATCGATCACTTCCCATTGTTTCCCATGGATGAACGAAAATAGGAACATTCCATTTGTCACACATTGCGAAGAAGTCTAATAGTGATTCATCATCAAGGTTTTTTCCGTTAATATTTGTACCAATTTCAATCCCTTTTAAGCCTAGTTCATGCACACAGCGATCTAATTCCCGAATTGCAGCTGTCACATCCTGCAGAGGGACCGTCCCTAACCCTATAAACTTGCTAGGATGCTGTGAAACTGTCTCAGCAATAAAATCATTTTGAAATTGAGCCATGGCTACTGCTTCTTCAAGGGGTGCCCAATAAGAAAATGTAACAGGAATAGGTGATAAAACTTGAATGTCTACATTTTCTTTTTCCATATCACTAATTCGTTTCTCAGGGCTCCAAACCTGGTCTGTCACTTCTCGAAAAACGTTGCCAGCTACCATAATATTGGCACCACATGAACAGGTAGGCTGAAGTACAGGCCACTTGTGATTTTGGTACTTTGTTGCAAAGTCCGGAAAATTTTCAGGGATAATATGTGTATGAAAATCTACTCGCATTTCCATTCACTCGCTTCTTCTGGCATGATATGTCCACAATTCTTACATGTACGAAGTTCAAGATTTCCATTAAACCCGTTGATTGCTTCTTTCACTTGTACCTCAATATTCGTTAATTGAACGGTAACTCGATGCAATTCATGATCACATTCGTCACAGAACCATACAAAATCCTCTAATTCTCCTGTAGCCCTGTCTCTTTCGATGACAATACCGATCGTATCAGCAACACGATGTGGGGAATGAGGAACATTCGCAGGCAGGTGGAAAACTTCTCCTTCTTTCACCGTAATAACTTCTCGCTTTCCCTCGTTATTAATAATCTCAACGTAGCAATCACCCTTAATTTGATAGAAAATCTCTTCAGAAGGATCCACGTGAAAATCGCGTCGTTTGTTCGGGCCACCGATTACCATAAACATTAACTCCGAATCCTTCCAAACGACCTTGTTATTAACTGGCGGCTTAAGTAAGTCCTTATTTTCTTCTATAAATCCCCATAGGTTTATTGGCTTTAATGAACTTGACATAAATAATAGTCTCCTCTCATTATTCAGGTGAACTTGATTTTGGGGTTCCCCCAACGATCCAATTTTCTGCCGGAATTTCATATAACAGAATCCTGATCTTGTCATGTGGAACACTAAGATTCTCCGCAATGACATCGGTGATATCTTTCACTAGCTTCTTTTTGACTTTTGCTTCTCTGCCTTCTACTATTTTCAGTTCAACTATTGGCATAAACTTATTGAACTACCCCTACAAATTTTTCTTCCGACGATTTTAATGCCTCCTGCATGAAGACCACTTCTTTGGCTAAGGCTGAGATTCTGGATTGTACTTCAGAATCTATGATTTCATTTTCTTTGTTAAAATGATCATTATTAACGTATACGTATCCAGGTGCTACAAATGCCCGAAAAAATCCTGCAATTGGTTTCAACTGATTTTCGATCACAAGGTAGTGCTGATACGTTCCGCCTGTCGCAACAAACCCCATCACCTTATTGCGAAAATCTTTTGGATTAATCAAATCAAATAAATTCTTAAGCGGGCCTGATAAAGATCCTTGGAAAATCGGTGTACCGATAATATAAAAATCTGCTGAATGAATTGCTTCAAGAACTTTTCTTGTGTCATCGTTGTAGGATGACGGATTTCGCCCATCACAGAATTGAACGTCATAATCTCTTAAATCCAAGAGTTCAACTTCTACATGAGGATAGTATTTCTTTGCTTCCTCAAGTACTTTTTGAACAACAATACTCGTTTTCGCTCCAATGATCGTGCCAGAAATTCCTAATAGTTTCATATACTAAAGACCTCCGATATTTAACTAAGCAGTAATTGTTATTTTATTCCTGCCTGCCATCCCAGCAATGAGTAAGACTGCTGAAAATCTCCTTGTGAAATAAGCTGTCGGATTCGTGTAGATGAAATAAGTTTGCCCCCATTACAATAAACAGGTGGTGCTACATTTAGCCTAAAATACTTTTCTAAAAGACTAACATCACCTTTTCTATCTTTACCAAAATGAAAATCGGAACCAACCGTAATCTCAATCGGATTAAGTTTCGATAATTCACAGATAAAATCCTCAGGTGGACGAGTTGCATACCATTCATTAAAACTAGCAACCACCACATAATCTACACCTAACATCGAGATCCTTCTCAGTTTTTCCTCAGTAGAAGTCAATGTTTGAACGCCCTTAAAAAAATGTCGAGGAGGTGGATCGAATGTATACACGACACTGGGGACTTGAGAGATCCGGCTCTTTATTACCGCCTGCTTAATCACCGCTTGATGTCCTTTATGAACCCCATCAAATGCACCTATAGCAATTACTGAACCCGAAAGTGTCAAAACTCCATCTCTTAGCGTCTTAATCGTTCACACCTCCCCATAATTAACTAACTATTTTTATAAACTGGGCACTTCACCTTTACGTTCAAATATTTTCATGGCTTCATCAACAAGCTCAAAAGAATTTTTCCTCTTAAAGTTGTTATAAAAGATTGCTCTTTTACGAATTGGGTCTCCTGTATAATAGCGTTCGTATTGAAGAAGCCTTTGTCCAAACGCTTCACCGCATAAATCCCAAGCAAGTTTAAAGAGGTGAACACGCTCTTCTGCGGAAACTCCCTCTCTTCCAAGATAGTACTTCTCTAAATCCTCTCTTAATTCTGGATTTTGGAAGTCGGCATCTGTAGGAGACATCAAAAGACCGCCAGCACCAATAATTTGCATGACTTCAATCGCACGTGGGTACATTTTTGGCAGCAATCCCCGTATGGTTTCTAGTGATGTATAGGCAGGCATAACCTCACCAGATGGCAGCACTTCATATTCATATTCTGCAATCCTAAGCAAAGCCCTAATAGTTTCAACCGATTGTACCAATTCACCTAAATCATTTTGAACATTTAGGTATCCATCTACGCCAATAGAATCAGCTATCTTACAAGCCACCTCAGTAGCAAATTGAAGCTTAATTAACCCTCTTACTCCCGATTGATGTGCCGGTTGCTGTCCAATTCCAGTCTTCGGATAAAGTAGATTAGCAGCTTCCACATTGTTATAAAGGAATACACGATCCCATGGAACTAAAACATCATTAAACACTAGAACTGCATCCATTTCCTCGAATCTTGATGCTAACGGATGGTCGTAAACAGGTCGTTTTCCGTCTTGCATGGCTTCACGACATAATATACGAAGACCAGGTGTATCAAGTGGAAGAGCAAAAGCAAGTGCATATCGCTCATCCCCAGGTTTAAACCCAGGAAAAGAATAAACAATCACTTCATCCGTTATCGGTGCAAGAGTTGCTAACATTTTAGCTCCTCTGACCACTAAACCATCTGGTGTTTCTTTCACTGTTCCTAAGTGGGTAAACATATCCTGTTGTTCATGCGAAGATTTACTCCTGTCATTTTGAGGGTTAATAATCGCATGTGTTAAAAACAAGTCATGATCGCGAACATGCTTAAAATATGCACGAATGTTTTTACCCCATTCAGGATTGTATTTATCCAAGAACTCTGAATTGCTTGCCATTGATGTAACAACGACATTAAGGAAATCAGGCGTTCTACCCATTAATCCAAATGTTACTTTGGCGAACACCTCAAACGTTCTTTTTCGAGCTTCTAAATCTTGATAACTTCTAGGTACCAAGAATGCATTCGAGGTCCTTTCGCCAGTTTCTTCACAAATATGTGTAATGTCCTCTTGATACTGAGGGTTATGTTGTAAATCATATAGTTTTGCCATTTCAAGGATTGGTTGATTGAAAACAGGCTCTTCAAAGACATTATTAATTCTTTTTCCGGATAACCAAACTTCTGGATTTCTGGCCTTTAGTGCTTCAATATACTGTGCTCCTGTACGAATTCCCATAAACATCCTCCTCATGATTCATAAGGTCATTATAAATCTGAATATTTCGAGTAATTGTAGTCTATTTAACATTTTTTCTGAAAAATTACTTTTTTCTTTTCTAAATATCAAAATTCTTTTACACTATTGTTAAGCTGTTAACATCTATAAACTTTTTTTCTTATAAGTATTTTCAAAAAATGTAAGCGTTATCAAAGTTGATTCATATTAGACATTTCTCTACCAAGGCAGTCAAATTTCACTTAGGAGTTGATTTAGTGGCAATCCTGTTTGATAGTGATATTAATTGGGAAACATGTTTGCAGTTTGGTACTAGAGAATTTTTCAAGGAAAAAGCTTGTATTTACCAGCAGGGCACTACCGGGGAAGGATTCTATTATATCCAACAGGGGTTAATTAAAGTGACGACTACAACTGCTATGGGAAAAGAGCGTTTGTTAAACATTGCCATTCCCGGACAGCTATTAGGAATTCAAGCAATGGACCGTCAGCCCCATTTTACAACGGCTACAGCTGTTAATGACTCCATTCTCTATTTTTTCTCATGTGATCATTTTCAAAAATTAATAAAAAAACAACCCTCCATTCTAAATATGTTGATCAAAACCGTCATACATAAAATGCATATTCTTGCTGATAAAATATATTTGGATACTCTTTTACCTGAACAACAACTGGCCGCCCTTCTTCTGAATATTTGTTACGAATTTAAGAACCTTGAAGTTCCCCTCACCCAACAAGATCTAACCAAATGTACAGGTTTAACTAGAATTACCATTTATAAAATTTTAAAACAATGGAAGGAAGAACAAATCGTAGAGATTCACGGTAAAAAAGTTTTCATTCGAAAACCCGAGGAATTAAAGAACCTGCTTGGGGATGTGATAATATGAAGAATCTTCGATATGCATGGACACCTTATTTACAATATGGAAAAAAAGTTGAGCTTGAGGAAAATTCGGTCGTCTACCATCAAGGAGAAGAAGGGAGAGGATTTTTTTTCTTGTCTACTGGTGGAATTAAGATCACCCTTTTATCTCAAGAAGGAGTGGAACGCACCGTTAATTATGTTCCAGAAGGGATGTTGTTTGGTGAGCATGGGGCCAGAAAGGAAAGTTATTTAACCTCTGCCATCACAACCACTCCCTCTGTCATCTATCATTTTTCGGATGAAGCATTAGTAAAGATCTGTACTGATCACCCTGAAGCTGCATGTACTTTTACTAATTCTCTAATCTATAAATTTAGGATATTAGCAGAAATTATTTCCTTTCTTAACTCGCCTGTTGAACAACAGATGGCGCACTATTTATTAAAGCTAATAAACGAGAATGGGAATTTTTCCATTGACCAAACCTCATTTGCCCGTTATATAGGTACCTCTAGGATTACCGTAAATAAAATACTTAATAAATGGAAAAGTCAAAAGGTAATCCGATTATCCAAACGAACAATTGACATATTGGATTTTAATTATTTAAAAAACATTCGAGACTCTGGATTGACTCACATATCGAACTTGGATATTTTAATGTTAACTATGTAGATATGAAAATAGAAAAAGACCTCAGTTATTGTGGTCTTTTTCTAAGTGGGTAGTAAGCGGAACTAGATTCGATTCTTCAATCCCCTCAATCACAAGACGAGCAATCAACTTTGCCCCATCCTGCTGAAAATGAGTGTTATCCTGAACACCATTTGGATAGTTCCCATTCTCATGGTCATCAAGGTAAAGAAATACATCTTTCGTACTTTTGGGTCCAAGCTTTTGAAATAAAGAATGGCTTTTAGACGTAAGGTCGATGACGGGTACATGTTCTACTAATCCAAGTTCCTTCATCGCCGCCGGATAATCACCGTGCGTTCTACTTAACACTCCATCCTCTGTAAAATATCTTCGTTCGACTGGAGTCACAAGAACAGGTATAGCTTGTTTTGCACGGGCACCATCAATATATTGTTTTAAATAATTTTTGTATGTTGAATACGGTTCAGTATACCGGTTCGGATCCTTAATTTTTTCATCGTTATGGCCAAATTGTATAAAAAGATAGTCCCCTTTATCTATCTCATTCAAGATCGTATCAAGTCGCCCTTCGTCAATAAAGCTTTTTGAGCTCCTGCCAGGGGTCGCTTCGTTTTTAATTGTTACTTGTTCATCGAAATATTTTTCAAGCACCTGTCCCCACCCAGTTCGAGGTGCCAACGAGCTTGAATAGTTAGATACGGTCGAATCTCCAGCTAAATAGACTGTTATGGGCTTTCCTTGCGTGTTTACTTTCCTGGCAGACTTAGCAAAGCTGTTTCCAAATATCAAGATAGGCACTAAAAAAAACAAAGAAAAGAAAACAATTTTTCCCCAATGATATTTTTGCATGATACTCCTCCTAGATGCTGGACAGTATTGTTCCCTTTTATAACATTATATAGGATACATTTTGATATAACATTACTATCAATAATATCAAATTGATAATGAATTTCCACGTTGAGTAGTGAATTGTTGAAAAAAAAAAGCCCACATTGGCAGGCTTAAGAATTTCAAAGGAATATAATTTTTAAAAAAGATTTTTTGGAATTAGTTAAACCAGTATTATTTTTTCCGGCAATGTAACTGATTGAAGAATTTCTAACTCTGTTAATCTCTGATACGCATATGATGACACAGTTAACAGGGTATTATCCAAGTATGCTGGGTGACACATTACCTCAACAGTCAAACCATCATTAACACGTTCATTAAGCTTTGCAAAATAATCAGGTGTTACACCTTCATTATAAAAATCAAACAAAGCTATGTCTGAGAATGAGTCCACTCCATCAATACCTACGTTTCCGTTCTTCCTTACTGGCAGCCCGAATTTATTTGATAAGCATTTTACTACTGGAACTAATTCTTTTAAGGTATGAACATGGTGATGACTATCTAAATGTGATGGTTTAAGACCAGATTTAATGAATCGGTCGATTTGAGCGGTCCACTCTCTTTCCAACTCCACTAGCGAAATATCCGATGGATTTAGGTTGGAACAAGACTTAAAATCCCCATGCTCGTCAACCAATGATAGTACATTGTGTGATAATGGTTTCCCACATGTGATAACTAGATGAATACCTACACGTAATTCAGGATATCTTTTGGCTAATTGAATGGCATGTTCTGTCCCATCCATGTTCATCATCATCGTGGTAGAATTGACAATCCCATACAAATAGCTGTCAATGATTCCATAGTTCACTCCCTTACTCAATCCAAAATCATCTGCGTTAACAATTAAATTAATCATGAATTCTACTGTATAGCTCCACTACTTCTGCAGCTAATTCCTTCATGGTTATTGCATTCATTAAATGATCCTGTGCATGGACCATTAAAAGAGACATCTCTGTTTTATCGCCTCTAATCTCTCCCTGAATGAGTGTTGTTTGGATATGATGTGCATCATTCAAGGATTGGTCTGCTTCGCTCAGTTTCTCTTTCGCACCCATAAAGTCCCCTTGTTTGGCTGATTGAATGGCCTCCATCGCTGCACTCCTGCCATTTCCCCCATGCAGAATAATTTGAAAGATTACTTGCTCTATATTCTCCATTATCTCTTCCCTCTTTTTTAATTATTCATGAAACTGTGGCAGGTATTCCTTATGTGCTTCAAGCATTTCATCTAAAATGACTTTTGCCACTCGGTCACTTGGTACGAGAGGATTAATCGTCATGGCCAGTAATGCTTGATCATAATCCCCACTAATGGCAGCTTCAATGGCTACCCTTTCAAAGGATTTCATTTGCTGAACAAGTCCGCGGATTTGAATTGGTAACTCTCCCACTGCAATTGGCTTCGGTCCATCCTTTGTTATCATACAACTGAGTTCTACAGCAGAATCATATGGGAGACTTGTAATAGCACCCTTGTTTAAAGTATTAACAGCCTGTATGTCACGTTTATCTGTATACATCGAGTGGATTAACCTAACAGCTGCATCACTATAATAGGCACCACCTCTTTTCTCTAATTGGGGCGGCTTAATAGCTAACTGTGGGTCTTTATATAACTCAAACAGCTCTTCTTCCAGTTTTTTGACAACCTCTGCTCGAATGGTACCTTCTTTAAAATTTTCCAATTCTTTTGCCAGCATATCTCCAGATTTATAATAGTAGTTGTGATAAGGGCACGGAAACACATCTAACGCCTTCAAAAACTCAGGCTCCCAGCCCATCGAATGAATATTTTGCATGGTTATACTTTTTTCGGGGTCATTTATTAATGAAATCACTTGATTTTTAACGGATTCCCCATCAACAAACACCTCTAATCCGTACACCATGTGGTTTAATCCAGCAAAATCAATTCTGACTCTGCTATGTTCCACTCCTAATAATTTCGCAACGCCCATCTCCATTCCAATAGGTACATTACACAGTCCTACTACTCTATTAATATTGCTGTAACGCAGTACTGCCTCTGTAATCATTCCAGCAGGATTAGTAAAGTTAATAAGCCATGCACTCGGACAAAGCTCCTCCATTTCCCGGCAAATATCTAGAATAACAGGAATGGTTCGAAGTGCTTTAAATAAACCGCCCGGCCCATTCGTCTCCTGACCCAATACTCCATGCTTTAACGGGATACTCTCATCCTTTTTGCGTGCCTCCAGCAGACCCACTCGAAATTGAGTGGTTACGAAATCCGCAGACTTTAAAGCTTCTTTGCGATCTAAGGTTAAATATATTTGTAGAGGTACACCAGCTTTTTCCACCATTCTTTTTGCGAGGTTACCCACTATTTCGAGCTTTTCTCTTCCTTCTTCTACGTCAACCAACCATAATTCACGTACGGGTAATTCGTGATAATATTTGATAAATCCTTCTATTAATTCAGGGGTATAGCTCGAGCCGCCACCTATGGTTACTATTTTTAAACCATCATTCATTTTTTACACCTCTGATTGAAATTTCATTTAGACATTTAGCGTATCAGTAGGTTTGGATGATACCTCACCCATTTCTCTCCTAGCGTCCATTCGCCCTTGAGCGATGACAAAAGGAAGGTAAATAACGATAGAAATACATAAATTCACTGCCGCTAATATTGCACCAGAAATATGCCCACCAGTTGCAAGTAAACCACCAACGATCGCAGGGGTCACCCAAGGAATATCAGCAACGACTGGATGTACTAAGCCTAAGCTTATTGATGTATACGCTACGATTGTCATAATGATTGGTCCCAATATAAATGGAATAAACCAGATTGGATTCAAGACAATTGGTAATCCAAATAAAATAGGTTCATTGATTTGGAAGATCCCAGGAGGTGTACCTAAAGCAATTATCTGCTTATTTCGTTTTCTTCCAGCAATAATCATTGCTATTATTAATCCTAAAGTGGCACCAGACCCGCCAAGATACACAAATGCATCTAAGAAAGAACCAGATAGGATATGGTATTTGCCTAAATCATGTACACCTTGTGCATACATATTTACATTTTCTTGACCTAGTTTCGTCATTAATGGAGTGGTAATTCCACCTAATATATTGGGACCATGAAGACCAAGAATCCAAAATCCATGTACCAAGGCTACTATTAAAATAGCGAACCACATTGAATCAACTGCTCCAGTAAGCGGTGATACCAGAACTTTATTGATCCAGTCGTTTAAATAAGCTCCATCACTAATAAATTTACGTAAAATAAGGCCAAATAATCCAACAGTAAAAATGGTTGCCATCCCCGGAAGCAGCTTGGCAAATGAACGAGCAACAGCTGGTGGAACTCCATCGGGCAATTTGATGACTAAATACTTTATTTTTGCTAAACGAACAAAAATTTCAGTGGCTACAATTGCAACAATGATACCGGTAAATAGCGCGGTCGCATTGAAATAATTCCAGCCAATAAACCCCCACACCCCACCTGAAACTGCCTCTCCTCCCTCAGGAGTAATTGAGACATTAGCAACTTGTGGAATCAGTACAAAAAAGGACGCACCCGCAACCAACATTGCTTCGAAACCATCATCCCCGTATGACTTAGCTAGTTTGTGAGCAATACCGAAAACAGCAAATATCGTCATGAAGGCAAGTGTTCCCCACCAGATATCTCCACCCAACGTTTTCCATGTCTCACCGAAAATAGAAACCATGAGTTTTTCATAATATTTTCCTACACCAGGAACAGATCCTAGGTTATTTAAGAGGACAGCTAAGGAACCGATCATCGTTATCGCAATCATACCGACCAATGCATCACGAATAGCAAGAAGATGCCTGTTATTACCAAGCTTATTTGCGAACGGCATAATAAATTTATCAACAAAATCCATCATGATTCCTACTCCCCTTTTATTAAATTGATTGCTTGCCTTAATACTTCCTCTCCGTTGCAAAGTCCATAGTGTTTAGGGTTAATAGTATCTACCGGTATCCCATTCTTTTCTCCTTCTTTTTTTAACTGAGATAGTAAATACCGTACTTGTGGACCAAGAAGCAGGACGTCTGCTTTATTAATCTCGTTATATATCTCCGTTGATCCTACTGCCCAAATTTCACAATCAATCTCTTGTGATTTTGCACTAGCTTCCATTTTAGAAACCAATAGACTTGTAGACATACCTGCTGAACAGCATAATAAGATTTTCATAAATACCCCCTAAAGAAAGCGATTACAAAATAAATAAAAAAAAGAGTTTAATAAATTCTAAATTAGATGGATTAGTTTTATTCTTCCTCCTCTCCTTAGAAATGAGCATGTATCCTATTTCGATGTATAGTACAACGTTTGTTACAATTTATTGTAATGACAATTCAGAATATTTACAATACAATTTTTATTAATTTGTTATTATTTTTAATATTTGTAATAACAACTTTTAAAAATTGTATTTTTCAGGGTACAAATATTATCTATTTTTTGGTAATCTATAAATAATGAGGGGGAATACCAATATGGTAGAAGAAGCGAGAGATGGAAGTGCTCTGCACCTTAAGGTAAAAGATGCAATCATTCAATTAATAAACGATGGGGAATATAAACCAAACTCACAACTGCCGACTGAGGCTGAATTTTGTGAAAAATATAGTGTTAGCAGAACCACAGTCAGAACTGCTTTACAACAATTAACAACTGAAGGGTATGTTTATCGTAAACGTGGAAGTGGAACCTTTGTGTCTGCAAACAAAGTAAAACAAATATTAACCACGACTGTCGATCACTTTTCAAGTCAAATTTCCATGCAAGGAAAGAAGCCCTTAATCAAAGTAATTAAATTAGAAGTGATTCCTGCAGACGAGTTTTTATGCGAGCAATTAAAACTTCAAGAAGGCGAGCCTGTGAATATGCTTGAGAGAATCCGTTTTGTTAATGATGAACCAATTCAGTTTGAAACTGCTTATTTACCCTGGTATAAAACACCTGCACTTCATAAACAAGGCTGCGAAAAGTCTCTATATAGCCAATTGCAAACTCAATTTGGGTTAAAAATAAATAGGACGATTGAAACTTTGGAATTATTTATCGCTGATCAGGAGGCTGCAGAAAAGCTGAACATCGAGGTTGGGGACCCCTGCTTTTCACTTGATACTCTAGCCTATCTTCATGATGAGTCAATCATTGAGTATTCACGAACCATTTACCGCGGAGATTTGGCCCATTTTGTCATTGAAAGAAATTACTAGATTTTAAAAATATTCGACTCCAATAGAGGATGTTGGCTCTAAGGGTTCAGACCCCATGAGCCAACACTCAAAAAGAAAAAAGCCTGCCGCAGCAGGTCTTAAACTTCTTTTACAGTAGCAATATACGGCAGATTTCGATAATGCTCTGCATAATCAATTCCATATCCAATAACGAATTTATCAGGAATAACAAACCCAACATAATCTGCTTTTAAATCGACTTTTCGGCGCTCAGGTTTATCGAGTAAGGTACAGATCTTCATGGATTTCGGTTTATGAAGTTCGAAATGTTCTTTTAAGAAGCTTAATGTTAACCCTGAATCGATAATATCCTCGACAAGCACTACATTTTCCCCTGTAATGTTAACGTCTATATCTTTTAACAAACGAACTTTTCCCGTAGTCTCCGTTTGATTTCCATAACTTGAAGCGGCGACAAAATCAACGGTCACGTTTCCTCCAAGCTCTCTAACTAAATCAGCCGCAAAGACAAAAGCACCCTTTAATACAACAATAAAAACAATCGATTCATTTTGTAAATCCTGCATCATGGTAGCGCCTAGTTCTTTCACTTTTTGCTTCAGTTGTTCTTCTGATATTAAAATACTATCGAATTCGTATCCCATAATCTCACCTTTCAATCTTGTATAGAATCCACAATGACTCTATTCTATACAATTTGTTGTCATTTATCATCTATGTAATAGTGAGATATTTAATTGAATTCTCCAAAATAGCTAAACGGATCAATTTCACTTTTACTTCCTTACTAAGTGAAAGCCATTCAGATTTATCGATTCTCAATTGATATCCCTCCATTTATTATTCATGCTTAATAGTTCACATTATTCCTATCTCATTAAAATTTCCATTTATAGTAATCTTTTTCCCGATTATTTATGAGTTCTAACCTACTTTTCATTTCCATTTTTCTACATAATCCGCATCATATAAAAAAGCCTTGGCTTATTCCAAGGCTAATCGTTCCTTAATGATCACGGTTAACAATATAGTCCAACAAATGCTTCAGAAAAGCTGTTTTACGAGGTACCTCATGCAAAGCCTCTATGGCGAGACAGTAATGTTCCCACATTTCTTTTCTAGCGCCTTCTTGTCCGAGGAGCGATACAAACGTTGAACTGTTATTATTCGCATCTATTCCCACAGATTTTCCGAGTAAGGTGATATCCCCTTCAACATCAAGTAGGTCATCCTTAATCTGAAAAGCAATCCCGGCATGATAAGCAAATTGCTTCAGAGCTTTCATTTCTAAATCATTTACTTGTGCAAGAATAGCAGGCATAATTAAGGATGCTTCAAAGGCAATTCCCGTTTTATAAAAGCACATCGTATTCAATTGGTCGAGTGTTAATGGCTTTCCTTTTGAACAAAGGTCCATCGCCTGTCCCTTACACATGACTTCCGTTACTTGAGTCGAATATTGAATTAATTTAAGCACTGTTTTCGAATCAAACTGATCAAGTGATGCTTGTTCCTCAATCGCCTTTTGGGTCAAAAAAAGGCCCGTTAATTCCGCGGTTGCAATATTATATTGTTGATGAAGTGTTGCGCGCCCTCTACGAAGAGAAGCATTGTCCTGTGAAGGCAAATCATCAAAAATTAGTGAGGCGGTGTGCATGTATTCAAGCGATCTTAGTAATGGAACAATGGCAGTTTGATTTAATCCATATTCGTTAACCCCCATGACCCACGTCATAATGGGCCTCAATCGTTTTCCATCTCCAGCCAAACTATAGTTGGCAGCATCCACGATTGATTCATTAATTTGCGAAGAATTTTCCTTCTTAGAAATGGTCAAGATGTTGTTGATTTGATTGCGAACAGTTTTAACTGTATCAATAAATTCATCTTGTTCCTTCCGTTGGTTCCTAATGTTGGTAATGATATGGTCACGAAGAAGTTTATCAAAAAAATCAACATCATCCGCTCTTCGAACCATTGTTTGAATGACATGATTGAATTCTGAATCCGCAGAAGCAAATAATTTCATCACTTCAGAATATTTTTCCATGCCTATTCTTGCTTTGAATCGTTTGAGACCATTAATTGCTCGATCAAGAATGACCTCACAGGTCAGTAAATCCGAGTCATACACATTATGGATTAAATGGCTAATTACCGCCCAGTATAATTCAAATGGATTTATTAAATCTGGTCGCAACCCATGATATTTCAAATAATAGGTATACGGAGTTACTGCCCCTTCCTTCATGTCATCAAACATATCGGCAAAATCATCTGCCAATTGGTTATATATTCCATAAAAGAAAGCTCTATTGTCAAAACCTCCATCTTCAGAAGCACTGATGACTGATCGAACAATTAAGCGGGATGAAGAGGATTTTAAAATAACTGGTATATAAAGGTCTTCATTTGTGTAGCTAGGGTTAGACAGATCTTTTTTACGGTCCACTTCCTGTGATTGAAAAAACACATAGGATTGTTCAAAGAATGTGTTCAATGTTTCAGAATGCTGATAAGCTTTAATATACTTATAGGCCTCCCTGAGTTCAGCATGGATAAATTGAATTAGTTTCAAGTTATCACCGCTCCAACTACCCAATTTTGGAACAAATCCTGTGATAAGTGTGGTCCGTATCAAATCTGTATATTGTTGTTTCTCTTCTGTGGACAGGACGTTGGCATCTAAAAGGTCATCAATAAAGGGATAGGTCAGACCATAAGAATATCCGAGTCTAATCGCTTCAGCTAGTTTCTCCCTACGTTCAATTGGTGACACGCTATTGTCCATCTCTTCTATCACGTGCATCAATACTCCGGCAATGATTTTGATTAGCTTTCGTTGAGCATGCTCGGCATCCATCCCCTCTGGAATGTGAGAGGAAACTGTCTTAAGTTTGTCCATCAGCCAGATGAAAGTAGATTCAATTCCTTCCTTCTGTGCCCACCTGTACAATCCTGCCATGCTGATTAATTCCGATTTGTTTCCTTGATTAGAGCCTGTTAGATGATCTTTCAAACTGTCTACGACATGTCGGATTCTATTCTGTGTGTCTGGTGATTGGAGAGATTTCCCTAAATCCCTCATATAAATATAAGAAATACTTCGATGTAGATACGAATCTAATTTCCCTGTTACATTCATCCAGCGAATATAATTGGAATAATCTTTAGTATTGGGTTTATTCTTTCGAGCTCCCCATAACGATAACAATGGATGTCTCACATGGTTCTGTTTCCACATCTGAAAATCATTCGTTAAGGTTGGTATATAGGTTCTTTTAATTACCTGGTCATAAAGCGTCTGAAAATAGTGAGCCGCTCTTTGCTCCGCCTGTTGATAGCATTCATCGACATTCTTTGTGTTTTCCACATTAATACTATTCATACATTACCTCTACTTAATAGTGTCAGATACAGGACATCATGAACATGCATTTTTTTATCACTAACAAAATATTATTATGTATAATCGATTGCTAACAACTTTATTACCTACATTTTCACTTCTACTACTATTTTACTAGATTTGACAAAATGAGCCAACAGAAAGTAGGGTCATCATGTACTACAAAAGAGAACTTTATACGATTACTCCTGGAAGGAAACTCGAGTTTAACCATTTCTTTGATAAATTCTTAAAGTCTAATCAGCTAAAAAACGGGGCAATCCTTATCGGCTGTTGGAATACAGAGGTAGAGAATGAAATTTTAGTCATATGGCAATATCCAAGCTACGCAGACTATTTGAACATTCAGAAGAGAGTCAAAAAAGATGTACTTTATCAGCAAACACACGACCAACTATTAGAATTAGGACAGCTTTATTTAGACTTTCAACAAGATACTTTAACTTCAACTGAGGACCACCAAGCCCCAAAACAAACTGTGACGGTAAGCGGATATATTACAAATGAAAAGGAAGAAACATTACTGGTTAAGACCTTTTGGCGAGCAGATACCTGGGAGCTTCCTGGTGGCGGAGTTGAAAGTGGAGAAACATTAGATCTTGCACTATGTAGAGAAATTTTCGAAGAAACTGGAATCACGGTTAAGTTACTAGGCGTAACCGGGGTTTATTCAAATGGCAGCACGGTTTCCATCGTTTTCCATGGTAAAAGTACAGGAGGAGTTTTAAGAACATCAGAAGAAACACAAGATGTTCGCTTTGTGAAACTTGATTCCTCCAATGTTCATCAATATATAAAACGAGGAAAATTTATACCAAGAGTCCTTGATGCCATGAAGGGGCACTCCATACCATTTGAAGCGTTTAAAGTTAGGCCCTATAAACTTTTGGAGAGGTTAGAAGGAACAGCTATCCATGATGAATCATAAAAGAGGAGAGCTATTCATTTAAAAAGTTCTCCTCTTTCATTTATTAAAGGATAAGCTTAGATTTTTTAGTGTATAAATTCTTGCAGTAATAAGGAATAAATCATCGTAGTTATTTTGTACGTATTCATCGATAATGCTCATCCCTTGACGAAACTGGTTAAGCAAATAATAGGTATACTTCCCGTCCCAATCGAACTGATTGATTCTAATTAGTTCATCAGCAATAATTTGAAACTTATACTCCTCTGTTAGAAGCTTGATTTGATACAATTTATCCGCTTGCACCCTGAAATTATTCTTATTTTCATGTTTCTGCTTAAGAAACTTTATAAAGCTAGTGATATTTTCAGCAAGAAGAATTGCTTTATTCCTCTCGTGTATCATCTCTTCCTCTCCTCTCCTATCTGTCGAAAACTGGACCTTTATGAAAAGTGTATGTCTTGAACCGTTTTTCTAACACTCTATGTCTATCTAAAATAATCTAGACTAGTGTAATAACCCTTACCATTTTCTATTATTTTCATATTTTATAGTAGGTCCTATTGGAAAGGGGGGAATGTCAGTATGGATTTAACCTATGAGCATGCACAACAATTAAAGCTAGTTGGAAAAATGGTTCGTTTTCGCAATGCGAGTGGCGAATGGGTTGTAGGTAAAGTTATTAAAATACAGCAAGATGGACTAGAAATTGAGGAATTTGGTAATCGCAGCTCCAGTGAGGGCTATGGATTTGGTTTTTTTGGCCCTGCACGTTTTTTTGGATGCCCTTGCTTTGTACCTTTTGTAAATGTATCGCTTTTCAGTTTCTTTTTATTTTAATTAGAAGAGACTTAATAATTGTTTAATAGGTTTCATTTTGGAGTTCACAGGGAATGTATATGTTAGAAACATTGAATCCACTGTTAAACATCCAAAATAGGAGTGATATGTATGGACAAGCAATTAAATGAGCAAACAATTGAAAATCAGATTTACAAAAACGGAGATTCCTTAACAAGCTTTGATGACTTCAGGGAATTTCTTAGCGGGAAGGTTCAATTAGGCGAAAGACTAGGAATGGATGAAGAACAATTAGCCAACTCTGCACAAAAAGTTGCTGATTACCTAGCGGCAAAAGAATCACCTAAGAATTCCGAGGAGAGATTATTACAAGAGCTATGGAAGGTTGGTACGGAGGAAGAGCAGCATAAACTGGCACATATGCTTGTCCGTTTAGTTCAAAAAAGTTAGGAGAAAAAGAGTTCTAGATAAAAATGGGCTTGGTTTGCTAATATACCAAGCCTGTTTTTATCCGAAACAATTAAAGCACCAACAAATATTGAATCTGATTCGGTGAGATTGGAGTAATGGCCATTATATGATAACCGATGCTAAGCAATTGTGATAAAGTTTCTGCACAATTGGTCCGTGGAGGCTCGATTGGTGCGTGAAAACTTTTATAAAGATTTATCAACTGATTATCAGTTGTACAATGAAGTAATAAAACATGTCTACCAGTCCATGGCTGACCGATTATTGGTTGTGGATGGAGTTCCCTCATATTGAACACCCTCATTAATTGATACAATAGACTATGAGAAACCACTCGTCCATTGTTCTTGAGGATTTAACTATGATTGAATCTTCTTTATGATCCCTTGATAATTTTCTTCACTTATAATTCCTAACCATTTACACAGGTAAGAATTTAGTATAATTCTCTTCTTAACTCTTCTAGATATATACATATGAACAACTCCGCTTTTTCTTCATTATATTCTATATACTCAAAAAAGTTTCCTTCATCCAAAAAAATTACTTTAATCAAACAAAAGGACAAAAAGAAGATATACTCCTCATCTAAAGGAAACATTTTCTCGCAGGACAAGCATAAGATTGAATAACAATCATTTGCTGAAGGGAATGCTCATCGTGACTACTAGCAAATCCAGGTTATCTGCTTCAATGTACGCGACCATGTCAATTAGTTTTTGGGGAGTTTCATTTGTATCTACCAAGGCAGTATTAGGAAAGCTTGACCCCTATTCGTTACTTGTCTTACGTTTTGGAATTGGTGCCTTATTTTTGCTGCTCCTGTTACTTGTGCTACGAATCCGGATGTTCATTTCTTTAAAGCATTTGCCACATTTAATGATACTCGGCATCCTTGGCGTGTTTGTACATCAGGTGCTTCAAGCAACTGCCTTGTTAACGATTAACGCTTCTTCAGCTGGATGGCTAATTTCGTTTTCACCTATTTTTACGGTTATTCTTTCACTTCTCTTTTTACATGAAAAAATAAATTTCACTAAGCTTGCTGGAATGGTCCTTGCCATTACTGGTGTGCTACTTGTTACGACGACAAGAAGCGGGCACTCCTTACAAATAGCTATGAATATCGGCTTTTTTCTCATGATGCTGAGCACGCTAAATTGGGCTATATATTCGGTGCTATTAAGAAGCTTAAAGCTACCTTATTCTCCTCTTTTGGTGACTTTTTATATGAGTTTACTAGGCTTAATTCTTACAACACCTTTTATCATTAGGAACAGAGGATGGGAATCACTTTCGCTTTTGACCCAAACGGAATGGGCTCATTTGTTGTTTCTAGGTATTTTTGTCTCTGGCATTGCCTATTGGTATTGGGGAAAGGCACTTGAAGTGTTGGAAGCTTCTAAGGTATCCATGTTTTTATATTTAGAACCAATTACCACCTTAATTGCTGCGGTAATGCTTTTACAGGAGAAAATTTTACTCATAAGTGTTGCTGGCGGAATCATAATTATTATTGGAGTCATCATTGTTAACGGACATCTGGTGCCTATGTTGTTCAATTTCTTTAAGAAAAAACGACTATAGGAGGAGACAACTTCATGGATTTAATAAATAGGATGAATGAGATTTTAGATCCATTGAAATGCCCATCAAAAGAGGAATTGAAAGAAGCTTTAGTGAAACTAAATGTAAAAATCGATGAACTTGCTAATTTGCCAGAGCCATCTAAGGGAAAACCTTACAATCGTAGGCTTCTTTATAAAAATGATGAAGTTGAATTGCTTGTAATGAATTGGTCGCAATTAGAGTGTGCTCCTCATGATCATGGGAATTCCCACGGTTGGATACAAGTCCTATCCGGTACTTCTCTAAATTCGGTTTATGAAATGAAAGGCAATGGGTTGCCTGACGAATTGTTTCGTCAATACCATCATCAAGGAAAGTATTTTTATGCACCACTGAAAGCTATTCATAAAATGCAAGCTTCCAACCAAACGTATTTAGTCACACTACACCTATACTCCCCTCCCATCTCAGGAATGATTGTCTATGACTTACAAAAATGTGCTGCCTGTTTAGTATCTGATGATTGCGGAGCGTGGTGGCCTGATGAGCAGTATCAGAAGGTGAAAGAAATACAGCTTAAAAGCGCTGAAAGTATTGAAGAATAATAGCTTAAAAAACCCTCTACAATTATTGTAGAGGATTACTCACTATTAAAAATCTATTGTAAATCAATAATTGGGCCATTTACTTGCTGGAAAGGGAAGTATTGCACCTGGAACTTCTCCCCTATTGGCAATTCATAGGCAAGTGTGCCCGTGATACTACTACCGGCATCGAGTTCGCCTGATGAGAGGGTTGTGTCAATATCGATCATCAAAAATGGCTGCATATATAGGTTACCCTTGCTATCTGTAACACTGAAGTAGTGAGGGGCAAACTTTACTTTCTCTGTTCCCGTATTTTTAATTTCAACAGTAATAACGAAAAATTCATTTCCTTTTTTAGGTTTCTCTTCAGGAGTACCCTGTGATTTTTCAACCTTCGTTATCATCAGTGCTGAATCTTTCAGTTTAATTTCCTCTCCAACCGCATGATGTTTCTGTTCCTCTGGGGGAGGCGTTTCTTGTGCTAGTGGCGAAATGGAAACAACGGGCTTAGTGGCTGTAAATTTCTTTTTGGCACTAGCCGCCTCCGGAATTCTTGCTTTCCCACCCGGTTCATACATAGTCACTACACTAATAAAAACAACCACAAATCCCCATATCAAAGCTTTTCTGCTTAAGAACCTTTTCTTAGAGCCATTACCAACAATCTCCGGTAAAACTTTTGAGTGTTGTTCATTTTGAACAAATTCAAAATGATGCTTTTCTAGTTGAAATGGTGAAGATGCCACCAATTCTTTTTTTCTATCTTCCTTTTTCAGGACAAGTGAGCTATTCATTTGTTCTTCTAATTCTTTTCTCATCATGTTCACAATTAAAATAACCACAAAAAATCCTAAGATTGGGACAAATACCATCCAGGGTGCTCTCATAAAGTCATGAAAATTCTGGCCAATTAAACCCGCCCACTCATTCGTTAAAGAGGCAGCCTTTGGCGGTTCTTCATACCCAAACGTTCCTCCAATTGTCTGTCCCCCAAGGAAAAACTCAAATATACCTAGATGCATGGTAATCTGCAATGCGCTTAATAACTGCTGGAATGTAAATAAAACTCCGTACGATCGAAAATAGGGCATCAAATGTTTTCGGATCACATGAAATTTACTAGCTCCCATCAAATATGAACTTTTTACAAAGGAAGTTCTGACCAATTGATCTGTAATTTCTGATGCAAAAATAGTTACTGACGGGAAACCAAGGAAGACTAACATCAAAATCTGATAAGCAACAACTGAAGACATAGGTCTTTCAAACGTACCATTCACAGGCAACATTAAAACAATCCCTAAGAATATAGTTGGAATATATCTAAAAATAACGAAAAAATCCTTGAAATATTTTTTCAAAATAGGAGCATAAATGGATAAGAAAACGCCCATAGCTCCTCCAAATATGACTCTTAAGAGGGCAACAACAAGTGCTGTAACCAACGTGTACTTCGCACCATACAACAACAGCAAATGCATCTCCTGCCCGTTACGATCCGTTCCCATTATATGTTCAAATGATGGCGGAAACGGGGCTCTTCCCAGAATATTGCCCTTTTCATCGGAAACTAAGATTTGTTTATTAAAATCCATTGGTCCGTAAAGGGGATATAAATAACTTGCTAGAAAAAGGAGAAGGAGGAGTACTACTCCGATCATTGTTTTTTTGTACTTCCTCATAGACTAACACTCTCCTTCCCTTTAAAAAACGTTAGTACTAAACGGCTCACACCTTCTATGATCAAAAGAGGCAATGCAAACAGTAATAGACAAATCACTAGTAATACAAACTCCCCCATTCCCATTCCGATTGGGAAAGTTTTCGTAAATCCATTGATATTAAACATGAACTCTAGTAGATATAGACTGGAGAGAATAATCCAAATACTTGTTCTCAGTTGGATTATTAATAGCGGAAAAATGTTACGAATCATATGTACAACTAAAATTCTAATCTGTCTGAATCCCTTGGCCTTCAGGTATAAAACATAATCCTTTGACTCTTCCTCCTCAAGAACCTTAATTAGAAATTGTATAAAAAACAAAGTGGGAAGGAAAGAGATGGTTACAATAGGCACAAAATAGGGTTTGTGACCAAAGATGCCATATAGCTGCAAAAATTTGAGTCCAGTAGATTTATAGAGAGTGATGACGAAAAACATAAAAAGACAAATAATAAGTAAGTCAGGAACGGATTCAAAAAAATAAATCACTTTCTTAAATAGGTTTCCTAGTTTTCTAGGTGCCATTTGCACCATAATTGCCCCTAATATACCTATAAGGATCACAACTAGTAAAGAAGCAAACACAATAATCATCGAATAACGGTAGCTTTCACCCATATGCATTTGTTCATATAAAACCATGGCTTGGGAATCTTTATAATGAATTAATTTTTGAATATTAATCTCAATAAATTGCCAAAACGGTTTAAAATTAATCGTTAGTTCCCCTATTCCAAATAAAGTGGGTAAAGCAAATACAAAAAAGATTCCTGAAATCATGAGGAATATCCTAAGGGGCAAATCTAGATATTTTTTCATTTTATACCTCTCTCGCATTTATATTATTCAAAGTTTATGAGGAACTCTCTAAATCAATTAGACGTTACAGAGCAGGTTTATTGTTCACATTTTTGTAAAAAAAAAAGAAATTCATTATACAAAAAAGCCTCTTTCACTTAAATGGTTTCTCCCATTTAGCAAAAGAGGCTTAGATTTTCTATTATTATAGTTTCTTTATTAGAAGGTTAATGTTACTTGTGCATCTTTAGCAAATTCTAAGAATGTTACTGCGCCACCCACTTCGATACCGTCAACAAACGCTTCTTTTTCTAATCCCATTACATCCATTGTCATTTGACAACCAATGAATTTAACCCCTAACTCCTGGGCCATTGCTACTAATTCTGGTATAGCAGGAACATTTGCTTTTGCAAATCCCTCTGCAAAGTGTTCTTTACCTTCAGGCATAGGTAGTGCTTGATATGCTTGTTTATGAATTAGGTTTAGACCTTCGAATGTAAAGAATACAGCTACTTCCTGATCTGTTGCTGCTGCAGCAGTTGCGATATTAAATACCTTATATGCGTCAAATAGTCCACCATTGCTTGCAATAATTGCTATTTTATTACTCATGTTTAATTCCTCCTAGGTTAGATATACTTAGACTTTTATTCAGTCATTTTATAATAACTTTTTTCATGGTTGTAAGGATAATACCATTACCCCTATGGGTATGATAATAAATGAAAAAAAAGTGGATGTCAACTCATAAAAATTACTTCCCAAAGTTTCATAAAAAAAGCTTGCTGATTAAGTTTAAATTTCGACTTAATCAGCAAGCTTTTTAATACATTAAAAATATAATAATGCCACTTTCTCTTTTGCTTCTAAGTTTTGAATCATTGCGTACCAAGATTCTGGTTTATTTGATAGAACGGTATAATAACGCTTCAAAAATTTCACTATTAAATCTGTTTGCAACTCATTCATTTCTCCATCCATTGGAAGGAAACAAAGGTCAAGTCCCGTTACCGCTTCTCCATCATTATTCCAAGACGGGTGAACATATGGGAAATCAAGTCGCTTGTACCCAAGATGAGCCAATACTTCTCGACGAACATACGGATCCATCGGCTTAACGCCGCCAAATTCATAATGATCGACACGATAGGGATCATAAATTTCAGCAAACATCCCCATTAATTTCTTACCATTAGCAGATACTAATTCATTCAGGTCTTCTAGTCGTTTATTAGCTAAAAAGGGCCCGATGCCCAAGCCTGCTTGGCCAATAATGGTAAAATCCGTCATTGCTACATTAAAATCTTCATAATAACGGTACTCAGTAGCGCCCACTATTTTTCCTTCATGAACAGCGACAAAAACACGGATACCTGGATCTTCTAACGGTTCTTTCCAAAGATCAAATTCTAGTACTTCTTCTGGGGGGAACACATCTTGCATTAATTGATGCATTTGTTTAAATAACGGATCGTTGATATTGGTTATTCTACTATATTCCATTGGATCATCCCCTTTTCTTTATTTTGAATGGAAAAACGGATTTTTCCATTCCATTAGAGTCCCATAATTATAGGATTCTTCATCTTCTAAATAGTTTGCTACTACCCTTACAGGGGAACGGCCACAACGGAGGAGAAAAGTAATAACTGGATCCTTCAACTCTCCTTTTACCACGGCATCAATATATTGTTCTGGTGTCACTTCATTCGCATGTTTGTGATACCCTGGCATTCTTCCTCCACCAAGCAATCTGTCCAATCCCAAATGAACAACTACATCATACATTGAAAACATCAACCACTTGCCTAATCCTAATTTTCGAAAAGCAGGTCGGACACCTATATCTACAACGTATAAGGTATTCCCTTTAGGATTGTGGTTCCGAATATAGCCATTATCCGTTATTTCTTCCCACGAATGCTCTGGATGTTGAGGATCAAATTCGACAAGAAGTCCAGTCATAGACCCGGCTATTTTACCATCCACTTCGATACATAAAGCTCCTTGTGGAAAAAGAGTCACATGATTATTTAGTTGCTCTTCGTTCCACCATAATTCAGAAGGAAATGGAGGAGGAAAGCTTTCCTGTTGAATACGAATTAAGTCAGGAAAGTCCTTCTTTTCATAATTTCGGATGACAACTGGAACAGGTTTGTCTTTGTCGAAAACGAAAAATTCTTTTCGATACATGAGGATTCCCCCATTTCATTGTATTAATCAGCTTATTTTGTTTCCCAATCTGGGTAAAGATCTGTGCGTCGGTCACGCCAAGTGGTAACCGATCCTTTTTCACGGACTTGATATAATAGCTCTAAATTCAAGTCAGCTGTAACGATCATATCCTGATTAATCTCACCTTCCACCAAAATCCCTTTTGGCGGGAATGGAATGTCATTTGGTGTGATGACGACTGCCTGGCCAAAATTGGCACGCATGAAATCAACTGTTGGCAGCGAGCCGATCGTACCAGTAGTGACTACATAGACTTGATTTTCGATGGCTCTTGCATGACTTGTGTAACGAACACGGTGAAAGCCGTGGCGATCGTCAGTACATGATGGACAGAAAATAACATCTGCCCCTTTCGCCTTTGCCATACGAACGATTTCCGGAAATTCAATGTCATAACAAGTTAACATAGCAATGGTACCTTTTTCTGTCTCGAATACCTCAAGGCCTTCACCTGGACTCATATTCCACTCATTGACTTCTGTTGGAGTAATATGCAGTTTTGCTTGTTCTACCACTCTTCCATCTGGATAAAACATATGTGCAACATTATAAAGGCGATCACCTTTACGGATCACGTGTGTTCCACCTATAATGTGCATCTTATATTGTTTGGCCAATTCAATAAATAATGACCGGTATTGATCGGTATAGTCAGGTAGTTCCTGAATCGTTAATGCTTCCCCTTTATCGTTGCCAATTGACATAAGCTGTGTAGTAAAAAATTCAGGGAAAATGATAAAATCAGATTCAAATTCTTCTGCTGTTTTAATATAATGCTCCACCTGATCTGCAAACTCTTTAAAAGAGCTAATTGTATGAAGATGATATTGGACCGCTGACACTCTCAATTGCATATAATCCCCTTCTTTCTATTTGTAATCATCATTTAATCCTATTATTAGCGAAATGAAAAATTTGAACAAGTACGCACTTTTTCATTACATAGTGTAAAAAAGTATACTGTAAAAATATAAAGATTATCGACCATTTTTATTAGGATAAAGTTATCTTTTACTTTTCATACTAAATGTAAAAATTCCTATTACGCTTTTTATACGAATTGGAGAAAAAATAGTTAGACTGGAGTCTACGTGACCCAAGTTGGCTTTGGAAAGAGAAAACGGGCTCGTACCAGTGGGCTACGCGACCTTTCTTACTTTGATATTGAATGAACGGGCTCGAAGACGCTGGCTATGCGAACCTTCTGCCTTTGATATTGAAAAATCGGGCTCGTAGACGCTGTATACGCGCCCCTTCTGCCTTTGATATTGAACGAACGGGCTCATAGGCGCTGTATACGCAACCTTTCTGCACTTGTTTTTGAAAAAACGGGCTCATAGACCCCGGCTATGCGACCCTTCTGCCTTTGATATTGAAAAATCGGGCTCGTAGACGCCGGCTACGCGAACTTTCCGCACTTGTTTTTGAAAAATCGGGCTCGTAGAAGCAACAACGAGATCTTTAACTGGGATATCACAAAAACATCCATTAGCAGTAACAAACGTAAATATAAAAAAAGAGCGGTCCTAAATTGAATGGCCACTCGTACTTGAAACTTTATTTCGTATTCGCCTCTTGACGTATCAAAGGGTTCAACCCAGCTGTTTCCATATAATCCTTCCCCCATTTATACATCGCATCAAGAATCGGCATCAAGCTTCTTCCTTGTTCAGTAAGGGAGTATTCTACTTTAGGAGGAACAACGGGATAAACTTCGCGTTTTACTATTAAGTCTTCTTCCAGTTCCCGCAATTGATTAACAAGCATTCTTTGTGTAATCCCTGGCATAAGAGCCTTCAGTTCACCAAAACGCTTCGTCCCCTCTTTTCCAAGATGCCATAATATAAGCATTTTCCATTTTCCACCGATCACGGAAAGGGTTAATTCTTTTTCACAGTTAAACATCTTATCTTGCATTCGTGACATATCAATTCACCTCAAAGACTATTATATCCCATAGTATACTTTTTAGCACTATGTAAAATAAAAGTGCGTACTTCCAACCAAATTATATACATTGTATACTTGCAACTGTTCAGCATAATGAAACAACCGCCCACTCCTATCCCAATAGGATAATATTGCTCTTATAGTATTTTGGGCATTAGAGATTTAATCATTGCATAACAAATAAAAAATAATTAGGAGTGAATATAGATGGAATTACAATTAGCATTAGATTTAGTTAACATCCCAGAAGCAATTGAATTAGTTAAAGAAGTAGAGGAGCACATTGATATCGTTGAAATCGGTACACCGGTTGTAATTAATGAAGGACTTCATGCAGTAAAAGCAGTAAAAGAAGCATTTCCTAATTTAAAAGTATTAGCAGACCTTAAAATTATGGACGCTGCTGGTTATGAAGTAATGAAAGCTTCTGAAGCAGGTGCAGATATCGTCACAATTCTTGGAACTGCAGAAGATATGTCGATTAAAGGTGCAGTGGAAGAAGCTAAAAAACAAGGTAAAAAAATCCTAGTTGATATGATTGCAGTAAAAGATCTTGCTGGACGCGCAAAAGAAGTAGATGCAATGGGTGTTGATTATATTTGTGTGCACACTGGCTATGACCTTCAAGCAGTTGGAAAGAACTCGTTCGAAGATCTACAAACCATTAAAAGTATTGTAAAAAATGCTAAAACTGCAATCGCAGGTGGTATTAAATTAGATACACTAGCAGAAGTCATTAAAGTACAACCAGACCTTGTTATTGTTGGTGGCGGAATTACTGGACAAACTGATAAAAAAGCAGCTGCTGCCAAAATGCAACAAATGATCCAAGGGTAATTCAGATTATGAATACAACTCAATATTTAGCTGAAATCATAAAAGAGCTTAGTCGCTCCGTTGATTTAATTTTAGATGAAGAAGCTGAAAAATTAGTAAAAGGAATTCTTGAATCTAAAAAAGTCTTTGTTGCCGGTGCAGGTAGATCAGGATTTATGGCAAAATCATTTGCCATGCGAATAATGCATATGGGCATAGATGCCTTTGTCATTGGTGAAACAGTTACCCCTAACTTTGAAAAAGATGATATCTTAATTATTGGATCAGGTTCAGGGGAAACAAAAGGCTTAGTTTCCATGGCTGAGAAAGCAAAAGCCATTGGTGGGACTGTTGCTACTGTAACTATTTTTCCTGAGTCCACTATTGCCCAATTAGCGGATATCACAATTAAGCTACCTGGCTCACCTAAAGATCAGTCGGAAAGTGATTTTAAAACCATTCAACCTATGGGCTCATTATTTGAGCAAACACTTTTACTATATTTCGATGCAGTAATTCTTCGGTTTATGGAGAAAAAAGGTTTGGATACTAAAAAGATGTACGGTAAACACGCTAATTTAGAATAAATATCGTGATTTCTCGAATTCTAAATAAGAATGACAGTAAGCTGTTTCCATGCACAATTACGGTCTTTCTGTTAAAATGAACTACTTCAATTTGTAATTATTTTAGGAGTGATAAAATGATATCATTAAATGGAAAAACTGCCTTAGTTACGGGAGCAGGAAGAGGCATTGGGCGAGCTACTGCTATTGCGTTAGCGAAAGAAGGCGTAAATTTAGGACTAATCGGCTTAAATATGTCTAATCTTGAAAAGGTAGCAGCTGAACTAGCACAATATGATGTAAAGGTTTCTGCAGCAACAGCAGATGTTACCGATCTTGAATCCGTTACTCATGCTGTTGAACATATCAAATCAGACTTAGGAGCAATTGATATCCTAATCAACAATGCCGGCGTTGCAAAATTTGGTGGGTTCCTTGATTTAACACCTGAAGAATGGGAAAAAATCATCCAAGTTAATTTGATGGGTGTGTATAATGTAACAAGAGTAGTACTGCCTGGTATGATTGAAAGAAAATCAGGTGATATTATCAACATATCTTCATCTGCTGGCCAAAAAGGCGCGCCTGTTACAAGTGCTTACAGTGCTTCTAAATTCGCTGTTTTAGGACTTACAGAATCACTCATGCTTGAAGTAAGAAAACACAATATCCGTGTTACTGCTTTAACACCAAGTACGGTCGTAACAGATTTAGCCATTGATACAAATCTGGTTAAAGGTACTGAAGAAAACGTTATGCACCCAGAAGACCTTGCCGAATTAGTTGTGGCTAGTCTAAAACTTAATCCAAGAGTTTTCGTTAAAACAGCTGGACTTTGGTCGACAAATCCATCTTAAAACGAAGCAGACCGGCTGGGGTCTGCTTTTTTTGTTGGTCCAAAAACACTTTTATGTACCACTCTTCAAAACCTGTATATACAAGTATTCTCGCAATATAAGTGAAATAAATCTTTACTCAAGGATTTTTAAATGTTTGATATATCTTAGCATCAAATGTTTAAGGCTTCTTTTTTTGGTGTTTTATTAAATGTAATGATAAAAGTGGTTCCTTGCTGTAGTTTACTTTTAACATTAATCGTTCCCTTATGGTTCTGAATAATTTTATAGCTGACCATTAGGCCTAATCCATTTCCATATAGTTTTGTAGTGAAAAAAGGTTCTCCCAATCTCTTAACCTGTTCCTCCCCCATTCCCACCCCTTCATCCTTGATTTTTATTACAATATTATGAGCAGTGGATTCAATGGAAACATAGATTTTACCACCAGTGGGCATCGCCTCAATGGAATTTTTGATTAAATTTATGAAAACCTGTTTTAACTGATTTTTTTCCCCAGTAAAAACGATATCCTCTGAAGGAACTACATATTTTATTAGTACATTTTTCAGTAATGCTTCGGGCTCAAGAAAGGTAATCACACTGCTTAAAATATTTTTTAAATCGAATTCACTGAAATATACTGAATGAGGTTTAGCAAAAATCATAAATTCATTTACAATAAAACTTATTCTTTCTATTTCATCTAAAATCGTATCGACAAAGTATGGTCCTTTTTCAATTTCAGTAAGGAGTTGTACAAATCCACGAATGGTTGTTAATGGATTTCTTATCTCATGTGCAATGCCTGCAGCCAATTCACCAATCATAGATAACTTCTCGGTTTTACTTAGTGTTTCTTCCGTTGATTTCTTTTCAGTAATGTCATACTGTATACAAATATGTTGATACCTTTCTCCCTTTACATCAACAAATGGAACAATTGTTGTATCCAACCAGTACTTGGTTCCATCCTTCGATTTATTAAGAATTTCCCCTTTCCAAACCTCTCCACATTGAATTGTCTCCCATATATGATTAAAAAAAGCAGGGGGATGAAAATCAGAAAAGAAAATATCATGTTTTTTTCCTATTAGTTCTTCCCTTGTATACTTATATAAATCGCAAAACTTGTCATTAACATAAGAAATTCGATCGTCTCGATCGGTAATTGAAAAAATGGTAGCTTCATTTAGTGCTTTCTGCAGATCTGCGAGCTCTCTTAGAGTAATTATCAAATCTTGATTGGACTCATCTAATGCAAATTTGGTATATGATAACTCCTCATTGTAGCAATTTAGGAGAGTCTTAGAAATAATCTGGTACAAATATTCAAGTATTTTAATTGATTCAAAAAAAGTATCTATAGATATGCCTTTTTCTCGAAATTCCTGTTCTAGCAAGTCCATAATTGAGCAACGGGTTAGATAAACAAAATTGATAGATTTTTCAAGGGAAACCCGGGAATGGATTAATTTCCGCCCGAAATCTTCTACAAACGTAATAAGGGTATTTTTATTCCTATCACTACTGTTAATAAATAACTCTCCTACATATATAAATAAGGTTACTTCTGAAGTTTGGTTCGAGACCAGTTGTTTTTGTAGAATACTATATCCATACTTCTCATCAATCGAAGAGTTCGGAATCTTGAATATCCCACTAGATAATTTTTTAATCTTCTTACCAATATATTCAATTTCTTTGCTCATTTCATCCCTCTAAAATTATTATTTTGATTTCCAATATTCGACAAAACTCCTGTAATTTCCTTCCTCTTTACTATCTAAATAATAAAAATAAATCTGTCAGCTAGTAAAAATACCTTCCTTATCCTTTTATTAATAAGTCCTGTTTTTCTGCATAAAGTTATTAAAGGAACAAATCATCATCCACCAAGGGGGGAGTTTATGTTTAAATATTTTTCTTTTAGAAAAAAACAGAAAGAAAATAATATAAACTCTCTTATAGTTTCAAAATTAGATCAAATTATTGAGCTTCTGGAAAAACAACAAAAGGATAACAATGGAGGGAAAAATTTTCACTTTGAACATGTACAAATTGATTATCTAGAAAACATTGTCTTCCGATTAGACAATATTGATATTGACGAGTTAAGTGGAAAATTAATTATTGGAAATAATATTACGAGTAAAAAGGATTGTGCCACAGGAATTGACCTAAATATAAATAAGAAGAAGGCTAAAAGCGAAGCTATGTCTGAAACGATCCCACCTAATCAAGAAAGGATGGAAAAAACTTCAAAGGGGTATCGTTTTCGAAATAAATTCTAAATAGAATGGTTATTTCTTTTCAATATGAGCAATTTTAATGTCTTGATCCTCAATAATTGCATCAATCTGATCTTGGTCATTATTAATATTTAGATTATTTAATAACCTATTTTTGTTTCCGTAAATGTGGCCTTGAGAATAATTTACCTTTTCATTGGCGTCCATCCCAGTTACATGACCTTCCCCTACAAATACTGTACTATCTGACATCGCATTGACCTGTAAATTATTGAGTGAGAGGTTAGAAGTATGATTTTCATCACAACCATTCTCAAAAGAAATATTAATATCACGATCATCAATAGGTGTATCAATAAAATCAGGATCACTTAAAATAGAAATATTGTTAAAAAGAAGATTAGATTGACCGCTTATACTTCCAATCACACTATTATCTTTTCCGTGTGCACTCCAACCGATTGCATTATTACTTTCCCCTATAAAGATACCAGACTGTCTTTGCATGGTCTGAACCTTAATATCCCCTATAAAATTAAATTGTGAAGATTTTAACATTTTCTATCCACCACATTTTATATATTTATTTAAACCGAAATTCTCATCAATCAATGTACCTTATGTTTGGAAAAATAGTATGGTGACATTCCCCTAGCGACCTATGAATATTCGTGTCAATCGCCCACTTCTTGAATACACTAATTTTGAAAGGAAAGGAGAAATTGCAAATGATCGAAATTACATTCGGGGATATATCAGTAGCAAACATTAAAACCTCTTCCGGTATTTTCATTGGTAAAAAAAACACACATAAAAATTTCCGAAACATAAGGATTATAAACGAGGGTGTTGGATCCTTGTCTGGAAATGAAAATAAACTAAGTAATAATCACTGGGTAAAGAACAAAGTTAAACGGGATGGTGAATAATTAATGTCTAGTCCAATTTTATCGCCCACCTTTCACATCGGTACGATAAGAATCGGTAGTATCGAAGGAGCTTCTTGCTTTAGTATTGGGAACAACTTTATTGAGGACTTTAAAAACAGCAAAAAACATAACCAAGGCTTAGGCAATATTCATGGTGATCGAAACAACTTTGACCATACTCGTTCTTGGTTAACAAATTACGAACATGACTTAAAAAAAAGAAATAAAATGGAGAAGAAAAAAAGACAAGAAGAAAAATATAATGCAATGGGCAAAAGTAAACAACAAACCCAAGTTTGAAAAGGGTTTGTTGTTTTATTTTCAAACAAGATTCAGATATGACACAAATCTTCTCCCTAAAAGTTTCCACCAACACTTGGTTTGTAATCTTGGTCAAAGATAACCCCATCCATAAACTCAAAGCTATCTGCATTATTTGATATATTCCCTGATATTACATTAAGATAACCATAAATACCCCCAAACCCTAAATTATACTTTCTGTTTGCATCCATTCCAGTAACTACAGATTCACCGACAAAAACTGCAGAACTTGTTTGAGGGGAATTTATATTCATAATTCCTAAATTAATAACCGATGGCACTTCATTTCCCCCTTTTCCTTTCTCTTTCCGTTACTGTACCATCTTATGTTTTCATAATTATTTCTGTGAGGAAATAACTGAATTGTCCATATTTGTATCATCCCCCAAAATAATTTTTAATTTATATCAAATAATTCAGGCTTTTCATCCACTCTATATTTTATTATTCTATTATTTTGAGACATGCACGAAAATTCTACCTATTCATAGTGTGTCTAAAAGGATGCTATGCAAGCCACAGTAGAGTGGGCATTTAAAAAATGGGGTGAAACGCAATGCCGGTTGTAAAAGCGAGAAGTTCGGATATAGATCTTTTAGCGAGGTTACTTCGAGCAGAAGCTGAAGGAGAAGGAGAAAGGGGTATGCAGCTTGTTGGGAATGTTGGGATTAATCGAATACGAGCAAATTGTTCAGACTTTAAAGGACTTCGAACGATTCCACAAATGATTTATCAGCCTCATGCCTTCGAAGCTGTTCAACATGGCTATTTTTATCAAAGAGCTAGAGAACGAGAAAAACGTTTAGCTCGTCGTGCAGTTGACGGAGAGAGGTTTTGGCCAGCGAAATTTAGTTTGTGGTATTTTAAGCCACCAGGTGATTGCCCTTCAACTTGGTATAATCAACCTTTTGTAGGGAAGCTCAAAAATCACTGTTTCTATCAACCTAAAGCAGAGGATTGTGCAAATGTTTATAATACTTTTTAAAAAAATCCCCATTTAAGATTAAAATACAAAAAAATACACCCTCTTTGATTGAGAGGTGCATTTTTTTTGAAATGATCTTTTACCCTAAATTATATCTTTAATCGATTATTAAAATGAATAAGTCTATCTAATTCTGCAACCATTCTACAACACTGTAAATAATCCTTTTTACGGCGTTTTTCGACTTTCATTCTCACTGAATGATGTCTTCTGTATTCTTCATATCCTACACCATGAGCACTACGCATCGCTTTTTCCATTTCGCTCGTATAACTTAATTGTAAATGATTAATACCCAATCATTCCTTTCAGTTCTTTTTACTTGGCGAATTGTTCTTTAACGTAGTTTTTATCTTATCACCGAATTCTAGGGAACACAAAGTCGAAAAAACGTTGTAATTTGCTGTAATAGGGAATGTCATCCGCTCACAGGAAGATATCACTGCCATTCTTAGTTTTATATCCATATCCTTCCAAATAATGCGTTTTTCTAAAAATAATCCGAAAAATAAGGTATTTGTCTTTCAATTAAATTTTCTAATATTTCAACTGTTTGTTGATTACCTGCAAGCCGACCAATAACAGCCAAATAAGACGGCCTCTTGTAACCAAGCAACATGGTTGTAAGTGTCCGAATGTCCAATGAAAAATCAGGTGAACCTTCACTTTCGGTTAGCTTTCCTTGACCTTTGTCAGTTACATGAAGTGTAAATATCCCCTGATTCCATTCCAAAATTGGATCATTAAGCATAAACGTCAATCGGAGGTCTGTACTCACTGCCCTAAAAGGATATTGAGAAATAAATTGTTTAACATCCACAATACGCGCCATGTAATAAGGAGTAATTGTTTCTTTGATATCCCCATCCTCCAGCCAAAAGGCTAATGGGTCATTCGTAAAGGTGTTTCCTTCAACTTTTGACACCATTGAAAAATGAGCACTTATAAAATTCCAGAGCCCGTTTCTCGCCTCTTGATGAATATATACCATTTCTTTTACATGTAGCACATCTTTCGAAATCCAATATAGTAGGTAACCCTGTGGTTGGTGCGAGCGATCATAATAAACAGCTGCCGTTAGATCATCCAAATCCCATCTCCAGTATTCATCCCAAGCCAATTCATTTCGAATCATAGCGGCATGACGCATACTAGAAAAATTCCTGTAAACCGTACGAATGTCTGGATGCTCTGTATTTAATCTCTCCACATAACCAGTAACCTTTTTCACCTTTGGCAATTGATTGTCTCTGATTTCAAAGGTCATCTTATCTGAAATAATCTCCCATCCTTTTCTCCGATAAAAAGGAATCGAATAAGGAAATAAATAAGAAATGGATTGCTTTCTTTGCTGCATATCTGCAAGTGCCTGCCTCATCAAATTATTCATGAGTCCCAAATTGGCATATTCGGGATAGGTACCAACACCTGTCAGCCCTCCCATCTCAAATGTTCTCCCAAAAATATTCACTTGAAATGGATATACTGCTAGTTGCGAAATCAGCTTTTCACCATCAAACCACCCCAATACGTCAGCCTTTTCCAAAACTGGAAGTTTAGCTAATGCGATTTCTCGTTCCTCCCATCCAACCATTTGTAGGTCTTTTTTCGTAACTTGGAATACATATCGCAATAACTCATTAAACTGTTGAAAATGGCTGGTTTCCACTTTCCCCATTCTGAGTCTATCCAATCGACTCATACTATTCCCTCCAAAGTTGTGCAGCTTCATTTATCTTAAGGGTACCCTCGTTCTCCTTCATCTTTTTATTTTGGGCATGTATTAGGTATTTATGTGCAATTAGCTTGTCTAATTAATCGCTATCTTGTTGTTTTAGAAGTACATATTCTGACTTTTGATGCCTTGAAACATATTTATTATTAGTAACCCAAAAGCGCCATGGAAAGTCACGCGCTTCACCCGCGTTGTCAATTCCAATCCTTTTTCCGACTGATATGCTTTCGGGACAAAAACCCTTGGCAATATATAAGGGAAGAGCTGTAAGTGGACGGCCATAGTCCTCTTTCGTAATCCCCAATGATTTCGTCAGTTTGCCAGGTCCATTGGTTAAACTCGTCAGTTCTTCCATTCCTCTTCTACTTTTCATTAGCCCAACGCCGTACCAAGGTTCCACGGCGCGAATCAAAACGGCTTCAGGTTTTCCCTCACCACCGCTGGTCACATTGAATAGGCAGTGTGTATGCATCATATAAATGTAGGCAAGGCCGGAACGTTGAAACATGACCTCTGTTCTTGCTGTCCTCCTGTTTTGATAGCTGTGTGCTGCCCTGTCACTTGGACCGATGTAAGCCTCTGTTTCAACAATATATCCTGCCGCCATTCCTTCATTCGTTTCTTTTACAAGAAGGCACCCTAGCAAAGCCTTTGCCAGTTCAAGAGTGGGCTTTTCAAAAAATCCCTGAGATATAGGAACGATTTCTTTATTAAATTCCTCCATTTTTATGCCTCCATTATATTTTAATGATTTTTCCTATGTAAAAGTTTAATCCTCTTAGATGTTATTGAGAAAAATTGGAATTTGTTTTGTTTAGTGTTTATTCATAGCTTGTTCATTGTTTATTCATAATCATTATGTATTATAGTTTTTACCTTCGGTAGAATATTATTTTTAGGAGTGTAAAAATGAAAAAATTGATTCTTTCAGGACTTATTATAAGTGCATTAGGATTGTCTGCATGTAGTAGTAGTGGTAGTTCATTAGTAAAGTCCGATGCAGGAAACATCACACAGGATGAACTTTATCAGGCTATGAAAACCAAGTATGGAGCCCAAACACTTCAACAACTTCTTGTGGAAAAAGTCCTTTCAAAGGAATATAGTGTTTCAAAATCAGAAATCGATACAGAAGTACAAAAATCAAAGAAGCAACTAGGTGATCAATTTCTCACCACCCTACAGCAATATGGTTATAAAAGCGAGGATGACTTCCGAAAAAGTGTAAAACTAAATCTGTTAGAGAAAAAAGCGGTGCATAAAACGGTCAAGGTGACAGATAAAGATTTGCAAGATGCCTACGCCGCCTATAAGCCAGATATTCAAGCTCGTCATATTTTAGTTGCCGATGAAAAAACAGCAAATGAGATTGAAGCCAAACTTAAAAAAGGTGAAAAGTTTGAGGCTTTAGCGAAACAATCTTCCACAGATACCGAGAGTGCTAAAAAAGGTGGAGATCTCGGATGGTTTGGCTCTGGTATAATGGATCCAGATTTCGAAAAAGCAGCTTTTGCCTTAAAACAAAACGAAATCAGCGCTCCAGTCAAAACGCAATTTGGCTATCACATCATTCAAGTGACAGGAATAAAAGAAAAACAACCATTTGATAAGATGAAAGATACTCTCACGGATCAATTGAAAGACTCGAAGGTAACGCAGGATATGATTCTCAAAGTATTAAAAGACGAGTTTAAAAAGGCAGATATAAAAATCTCTGATAAAGATTTGAAGAGTGCTGCGGAATTTTCTACACCAACAGCAAGTTCATAATGATCTAATATACACAAAGAAGGCAACGACCAAACTGTCAGTTGCCTTCTTTTAATAGGAGGGCCAACTAGTTTAACGCCCTACTTCGCTTTTTCTCCTGACTATCCTAGCTATGCAAACTTCCTTTTAACCAGACGCGGGGACGGTATGGACCTACAGGGATTTGTATGAGGCATGTTTTTTCTTTCGAATTGACTCCGTAAAGGTCATCACTTTGGTTCGAGTCGAATCCTAATAGTGGGTGTCCTCCCATCTCTAGCGCACACGCTGTCAAGAGCAGCCTTTGCACGAGTATACCAGCTTCCATCTGTTGAATTCTGTATCCTCTATAGCCCAGTTCCTTTTTGAGGTGATCCTTGTCTCCAACAACATGCAGACAGAGCGGAACCTGAAACAGGTTTACATTAGGCACTGTTAAACAATTTTGCATATACTCCCGTAAATCACCCTTAGCTATTCTCCCAAGTGCATGAGCATTCTTGTCATAGACATAAGCACCATCCTGAACACCTTCCACGTTATAAAAAGTGCCATACAAATTTAAACCAGTCTCAAGCTTCCCCTGTTTATTGTAAAGGTCTTTTTGATATGAAAATGAAAAAGTCTCATGTAACAACGTGGATACTTTTGTTTGACTGATTTTCCCTATCATAAAATCAATATCTGGAGAGTGCCGCTCTCTGCAAACGGATGCCAGATCGTATGAAATGGCCTCCGGAAATGGCAGTATGGTTAACTCTGTACCTAATGCATAGTTAATAGAATCATCTTGTTTTATGTTCACAAATGAATGTGTTGATTCGAACATCGAGGCTTTATTGATCTCTTTCAGCTCTGGGTAATCAATGACTCTCTTTGAACGGTTATATGTTACATGCTTGAGCAATGGAACTTCCCGAGACAATTCCGTTGCAGAAATAGAAATATTATTTTCTATATTAAATTGGTCGACATTATAAATAGATAATGGGATCACAGCATATACATTTTCATCTTGTTCAGATAGCCCAAGCAAATGATTGATAGAACGATCTAGAAATTGGTAACATACCCGTGTTGAGAACCCCATTCTACCCGCCACTTCTAACGATTGCCCAATTAGCACGCCTGTATCTAACCCTTGTAACCTGTAAGAGAAGTTATTGTATTTATAAAAATTTTTTCCAAAAACCGTCGATACAAAAACAGTGCAAAAACAATCTGAAAGATTATAACGATTTCCAAGACTTCTGGATAGGTAGGAATCATAGTTGCCTTCACGCAGCAATAAAAGGCGATGGTGTGCAACATCGTAGTGGTATACTCCCTCTGGTACACCCTCCAATTTTAAGTACACATATAATTCATTGGGATACAACGCTCCGCCAGAGGGAACAAATCTACGAAACAACTGGGCATAGCTTACAGCAGCTTTTTCCTCGTTGCCTTCAATGAAAGCAGCTTGAGAGTATCGAGTAAGACCATATACATACCATAAGTAATGACCAATCTCCTCCAAGCTGGGTATTGAATTAGCTTCTCTTCCTTTGAGAGTTAACGGTACATCTGCGGTAAGTGGAATCTCTGGTAAGCCACGGTACAGTTTATAGGGAAGTGGTGCGTCTTCCCAATCCGGTTGCCAATCCGGCGGAAGAAGTTTATCAGTGTCAAAATGCAGATTGTATAGGAATGTATCTAGTTCCAACCTGAAACCCTCCTACTCTTGCAGTTATGGAAAAGGATGGGGATATGGATTCAACTGTTCATATGTTAACGGGTGCTTTTTAAACCCGAGTTTCACAGGTACGTTGAGTACCCGTTCAAGACCTTGTATACGTGTAAGGTGATGCCCAAATGTCATTGGCAGCATGCCAGGAATCAATACCTTTACACAAAATAAACCGTTTCGTTTGGTTATTGGTGTTGTTTGGTCAACCACAATGACTTCTAAGTCTAGCATTCGGAACCTATTTAGAATATCCTCAACATCATCCTTCAAATTAGCAGTCACAGGTGGGCATTTAAATTCCTCTGCAAATGTACGTAAAGGGCGATTTTCATCTAATAGAAAGCTCAAGTTCTCCTCTGCTTCTCTTAGTCCGTAAAGCATGCCATGGTCCTCCATAGTACGTACTGCAAAGGGATCCTGTAACATCGCTTCATATTTCGGTCGATTTTTCTCCAAGATTTCATCATGCCTAAACATCATTCCTGCAAGCTCGTAAATCGCACTTTTTACTGCATTTACTGGATCAGGATTCGCTGCGGCTGCACAAATGAGGTTTGCTCCCTTGGATCTTCTGTTTTTGGCCACTGCCCAAACGCTTGGAATCTCATGTTCCATCGTCGAATTGTAAAAATGCAGGTCATAACCAGCCACTTCACGAATTCGGCTCACCATCAGCTGCAATTCTTTGTCGTTCGCAGAACTAAGGTCAAGTCGGGGAAGGGGGAGTTGTGCATACCAGGTTAATAAGAATGAGTCTCGCTCGACTACTTCCATAATGCCATGGAAAATGGCCTCCTCTAAACTTCCTCCTAATGCACAACCGTTTGAGGTCTCATAAACAAAACCTTCTCCATATCCCAAACTGTAATAGGCCAGTAACTCCGGAACCAGAATAGGGCGTTCTTGTAAAAATGAATATCCCCAAACCCAATTCATTGGTTTATCAGGGTGAAATGGTTTAAATGGAAAATGGGGCCGTGCATACTGTTCCTTCTCATGCAAACCTACCTTTGCAGGATTTAGTGCTTTTTCCGCTAAATTGTAATAACTATCACGAACTACCTTCCTTTTGCCGCGAGGTTCGATTCCGCAATATCTCTCCAAACCCTCTAAAATGGCAGTTAGCTCACTCATTTCATAAGAATTAGTCCTACCTGCTACTCCCTCGTCCCCATCAAACAACGGCATGTTCACTAAAACATCGGCGAACGGCAGGTTAATATCTTGCATTTTCCCATTCATGATTCCAGTGCGAAAATCCAGATAATCTTTGACTAGCACGTTTTTTAATTCATCCATCGAACGACATCGGTAACCAGTGGGGTTCAATTTAGGACTTGGCTCTAACTTAATGTGCGCCAATTCAGATGTGTCTTTAGGTATTGGACTGCACATAGGGCATAACGAATTTGGCAAGAAAAAGTGGTTCGAGATCGTTAACGATTTCAGATTTGTAATAAACACCCGTTCTTCTAAGCTGCTTTGTTCTCCTTGAAGAATCTTTTTCACTTCGTTGCTAATTAAGATCGCCATTTGCGATAATCCGGTTCGTGATGCCCATGGATCACGCAGTAAATCTTCTCCTGTTGCCACTTTCACCCGAAGCCCCCACATTTCTTGGCGGTCAGGTCCAGCTAACATAAGTCGTAAGTCAGCACAGTGAGAACATCCCGGTACACCAGGGCGTACAAATGGACCAATGATTCCCTCACCAAACGAAACGAAACCTCGAAACCATGGAATAGCTAAAGCCCTTAGCCTCTCTTCCGCTTTTTGATGAACGGATGGTTTCCAGGTATCATGCAGCACAAGAACTAATTCTGTATTTTCGGGAACCTCTTCAAGAATGCTTTGGCGCCAAACTAGATAGTTTGGGGACAATTGATCATAGACATAATCCGCTAATACCCCCTCACCATCTATAAGTATATGAGCAGCCATTAGGATCCCCCCTCTTTTACCTGAACACCAAACACCCCTGCCAGCTCTTGTTTTAAAAATGGCTCAAAGGTAAGGTCATAGATTACTAGCCGATTGCGGTTCCGGTTCAATACCTGAATAGACGATTGTAATAGCTCCCGAGACCTAATTTCATCACAAGATGGGATATCCAGTTTGCTTTCGTTTTTTTCCAGAAAAACAATAGACTCCATCTCTTGCTTTACTGTGGAATTTACTTGGTTTTGAGCATCCAAAAGCGCTTGTTCCAATGCATTACGTAATGACAATGTGGTATTTAGACCTACGCTAGTGTACCAACGGCCCTTCGACCTTACCCCTACCACAGGGAAGCCTAGTACATCCTCTTTTATACCAATTATTGGAGCACCATTTAAGGTAGTCAAGGCATTAAAATAAAATCTGCATCTCTTATCCTCTATGGCTCCCACCTTCATTCGATAAATCCTACTCTGCTGATTGACCTTTCTCTTTTTCAATTCTTCACCTAAATAGACTTGAAGTCCTCTACAAACAGCCTCTGCAATTGTTTCTCCAGAACCGATGCCAATAAATCCCTCAGGTATTTTCGCACCTACCTTATTTTTCTGATGATTGTTTCCTAAAACGGACAAATTTATCATTTGTGAAACATACATTTCAATGCCTGTTAGCCCTGCCTCTTTTTTTGCTTCCTCATGTGTTAGTCCTGCACAGACAACTTCAGGAAGCAGCTCTGCCGGTCCCTCTGAAAAAGGGTCAACTGCTTGAACGTAGCACTGTGCAATTGGAAGTTGGGGTAAATTTCGTTCCTCCCAGGTATGGAAAATTCCTATTTCTTCTGACGTTAATCGACTGAAATACTCTAAGAGGTTACTCGTTGGTTCATTTCTGTCCGTTTCCTCTTTGAGGCGTAAATCAAAATCTTCCACCAGTCTTGGAGTATCACATTTAGACGTACCCAATGGATGTGGGATGAAGTAAAGCCAGTCTCCTTCGAGGGTTTCAAGATCAAGCCTGTAAATTTGATGACTCTCATTGGAATCTGCAATCCCGGTAGCCCTTTTGAAAAATTCGAATACTGAAACATTTGCCAGAATCGATCCCGCTGTTGAAGAGAAGGATTGAGGCGGCCGATCTTTTTTTAGTGCAGATTGATGGATTCTGCGCCATGCGGACTCCCAGCATCCATCTGTATCCGGTTGATCGAATGGACCAGAAAGCCCCACCTGGTCTAAATAGATGGCTGGCATAAATGCCTTCTTTTCTTCTTTGCAAACCAGATTAAGATCCCTTAACTCATTTATATTGCCATCCTGCGAGACGTATAGAATCCAATCATAGGGCTGAACTGCTTCTCTCCAGAAACTGCTTCCTGCTTCTTTATGAAAGGGTACATTCTTTATCTCGACTTCAGAATCGGTCTTACGGGCATTTTGCACCAGTTCATTTTGCCTCTGCCAATTGGTAGGAACAGAATCTGTGACCAAGACATTTAATTTGGGCAAACCTGATTCGATTAACGATGAAACCAATGAACCCAGAAAGTGGCCAGAGCCAACAACCAGAACTTTCGCCTGACGGTATTCTTGAAAATGGTAAGCACCAGACCCCATAATATTATCAATAAATTCGATTTGTGATGCATACTTTTCAAGAAGGTTTCGATTCAATTGATGGGGTTTATCTTTCCTTAGATCGCGTACAAAACCGTTGTTGTGCAACGTTTCTCCTATTTCGTATACCCTGTCCCGATAAGGGGTAGTTAATCCCATTGTTAATTCTCCCATTGTATGCTCCCCATTGAACATTGGAAGCAATTTTTCAATCCACTGATAGATTGTATTACCTTCCATTCGGAATGAGCTTAAGTTGTTTCTTAAATACACACCGCCATGTGGATCTGGTAGAAAGAAAGTATCCCTTTTGACCTTGAGACGTGAGGACGAGTCCAGTTTTGTCATTCAGCCCCTCCTTATTCATAATCGTACTAATTATGCACTATCAGTTTATGTACGATTTTTTGTCCAATATGATAAGAAAAGCGGAAGCTCCTAGCACATGCGCTTGAGCTAGAATCAACAATGGCTTTAACACCGCCATAAATTTAAGAAGTGCCCCTGCGGGCAAATTACGCAAGGGCACTTTTGATTTACAGAATAAATTTTTATCTTTAGGAAATGTTATCGGTGCACAACAGCACAAACTGCCAAAGCAATTAAATGAAACCGAAACAGCTAAAACCGATTCCAATGCCGAAACAGCTGAAACCGAAGCAGCCAAAACAGCCAAAACCACCACAACGGAAGCCTCCACAGCCTCCACAACGAAATCCTCCACAACCGCCGCAACGAAATCCTCCACAGCCACCGCAATGTCCGCAGCCACCGCAACGTCTAGCCATCGATTGCAGGTCCTGGCTCTGAAAATCCATAGGAACTAACTGACCAACTTGGTAAGGGTCGATTCCCAACCCTTGTAGCTCATTTTGAAACATTTTGTATTCTTTCCTCCCCATTGTAATTAATGATCTAAATTAACCTTGAATAGAGAGTAAAATGATCAATAGCAGTTATGTGAAACGAAATAATTAGTTAGTTGTGTACTCTCTTCAACAAATTATGTTTTCTTTTAGGTCTCTGTTACTAATCTAAGAGCCTATTTCGTGTTGAAGTATCTTAAACTGTTGCTAAAATAAAACTTATGGTTGATTCCTATATTCAGTCTGCATATTTTTTTGCCTTATATTTAGTTGGTCCATAAATCCCTCTTAGCCTTTAATATTCCGTATAAAAAAGTCTCTCCACTATACAAGCAGAGAGACTTTTTTTTACACAACTTCATCATTATTTCCTTAAAACTAAAAGTGAACAGCACTCAACATGTACCGTATGCGGGAATAGATCCACTGGCTGTACAATCTTTAATTCATATCCGAATGGCTCCAGCTCTTTAATATCTGTAGCAAACGTATCCGGATTACAAGATATATAAACGATTCTTTCTGGTTTGGAACGGCCAATTTTCCTCATTACTTTACCACCTGCACCCGAGCGAGGAGGGTCTATCACTAATAACTCCGGATGACCAAAGCTCTCCAGTACTTCATCTATCCCATTTCTCGCATCTTTGGCTAAGAAGTATGTGTTCGTAAGGCCATTATCGAGAGCATTTCGTTTTGCCGATTCAATCGAACTCTCTACAATTTCAATTCCTGCCAGTTTTTCTACTCTGCTGGCGAAAGGAAGAGAGAAGGTACCTACCCCACAGAATAAATCAATCATCTTTTCCGTTTTCTTTGGTTCACCCATCTCAATTGCCAAATCCACCAATTTTTGAGCTTGTGTTGGATTCGTTTGGAAGAACGTATCAAACCATAGACGGAAACGATAGCCATCCATTTCATCGTATATAAAATCACGTCCAGCTAATACATGACTTTTTTCTGATTGCGTGCGGTCGGCCCAGTCTGTATTTTCAAGCCATAAGAAGCTTTTAACCTGAGGGAACTTTTGTCCGATTCTCTTTGTTAAATCGGCAGAGGCATCCTCTAAATGCTCGACAGGTCCTTCCGTTGCAAATAGCGCCAGCATGATTTCACCTGTAGCAAAAGACTGTCTCACCATTAAATGTCGCAATAAGCCATCATGTAAGTCTTTGTTATATCCTGTTAATTGGTGGTCCCTTACCCATGCTGCTACTTCCATCGCAGCTTCAACCATTTCCTTACCCGCAATCAAACATGATTCGAGTGAAATGATTTTTCGGAAGTTCCCTTGTTCATGCAGCCCAAGTGACCCATCAGGAGCAAACGTAAATTCCATTTTATTTCGATAATGCCAAGGTTCGTCCATACCAATCGTGTCTTGGACGAGGTCCGGATTAAAGCCTTGAGCTTCAATTGCCTGCTTTACATGAAGTGTCTTTTGCTTTAGCTGGCCACTATAATCCCAATGCTGCCATACACACCCACCACATCTTTCAAAATGTGGACACGGCGCTGCTGTTCTTTCTGGATTCGCCTCTAGAATTTCTTCCGGCATAGCTTTTCTTCGTCTTCGATCCGGCTGGTCAACGATGACACGGACCTTTTCTCCAGGAAGAGTTTGAGGGATGGTCAGCTTTAACTTCCGTTGATTTCCCAATTCATTCTCAAGCCACTGAACCGCTTGTCCTGAACCTTTTTCATCTAAATTATCTATTTTAACTAGCATTTCTTTTGCTGTAGTAACAGTCAATTTTTCTTCCTCCCAAATTACCTTTCTTACTCTATTTAAAAATATAGTAAATATCTATTATGACATAAGTTTATCATTTTTTTAATCCTCTTTTACAAATAATAAAACCACCAAAATCTATTTTTTGGCGGTTTTAGTGTTTATTTTATTGTTTTCAAAGAAGGGCATTTACCAAGATTTACTCCTTCATCCCTGCAGATAGATTGGATCCTTTAATAAAGTAGTTCTGGAACAAAAAGAATATAAGAATAATAGGAATCAGAACCATAACTGACATGGCCATCAAATAATTCCATTGGGTTTGCACACTACCTTTAAAAGTTTGAAGGCCCAGCTGCAATGTATAAAGCTTTTCATCGCTAAGATACAACAACGGTGTTAACAGGTCATTCCATGCTCCTGTAAAGGAAAAAATCGCAACTGTGAGTAACGCAGGTTTCACAAGCGGCATAACAATCGACCACCAAATACGAAAATGGCTTGCACCGTCCATAAATGCTGCTTCAATGATTTCATTCGGTACGGTCATCATAAATTGCCGTATCAGAAAAATATTAAAAGCACTTCCTAAAAAAGCCGGTACAATTAACGGTAGATACGTATTGACCCATCCTAATTTTGAAAAAAGTATGTATTGAGGTATCAAGGTTACGAAACCAGGAATGATCATGGTCGAAAGAACAAGAACAAAAAGCGCATCCCTTCCTTTAAAACGAACTTTTGCAAACCCGTAAGCAACAAAAGAGTTGATCAAAACATTCCCTACTGTGCTGGTAACAGCAATTAGTAGGGTGTTCATACTCCATCTTGTAAAATCCCCCGTTTTCCATGCATCAATATAATTGGAAAAACGGAAATGATTCGGAAATAGAGAGGGTGGAAACTGCAAAATCTCCTGCGTTGATTTTAAGGAAGTGGAAATCATCCACAAAAGTGGTGTCAATAACACCAAGCTGCCTACTAGTAGAATGAGGAATACAACCAAATTCTTAATCTTCCATTCCTTCTTATGATGAAATTTTAATTCTCTTGAAGCCCTCATTTTCCATCCCCTCCCTCATAGTAAACCCACTTCTTTCCTACTTTTAAATTAATTACGGTTAACGCCATAATGATTATAAATAGGAACCAAGCCATAGCAGATGCATATCCCATATCAAATGACTTAAACGCATTGTTCCACATGTGAAGATTATAGAAAAGCATAGAATTGGCCGGACCGCCTGTACCATTTTGAGTCATCACATAAGCTTCCTGGAAAATTTGAAAGGATCCAATTGTACTGGTAATCACATCAAAGAAAATAATGGGCGTAATCAATGGAAGGGTGATATGGAAGAACTTTTGAAAACTGTTGGCCCCATCTAATTCAGCTGATTCATACAAGGAGGGTGAAATACCCTGCATTCTGCCAAGATATAATAACATCCCGCCACCGACACTCCACATTTTCATCAAAATTAGTGCCGGTTTTGTCCACGTTGGATCGAATAGCCAGTTAGGACCTTCGATTCCAAACATATGTAAGAATTGGTTAACTAGTCCCGTAGACGGGCTTAATAGTTGCATCCATAAAAAATATACGGCTACACCCGACAAGATAGCAGGAAGATAAAAAATGGTACGAAAAACTTTTATTCCTTTTATTTTTTGATTCATTAAAACCGCAGCAAAAATCGCCCCTGCTGTAGTTAAAGGAACAGAAAAAATAACATAATAGAACGTATTCCACAGGGAAGTCCAAAACATATCATCAAGGGTGAACATCTTCTTGTAATTATCCAAACCGATAAAATTCATCTTTGAGGTAATATTGTAATCTGTAAAGCTGGCAAATAGAGCGAATAACAAGGGCCCTGCTGTTAAACCGACAAACCCAACAAGCCAGGGAAAAATAAATACATATCCCGTAATGTTTCTTTTCCACATTACTCGGGAAGCAGTGGGGAGAATCGCGGCTTTGGAAGCCTTCTGGGTAAATTCAATATTTGATAGTGTTGTATCAATTTGCTTCATTGTTGCTTTAGCACCCCTTTCTTATAAAAGGAAGAGAAGCACGATGGCTTCTCTACTCACCTACTATTTTTTCATTTTTTCTACTTCTTTTTCGGCCTTTTCCAAGGCTTTTGAAGGTGTATTTCCACCTAGAATCGCAGCTTCTACTAACGGATTAATCCGGTTTTGATAATCAGGATAATGAATGGGAACTGGAGACATCGTCGTGTATTTTAACGCGTTAACCGCTTCTTGATAGACGGTTTTGGAGTCACCCGTTAAATCCTTCAGAGCACCTTCTGCACCCTTGACATTTGCGACATTATCATAATTCTTTTCAGCCCAATATTTTTGTGCTTTTGCACCCGTCAAATATTTAATAAATTCCACTGCTTCTTTCGGATGTTTGGCACCTTTGGGAACCTCAGCGACAAACCCGCCGCCATCACTCCAATGCTTACTTTTCTCATCAAAAGAAGGGATGGGTGCTACACCAAAGTTCATCTTTGAACCTGAGTCACGTAATTGGGTGTAGAAAGTAGCTACATCTGTGTACATAGCGACCTTTCCAGCAATGAACGGATTTGCTTGACCATTACTAAATTCAGACTGATAATTTTGAATCGTCTTATCCCCGTAATGTTTTTGCCAATCTGCCAGCATTTGTAGTGCTTTTACTTTATTAGGGGTATTAATTTTTAACTGTCCATTTTCAATGTAGCCATTTCCGTTATCAGCATTTTTCAGCCAACTTGGTGCACCAAAGCCGCCAAACAAAGGATAAAATCCGATTCTTGTAAATTGGCCGTCTTGCTTTATATCCAGCTTCTGGGCATATTCCTCTAGCTCTTTCCAAGTTTGAGGCGGTTTATTAGGGTCTAATCCAGCCTCTTTGAAAGCATCCTTATTATAGAAAAGCAATCTAGTATCCGTGGTAAACGGAACGGCGTACGGCTTCCCTTTATATAAAACGGTATCCCATAAATTCGGGTAGAATTGCTTTTTGAAGGTATCTGCTTTTATGTACTTTGATAAATCTTCTGCTTGATTGTTTTCTGCGCGCTGGGCCACACTATTAATATCATTAATGACAACATCTGCAGGATTTCCTGCTGCGACTGCGGCAAGATTTTTAGTCCAAATATCTCCCCAAGGTATGAATGTATGTTTCACAATAATTCGATCTTGCGATTGATTAAAATCATTGACGATTTTTTCAATGACCGGTCTTCTTGTTTCTGAGCCCCAAAAGGTCCAAAAGTTAACCACTACCTTCCCTTTTGTGTCAGCCGCTTCCGTTTTACTTGAACAGCCTGATAGGATCGTTGATAAAATGAGGATTACTACAAATAAAAAACTACCAATTTTTTTTGTCATTAGACGATGCCTCCTTAGATGTTTTTGTTTTTTTATAAAAAAACAACCCGATTACACTAGGAGGAATACCCAGGTTTTTGTCTAATAAACCTGCTTATTGTCAAAATAGGAAGAAAGTACGAGAAAACTTTGAGGGCTATAATATGACAAGTGGGGCAAGGTGAATTACCTTTACCTGCAAGTTTACCCGTGTTTCTATTATTTAAAAGGTGGCTTGGGTATATTACAATAAGGTCATTTGCCTTATTTTTTAGAACGGGGAGGAAAGTTCAATGGGAATTGTGACAGGAGCAAAATTTCATTTATATAAAGAGAAAATATTTTCTCTACAATTGCCGTTATCCGATCATGACCTGCTAAATTCAACTTTTTTATTAGAAAAGGATGTACAGAAAAAATTAGAAGTCTATTACACTCCTTTTGATTATATAAATGAGCACGCAAAGGTGGTTATAGCAGGCATCACACCTGGACTCCATCAGATGAAAAAAGCTTATACAACTGTTATTGAGAATAGACATTTAAGTGACGAGGAACTACTTCATCAGGTAAAAAAAAGTGCCAGCTTTGAGGGTTCAATGAGAAACAACCTTATTGCCATGCTTGATGAACTTGAATTGCCGAGATATCTAGGCATTTCATCTTCAAGTCAACTTTTTGGTGAAGCCAGTCATCTTGTTTACACTACCTCCATCCTTCCATATGCTGTATTTTACGATCATCAAAATTTTAACGGTTCACGGCCCAATATTTTAAAAACTGACATGCTATTGGCATATATAAAAAATTATTTTATGAAAGATATCTCAAAAATTGAAAATCCATTCATTATTCCTCTAGGTGTGAATGTAAGTAAAGTTCTTACCTTTTATTATAATGAAGAACATATTCTGAAGGGATTCCCTCATCCTTCAGGGAGTAACGGCCATCGGCACAGACAATTCCGTGAGAATAAAGAGGATATGAGAAGACAAATCGAGAATTATTTTACAGACCATTCGTTAGGAGTTTAGGAAATATGGAAAAAATCGCTGTCATTTCTGACATTCATGGAAATATCCCTGCACTAGAATCTGTGCTAAGTGATATAGATTCTAGAAACATTAAGAGAATTATTTGCCTAGGTGATTTAGTAGGCAAAGGCCCACAATCTAGTATGGCAATACAAATAATTCAAAAGCATTGTGAACGTGTGATTAGAGGAAATTGGGATGATTTTTTTCCTAAACCCCAAGAAGCGGACACAATTAAGTGGCATCAAAACCAATTAACAAAACACCAAATGGATTATTTAAAAGACCTCCCCTTTTCCGTCGAGTTTATGATGAGTGGAAAACTAGTCAGAATGTTTCATGCTTCACCAAGAAGTGTGTATGAAAGAATACAGCCATGGGATTCACTCGAACGACGCTTAAGTATGTTCGAAAACACTGCATGCACAGAAAATATAGAGGGAAAAAGGGAGCCGGATGTCGTTTGTTATGGAGATATTCATAATGCTTATCAGCAAAATATAAAAGGTAAAACTTTATGCAATGTCGGCAGCGTTGGTAATCCTCTTGATCTCACTCAAGCCTCCTATGCCATTCTTGAGGGTGAATATAACCAAACTGAAAAAGGTGTGTTTTCGATACAGCTTGTTCGTGTTCCATATGATATAGAATTATCAATCCAATTAGCGAGAGAAGCGGCAATGCCTGAGCTTGCAGAATATATTCAGGAATTAACCACGGCAAAATATCGAGGTTTAAATAAGTAGTGGAGAAATCAATTTTTAAAAGGCATGTATTCGATTAAGTCTCGAACTCATGCCAAAGAGGTGTTCTAATCATACGTGCCCAATTTTTCATGTATAAAACAAATCAAGCTGACCCACTATTTTTGTCCCATGTACTTCACTTATTTTAAGCTTACTAGTGATAAAATTTAGGTTTCTGTCTGTAATTCCTCCACCGGGCATAATGATGATTTTGTCTTTCGCATATTCTACATATTCCTTCAACCGACTTAGATTGTCTTCAATCGAACTAGAACTTGGTCCTCCATGAGTTAAAATTCGATTCACTCCATGCTCAGCAAGCCAATCAATAGCTTCAAGTTGATATTCGGGGTTTATATGATCAAATGCCATATGAAAGGTGACATCAAGCCCTTTCGCAGATTCCAGCAAATGGAGCATGGGCGCTTCATCTATCCAGCCAGAACGATTCAAACAGCCAATTACCACTCCGTCTGTCCCTAACTCTTTGAAATGTAGAAAGTCATTTTGCATAATATCGATTTCTTCTTTAGAATAGATAAAGTTTCCACCTCTGGGCCTAATTAAGGTCATTACTTTCGTATTGTGAAGGTGACAATATGTAATGGTTTTTTCAGCTACCCCGTGACTTACGGTGGTGCCCCCTACAGATAGGTTGTCACAAAGCTCAATACGATTTCCCCCACGCGCAATAGCCATAGGAACCCATGTGAAATTCTCTACACAAACTTCTTTAAGCATACAATTACACCCTTTTTGTTTAAACTTAACCATATTATATTAACTATTATTATATTATTGAAGAAACAAAAAAAATCCCCTCTCTTTTAGGGGATCAAATGTAAATCTATCAGTTTCAAATAACCGCTTATCAATTCACATTAAGGGTTAAAGGGTGAAGTTTTGACATAAATCTATTCGTACTTAAGCATACAAAAGTCCTTAGCCTTAAGTAGCCAGGCACCTTCGCCACAAGCATTATAAACTTCTTCTATTTACCTGTCGCTCACTTTTTCTCTTTCCACGGGCATTAGAATCTTCTTCTATTTACCGGTCGCTCACTTTTTCCCTTACCACGGGCATTAGAATCTTCTTCTATTTACCGGTCGCTCACTTTTTCTCTTTCCACGGGCATTAGAAACTTTTTCTATTTACCAGTCGGGCACTTTTTCTCTGTCCACGGGCATTAGAATCTTCTTCTATTTACCGGTCGCCCACTTTCTCTCTTTCCACGGGCATTAGAAACTTTTTCTATTTACCAGTCACTTACTTTTACCTGACCACGGGCATTAGAATCTTCTTCTATTTACCTGTCGCTCACTTTTTCTCTTTCCACGGGCATTTAAACCTACAAATTCTATTTATTCTTTTCTAAAAAAAGAGAAGTGCTTTTAAACACTTCTCCCCCTACTTTAATTCATCATTTCAAGAGCCCCGTCATCTTGGAAACACCTCTTGCAGCGCTTGTCACTGTAACTTCATTTCTTCTGCTAAATCTCGCCTTAATCGAACTTAAAATATGATACGTTGTAGGTACAATCACCAAGGTTAACAATGTTGAAGTCAACAGTCCCGAAATAACGACAATTGCTAAAGACCTAGAAATCAATCCACCTTCACTGGACAAAGCTAAAGGTAAAAGCGCACCAATTGTCGCTAGCGCGGTCATCAAGATTGGACGAAGACGTGTCTTACCAGCTTCAAGCAAAGCTGCTTTGATTTCCATGCCCTTCTTCTCATTCTGCTTCACCCGTTCCATTAGCACAATTGCATTTGTAACCACAATTCCGATTAACATGAGGAAGCCAACCAATGCTGGCATGCCGAGTGCTTGATTCGTCAGATATAAGCCCAACAATCCACCAGAGAACAAGAATGGCAGAGAAGACAAGATCGACAATGGCATTAACATATTTCCAAATGCGACAAGCATGACAATGAACACCAACACAACAGCTACAGCCATCGCAATCGTCATATTTGTAAATCCTTCATTCATTGCTTGCGCTTGGCCTTCAGAATGATAGGTAATTCCCTTTGGTAAGTCTAACTCTTTCAGACGCTTATCGACCTCTGCTTGCACACCAGAAGTATTATCCGTTGTGATCCTGCCCGAAACCTGCACATATTGCTGCTGATTTAGTCGGTACAATGCGGAAGGACTTGGTTGCTTCGTAAGAGTCGCTACCTCTGATAAAGTGACTGGAACCCCCATTGGATTCATAATCGTTTGGCTCAAAATATCATGAATAGAATGGGCTGGGTCTCCCGCCAATAACAAATTAACACTGGTTGTTTTCCCATCTACTTGCATATCGCCCACATGATCGCCTGAAATCAACTGTCTAACGAAGCCTGCAACCATAATGGGACTTAACCCTTTTTCTGCAGATTTTTGATCATCGATTTTCAATTGAAGCTGTTCCTTCACGCCAGAGAGGTTCGATTCGACATTTTCCAAACCATCAATATCTTTAATTTTATCTACAATCAGTTTACCGGCAGTCTCTAAATCTTTAGCATTCGCTCCCTCGACCATTAACGCTAAACCGCTTGTTCCAACGATCCCCACAGGAGCGAGGGCGACTTTCATTTGATTATCCAATTTCTCTACTTCTGTTCTTACCTTTTTTTCAAAATCATTGGTCTGTTCCTTCGTGATATCATCCTTTAAATCTATGGAAAAACGAATATGTTCCCCATTCACAATTGTTCGCACATTTTTAATTTGTTTTTCTTGAGCTAGCACTTCTTCAACCTTGACAGCGAGTTCGTTCGCTTTTACTAGTGAGGTTCCAGCTGGTAAATCCCCAGTTAACCGGTAAGAAACAGCTTTTTCCTGTGGTAAAAAGTTCTTTGGAATCATGGGAACCAGTGCGAGCGATCCGGCAAACATTACCACTGCAATGACAATCGTGATCGCTCGTTTATTTAAGACCCATGTCAAAGTATGCTTATACGCTTTTTCAAACCAACTTTCTTTCACTTCTTTATGCTTAATCTTCAATAAGAATAATTTTGCCAACAACGGTACAACCGTTAGTGAAACAATCAGTGAAAACGCGAGCGCCACGATAACAGTGATGCCAAACGGTGCAAAGAAGCGGCCAATAATTCCTGGAACAAAGGAAAGTGGACCAAATACGGCAATAGTTGTCAGAGTGGAGGAAGTAATGGCTCCTCCCACCTCTTTGGCTGCCGTTAACACCATTCGCTCATCGCGTCTTGTGCTCGTTAAGGTTCGACGGTATACATTTTCAATGACCACAATCGAGTCGTCAATTACCCGCCCGACAGCAACCGCTATTCCAGCCAGGGTCATCATGTTTAAGCTATAGTCCAAATATTTCATTGTGACCATTGAAGCCAAAATCGATAATGGGATTGATAAGACCGCAACAATCGTTGCTCTTATATTTCGTAAAAATAAGAACGTGACAATCACTGCAAACAAAGTACCAAGCAATACCTCACGCAACATTCCATTAACAGATGTTTTGACTTCTTTTGAGGTATCAAATAGTTTGGTTAATTTATAGCCAGCAGGAAGATCTAACGCATCCAGCTTTTCTTTTGCCTGCCCCACTACTTCAACCGTATTGGAGCCTGCTTGCGCCTTCATTTCGACTAAAACAGCCGGCTTTTCGTTTAAGCGGGTATAAACGGTTTCCTTTTTATTGCTGTAGGAAACGTCGGCGATCTCTGACAAACTGACCTTTTGGATACCACTCGACCCTTGGGCCAAAATTTGAAAATCCTCTACATCCTTTACTGAACCAAGCTTGAAATCAGCTTGAACATTTAATGTTTTATCCTCTACATTCATTTGACCAGCAGGAAATGAAAAATGATGAGCTAAAAATGTTTGTTTGACGGTCTCATATGTAATCCCGTAACTGTTCATCTTTTCCGGATCAAGTTTGATTGCTACTTGCTTTTCTGTCTCACCAGAAACCTCAATTGCACCTGCACCATCGATTCCGCTTAGAGCTGGCTTGATGTGTTCATTAATATACTGAGTTAAATCGGATTGATTGGCTGTTTCTGAAGAAAGAGCAAACTCAAATACTGGTGCAGCAGAAGGACCGTCCTTTAGAATTTGTGGTTTCTCGGCACCCTCCGGCAACTTGATTGAAGCGACTGCTGTGGTCACATCCTTTTCGGCTTCATCCATGTCCTTGCTCATCTCAAACTCAAGAATTCCAACAACTACATTGCTGTGTGCCTCAATATAGAGATTATCCAGTTTCTTGATTCCCGACAAGGTCGTTTCCAATGGCTTCCCTATATCCTCTAACCCTTGTTCCGGGGTAGCTCCTACATATGGAACCTGTACGATGATATACGGAATGTCGACATTCGGCATCGACTCCATCTTCATCGTTTTGACGGAATAGATACCGCCTGCAATCACCATTAACATGGCGATAAAAATAACCCCTGCGTTCTTTAAAGAAAATTTAATCCACGACTGCATAACTTCTTTCCCCTCCGGTATTCGTTTTTTCCATTCGCTTTTCATTTGATCTCTTTTTTCATTATAGGTTTTCCACCAACTTCCAGCCTCGGGCGGTTGTTGTAAAATAATCTAAGACCAGAGACCTAGAAATGTTTTCCAACTAGATTAATCAAACTGCTAAATAACAATTTACAGTCGAATAGCACCAGATGAATAGACGGGAAAGTTGAATGTATAGTTTCATAAAATTATCCATTTTTTCCGAACACACAAAAAAGCCGCCCAGCAGTAGGAGCAGCTCTTAAATAATGGCTCTTTTCTAAGTCATTGTTGCTTTTGGCTACCTTTTTTAAGGTTCGTTCTAATAAATAGACGGAGGAATTCCGCTTATTTGGAATACTGGATGTAAATTAGCTCAAATAGACGGAGATATTCCGCTTATTTGATTTTTAAACGCTAAAATGGGGCACTTTTCTTTGAATAAGCGGAAAAACTCCTCTTATCTATTCCGAAATTAGCTGGATTTTGCAAATAACCGGAAAAACTCCTCTTATTGTTTACTCTTCTAAAGGGGCAATCCAATTTGCCATCTTTTTCGCAGTGTAGCGCAGATTCTAAATGAATAAACCTCCGCTTTTATACCATCTCAACAATGTTTAAGTAAACTGCCTAAAAAATAAAAATCCTCGAATCGAAAACATAACTCATTTCATTACCTTATCCTTAGAAAGAGCTTGTTTAAACTGTTCGATTAATATAGGAACGATCTCAAAGGCATCGCCAACAATTCCATAATGACAGTTTTGAAAAATAGGGGCCTCTTTGTCCTTATTAATGGCAATAATTAAACCGGAATTTTTCATTCCCACAATATGTTGAATGGCACCGGAAATTCCTATCGCAAAATATATTTTTGGCGTTACCGTCACACCGGTTTGCCCTACTTGATGTGCGTGATCAATCCAACCCGCTTCCACCACATCCCTGCTGGCACCAACCGCTCCTCCAAGTGTTTCCGCCAATTGGTGAATTAGCTGAAAACCCTCGTAACTCCCCAATCCTTTTCCACCTGCAACAATAATGTCTGCTTCGTCGATTCTTACTTTCTTTACCGTTTCTTTTACAATTTCCAAGACTTTTGTCCGAATATCATCTTCCTTTAGGGATATTGTTTCTTCAACAATTTTGCCGGTTCTCCCTGGCTCCGGTTCCAGTGCCTTCATGACTTTGGCACGTACTGTCGCCATTTGTGGGCGATATTTTTTACAAAGGATGGTCGCCATAATATTTCCGCCAAACGCTGGTCTGCTCGCCAGTAGTAACCCTGTTTCCTCTTCGACATCCAGCTCAGTCGTATCGGCCGTCAAACCTGTTGGCAGATCAGTCGCTACTGCGCTTGCTAGGTCTTTGCCCGTTGAAGTGGCCCCGTAAAGGATAATTTCTGGTTTATGTTTATCACTGCACTCCAACAACGCCTTCATATAGGTTTCAGTTCGATAATGCTTGAAGATGGGTTGATCGTATACATACACGGTATCTGCTCCATATTCAAATACGGTCTTTGTTAAAGATTTAACATTTTCTCCGATTAGAATGCCTGCCAATTCCACTCCCCGTTTGTCTGCTAACTTTCTACCCGCACCTAACAGTTCAAGAGATACAGAAGCAACCGCCCCATCCTTTTGTTCAATGAATACCCAAACACCTTTGTAATCTTTGAAATCCAATTACATGCCCTCCTTTGTTTCGAACAGTTCTTTCTTTTCAAGCAGGACAGAGAGCAATTGCTCTACTTGTGAGGTCGGGTTGCCTTCGAGGAACGTTCCCCCTGCCGGTTTTTGCGGAGCCCAAACTTTAGATACAATCGTTGGGGACCCCTTCAATCCAAGCTGCTTGATATCTACACCTTCCAGGTCATCCACAGACCAGATATGAGGTTTATATCTGGCAGCTTTTATCATGTTAGGAAACGGAGAGTACGGCACGTCATTAATTGTTTTTTCAACAGAAAACAAACACGGCAAGGCGGACCGGACGACCTCATATCCATCCTCCAACTTACGATGAACAATGGCATATCCCTCTTCTTGATTAATTTCTACGACTTTATTAACAGAAGTCAGCGGTGGAATATCAAGCCTTCTTGCGATTCCGGGTCCGACTTGACCGGTATCGCCATCGATGGACATTTTTCCGCAAATGATTAAATCTACGGGCTTTTGTTTTGCTATTTTTTCAATCGCCTTTGTAACGGCATAGCTCGTTGCCAATGTATCAGCACCCGCAAACCGGCGGTCGGTGATTAAATAACCCTCATCGGCACCGATTTCAATACACTTCTTAATCGCGGTAACAGCTGGAGGCGGGCCCATCGTGACAACAGATACGATCCCCCCATATCTTTGCTTTAAACGGACAGCCTCTTCAACAGCATGAGCATCATACGGATTCAATATCGCAGGCGCAGTCCTACGGTCCATCGTATTTGTTTTTGGATTCATCTTAATAATTTTGGTGTCAGGCACTTGCTTGATACAGGCTACAATATGCAGCATTAAACCCCTCCCTTTTAATAAAGCAATTAATCCTCTACTTTCCGCAATATGAAACTTGCAGGATGTTTTTCGCTAAAAAGCCTTTTTATGCCCGTTTACTTTTACTTTATTAAAAGAGATGTCCTGACATTCGAGTTTTCTGACAAATAAATATGTAATGTTGCCGATGAAAAGCCAGACACATGTAAAAAAGAAGCTGCCAATAGTTTTGGCAACTTCTTAAAATACGGTTTATTCACCATTAGAGATTTGCCTGTTTAAAGGTATCTCCACCCTCAATGGTGCCATTTTCAAATCCTTTCTTAAACCATCGCTTTCTTTGTTCAGACGTTCCATGTGTAAAGCTTTCAGGAACCACATAGCCCTGTGCTTTTTTCTGAATATTATCATCACCGACTGCGTTTGCTGCATTCAGTGCCTCATCAAGGTCTCCTTTTTCAAGGTAGCCCTTTCCTTTGGCGTCGTGTGCCCAAACGCCCGCCAAGTAATCTGCCTGCAATTCAAACCGGACGGAGTATTCATTGGAACGTTTTTGGCTTGCAGAAGCGTTGTCTCCCATATTCAAGAGAGTCTGGACGTGGTGGCCAACCTCATGTGCAATAACGTACGCCATCGCAAAGTCACCAGGGGCCTGGAATCTTTGTTTCAGTTCCTGATAAAAACTTAGGTCAATGTAAAGCTTATGGTCACCTGGACAATAAAACGGTCCAACAGCAGAACTAGCAGTTCCACAGGCCGACTGAACACTGTCCCTGTACAAAACGAGCTTTGGATTTTCATATGTTAGACCTTGTTCCTTGAATTTTTCTGCCCATACATCCTCTGTATCAGCAAGGACTACAGAAACAAAGTTCGCCAGTTCCTTCTCTTGAGTTGATTCCTGATAAGGAGCACTTGTATCTGAACCAAGATTAGATGTGCTGTTGTTGATTAAATCTCCTGGATTACCGCCGAGTAGCGTAAAGAGGAGAACAATTATGATACTACCGATTCCGCCTCCAATTACCGTCTTTCCCCCCATGCCCATACCTCTACGATCCTCAACGTTTGAGCTTTGCCGTCTTCCTTTCCATTGCATTTTTTTACCTCCCTAAAAATTACTGATAATCAACCAGTTATCTATTTCCATAATGTTATACCCATGTAAAAGGGAAATAAAAATATGTATTTATTGGAAGTTGTTTCTTGACCTATTTGTTTCACACTTTCTATTAGTTTTCAAATTAATAGGCATAAAAAATCCACCTTTTCAAAAAGAAAAAGTGGATAATATTAATTTTTTATCAATAAATCTTCAATTTTTTGAAGAACAGGTGAAACCGAACATATATTGTATACCTAAAACAATGAAAGCCCTACCTCTCTTTCATCCTTACGGCTCCTTGTCCGTGCCAGTGTGGATCAGGAATGCAAAAATCAAGTGACTATTTTATTGAGTTATTTGATGAAACTTCAAACGTTCGTATAAGAATTTTAAATAATAAAATGGATTAGATTGTAGAAATGACATAAGAGGTTAATGCTCTAAAAGTGAGTTGAAGAAGCTGAATGTCTTTGAAATGATTTACTTTTAATTATTTTGGAAGATGTAATACATTATCTATTCCTTAATAGAAACTTTTTATTTGATTTTCAGTGATCCCTTTAATTAATCGCAGTTCACTCATCAAAAATCCATGTGCGTTATCCAACATTATTTTTTCGCTTGAATTAAGTGCTTTTTCTTTCTTCATACGCATTAAATCACGTACAACTTCAGCACCTTCTTGTATTTTACCCGTTTTTACTTTGTCGGTGTTCACTTTATACCTTTGTTTCCACGGCAGTAAATTATCTGATTCTCCATGCTGAAAAATGTGTATGATGTGTTTTAATGCAATTATGTCAGTAACTGGACGTATACTTGAACTCAATATTTTACCCGTAGGAATCAAAACTTGCATATTACTGATTAACATTTTTATGACATAATACTGTTGTTTTACCCCTGAGATTTCCTTTTCTTCTATGGCTTTAATTATACCTGCTCCGTGCATTGGATAAACAATGTTATCGCCAATATGAAACAAATAATCCACCTCCAAATATTGTAACTTTCTTAAGGTTAACACATATATTATTTTTTATCAAATTTTCATAATATCATAAATTTATTTTCAACGTCAACTACTTTTTCTTTTAAAATTAGAAAAAGTATAAACAAGTGTGATACTTTAATATTTCAACTCTCCAGCCTACATATATCGTAAATGATAGCATCAACTAAACGGGAAATATTAAGACCCGTTCACATAAAGAAGTTAAAAGGAAAACACACTGACTTTTCGATCAGTGTGTTTTATCTTATTCTATGAAGAGTTATTTTCCCACTCAAGCTATTTCAGGAAAATACATATTCAGACTTTTGATGCCTAGAAACATATTTATTATTAGTGACCCAGAATCGCCATGGATAGTCCAGGGCTTCACCCGAATTGTCAATTCCAATCCTCTTTCCGGCCGAAATGCTTTCTGGACTGTAGCCTTTAGCGAGTTATAAAGGGGGAATCGTTAGTGGGTGTCTATAGTCCTCCATTGTAATAGCTTGAAGAATATATTCAGGAATTAACCACGTCAAAGTATAGAGGGTTAAATAAGTAGTGGAGAAATCAATTTTTAAAAGTCATGAATTCGGTTCAATCCCGACTCATGCCATAGAGACCAATATCTTTAATTTTTTCTACGATGAGTTTGCCTGCGGTCGCTAAATCTTTGGCCTTAGCTCCCTCAATCGTAACTTAATCAACTGGAACTCTTGCATGGTACAACTCATAATCTAGTTCACGAAAATAAATTTTCTTTTGTTCATCTGTCCAACCCATTTGATTAGCCATATATTCAATTACGGCATCTTTGTTTTTAATAACATCATTAATATTAAACAATAAATCTCCAGTCCGCCTTAAAAAGAAATCCAGCGGTGTAGCTACCATTTCATATTGAATAGCATAATCAAGTTTTGCTAATAAGACTACTGGTAGCTTATTATTATAAACCAGTTCCTTCTTTTGAACGATGTCATATAAAACAGAAGCATTTGAGCCATAGCTGAGTGCAATTTCTCTTGCTTCTTCTACTAAAAGTCCAGCCCTCTGTCCTTTTTTTACCTGTTCATTAATAAAAGCACTAAATTTCTTTGAACCACCAAATTCGCCTCCAGATATGGGAATATTCCTAGTGTGAGATTCCGTAAACTTTCTGCCGGTTTCTTCAGTAAGTTTTTCGGAAAGTAAATCTACTACTGTTTCTGCCATTTTTCGATATCCAGTCAATTTTCCTCCGGCAATTGTGATTAAACCGGACTCAGAAACCCATATTTCATCTTTACGTGATATCTCAGACGGATTCTTTCCTTCTTGAAAGATTAATGGTCTTACTCCCGCCCAGCTGGATTCAATGTCATTTGGTTTAATCTGTACCTTTGGAAACATATAATTAATTGCATCGATAATATAGCTCCTATCGCTTGCTGTCATTTTTGGATTTGCAATATCACCGTTATAAAAAGTATCTGTTGTCCCTATATATGTTTTCCGATTACGGGGAATAGCGAATACCATTCTTCCATCCTGTGTATCAAAATATACCGCCTGCTTTAGCGGGAATCTTGCTTGATCAATTACAATGTGCACTCCCTTTGAAAGCCTAATCTGTTTCCCCTTTTTAGAATGGTCTTTTTCCCGGAGGGTATCTACCCAAGGACCTGCAGCGTTAACCACCTTCTTGGCCCTTACGGTGTAAGTCTCATTGCCTAACTGGTCTGTAAAAACGATTCCCATTGCCTGGCCATTATCATAGAGAAATCCTTCTGCTTTACCATAATTTATGGCAGTAACTCCAATTTCAACTGCCTTTTTTATTACTTCTATGGTAAGTCTGGCATCATCAGTTCTGTACTCTACATAGCAGCCTCCTCCCTTTAAACCTTCCTTTTTTATTAGAGGTTCAAGGTCAAGAGATTCACGTTTACTCAGCATACGTCTTCTTTCACTCTTCTTAACCCCAGCGAGAAAATCATAGACCCGCAGACCAATCGAAGTACTCAATTTACCAAAAGTACCACCCTGGTAGATTGGTAGAAGCATCCATTCCGGTTTTGTTACATGGGGACCATTTTCATAGACAATTGCCCGTTCTTTTCCTACCTCGGCTACCATTTTCACTTCTAACTGCTTTAAATATCTCAATCCTCCGTGAACAAGCTTTGTAGAACGGCTGGATGTACCGGACGCAAAATCCTGCATTTCAACTAGTGCTGTTTTCATACCTCTTGTTGCAGCATCAAGCGCAATACCTGCCCCTGTAATCCCGCCGCCAATTATTAGGACATCGTATTCCTCAGTTACGAGGTTTTTTATTATTTCTTTTCTGCTTAGATTTGTGAATGGCATATTAATCCCCTCGAGACCTTACAGGTTAAATACTATAATACGTTCCTCAGTCATTTCTTCGATGGCGTATTTTGGACCTTCCTTCCCATTTCCACTATTCTTTACCCCGCCATATGGCATATGATCCACACGATAGGCAGAAGCATCATTGACAATGAGTCCACCAACTTCTATTTCCAGAGCTGCTTTCATCACAAATTGAAGGTCATTCGTGAATAAACCAGCTTGCAATCCGTATTCAGAATCATTTACTTTTGCAATGACCTCATCGACCTCTCTATATGTGGCAACAGAAACAACCGGCCCAAATACTTCTTGCCGGCAAACCTTCATGTCATCATTTACATTGGTAAGAATAGTAGGATCATAGAGGGCCCCGTTGCGTTTCCCCCCCACCTCAATAACGGCTCCTTGTTCGACAGCTTCGTTGACCCAGGCTTCTACCCTCTCAGCCTCTAATAGGCTTATCATTGGACCAATGTCCGTTTTTTCATCCATTGGATCTCCGAGGACAAAGGAACTTGTTTGATCCTTTAATAGCGCTAAGAATCGTTCATAAACATCCTGGTGAACGTATACCCGCTGAACAGAGATACAAACTTGACCGGCATTGCTGAAGCCCTTTTGAACAATCAGAGATGCTGTCTGCTCTAAGTCAGCATCTTTATGAACTATTGTCGCAGAATTATTACCTAGTTCTAAAGCTACTTTCCTTAGTCCGGCTTTTGTGCGAAGGATTTCTCCCACACGTGGACTTCCTGTGAAGGTAAACATATTAATGTCTTTATTTTCAAGCAGCCAATCTCCAATTTTGGCACCTGAACCTGTTAATACTTGCAGTCGTCCGCTTGGAAGCCCGGCTTCCTCCATTATTTCTGCTAACAATAACGCACAAATCGATGTTACTTCCGCTGGTTTTAATACCACACTATTTCCTGCAGCAATGGCAGGGCCTATTTTGTGACAAACAAGATTAATAGGTACATTAAACGGAGTGATAGCGGCAATGACACCTACAGGTACACGTACCGTGAAGGCGATCCGATTTTCAGAACCGGGGGCCGCTTCTACAGGAACGCCTTCCCCTTGAATCCGCTTGGCTTCTTCAGCTGATATTTGTAAAGTTTGAGCTGCACGTTCAACCTCACCACGGGACTCCCGAATGGGTTTACCAACCTCAATCGCCAGAATGTTCGCCAATTGTTCCTTACGCTCTAATAACAGCTGTGACGCTTTCATTAACACCTTATAACGCTCGTAAGGTGGAAACGGTTGTTTAAGCGCGGCCTTCGCTCCTTTCACTGCCGTTTCCACATGCTCTTTTTTGGCAATGGAGATGTGCGCTGCCACCTCTTGGCTGTATTTATTTAAAACTGCCGTAGTGTCTACTGTCTTTTCAAACTGCCCATTTATATAAAGTCCATATTGATTGGATAAAGTAACAACCGACATCTATTCTCCACTCCTTTATGTTGGGAATGACTTCATTTACCTAATTATTTCTTCTGGGAAAACATTCTATAAAAAGACTTTTGTCTCTAGCCCGAGGATCCGGCCTAGTTCAATTAGCTGCTTCGTTACATCACCGTAAACCAATGCATAATGCGGCTCAAAGCCTTCATGCATAAGCTCATATACGGTTGATGTGACTTCTGTTGATAATTCAACTTCTACCGATGTTCCACTGAATGGCTGCTCAACATCAAGAGCAGACCCTTTCATGACAAGGAGCCGGTATCCATCTGGATAATGACTAACTCTAAATATCGTTACTTCTCCTGGTTTTAAGCCAAAGTCCATGGCCAATCCTATTTTTCGATTGGGATGTACACCTGCTGTTGCTCCAGTTGATGGATGTGCAAGGGAATAGGCACCAGCACCGCAGTGCCAAAATACCACCGAATTTTTATCTTCATTCACATGAACTAAATCTCCCAAGTAAGGAGCATTGCCACCTGTTAGTTCGCGTAACACAAACATTGAAATAGACCCATGAATATCGGATTCACATGAAGTAACCATGCCATCTTCTGTGAACTGCGACAATGTCGAACATGGTGCTGCGCCTAATTCATTGAAAAAGTCCGGCCAGCAGCGCATCGCTAAAGATTTCAGCTCTTCCTTTTTAATATGTTTTTTAATGTAGGTAGAGAACTGGGCGAATTTCTTTACGGTTTCGTCATCACGCTTTAAGCCGACCACTTGCTTTGCAGCCCGGTCAATTTCCCCAACCCACTCTTCCTCTGGAAGTTCCACGCATTTCTTAAAGGCTTCCTGAAGATCAATCTTATGAAGGGAAACGCCAAGTGCCCTTTGAAGTTCTTCTTCGTTGGCATCCGAGAAAAAGAATCCCGGTGGATAGTCCCCCACTACACCAATTTTTAATTCTCGGAGTTTTTTCAGTACGCGCATCACATCAAATTGTTGACGCAGCCTTTTTTGAAGCTCTTCCTCATCTGGATTTCCGAATACAAACGAAAATGGATGTTGATGGTTTTTTAGTACATTACACGTACTATTGCCGCCAGTTAAGGAATTGAGGCGTAATCGGCCGCCAACACTAGGTTCCCGAACCGACCATACAATGACTGGTTCTTTAAAATACTCTAATGCCTTCACCATAAATTCCCCATCAGCAAACGTAACACTTTGATATAAAATGGTATCAATTTCAATGCTTTTAAGGGGCTCTAAAAATTCCTCGAGTTCTTCTATTGATGAAATGATCTGTTTAGGTGCAAGAACAGTTTGGCAGCTTTCTTCCAACCACTTCAGGCTTTGATCACGATACCGTTCGGCGACTTCCATATCAAATGTTTTTCTGCCGATCGGCAGGTATAAAACTGCTGAATTTATCATTAAACGGTTCTCCTTTTTGACTAAATTATCATCTCTGCATACATCATTATCTTTTTGATAACAAAATGTGTTTTCTTAAATTCATATTGATGAAGAATCATATAATATTTGGATATTTTCTCCGATAATTCCTGGATAAGCACCACGATTCACTAAAACTTCTCTTTCAGGATGTACAAGTAGCCATTTATTTTTCATAAATAGCAGCTCATCCTCTTCAGTCCGTTTTACGACCTCTTCCTCTAAAGGGTCGTTCGTTCCTGTTGGTAAAATAACAACCGCTTTGAAACCATCCGGATTTACTTTACATGGTCCAAAATGCAAGGTAGTTGCATAAATTTCTATCGCTGTTCCTTTGGGAATAAAAAATGCTTCTACATTTTTAGAATCATAGCGGTTTTGATTGATATCCTGTACACGTCCCAAAAGAAGTACCAGATCCGTAATCGCAATGTTAATTTCGCTGCTTTTATGATACTCAAGCCCATTTAATGTAGAATTTGGACCATTACAGTATCCAATTTCAATTGGCATGCCCCCATAAAAAGCCGATTGAATGGCTTCTTTCAATTTGGTGTTTTCCATCACCGGAACCGATGCCACATAGACATTTCCTTCAGCCGGAATTACTGTTTGTTCCATAAACGGGTGTAAATCTTTAAAATCATAATTCTCGATTATTTTTCCATACCCTTTGAATTTTTGATCCTCTATATGAAAAAAAGGGACGTGCGGATTTAATTCTTTTAACCTGGTAAAATCTGACATCGTCATTCACTTCCTATACTGGCAAATTCAAAAAATGGTTGGGCTTTTTGACTACTACCGAATAGTCTTATTTTTTCTTTTACTTTTTCTTTCATGAATTCGCGTCCGTTTCCAAGCGAATTTGCGAGGTGATATTCGTGAGGATTATCCTTAAGTATTTCTAGCATTCCATAGGTAAATGCCTGGCGTAATTCTGTGTCGACATTGATTTTCGCAACTCCACGTGAAATAGCAGCTGATATTTGTTCATCAGGTACATCGGACCCCCCATGAAGAACAATCGGCCGATTTACAGCACCAGAAATTTCCTTCAGTCTTTCCAAAGCCAACTTTGGTGGTTTTTGATAAATGCCATGTGCAGTACCGATTGAAACAGCCAAGTAATCCACATCAGTTGCTTCCACAAAGGCCAATGCCTCTTCCGTACTAGTGATCATCGCATCCTCTTCTGCTACTGTAATATCATCCTCTGTACCGCCAATTTTCCCAATTTCCCCTTCGGTACCGATTCCGAGTGGGCGTGCTAGCTTCACCACTTTTGAGGTGATTGCTGCGTTCTCCTCAAAAGAACGAGCTGACCCATCAAACATGACGGACTGAAACCCGAGTTGAATGGCTTGTTTCGTTTGAGCAAAGTCACGGCTGTGATCCAGGTGAACGGAAATGGGAACGGTGATATTTTTTGAGAACAGGTCAATCATCCTTTTCATATGCTCTAGTCCCATGTACTGGATGACCTTTTGCCCTATCATAATCATGACCGGTGCTTGTTCCTCTTCAGCTGCCCAAAGAATGGCCTGAATCGTTTCCGCATTGTGAGCACTAAATGCCCCAACAGCGTATTTATTCGTATAGGCGTGGGATAATATGTCTTTTCCGGAAATAAACGTCATAGTATTCCTCCAAAATTAAAAAAATCATTTTTTACATCTATTGAATTTACTTGTGAATAGTCCGTACTGATTAGTGGTGAGAGCCACTCGTAATAATTGTTTGTTTCATATAAGTATTCATAAGGAAGTAATCTTTCGCCCGTATGAGCAACCGTATGGAGAGGCACAGCACAATATTCATAATGATAAAAAAGACCAGGTTTTCTTTTAATACTAACCATGACATTGGTTTTTCCTTCTCTTATAAAATCAGCAGCCATTTGCCCTATTTCATAAGCTTCCTGTCGATCCTGTGCAGATACAGCTAATGAAGAACTCCTCTGATTCATTCCAAGCATCTCAACTCTAGTAAAATATCCCAGACTTTCATTCACCATCTCTTTCAATTGAAAAGAGACGCCCCCCAGAACACTTCGCCCCTTTACCTCCGCCTGTTGTACTTGGCCCTGCCCTTCAAATACAGTCCCCTCGCTGACTACTACCGTGGCAGTACCATACTCTTTGACTGCATTCCCTACGTCTACGAGAAATCGATCTTTTTTGATAGAAACCTCAGGAACATATATCAGGTGCGGACCTTCCTGTTCCTGTCTTTTTAAATAACCCGCAGCCAATGCCAGCCAGCCGGCATTTCGCCCCATCGTTTCAATGACCCTGACTTGTTCAAAATTAGACATGGCTGCTAGATCGTAACTAATATCCCTAGTTGCATACGCAACATATTTGGCTGAACTCGCAAAACCTGGGGCATGATCCGTTTCAGCCAAGTCATTATCTACAGTCTTGGGTATTCCTAAGACTTGTAAGGGAATGTTTAATTTCCGGGCCATTTCACTAATGTGATACAGTGCTGCCATTGTTCCATTTCCCCCGATAAAAACGAGAGTAGTAATGTTCTTTTTTGCTAAATTTCTAACGGACATTTCTATTTTCTCTTCATCCATAGGGAATCTTCCTGCCCCGAGACAAGCACCCGGCAAATCCCTTCTTCGATGAACGCGTTTTATTAACTCGCCTTGAAGGGGGACAATATAATCGTGAGCCAGCCCCTCATATCCGTTCATTACGGAATATACAGGTCTGTTGGATGAAAGGTTTTCTAAAAATCCTATTACACTCAAATTAATAACGGCAGTAGGTCCTCCTGCCTGCCCAATTGCTATTCCACTCATACACGACACCCCTTTCGGCGCCAAACTATAATTCATTAATGGCAAATGTATTGAAAGAACCCATAAAATATGTGAACGGGCCAAATATTTTATGGGAGTGATGTTTATATACATTCACCTATTTCTTTAGATAAATTGTTCCAAGTGTTTTTTTGCGTGCAGCAGACCCTTCTGAACCTTTTCATCGGTCCCCTCCCAAATCGGGTCTTCATGTTCAATACTAAGAACATGGTCATATCCTGCTTCATGCAGTGCTGTAATGAATTTATTCCAATTTACATCCCCTTGACCCGGAATCCGGTGTCTCCACCATTTCATTGTCAGCATTCCTTCGTTCCGAAGGACGTTTGGAAGAACCTCGGTATCTTTCGCTTGGGCGAGTATTATTTGTTCCTTAAAATCATGTACTGCCTGCACATAATCAATTTTCTGCCACACTAAATGGGATGGATCGATATTTAAACCTAGTGCGCTAGACGGCACTCTGGTAAATAACTCGTTCCATAGAAATGGGGAAACAGCAATGTTATATACAGGCGGCCAAAACTCATACATCGGACAATTTTCAAAGGCAAGTTTTACACCGTATTTTTCAGCTTTTTCGGCAACCGCAGGAAACACTTGCTCAAAGGTATCCAAATTTTCTTCGATTGTCTTCATCGGATCCCGTCCTGTAAACGTAGAAACAACTGGCACGCCAATGTTTTTTGCCGCTCGTAATAACATATCGATATACTCCAGAGCTTCCTGCCTTTTATCCGGATCCGGCGACAAGAATGGAATCGCACCAAACATGATATCAATCACGGGCATTTCATATTTTTCTTGCAGACTCAAAATTTCTGATGTATTTTTCCCATCCGCAAGCTCTTTCCAATTGATATGCTTATACCTTGGGCCGCCGTGAAGTTCGATCCCGTAGAAATCATTCTCCTTGGCCCATTTAAACGTTTTTTCGAGTTCCCAATTCATAAAGCAAGAATGGTAGAATCCGACTCGCATCATACATCCCTTCCTTCCTGGTACTCTTTGATTTATACGTAAATGACTTTTCCAGTTTCGATTGATTCCAGCACGGCGTAGGACAGCTTTAGCATCTCTTTCCCCTGCTCAAATCCGTAAGGGACTGGTTTGTCATTTTCAAGAGCTTCTATAAAAGCTTCGAATTCCACTTGGTGAAGTACTCTGTTTTCCAGTGGAACGGTTTCTTCCTGATCACCAATAAATAGATGAATTTCTGCTCCGCTGTCAGTTCCCCACGTGTTAAAATAGCCCTCTGCTCCTCCTTTAGGTCCAATAAGCCTATCTGCTCTTCCCCGCATCTTTGTATGTTTCGCCAGTCCCCAGGAGATGGTCATGGTTCCGATATCTCCTGATTCAAATTCAATCGTGATGATGGCGGTATCTATTGCCAATTCCTCAAAATGGGCGATTTCCTGACGGTCCTTTCCTAAAATTCCGCCTCTTGCATACACTTTTTTAGGCTTCGAGCCAAACACGGTTTGCCACATCAGGAAAAAGTGACAGCAAGTATCCACAACCGGACCCTGGTTGCCATTTTTATCATGCATGGTGATCTTCGGGCGAACTTCCTGGAGAAGATCCGAATTAAACACCATTGGAGAACCAAACAATCCCTTCTTTACCCAGTCCCTTGTCAGTTCCACACCATGGGCAAAATTACGTTGAAAGCCCAGCCCAAATTTAACACCGGCTTCTTCTACAGCAGCTTGCATCCGTTCAACCTCTTCAAGTGAGCTTGCTAAAGGCTTCTCACAAAATACATGTTTGCCATGGTTTGCGGCCAAAATGGCTGCTGGGCCATGATTAATTAATGGTAATGCGATAGAAACGATATCTACATCAGGCTGGATAATAGATTGATTAAAATCTGAATATACCTGCTTTACACCTGCTTTTTCAGCCAAAGTATTTGCTCTTTCAAGATCCACATCGGTAACCGAAACTACCTCATGCCCGGCTAGCTGCCATCCCTGGACATGATGATTCGCCATGTCCCCTGCACCAAGAACTGCAACCCTATACTTTTTACTCATTGTTTCTACCCCCATAATAAAAATTGCTATTTTAGCATTGTTAAAGTTTTTTAAGGGTCCGCATTCTACATCCCCAGGTTTTGAAGGAATTTCCTGCTTATAATGGCACTCTCAAGTGGCACTTTATCGGTTTCATCCTGTTCAACAGTCCACCATTCCAAATGTAACTTTTTTAATTCGTCGAGAAGGGAGACCAAATCCATGTCACCGTTACCAAGTTCTTTCCATTGACCGTTTGCGGTGTCTTTCACATGCACATATTTAATCGTTTCTCTATACCGATCGATAAATTCTTTGAAACTATAATTAGCACGGAAAATCCATGCAAAATCTGCGGCTAGCTGCATATTAGGGTCTTTGTTTATCACATCGAACAGCTGATATCCGTAGTCAAATTCCCAATCATGGTTGTGGTATAAGAGCTGTATCTTTTTATTTGCACAGCTTTTTGCCATAGCGGATATGGCTTCCATCCATTCTAAATATTCTTCCAAACTATCTTTTTTTAATAATGTAACGATTAGCCTTTGAATACCGAAACGATTCATTCTATCAAGTAAGGCATTTAAATCCTCCTCAGGTCGGTCGGGGTGAAAGGATTCTGCAAGAATATGTAAAGCAACGATTTTTAGGTTTGGATTTTGCTGCAGGTAGGTGTTCAGTTTTTCCTCATCATTAACAAGATTAAAACGGCATTCAACACCGTAATATCCTGCCTCCAAAACATCATTGAAGATGAGAGGAAAATCCGTTTCGATCCGTTCTACGCCCCACATTCTTGTTTGTATGGCCAGCTTAGGTGAATGCATCTTAAAACACTTCCTCTCTATTATTTTCTTTAAAGAAAGGGAGACGTGGTTCCGTCTCCCAATCATAATCATTTTTTTATTGTTTCCTTAAGGTGTTCATCGCTTCATCTAATTTTTCCAGGGTCTGCTCTTTGGTCAATTTATCCGCCACATAGGCTTGGAAAATTGCACCGAATTCTTTCTCATAACCAGACGGCAACATATTGTAATAACGTCCATCACTTAACCCTTTATCGGTGTAAGCAGTAAGGGCCGTAGCCAGTGGACCAAGCTGTTCATTTGTAAATTTAATATTGGTGAAAGCAGGGATAAACTTAAACTTCTCCACAATAAACTTTTGACCTTCCGGATCGGTAACCAGCCAATTTAACCATTCTTTTACTTCAGGAATAACCTTTGAATCCTTATTGATAGACCAATAGTTTCCTGCAAATGCAAACATTTCTTCGTTGGCTTTTACATCATCATTAATTGGAATCGGGAACATCCCTAAGTTTAATTTAGACCCCATCTGATCCAGCACTGGCTGTGTCCATGAACCTTGTTGAATAATGGCCCCCTCACCGGCCACAAACTTTGCCATAGAAGTGTTGTAATCAGTTGTCATCGCATCTTTATTGCCATACTTTTTATTCAAATCAAGCAGTTTCATGTAATCTTCGGTCTGGGCGTTTCCTTTGAAAGTTACTTTTCCATTATTTAAATCTTCCATCCATTTTCTCGGATCACCTTGTCTGGCAAACACAGCATTAAACCCTTGTTTACCCATGGTGAAATTTTCCTGCCATGCATTAACGAAAGCAGTAATTCCTGCGGCTTTCAATTTTTTAGCTACATCTTCAAGCTCGCTTAACGTTTTCGGAGTTTCCTTAATACCGGCTTTTTCAAATAAATCCTTATTGTAAATGTAGCCAAAACCTTCTATATTGTAAGGCATTCCATAAATTTTTCCATCAACAGTAATAGGTGGTTTAGCGATTTCTACCATGTCTTTCACCCAGGGCTCATTGGAAAGATCAACCATTCGGTCTTTCCACAATACCGCGTCAGCATCACCATTATTGGTAAATACGTCAGGAGCATTCCCAGATGCAAAGGCTGACTTCAAAGCCGTGTTATAATCATCCTGCCCGCCTAAAAACTGAAATTCGATGTTTGGGTGTGTTTTTTGATATTCCGTGGCCATTTCTTTTAATTGGTCGATGATTTCCCGCTTTAATTGAAGAACCGTAATAACCTTCTTCTCTTGGGATTTTCCCCCTCCTCCTGCTGCATTGTTTGAACTCGATGTCTCCGTCTTATCGGAGCAAGCGCTGAGCATAGCAAGTAAAAGCATTAGAGATACACACAAGTTAAATACCTTTTTCATTTGATAGCCTCCCCAAATATTTTTATATGGTTTTCATTTACTAACCTTTTACTGATCCTGCCGTAACTCCTTCTATCACATGTTTTTGCAAAATCAGAAAGAAAATAATAATTGGTGTAATGCTCATTACCAGGCTTGCCAGTCCCATATCCCACTGCTTCGAATATTCCGTAAAGAAAGTGAAATTTGCCAGTGGAATGGTTCTCAATTCTATGTTTTGTAAAATCAATGAGGGAAGTAAGAAGTCATTCCAAACCCACAGGCTTTGGAGAATAATGACAGTTACTGTCATGGGTTTTAATAGAGGAAAAACCACCCTCCAAAAAACCCCATATGGAGAGCAACCGTCCATAACTGCTGCCTCTTCCAATTCAAGAGGAATCGTCTTAATAAATCCTTGGAATAGAAAGACACATAACGGTACTCCCAGACCCCAATAGATAAAAATAAGTCCCAGATGACTGTTCATGATATTCAAACCATTAGCCACTTGGACAAGAGGAATCATTATAGATTGAAAGGGAATAACCATAGCAGCAACGAACAAAGTAAAGACAAGTTTACTAAATAATGTGGGTCTGCGTGCAAGACGGTAGGCTGCCATTGCACTGATCAGTGTCATCCCGGCAACGCTGAAAACGGTTACAATTAATGAGTTCCAAAAAGCTTTCGGATAATCAATTCTCTCCCACACTTTTACATAGTTAGACCAAAGAAATTCTTTAGGCCAACTTGCCCCATTGATCAGAATATCTGCAAAACTCTTAACTGAATTAATAAAAACGAAATAGAAAGGAATTAAAAATAGAATGGCGATTATGATTGCAAATAGCTCCAAAATCCACCTTCCCTTGAAGATTGCCAATTATTGAACCTCCCTTCTTTTTGTAAACCAGACCTGTAATAAGGTAATTAAAGCGACAACAATAAAGAAAATGAATGCTTTAGCTGAACCAACCCCCATATTATTACGAGTAAAGGCTTCGACATAAATATCTAAAGCCACAGGCTCAGTGGAACGGAAAGGCCCCCCCTTGGTTAATGAGAAAATAACATCAAAAACCTTAAAGGATGTGGATAAACTGAGGAATACACAGACGGTAACAACCGGCATGATTAATGGAAGAATAATATGTCTGATTTTATGAAAGGTAGTAGCACCATCCATTTCAGCTGATTCCAATAATTCATGCGGGACACTGGCTATACCTGCTATATATATAACCATTAAATATCCTGCAAAATGCCAAACACTTACTATTACAATCCCCCAAAATGCGGTGTTTTCTGTACCAAGCCACGGCAGGTTAAAAAAGTCAATTCCCGTTAATTTACCGACTGTAGGGAGGCCTCTTGTGAAAATGAATAGCCAAATAAATCCTAGTAAAATCCCTCCAATTACATTCGGCAAAAAAGCGATGGCACGAACTGGATTTCTTGTACGGATTTTTCGAGTTAATAAGAATGCTAATAAAAATGCTAATACATTGTTCAAAATCACAACGACAACTGAATATTTAGCGGTAAATAAAAATGAGTCAAGAAAGTATTCATCTTTAAATATACGAAGGAAATTATCAAAGCCAATCCAATTTTTTGCTGTAGAAATTCCATTCCAATCTGTAAAGGAATAGTACATTCCCAAGAAAAACGGGATAATCTTCATTATGAGGAATAAAACTAGTGCAGGTCCCAAAAAAATCACGAGTTGCAGATTGTCGCTTTTTTTGCTATATTTCATTATTATACCTCCTCCCTTATCTAAAAGTTTACAATTAATAGAATTGTCGGTAAATTCTAAATATTTGATATATGAAGTGTAATATATTGACATAGGAGGAATGATGTTTAGCATTCGTTATAAACTAACCATACTCTTGTTGGCTGCCATTTTACTTCCCATTGTAACTTCGATTTTGATCACCCATAAACTGACCAAATCTTCTATCACTGAAAAGGTGATAGAGGGGAACTCAAAATTATTATTTCAAGGTAAAACAAATCTTGAGAACTACTTGCAATCCATTGATAACACCACGCAAAGCGCTTTATTTTCTAGAACCTCCTATCGATTATTTGACTTAATGAGAATCCGTACTCCAAAGGATCAGGAAAAAAACAATATTAATTTGTCTATCACTCAGCTGGGGGATTCAAAAAAAGAATTTCATCAAGTTTTCTTATTCTTGGACAGACAAAAGCAAAGCTATCTTTACACTGACTATGTTAGTAAACAAGCTATGTTAGATTTTAAAACAGAGTATAATGAAAGGGCTTTCATAGAACCAACTCATTTAAGTCACGACTATGGTTTCAATCAAAGGAATTTACTATCCCGGTCTGAACGTACACAAGTATTTTCCTTTTATCGAATCATTGAAGACGTACCGTTAAAGGATCGTCTAGGCGTACTTTCTATTGACGTACGGCTTGATTATCTGCGTTTTATTAGCAATATGCTATACACGGATAAAGAAGAAGATATTTTAATACTGGATCAAGACGGGAATGTCATTTATTCCTCTCAAGAAAAATTAATAGGTACTAAAGTACATGCACCGTGGGTCGATAAACTGTTTAGGAATAAAAAAATGGCCTCTCATTTTGAAGTGAATCAATCTGGTTCTAAAGATTTAATTCTATATGATACTATTAATCTTCCTTATGCAAACTGGAAATTGGTTAAGAAAATACCTTATAGCTGGCTATATCACGATGCCAACCTTTTAACTAAGATTAATACTTTTGTAGTCATCTGTTTCTTAATTCTGGCCATTAGCGCCTCATTACTAATAGTCATCCAAACTGTTGTAAGACCAATCCGCAGGCTTATTTATGAAATGAATATTGTCGAGAGAGGAGAATTTAATGTTCAATTCCCAAACATCGACCGTAAAGATGAATTTGGGGTATTATCGAGGCGCTTCCATCAAATGGTTGACCGAATCAATTCTCTTATTTTAAGCGAATATAAGTTAGAAATAGCCAATAAGACGAACCAATTAAAAGCACTTCAAGCACAGATTAATCCCCACTTCTTCAATAATGTACTTCAGTCAATTGGTACGTTAGCGTTAAAGAATAAAAACTTTAAAATCTACTCGTTAACATCCGCGTTAGGAAGAATGATGCATTTTAATATGAAAATCGATGAGTCCATTATTCCACTTGGGAAAGAAATAGATTATATTAAATCCTATTTGGAACTACAGCAGCAAAGGTTTGAAGATGATTTCCAGTTGATTATAGATATTGACGAATCCACTTTACCTATTCAAGTTCCTAAGATGATACTGCAACCCATTATTGAAAATTACTTTGTGCATGGCAGATTTGATGAAAATAACCAGGGTGTCCTGAAATTAACAACTAAACTGGAAAGCAATGAACAACTGATTTTAATAGTCGAAGACAACGGACAAGGAATTTCAGACTCGAAAATGAAAGAATTGACGGATTTATTACGAGAGAAAAACGACTTTGAATGGAAATCAACGGACCATATTGGCCTATTAAATGTATTAACTAGGTTACGTGTTTACTATTCCCCAGAAGTTAAAATGATTTTGGAACATGTAGTGCCACATGGTTTAAAAATAACGACAAGAATACCTTTACATAAAGGTGGTGACCCAGAAAAAAATGAAGGTGTTAATCGTTGATGATGAAAAACATGTTCGAGAGGCCATAATGCTTTTAATTCCATGGGAAGAATATAAAATTTCAAAGGTGCTGGAATCACAGAATGTAGAAGCGGCTAAACAAGTCATTGAGCTAGAAAAGCCGGATATTATTTTTCTGGATATGATGCTGGCAAATCAAACAGGTATTGAGCTGTTAAGCTGGATTCATGAATGCGGCATCCCTTCAAAAGTTATTGTAGTAAGTGGATACAATGATTTTCACCTTGTCAGAAATACCATGAGATATAACGGAGTTGATTATATATTAAAACCAATCGATCAAGGTGAAATTATAAATGCCCTGGAAAAAGCGATTGATGCGTGGAAACAAGATGAGATAAAAAGATTAGAAAATCAATCAAAAAACTTAAGAATGCAACACATAGAACCCATTTACTTGGACAAAGCTCTATCGGAATATCTCAAAGAACCAGCAAAGCATTATACTATTCTACACGAGATTAACAGGGATATCGACGTAAACAATGGTCTGATTCGGATTGCTTTATTGAGCTTTCAGCTGATCCATTGGAGAATTCTTCAAAAGTTTTCGACAAACAAAGATTTGCTACTTTTTTCAATCAAAAATTTATGTAACGAATATTTAAGTCTGTATGGTTGTGGTTATGCTTTTCAGGATTGGAACAATGAGAATGAGATTGTCATATTATTTTGGAATCAGTTTGACCATACAAAACAAATCCTGGAGGGTATAAATCAGAAGATTTATCAAACTCTAGGTTCACATTTTTTCTTTTCCGTTGGCAAGCCTCAGCCTCTTCCATTAGGAATCTCTCTTTCCTATGGTGACGCTCGAAAGGTATTAAAGAGCAAATTGAACCTAAAAAAACCTGCCAGCTTTATTTTTGATGATTCACACCCGAGCGTCATAGAGAATGAAACCATTTATATCAATAATTATGAAAAAAAACTCCTTTTTGCCATGAAGTGTAAAGAAGATTATGTCATCAAATCAATAACAGACAACTTTACAAACGAATTGCGAACCTTACAAGCCATTACACTCAATCATATAGAGATTTGGCAAAACGAGCTCAATATATTAAAGTTAAAATATTTTAAAGAATTCTCCGATCATTTAAAGCGATTTGACCCTCAAATTTCCTGTATCCTAATGAATGACAGTGGTCAATTGCTGATTGAGGAATGGTTAAAGGAGCTCAAACAGTCTTTCATTCTTCTCCATCAAATCATATCCAAAAATAATACTGAACGAGTAAATGTTTTTCATGAAATAGCTAATTATATCAGGAAGAATTATCATGAAGATTTAAGCCTGCAATATTTTTCAGATCATTTCTATTTAAGCCGTGAACATATTTCAAGGAAATTTAAGCAGGAATTTGGTACAAATTTACTTGATTTCGTCATTGACGTTAGGATGGAAAAAGCCAAGGCACTATTGTCCGACCCCGATTTAAGGGTTTCGGATATCTGCAAAATGGTTGGATATAATGATGAGAAATATTTCTATAAAGTTTTCAAAAAAAGTATAGGGTATTCTCCTTCTCAATTTAGAAATCACAAGATCTTGGAAAAATAATAGGGATTGGGGAAACCTTTTTCCCTGATCCCTTTGTGGTTTTTCCTCATCAAGGAATAATCGTAATACATATATTTTTTTCACTTAAGGAAATATAATGATGACTATTTACATCCTTAAATCGAGAATGGAGTGAGAAAAATGAAAGATTTACATTCAATCGAAGAGGTAGACCATTTTGTAAATGATCACCAACTTAGTTTTGTATATGTATTAAAACAGAATTGAAGCGTTTGTCACGCTTTACTTCCTCAGGTTGAGGAAGTTTTAAAGGAGTTTAGGCAGATTCATTTTGGGATTATTGATGCAGATGAGGTAACAGAAATAGCCGGCCACTTTGTGATTTTCACTGTCCCGGTTCTCCTATTGTTTGTCCACGGAAAAGAATCCTTGAGAGAAGCACGAATAGTCCATATAGATCTCTTTCAGGAGAAAATAAAAAGAATTTATGAGTCTGTGCTAAATTAAGATACTTAAACTTTCGCTTAAGTTGTTACAATTCTTTCATGATCCCTTACACTTTTACGCATACAAAAAAACCTCCAAATATACTAATTTGAAGGCTCTGAACAAACACAGTTTTGGCATCTCGGTCAACCACAGTTTCGTTCATGAGCAAAGACTATGTAGGTAAGAAATTTGATTGAACATGTTATTTTGGCGGGACTGCGTGGGAATCGAACCCACCAGACCTGGCACGCAGGTCTCAAGCAGTTTTGAAGACCGTGGAGGACACCAGTACCCCATTCAGCCCCACAAAGTGTAGTATTTTCAAGGGTTTCAGACAGCGCACACACGGTTTCGACTCTCGAACCCACACGGTCATGTCTTCAACCTTCACGGTCTATATTACTCAATTTCGCAATTTATTTCAACAACTAGAACCTATTTTGACAAAATAAAAAGAACTGGGATTTATTTGCCCCAGTCCTCGTCTTCCTCTCTTTGGACTTCCTCCCAACACTCCTCATGAAAAGAGTCGAAATCGTCCTCAACGAATGGTTCTCCTCTATAAATCTCATGACCACAAAACTGACATAAAGCGTGAAATTTCAAATGGTTGTCTGGCGTGTCCAGTTTCCAAGAGTCGTAATTCGGAATGTCGAACATTAAGCTTTCACCGTCCAGTTGGAGAGCTTCTCACAAGCTTCAGTGAGGTTCCTCAACATATTGAAAGCTTCCTTCCCTTTGTGAGTCTCCAAAATGATTGAACTCATTGCAAAGTGAACCCTGTGAATGACTTCTTGAGTGGTTCGTCCTTCTTTCACAATCTGGGTCCTAAGGTAATTGTCAAAAAACTCGATTGAACCGAACTTTTCAGTTTTCACAAGTTTTCCTCCTTTAATGGTTGTAAAATGGACTTTCTGACCATTCCAACGACTAACAACCATAACTGTGACAAAAACATAAAAAAAAAAAAAGAGACCTCATTGGTCTCCATTTATCCGAATATATGTACTTTATTAGAATTAGATTTATTACAAATATTCAACTGGCAACGTCCTACTCTCACAGGGGCAAAGCCCCAACTACCATCGGCGCTGAGAAGCTTAACTTCCGTGTTCGGTATGGGAACGGGTGTG
>NZ_JBCNAC010000111.1:0-23664 GCF_050477885.1 Neobacillus rhizosphaerae
GGGAAAAGGTGAGTGCCGGTCGATAAGAGCGGTTTATAACGCCCGTAGCCTGGGGAAAAGGTGAGTGCCGGTCGATAAGAGTGCTTCATCATTTAAGCAATACAAATAAAAAACCACTACTAAAAAAGCAGTGATAACCAGTTCAGTTCAGGTTTCACTGCTTTTTCCACTTAATTCAATTCTTTAGCCAGCGCCCGGCCTGCTTGCCTTCCTGTAAACAGGCAACCTCCAACGAACGTTCCTTCTAAAGATCGGTAGCCATGAATTCCGCCTCCGCCAAACCCAGAAACTTCACCAGCAGCATAAAGACCTGGTACTGGTTGACCAGAAGCATCCAGGACTCTGCCGGACAAATCCGTTTGAAGACCGCCCAACGTTTTACGGCTCACAATGTTTAATCGAACAGCAATCAATGGTCCCATTTTTGGATCAAGAATTTTATGTGGGGGAGCAACCCTTATCAGTTTATCCCCTAGATAATTCCTGGCCCCGCGCATTGCAGTAATTTGAAGATCCTTCGTAAACTTATTTTCTATTTCACGATCTCTCGCTAAAATTTGCCTCTCGATGTGATCAAGTTTAAGTAATTGATCACCAGTGAGCTTATTCATTCCTTCTACAAGTTCAGGAAGGGTATTAGCAATGACAAAGTCCTCGCCCTTATCCATGAATGCTTTAACAGGCGCAGTTGGGCCTGGAAGCACACGAGCTAACACTTTCTTTATACTCTTTCCTGTTAAATCTGGATTTTGCTCGGATCCGGATAAAGCAAATTCTTTTTCAATAATCTTCTGAGTTAGAATAAACCAAGAATAGTCATATCCTGTCTTCATAATCGCTTCAAGAGTTCCTAGTGTATCAAAACCCGGGAAATTTGGTGCTGGGAATCGATTTCCGTTCGCATCTAGCCAAAGAGAGGAAGGACCAGGAAGGATTCGGATTCCATGCATAGGCCAGACTGGGTCCCAGTTTTTAATACCTTCCGTATAGTGCCACATTCTGTCGCGATTAACGATGCGTCCACCAGCTTTCTCAGTAATACCAAGCATCCTTCCATCTACATGTTCTGGTACACCTGAAATCATATTTTTTGGTACTGCTCCAAGCCGTGTAGGCCAATTTTTCTTAATCAACTCGTGATTTCCGCCAATCCCTCCACTGGTTACTACTACGGCTGAACTAAGAAATTCAAAATCGCCAATGACGTCACGGGAACTTGCTTCTCCACGGGCAGCATTACTTGGTACAAGGACGTCACCACGGACCCCGGAAACCGCTCCATTTACCTTTAATAATTCATTCACACGATGACGAGGGCGATAATCGACAAGCCCCTTTTCCATTGCTTTTCTAACTCGATCCTCAAATGGTTTAACAAGCCCAGGACCAGTACCCCAAACAATATGAAATCTTGGAACAGAATTTCCATGTCCTTCAGCTGTATAGCCTCCGCGTTCAGCCCAGCCGACCACAGGGAAAAAACGAATACCCATCCCAGTCAACCACTCGCGTTTTTCACCAGCAGCGAAGTCCACATATGCTTCTGCCCATTTTTTTCCCCAATAATCTTCATCCTCTTCTCGATCAAACCCTGCGGATCCTAGCCAGTCTTGCCACGCCAAGTCACGGGAATCTTTTATTCCCATTCGTCTTTGTTCGGGTGAATTGACAAGAAATAACCCTCCAAAAGACCACCACGCCTGTCCTCCGAGAGACGCTTCAGGTTCTTGATCTAAAAGCAGTACCTTCTTTCCCGCATCAGCCAGTTCAGCAGTCGTTACTAAACCTGCTAGGCCGGCCCCAACCACAATAACGTCATATTTCAAATGATTTTCCTCCCCGTCAGAAACAACCGTTTATATGTTAATGGTAAATATTGTTTTCAGAAAAATCAATATTTATTATCTGAGTGTATTTTGTTAATAATTATTTGATATGATTTAGGTATCAAAAACAAATGATTGGAGTTTATTAATGAAAACTGAAAAGGAAAAAATGATAAGCGGAGAAATGTATAACCCAACTGACCCTGAACTAGTAAAAGGCAGAGAAAATGCACGAAGAATAACTCGCCTATTTAATCAAACATTAGAAACAGAGATTGAAAACCGAACTGAATTACTTAAAGAACTTTTCGGAACAACAGGGGACAATATATATATTGAGCCTACTTTGCGGTGTGACTATGGCTACAATCTTCATGTGGGTGAGAATTTTTATGCAAACTTTGATTGCGTATTTTTAGATGTTTGTGAGATACGCATCGGTGATAATTGTTTTATTGCTCCAGGCGTACATATATATACGGCTACACATCCAATCAATCCTTACGAAAGAATATCCGGAAAGGAATACGGCAAGCCAGTCACAATAAGGAACAATGTCTGGATTGGAGGAAGAGCGGTCATTAATCCAGGAGTAACAATAGGAAATAATGTCGTCATTGCATCTGGGGCAGTCGTTACAAAAGATGTTCCCGATAACGTTGTCGTTGGTGGAAATCCTGCAAAAATAATAAAAGAAATTGATTGCTAAGAAAAGAGGAAGCCTCGTGATGATAAAAGCTGCACTATTTGATCTAGATGGCACTTTGCTAAACCGCGATGCTTCTGTTCGAAAGTTTCTTATGAATCAATATGAAAGACTAAACAAGTGGCTTGGACATATTCAAAAGGAAGCATACATTGTCAGGTTTACTGAATTAGAATGCCGTGGATATGTTTGGAAGGATAAAGTTTACCAACAATTAATTGATGAATTTAAAATAAAAGAATTAAGCTCCGATGACCTACTAAAAGATTATGTTAATTACTTTAAGTACCATTGTGTCTCTTTTCCAAATGCTATTGAAATGTTGGAGGAACTAAAGGGTAGGTCAATTTCTTTAGGATTAATTACAAATGGATTAGGAACGTTCCAAATGAATAATATTATGGCTTTAGGGATTGATACATACTTTCAGACGATCCTCGTATCAGAATGGGAAGGAATAAAAAAACCTAATCCTGAAATATTTAATAGGGCCTTGAATTCACTTGGAGTTCAGCCAAATGAAAGCATATACATTGGCGATCATCCTGATAACGATATCCGGGCAGCCCGTTCTATTGGAATGCTGAGTGTTTGGAAAATAGATGCTCAGTGGGACCATGTTGATTCAGATTTTACTATTCAAGGATTGGAGGAAATTCCTCCAATTATTCGCACGCTTTCCGTTCCTAATTGTATCTAGGGCTAGTTTGTCCATAAAAACGAACCTTTATTTTCCCGCAATTATCCAATCATAAACCATTATCCACTAACCCAAAATAAGATAGTTCACTCATTCAAACAAAGGGGATGATGGAGTTTGAAATGGCACAAAACGATTCTTTCTATGATACAGCAACGACAGGACAAAAAAGTGGCTTTAGCAGTAGACACGTCCACAAATGAAGCACCTGTTATCCTTATTAATAACATAGTAAAGCTGTTTGAAACCGTTAAGCCAGACACGCTATTGGTTCAAGCAGATTTTAAGATCCGAGATATTTCCCCAGTAAAAAGCGAAACCCTTACTTTTTATACACATGGGAAATCTTCCTATACATTAGTGCTTGAGTGGGCACAAGAAGAAAAGATAGACACACTGTTCTATATTACGGATGTAACCGGCTTTTTTTCAGAAGAAATGGAAACAGTGGATTTTGAATTATTCTGGCTTGTACCTGGGCAATTCTTACCGAGAGTACCATTTGGAAAAGCGATTAAAGTGGCTTAAGGTTCCTATCCCTCACATAGTGGGGGATATTTTATTTTCACAAAAGAAGGATAGCTGGAAATACAAAGCGAATAAATGGAGGAGAGAAAATTTTGTGATAGAAGCTAATTAATATAGAAGAGGTAAGAAATGAATGATTAGAGAGATTGATTTACATGATAGACATGTAGCATGTCAGTTGTTAGAGCTTCAACGGGCTTCCTACCTAGTAGAGGCGAAGTTAATTGATTTTTTTGAAATCCCTCCACTAAAAGAGTCTTTGGAGGAATTAATAGAATGTGGGGAGACCTTCCTCTGTTATTTTGAAGAGAAGATAGTTGCGGGTGCGATTTCCTATACAGTAGACGGGAACCAGTTGACAATCTGCCGAATGGTTGTTCATCCAGGCCACTTCCGAAAAGGGATTGCACAGAAATTGTTGAGTGAAGTAGAGAGCAGGAATTCGCAAATATCCGTTTATAAAGTATCAACGGGTAAAGATAATCCCCCAGCCAAGAATTTATATCTGAAAAATGGATTCACATTCGTAAGTGACTTTGAAGTTGTACCAGGATTATATATTAGTAATTTTGAAAAAAGAATGGTGGAAGAAGGATGACTACAACAACGTTATCTCATAAACAATTGGCAGTGAATAGCTTTAATGCGGTGTGGGACCTGCTCGAATTGGCTGAAAGGACAAAAGAAGAGGAAGAGAAGATGATTCATCTTGCTCATACTTCTTTTTGGCATTGGACTCAGGTGGAGGACCATACTGCTAAAAATCTGTCGATTGGTTATTGGCAACTATCAAGAGTTTATTCCACTGCAGGTTTAGGTGAAAGAGCGGTTTATTACGGTAATCGGTGCCTTGAAGTGAGCATAGAACATAATATTGAGCAATTTTATATCGGCTATGCGTATGAAGCCTTGTGTAGGGCATACGCTTTATTAGGTCAGACGGACGCTTCTAAAAAGGCGTATTCAGCAGCACTAGTCTATGTACAACAAATAGTAGATGAAAATTCAAAAGAGATGTTAGAAAACGATTTACAGACGATAGAATAAAACAGTGGAGGCTGCCCTTTTGGGACAGCCTTTATTGTTTACTCTTAATCTCAAATTCTTGAATCGAACGTCGTTTCTCATCATATTTTTCGCTGTAATTCCCGTTAGTAAATGATGAGATTGTGCTTCTCCAGAACGCTTGGGCTGGATAGTTTTTTTCGATTTGTGTAATCTGCCACTTTCCAGGGAACATGTTAAAAAGTCGGGTTGCAACAAGTTTTCCAAAGCCTTTACCATTATATTTACGAATGATAAAAAATTCGAGAATAGTGTTAGGTTCAGTTTCACTAGCACTTTCAACTAAAGCAAAACCAATAAGTTCATTTTCCTTCTTAATGAAAAAAGGGTGAAGGTTGGGGCGGCTCCAGTATGGGGTTAAATCAAAAGGTTTGTAAAGCCCGTTCTCTTCGAGTGTGATTGTTGGCAAATATTGGGCGAACTCATAGATGTAGAATTGCATTAGGTTATGTAAACATTGCTCCTCTTCCTTTAAAACTCTCACTAATTCAATCATTATTATCCTCCGACTTTCTTTTTCTTGTATTACTACATTTGACATCGTGTCCTTATTTTCCTTTATATGCAAAAAAGGTATTTTACAAGAAAAGATCTAATATTAACAATAACAATATACTAGAATACGAGGGGAACTATATGGATGTATCAAGATTTTATGCTTATTGTCTGCAAGGGGATGTTCCAGCAGCCTATGAATACCTTCGCTCAATAAAGGATAAGAGCAAAAAACTACAAGCACTAGAATTGAAGTATCATCGTCGATTCTTTACAGAAAAACCGATCTTTCGGATTAAATCTGATGATACTTGGATTAGGAAAGTATTACTAGCTTACTATCAATACTTTATTGCTGCTTTAACAAAACAGAATAGATCAGAAGCAGAAATCCAACTAGCACAATCACTTGCACCATGTATTCCTAATAACCCTTCTGATATGGATCTTGATCAGATAGAAGGTCAATTAGAGGTGTTATTTAAAAATAAAGGCTATCACTTCTTAGGTGGTTTAACTGGCCCTTTTAGAGGTCCTTATATATGGAAGACGATGGAAAAGAAAGAATTTAGGGTTGAACTTCCATACCTTACGGAAGAGATAACCGTGTATTTTTTATCAGATTTTCTACTGCAAAGTTGGATACATTTTTCGACCTTTGGGGAAAAACGGGCGGGTGGCTGGGCGAAGCCTGAAGGACTTTATTTTGTAAATGACCGACCGAAGGAAAAGAAAATAAATCTGGACAGTACCGAGTTTCAAGTTAGCTATTTAAAACATGAGGCTCAGCATTTAAGTGATTATACACGTTTTCCTAACTTAAAACCTAAGGATTTAGAATACCGGGCAAAACTTGTAGAGCTAATTTACGAGCCGAATTCTTTTAGATTACTAAAGAAATTCTTCTATGAGGGGAAAAATGACCCAAGGTTTCCACATCCCTATTCATCCTATGTGTTAATGGGAAAATTAACCCAGCTTGCTTTTAGTGATGAAGAGATTGTAGAAGTAGAGCAGTGGAAGACTGTACAATCTTCCATGATTCAAAACTGGGCTTTGAGGTTATATGATGAGCATACAAAGCAGCTAGATAAGATGGGGAAAGAAGCGAGGGGAGTTATATAAAAATAAAAGAATCCAAAGTATTAGTTCCAGCTGTTATTGAAAGGTGCAAACAAATAAATCGGGGTTATGAAGGACAAAAAACGGTGGATAACAAGAAAAATGTCCTTCATCGGGATAATGAAGGACCAAAATCAGTTAGAAAATAATCTATCCTAAAAACGTCTGAATGACCAACCATACATTTAACCCTAATATAGTGATAGCAAAGAGACTGGCTAAGACGGTGGTTATTCGTTTATTCGTTAACACACCCATAAGATCTTTCTTTTGGGTAAAGTAGATTAATGCAATAATTGGGAAAGGTAAAACAATACTTAGAACAACTTGGCTAATAACAAGTGTTCGAGTTGGGTCGACCCCAATGGCCACGATAATTACTGTAGGGAGCATGGTAATTAGACGACGGAACCAAAGTGGTATGGTAAAACCAACAAATCCTTGCATGATAACCTGCCCAGCCATCGTACCTACCACAGAACTTGAGATTCCTGAGGCAAGTAAGGAAATGAGAAACACACTTGCTGCGGCAGAACCAAGCAATGGAGTGAGTGTGTGATAGGCAGATTGAATGTCAGCAATTTGACTGTGACCAGAAGAATTGAAGACAGATGCCGCCATGTACATCATCGATAAATTAACAAAACCAGCTAAGGTCATAGCAATGAAAATCTCTTTCGTACTAAACTTTTGGATTTTCACTTTTTCTAAGTCATTTCGAGGAACAATCCGCCCTTGAGTTAAACTGGAATGTAAATAAATCGCATGCGGCATAACAGTAGCACCTATTACTCCAACTGCAAGCATGATACTTTCATTATTACCTAGCCATGGGACAACACTATGATAAGCAATTTGCGAAAAATTTGGTTGAGAAAGCACGGTTTCCACTAAGTAACACAACCCAATCAATACGGCAAATGCTGCAATAAACTTTTCAAGTGGGCGAAATCCATACTTTTCTAACAATAATATTAAATAGGTAACAACCCCGGTAATAATAGTAGCAAATAACATTGGTATACCTGCAAGAAGGTTTAAGGCCAGTGTTGCTCCTAAAAATTCTGCAAGATCGGTTGCCATTGCCGCTAACTCTGAAACAATCCACATAATTAGTACAAGCCATTTGGGCATATAATCCCGGCAAATTTCAGGGAGACTTCTACCTGTTGCAATACCTAGTTTTCCTGACATGTTTTGTAAAAGCATCGCCATTAAGTTGGCTAAAACAATTACCCATAACATTTTATAACCAAAGCGTGCACCGCTCTGAATGTTTGTAGCAAAATTTCCTGGATCAATATAAGCAATGGAGGCAATGAAGGCGGGCCCAAGGAAAGGCAATAATGCACGAATGCCTTTAACTTTTCCGTTTATGGCATCTCTAGCGGCAGAAACTGTTCGATGTTCTGCTGCTCGAGCCCCTTCAACTGCAAGTGATTCGGTCTGGCTCATAGGACACCATCCTTTCATTTTGTTTATTTTTCTATAATGCAAGCTTTGTTCGTGAGTGAACAAAAGTTGCGTCAATGCAAATTTATAAAACTATTATATATAATCTACAAAAATTTGTGAATACTTTTGCCTATGATAGAAGATTAAACTTTGATTAGAATGGGCAGTAACTGTCTAAAAATGTTCTCTTGAACAATTGCTCTATAAAGGCTACAGTTATATGAAAGAACGATTTTAAGAAGGTGGCAAACGTGGAAAAACGATATTTTACAATTGGTATGGCAGGGCATATTGATCACGGGAAAACATCCTTAACGAAAGCGCTGACCAATGTGGATACAGACCGGTTAAAAGAAGAAAAAGAACGACAAATCTCCATCGAATTGGGATTTGCTCCTCTATATGAAGATGATGAAATACAGATTTCAGTAATAGATGTTCCAGGCCATGAGCGGTTTATTAGACAAATGATAGCTGGAGTAGCGGGAATCGATTTGGTTGTGTTAGTGGTAGCTGCAGATGAAGGCGTGATGCCGCAAACAAGGGAGCATTTAGATATTTTAAAATTCTTAGGTGTAAAAAATGGTTTGATTGCCATCTCTAAAATTGATCGAGTCGATGAAGAATTCATTGAACTGGTTAAGGATGATATTTTAGAAGAGCTAACGGGGACCGTTTTTGAAGAAGCTCCATTTGTACTTGTAGACAGTTTATCAGGAAAGGGCATTGAGGAAATAAAAAATGTAATTATTAAAACCCTGAAAGAACAAGAAATGCGTGATGCGAAAGGGGCCTTCCGCCTGCCAATCGATCAAGTGTTTACCGTTAAAGGTCAAGGAACCGTTGTTCGTGGAACTGTTTACGAGGGAACGGTGGAAGAGGGACAAGTGCTAAAAATCATGCCTAAAGGACTGGAAGTAAGAGCACGGCAGATTCAAGTACATCATAAGCCTGCACCTAAAGCCTATGCAGGCCAAAGAACAGCGATTAACCTCTCTAATATTACAAAAGAAGATTTAGAGCGGGGGGATGTTCTCGTTTCTTCTGAGCATTTTATTGTAACAAAAACAGTAGATGTAGCTGTACGTGTAGTTGAGGATCTTGAACATATGGTCAAGCAGCGGATGCCTATTAAACTACATATTGGAACAGCCGAGGTTATGGGTAGGATTGTTTTCTTTGATCGTAACGAAATTAAAGAAGAAAATGGAGAAATCCTTTGTCAGCTTCGTTTAGAAGAAGAAATCCTTACAAAGCGAGGCGACCGATTTATTTTGCGCAGACCAAGCCCACAAGAAACAATCGGCGGTGGCTGGGTAATTGATCCACGTGGAAGTAAGTACCGATTCGGTAATCAAACCATAGAAGAGCTGGAGAAGAAAAAAGTAGGCTCACCAAAAGAACGGATTACTGCCGCTCTAATTGAAGCGAAGAGTCTTCCGTTAGCTGAGTTAATAAAACGAACTGCACTAGATGAAGCAATATTAATTCAGCATTTAGATAACCCTGAATTTGTTTTCTACAATGGAAAAGAGTATACATTACAATTGTTAATTAATGCCATAGAAGAAGACATATACGATCGAATACAGGAATTTCATCTGTCTCATTCAATGAAAACCGGTATAAATAAAGCGGAGTTGTTACAAACCATGCAAAAAAGATTCCCAAAATCCTTACTTGAATTTGCCGTAGAAAATGGGATATCAAAAGGAGTATTTAATCGGAGAGAACAATTTGTATTCTTGGCTTCCTTTGTACCTCATGTTCCGAAAAACTGGTCAAGGCGGACAGAGAATTTGCTAGAAGAAATGAAGAAGGATGGGTTAAAAGTCCGCTATCTCAAAGACTATTTTTCAGCAGCTGGGATTCCAGAAAATCTTGTATTTGATTTAAAAAAATTTTTAGAGGACCAAGCACTAATCGTACCGTTAGATGAGCAATTTGCCTATCACGGAGAAATTTTTTCTGAGGCTGTTGGTAAGCTTCGAAGCCAAACCGGATCTGAATTTGAGGTCGGTGAAGCAAAGGATATCTTAGACTTATCTAGAAAATATATGATTCCTTTTTTAGAAAGATTGGATGCCAAAGGCATAACAAAAAGAGTTGAAAATAAGCGCAAGTGGGTAAGTTAAAAAAGTCCTCTATTCCTAGTCGGGAATAGAGGACTTTTTACAATTATGATAAAAATTCTGCAGGGTTTAACCCAAGCTCACGACAGATATCAGCCACCATTTGTTTTTCATTGTTATCAAAATTTCCATCTGCGTAGCCGATTGCAATGCAATAGCGGGCCACTAATCTAGCTATTTCAGGTTTGGTTCTTACTTTTCCGAGTGCACGAAATGCCTCTGCACGACCCATCATGCGATCATTTTCAATTCTAGAAACAAAGAAATTGAATTTCTGAATGACTTTATTTGTGTCAAAGACTCGTAATTCATCGCTTTGATGAACAAATTCCAGCATTTTTTGACGCTCTACTGCATCTAAATATCCATCAGCCATGGCTACCAACGCGCAAGCGGCTACAACGGCTTCAAGAACATCCTGGCTTTTATAGCGGTTAAATAATTCTTGTGCTCTTCTTTTTTGATTATTAGCCCATTCCGCATAATCTGTTTGTGAAGGGGACCATGTACTGCCACAATTATTACAAGAGAACTTTAGTTGATTTTTTCCAATAAAGCCGCCAAGTAAACCAACTGGCCCAAGGATTAACCCGCCAATTGCCGCCTTCCCAAGCCCGAATCCTTTTTTACCAGTTCGAACATTAGAGGAATGACAACGTGGACAAATAATATCGTCTCCACCATATGCTTGGAATGAACCAGAAGTCGATGGAATAGCAGACTGTGCCGGATATCCATAAGCAGGCTGCTGGGACGCTGAGTCTGGTTGAAGATGAACTGGTTGTTGATAGTAGGTTTGCATTCCTTGGCTTTGCTGGTATGAATTATAACTATTTTGATTCTGCTGATAGGGGTTTCTATTATTTTGTTGGTACGATTGTGATTGCTGATTATAATTTGTGTTAACGTTTGATTGGTTATTAGATTGTTGGTAGGGCAATGTCGATGGTGCACTCACAGGAGGGTCATCAACAGTAATCCCAAAGTTCCTGCATAGTGCTGCTAATCCGCCCTGAAAGCCGCTGGCAATCGCATTGAATTTCCATTCCCCATTATGCCGGTATAATTCGGCAGCAACAATCGCTGTTTCCACAGTAAAATCTCTGCCAAGGTTAAATCTAATTAATTCTTCGTTGGTCATTTCATTAAAGATTCGAACATAAGCATCGGAAACTTGTCCAAAGTTTTGCCCTTTGACCTGTGCATCGTGAATCGTGATCGTAAAAGCAATGCGGTGAATGTGGGCTGGGACACGATTTAAATCTATTCTGATTTGTTCGTCGTCTCGCTCTCCAGCTCCTGTGCGGTTGTCACCGCTATAAATGATTGAACCATTCCCGCCAGAGGGATTATTATAAAAAACAAAGTCTTGGTCACTGTTCGCCTTACCAGATTCTCCTAGTAAAAATGCTGAAGCATCCAAATCAAAATTTGAACCCATTTGACTAATATTCCAACCTAAGCCCACTACGACATTTTGAAGGTCAGGATATGATTTCGTTAAATCCACTTTTTGCCCCTTGCTAAGAGTTACACCCACATCTTCCACTCCTCACAGTATTTTTCATATGTAAATAATATATCTATTCTCATTAAAGAAAAAACATTTCATTAACAAACCACTTATATGTTTTACGGAAGTAGAGGCGAAAAGTTTCAAATAAATAAAAAAGAAAGGACTAACTCTAAAAATAAAGTTAGTCCTTTCTATCATACTGGAAAATCATCCAGTCTTTTCTTCTTTTTCAAGAGGCTTAGAATATTCTTGCTCCCAGAAATCTGCATCTTTAATCCCTAATTTTACAGGATCAAACACCGGATCTTTTCCATCTTTAAGCTGTGCTTCATAGTCTTTAAGCACTTTAAGTGCTGGTTTTGTCAGAAGGAGAATGGCAATAATATTTAACCAAGCCATACTTCCAACACCAATATCACCTAATGTCCACGCAAGGCCTGCAGTTTTCACACTACCATAGAATACCATTCCTAAAATAGCAATTTTGAGCACATAGTCAGTCCACACACGTTTTACTTTTTGATTGATATAGGCAAGATTTGTTTCTGCCATATAATAATAAGCCATAATTGTTGTAAATGCGAAGAAGAATAGAGAAATAGCTACAAATGGAGCTCCAAATCCAGGCATAACTGATTCAACAGCAGATTGCGTATAAGCTGGACCAGGTTCAATATCTCCAAGATTATTGACAATTTGAGCCTTTCCTTCTGGTGCAACATTATACATGCCAGTAATAAGGATCATGAACGCAGTTGCAGAACAAACAAATAAGGTATCAACATATACAGAGAATGCTTGAACAATCCCTTGTTTTGCAGGGTGAGAAACCTCGGCTGCAGCTGCAGCATGTGGAGCAGTACCTTGTCCTGCTTCATTCGAATAAATACCACGCTTAACTCCCCAAGAAATAGCTGCACCTAAAATACCTCCAAATGCAGCATCTGCACCAAATGCGCTTGAGAAGATTAGTCTCAAGACCCCAGGAAGCTCAGAAATATTTAATGCAACAATAATAAGAGCAACGAGAATATAACCTAAGGCCATGAAAGGGACAACAAATTCAGCTACACGCGCGATCCGTTTAACACCGCCAAAAATGATCGCTGCTAGAAAAATGACTAGAGCAGCACCAGTGATTGCTGGGCTAATTCCAAAGGCATTATCCACACTAGCTGCAATACTATTTGCTTGAACCCCAGGTAAAAGGACACCTGTAGCAATAACAGTTACAATGGCAAAAAGGACCGCATACCATTTCATCTTTAATCCTTTTTCTATGTAATAGGCAGGCCCACCACGAAATTGTCCGTTTTGTTTCACTTTATATACCTGACCTAAAGCTGCTTCAACAAATGCTGAACCTGCGCCTAAGAAGGCAATAGTCCACATCCAAAATACTGCACCAGGTCCTCCAAAGGCAATAGCTGTTGCTACACCGGCAATGTTCCCTGTACCAACACGTCCAGATAAAGCAAGGGTTAATGCTTGGAAAGATGAAATACCAGCTTCTGACTTCCCGCCTTTAAACATTAGTGGAATAATATCCTTCATATGTCTTACTTGCAGAAATCTTGTGGCAAAAGAGTAAAACAATCCGACACCTAAACATAAATAAATGAGTGCTGGGCTCCAAATAATTCCACTGAGCCAATTAACAAACTGTTCCATATATTTCCCCCTTTGATAGAATACTTTTTTATTATATAACAGGATATTATGTAATTAAAAGAATTTTTTTAATTGTATAATTATTCTAATATATTAGTGCGTTAAAGGATTAAAAAAAACACCCCAACCGTTGAGGGAGGGGTGTTTTAAACGTTCTATTTTTTTATAAATGGCCACCAGTTTGCTTCACCAAAGGTTCGTACCATTACAGGAACAAATAATGGCAATACCACAAGTGCATACAACGCCAAACCGATTAATAGAATAGTAGCAATTTCGAGTAATGATAATACGCCTGATGGCATCATGGCAGCAAATGTCCCGCCTAAGATTATAGCAGCTGAAATGATAACAGTACCCATCTTCTTCATTGATAGAAGAATCGCCTGTTGTACGGGCATATCTCGATATTCGTTAAATCGATCCATTAAGAAAATGCTGTAGTCGATTCCAAGCGCTACTAGAATGACAAATGCAAAGAATGGAACCGCCCAGCTGATTCCTGTATAACCTAACCAATTCACAAAGATGGTCTCGGAAATGGCCATGGAAGTAAAGTAGGTTAAGACTAGTGAGCCGATTAAATACAGTGGCATAATGAGTGAGCGAAGTAAAATGATTAATATTATACTAATACCAACCAGCATTAATATGACAGTTCGTGAATAATCCGCTTTTGAAATGGTATCAAGGTCATGGTGCATACTTGATACACCGCCAACTGCTACTTTTGCATTCTCAAGTTTAGTATCCTTTACCGCTCGTTTAACTGCTTGCTTAATTTCAGGAATTTGGTTAATTGCAGCATTCGAATAAGGATTTTTATTAAAAATTACATCAATCGTCATCACTTTGCGGTCCTTTGACAAATAAGCATTGAGTGCTTGCTCAAAGTCCTTACTGTCAAGAACGTCCTGCGGAATATAAAAACCGTTCTGCTTCTGCTTTGCTACATCTGATAGATAGTCCTGGGCAGAATTTAGGCCATCATAAACTTGATTCAAGCCATCGGCACTTTGTGAAAGGCCATCAGATAGCAACATGGTTTGGCTTTTTGTCGTTTCAAACCCTGTAAGAAGCTGCTTCTGGCCCTCACTAATCGTATTTAATCCCCCAGTAAATTGCGGAATCCCATCAACCGCCTTACCTTGACCAGCAGCCATTTTATCGAGATAGTCTTCTAATTGGTTGATACCTGAGATTAGTTGTTCCATCCCTTTAATTAGTGCTTCCTGACCTGCTATGATTTCGGCAAATTTACTGTTGGCATAAGCAATCCCATCTTGGGCTCCTTTTAAGCCAGTGTTTAGTTGCTCCATCCCTGCAGTCAGTTCTTTAGTAGCTGCTTGAGAGCCCTGAACAGTCTGTTTAATAGTTTGATAGTTTTGATTATCTTGTATACCAATATAATCTTTTTCTAAATTACTAAAATATGGATTTGTGGAAAGTAAAGCTTGGTGTAAAGAGTCTAGTCCGCTTGCCGTTTTCTCATAATTCTCTTTTAGGGTACCTAACCCAGCTTCTGTTTTTTTGTATCCGTTAAGAAGCTGTTTACTTCCGGCTAATGCCTCAGCAGAATTTGCCTTAATCTGCTCCAAACCTTTTTTAGCCTCCCCAGCCCCTATAGAACTAGCTTTCAGTCCTTGTTCAATTTGTGAGAGACCTCCCTGGAGTTCTCCCAATTTTGTTTTTATCGTATTTGTCCCCGTAATTAAAGAACTAATCCCATCAGTGGCTTCTTGCATTTTCGGTTGATTAGAGGTCATTTGAGTGACAGCATCTTCAAGTCCGTCACTGATTTTTTTAATTCCTTCATTACTTTGGTCTAGTCCGTCTTCTAGACTTACGACTTGTTTAGAGATGTAAAAATCGTCAATTGGTGTACCTGTTGGTCGAGTGACAGACCGTACGGAGTTTACATCGTTTACTTTCTTAAGTTCTTGACTGATTTTTTCAGTAATTGCGATATATTCCGATGTGTTCATTTGATCATCATTTTTAATGACAATTTGAGTTGGCATGGATTCACCAGGTCCAAATGAATCAGAGATGATATTGAAGCCTTTTATAGAAGGGTATTCATCGCTGATTTCTTCAAGAGAGTTAAATGATAACTGATCATCATAGGTAAATAAGAATGGTACTGAAATAAGAGCGACTAGGATAAAGGCAATCAAAGGGCGCGCTAATGCAAATTTACCCATAAAGCCCCAGAATTTACTTTCACCGTGCTCGAGTTTCCCTTTTGAGGGCCAAAACAGTTTTTTGCCCAATACAGCCATGAAGAAAGGAACCACGGTTACGAGTGCGATTAACAAAATAGCCACACCAACAGCCACCGCGGCCGCAGATTTATACAGCTGAAATGTGGAAAGTCCAATGGATGCAAAACCGATCATAACAGCAACACCACTAAAGAAAACTGTCTTACCTGCTGTTCGATAAGTGGTGATAATAGCTTCAGTTACATCTTTACCTTCAACCATTTCTTCTTTAAAACGGCTGAGGAGCAGAATACAATAGTCGGTTCCTATACCAAAAAGAACAGCTACTAAGAAAATCTGCGTAAAGGTTGATAAAGGAAAATCAACCTTGTCAACTAACAATGCAACAATTGATTGGGCAGTAAGGTAACTAAAACCTACTGTTACCAATGGAATAATTGGGGCTATAGCGGATCTAAAAACAAGTAAAAGGACAACCAGAATGAATCCAACGGTGATGCCCTCTGTTTTTTTCAATCCTTCCTGAGAATTGGTAATGAGATCCTCACTAATCACCCAATTCCCTGTGTAATAATGATCAAGTTTGATTTGATCAATGGCATCATACAAATCTTTTGAGATCTCTTTTGCTTCCCGATTATTGGCTGTTACCTTCACAGAGACCAAAATTGTTTTTCCATCTTTCGAAACAAGCTGGTCTTTTAATTCCTCCTGTTTAAAATGAGTTAGGATTTCTGTGATACCAAGTTCTTTTTTGTTTTTTTCAAGCATAGAAACAGCTTTTTCTGCTTTCGCAAAATCTTCGTTGGTCAATTTCTTATCGCTATGGAACACGAGTGCAGTTTGTAGGTCTCTTCCTTTATTTTCGCTTGATTGAACGTCATTTAGAATTTTTTCAGCAATGGTTGAAGAATAGCCTTCAGGAACGGAAATTTGCCCTTTCTCCCTTACAAGGCCTTCCATATTTGGCGCAATCATAAAAAGAGTGGCGATCACTGCAATCCATGCGACTAGAATGAACCATTTTCCTTTGATAATCGTATTCAAGGATTATTCCCCCAGTTCTTCCTTTTTCTTGTTGGATAAGAGCGATGCTAACTTTTCATACGTATTCATAAAATTGACTATTTCTGTCTCATCAAATTGGGTAATGATGGATTCAACTAGTAGTCGTACTTTTTCCTGGCAATCTTGGTATAAGGCATTTCCTTCTTCTGTTAACGTTAAATAAACAACTCTTCTGTCGTTTTCATCACGTGTTCTCTGAATCAAACCTCTATCTGCCACTCGATTAATGATGGCTGTTATTGCACTTTTATTTACTTCAAATGCATCTGCTAATTCAGAGGAGGTACATTCATTAGCTTCGTGAATGTATCTTAATATATAATGCTGATCATTCGTTAGTTCATTTCCAATTTGACCCTTAATTAAGGATTCTGCTTTTTTGTGGACTTGAAAGGACAGCGTGACATAGCGGTCAATTAATTCCTGAATGGTTTTGTTCTCCATATACTTCGCCTCAACTTTTTTGGACAATTAGTTAAACTCTTTAACTATTCACTTGTTTAACTATAAAACATGTTAAATTTCAAGTCAATATTTCCCTTAAGGAAAAATTAAGGAATCATCGCAATAATATTTTATGACAAACTTTGAGCTCCCTAGGGAAAAGCCTAGGGTTAGAAAAGGAGTAGTGCATGATGAAAAAATGGGTGTTGTTAGCAGTTGGAATATTGGTTGTCGGTTTTGTTGGCTATCAATATTATTCATCAAAAACGGGGAGTCAAACGGTATTAGCACAGGTTAGAACGGCTACTGTTCAAAAAGGTACGCTGGAAGTCAAAATAAGCGGATCTGGAACAGTACAACCGGTTACAAGTGAAGATATTAAGTCAAAGGAAAATAACAATGAAATTGATGAAGTGTTAGCGGCTTCTGGGGAAGAGGTAAAGGAGGGTGATGAACTCATCACTTTTACTGATGGAAGCGATCCGATTACAGCCCCTGCGTCAGGAATCGTTACCACTTTATCCGTTTCGCCTGGTGAACGGGTAACAAGTGGACAAGTTGTGGCCCATGTAACCAACTATAAAGACTTGCAAACTGTTGTACAAATTGATGAACTTGATATTCCTAAAATCAAAAAGGATCAAAAAGTAAGTTTAAAAATAAATGCTTTCCCGGACCAGGCCTATACCGGAAATGTAGCTTCCGTTTCTGAAGAGGGAACTTCATCAAATGGTGTATCGACCTTTGATGTAATCATTCATATTGATAAACCAGAAAACCTTAAAGTGGGTATGAGTACAGAAGCTAGTATATTAACAGCAAGCAAAGAGGCCGCACTATATGTACCGTTAGACGCTATCCATAGCAACAATGGTGAAAAATATGTTCAAGTTGCCTCGGCAGCAAATAGTTCTCAAACAAATGGTGGAACCGAACAAAAGACTGTAAAAACGGGATTAGCCAATGAAGATTATGTTGAAATTACAGAGGGACTAACGGAAGGGGAAGTGGTCCAATTACCTCAACTCGCTACCGGAAGCTCATCCAGTAATACAAGAGGCTTCATGCAAGGTGGAGGTTTTGGTGGGGCAAATATGGGTGGAATGGGTGGCTTCAACCGAAACAGTGGCCGTCAAGGACAATTTAGCGGAAGGACAGGTAACTAATGGGGAAACCAATCATTCAAATAAAAGATTTAATGAAGACATATAAACTTGGTGGCGAAACGGTTCACGCTTTAAATAATGTGTCAATTGAGATTGATAAAGGAGAATTCTTAGCCATTATTGGCCCATCTGGTTCGGGTAAATCAACACTTATGAACATGATAGGCTGCCTTGATAGACCACAGTCCGGAAAATACCTATTGGCTGGTAAGGATATTGGTAAGATGAATGACAATCAATTAGCAACAATCCGAAATCAGAAAATAGGATTCATCTTTCAAAATTTTAATCTATTAACCAAACTAACAGCACTAGAAAATGTTGAGTTGCCCCTGTTATATAGTGGTGTACCCACAAAAGAGCGCCGGGAAAAAGCATTAGAAAGCCTTCAAAAAGTAGGGTTGAAGGAGCGGTCAGGACATTTGCCAACCCAGCTTTCTGGTGGTCAGCAGCAACGGGTTGCCATTGCAAGAGCACTTGTGGGAAATCCAGCAATTCTTCTGGCTGATGAACCTACTGGTGCACTAGATAGCAAAACTAGTAAGGAAATTTTAGCCATTATGAAAGAGTTAAATGAATCGGGACATACCATTATTTTAATTACACACGATCTAGAAATAGCGAAGCAAGCAAAGAGAATGGTCAGTATTCAAGACGGCCAGCTTCAAGAAAACGGAGGTGAGCTAGTTGGGCATTATTCAATCTATTAAAATGGCACTCCGAAGTATAAGAGGGAATAAGCTAAGATCTGCACTAACAATGCTTGGGATGATTATCGGAGTTTCTTCCGTGATCATCCTTGTTTCGATTGCACAAGGGTCAGCACAAAATGTGGCAAGTCAGATAAATCAACTGGGAACAAACCTATTAACTATTAATACTTTTAGTACGGATTTAGCTTTAACGGATGATAAAATTGATGAGCTTAGGAAATTGAATGGAGTGAAAGATGTTTCTCCCGTAGTTTCTGGTCGGGTAAATGTGAAAAAGGATAGAACTACTTCACAGGTTACACTAACTGGTACAAATGCAGCGTATTCCACTGTTCGTGATACGAAAGTGAGTGCTGGTCGATTTATCACAGATCTTGATATTGAATATAGACAAAAGATTGCGGTAATAGGGGCGGATACGGCATCTACCTTTTTCGGTACGGTAGACCCTGTAGGTCAATACCTCCAAATTGAGGGTACCTCCTTTAAAGTAGTCGGTGTTCTAGTCTCAAAAGGAAGTTCCTTGGGACAAAGTGGTGATAACGTGGTCATTGTGCCTTTAAGTACGGGCCAGAGGTTGGTAAAAAATACAACGATTAATCAAGTGTATCTCCAAGGAAAAAGTGGAGATCAAATGGATTTTGTGATGAACGAAGTAGAGATGAAGATGGCCTCTTTATTTCCAAACAAAAGTGATTCTTATAGTGTAATGAACCAACAGGATTTAATGGATACCATGAGTTCTGTCACAGACACAATGACAATGATGCTTGGTGGTATTGCTAGTATTTCGTTGCTTGTAGGCGGAATAGGAATCATGAATATTATGCTCGTTTCCGTTTCTGAACGAACAAAGGAAATTGGGATACGTAAAGCTATTGGTGCAAAGAGACGAGACGTTCTTTTGCAATTCCTTATTGAGGCAGTTGTATTAAGTGGTGTTGGAGGAATCATTGGTATATTAGCAGGAGTAGGTATAGGGAAACTACTTTCCTCTTTATTAAGTTTAACCGTATCCTTCACTTCATCGGTGATTCTATTATCGTTCCTTTTCTCGTTGGCTGTGGGTGTAATATTTGGGGTATTTCCTGCTAACAAAGCGTCCAAATTGAATCCTATTCAGGCTCTACGATATGAATAATATGAATGTAAGCGGATCACTCCTTTTGCGGCCGCTTCACTTTCTATATAATTAAATTAATGAACTTTTTACTAGGAGAGATAGAGATGCGTTTATTAGTGGTAGAAGATAATCTTCCGTTGCTAGATTCAATTGTCCAGCTTTTATCAGATGAATTTGAAGTGGATCAAGCAACGAATGGGGAAGATGCTTTATTTTTAGCAATGCAAAACATCCATGATGTGATTGTTTTGGATGTAATGATTCCCGAAATAGATGGATTTGAAGTGCTCCAGACAATAAGAAAAGAAGGCTTGAAAATACCTGTCCTTTTTCTAACAGCAAGAGATTCATTAGAAGATCGTGTGAAGGGATTAGATAGCGGCGGAGATGATTACTTAGTGAAGCCATTTCAAGCGGCTGAGTTAAAAGCAAGGATTCGTGCATTATTACGTAGAAGTGGCAGCTTGACTACCAATCAAACCATCCAATATAGAGGGATTGAATTGTTAGGAAAAGAAAGAGACATTTTGGTAAATGGCGAACCGATTAAGCTTACCTCCAAACAATATGAGCTATTAGAATATCTAATTCAAAATAAAGGGGCTATTTTAACAAAAGAACAAATATATGATCGTGTTTGGGGCTTCGATTCTGATACAACAATAGCTATCGTTGAGGTCTTCATGCACCATCTTCGTAAAAAATTAGAACCTTCAGGCTATCACGCTGATATAAAAACGATTCGTGGCGTAGGTTACATGCTTAACGAAGAGTAGGGGGCGCAAATGTTCCAGCAAACACATTTACGATTAACATTTATTAATTCCATTGTCTTTATTGTACTTATTAGCATTCTAGGAAGCACCATTTATTTTTATACGGATAGTAGATTATATAAGGATGTCAATCAGTCGTTACAGGAATCTCTTAACCACTTTCAGGAGCAACCCAGACCTGGTATTGGTCCTGATAAAGATGACATTCGCGAGGGCGAAGGAAAGCAGTTCTTACGAATCATGCGAAGAGACCCAAGAATTATGACATTAATATGGGATGAAAATAAGAAACTTATAGCAGAGCAAAATCGTGAAGCTGATCTGTTTCTCGATCATGAAAACGCAATTCGTCCTAAGGCATTAAACAGCCTGCAAGACGTAGATGTGGAGGAGTTTTCTTATAGGTATGTAGCGTTCGAGGTTGACCATCCCGAATTAGGTAAAGTGACGGTTCAATTTATTCGTAACGTTAACTCTGAAAAAGAATTACTCAACCGGTTATTATTAATTATTACAGTGGGTATTGGAATTGGAGTGGTATTAGCTGTAATTTCTGGATATTTCTTAGCAGGCAAGGCGCTCGTGCCAATTAAAAGAGCTTGGCAAAAGCAGACTGAATTTGTTTCGGATGCATCACATGAATTAAGAACCCCTTTAGCTGTGATCCAGGCAAAAACGGATATTCTTTTTCGATCACCAAGCGCAACTATTCAGGATAAAATTTTAGACATATCCGCGATTTCAAACGAATCAAGAAGACTCTCGAAACTCGTTACCAATTTATTGACACTGGCAAGATCTGATTCCGATCAAATTGAAATGAAGAAAAAAGCATTTCGGCTAGATGAATTATTAAAAGAAATTATTCATCATTATGAGGAAATTGCGATGTACCAAGAAAAAATGCTTCAGATAAGTGCGCTGGAACCTGTTGAATTTTTCGCGGATAAAGAAAGAATTCACCAGCTTATTGTCATTCTACTAGATAATGCAATGAAATACACAAAGGAGGGGGGAGAAATCCTGTTATCCTGTAAACAAAGTCACTCCTCCATTTACTTGGAAGTGAAAGATAACGGGATTGGAATCCCAGAAGAAGATATTCCAAAAATATTTGATCGTTTTTATCAAAGTGACAAAGCACGTACTGCAGCTGAAGGAACAGGTTTAGGCTTATCTATTGCAAAATGGATCATTGAGAAACACCATGGAAGGACAAAGGTTCAAAGTAGCCTTGGTAAAGGAACTACAATAGAGATTATTTTTCCGAGAGCCCAAAAAAATTAAATTTGGGTTCTTTTTTTTAAGGAAATCTTAAGGAACGCCCACGATAATGAATTTATTCATTGAAACAACTATTTGAGGGGAGAAGTACTGTCATGAAGAAGATGAGAAGGGCGCACTTATGGATTGGCTTAATTGCATCAGTATTAATTTTTATGGAGTCTATTACAGGACTACTAATGAATGAACCTTGGTTAATCGGTCAAACACAAATGGAAGGTGAAAGAGGAAACTTTCAACAAGGACAATTTAATAGAGGACAATTCAGGCAGGGTGAGGGACAAGCAAATGGCTTTAATGGAACTAACCCATCACAGGGGCAAGCCGGCGTGCAGGGCGGACAAGTTCAAGGACCTGGTGGGTTTGGCAGAAATGGGAACTTTCCAGAGGGGTTTCGTGGAGAAAGGATGGGGCAAGGCTCTTTCATGAGTACCATCCGTGGTCTTCATGAAGGCAGAATCGGAAATACAGATGTGAAATGGTTGATTGATTTAGCTGCTATTGCGATGATATTCCTTACTGGTTCAGGTATTTATTTATCTGTTCAAATCCTTCGTGCAGACAGTAAAAAGAGAAAGCGCCAATTAGAAAACATGGAAGTTTTATAAGGTAAATACCTGAAAAAGGCTGACAATACAGTCAGCCTTTTTTGCAATCTATTCAACAATGATGGTGCCTTTAAACATTTCCATACCGCAGCTAAAGGTGAATTCACCAGTTTTTTCAGGAGTAAAGGTAAGATTCGTTGTGCCTACTTTTAAATTAACATCGTTAATATTAAAGTCTGGAATCTTAAATGTAGATAAACAGCTATCTTCTAGTGGATTGTTAATTTCAAGTTCTACAGGAACGCCCTTTTTAACATGAATGACGTTTGGTGTATATCCAGTTTCAGTTACAAGCATTTTTACTTTAGGTGAGCTTTCTTTTGTGACATCCACCTCTGTTTTAGCCATTTTCTGAGTGCTAGTTTCCTGTTTAGCTTGTGTTTGTGCCGTCTCATTTTGCCCAGGAACCTTTACCATATCAGTGCTATAGATAAACAAAAACAGGGAGACGAGTACAACCCCACCTGCAATGATGGCAAATGGTGATAGCTCTGCGGTATCGATTGAAAATTTATTATTCGTAGTCACATAAATATAGACAATAACAAATCCAATAATAACAATATAGAAACCTAATAATATACCAAGTAAAATGGTTGGGTTAATATATTGTAGAAATAACCCAAGAATGGCTCCATTAATTCCCCCAATTAATCCAAATATGGATGACATCAGTATAGCAAGTAACCCAATAGGGTGACCTGCTAAGAAGCCAATAACGAATCCAATGATCATACTGACACCAACGACTAAGAATGTCTCGCCAGAAAGGATTCCAATGATACTGCCAGCCAACAAGCCAGTAATAATGGCAATAACCATGCTAAGCAGGATACCCGGAGTGTTATTCAGCTTGATTTTATTACGGTATACAAGAAAAATAGAATAACCGGTCCCTAACGCAACAATAACTGCCGATATGATTGAAAAAATAGTCATCTTTTTGTCTCCTCAATTGTAGGCTTATCCAATTTTATAAAATGGCTATGTTAAAGAACAGTGTTGATTATTATCCTCTGTTGATTGGAGCGGAAGACGCGA
>NZ_JBCNAC010000112.1:0-29926 GCF_050477885.1 Neobacillus rhizosphaerae
ACAGGCAAGTTTAACAGAGCGTATAAAATAAACAACATATGAGTATTATAAATGCAAATTATGGTTTCAAATTTGTCTATTAAGTGATTTGTATGAACGTTTTATGAATCCTACTGAGGAAATAGGTGGAGGAAGGAATTTTGGAGTCAGTTCTTGTCTTTTTTCTCTTTATCAATCGTATTTTTGTAAATTCGTTTAAGTGCTTCATTTTGCATTCTAATGTATTCAAGTAAAAATTCTTTCTCTTCTTTCTCTTGGTCGACCGGGTCCTTTTCTTCTTTTTTCACGGAAGTCACCTCTTCACTTAATTACTTGCATTTTACCCGATTAATACTGCAGTTTAAAGCATTTTCAAAATTTACTTACACTCCGTCGCAAAATATTCCCTTTTCGAATTGACTTTTATGCAGATGAAATATATAATTTCTTCAAAAATACTATTGAAACGATGATGGGGATTAGTAAAATGAAGGTGTCTTACCAAGAGAGGAAACCATTGGTGCGAGGTTTCTTAAGACGGTCGTTTGAACCTGCCTCTGAGTTCTGTATCGGATATCATGAAGATACATGCGGATCAAATCCGTTATCATGCAAAGAGTTTAAAGCGAATGCTTTATGAATTTAGGGTGGTACCGCCAGGCCATGGTCCCTTTTTTGGGAACAAGGCCTTTTTGCATTTTAATCGGAACTTCTCGTTGTATTTATTTTTAAAAAAATGAATGAGGTGTCAAAATGGCAAAGGAATTTGTAAAAGATGTCACTGCGATGGATGAGGACTTCGCACAGTGGTATACAGATGTTGTAACAAAAGCTGATTTAATCGACTATTCAAGCGTTCGCGGATCGATGATTATCCGTCCGTATGGATATGCTTTATGGGATAATATTAAAAATGAATTAGATCGTCGAATCAAAGAAACTGGACATGAAAATGTCTATATGCCTTTATTCATTCCAGAAAGCTTACTACAAAAGGAAAAAGATCATGTTGAAGGCTTTGCTCCTGAAGTAGCATGGGTTACACATGGTGGTTCTGAAGAGTTAGCAGAGCGTTTGGTTGTTCGCCCAACTTCAGAGGTTCTTTTCTGTGAGCACTATAGTAATATCATTCATTCGTACAGAGATTTACCAAAGCTTTATAACCAATGGGCTAACGTTGTTCGTTGGGAAAAAACAACACGTCCATTCTTACGTACATTAGAGTTTTTATGGCAGGAAGGCCATACTGCCCATGCAACGGATGAAGAGGCAATGGAAGAAACCATTAAAATGTTAAATGTATATGCAGCGGTTTGTGAAGAAATCCTTGCAATTCCTGTTGTTAAAGGACAAAAAACGGAAAAAGAAAAATTTGCGGGTGCAAAAGCGACTTTTACCATTGAAAGCTTAATGCATGATGGTAAAGCATTACAGTCTGGTACTTCCCACCACTTCGGTACAGGTTTTGCGGAAGCCTTTAACATCCAGTACACGGATAAAGAAGGTAAACTACAATATGTTCACCAAACATCTTGGGGTTTTACAACAAGAATCATTGGGGCATTAATCATGGTACATGGTGACGACCGCGGTCTTGTCATCCCACCAAAAGCAGCGCCAACACAAGTGATGATTGTGCCAATCGCTCAGCATAAAGAAGGCGTGCTGGACTTTGCTTATGATTTGAAAAAGTCGCTAGGACAGGTCGCACGTGTTGATATTGACGCAAGCGATAAAAAGCCAGGCTGGAAATTCAATGAGTATGAAATGAAAGGTGTTCCAGTTCGTTTAGAAGTTGGACCAAAAGACATTGAAAATAAACAGGTTGTATTGGTAAGACGTGATACTCTAGAAAAAGTGATTGTTCCTATGGATGAATTGGAATCAAAACTTGTTGCGTTACTGGATGAGATCCAGACTAACCTTTACAACAAGGCATTGAATCATCGCGAAGAAAGAACTTCTGTAGCGACTACACTTTCTGAGTTAAAAGAAACTCTTGAAGCAAAGCCTGGTTTTATCAAAGCTATGTGGTGTGAAGATTTAGCCTGTGAGGAAAAAATTAAAGAAGAAACAGGGGCAACATCAAGATGTATGCCATTTGAGCAAGAACAAGTTTCTGATAAATGTGTATGCTGTGGCAAAGAAGCTAATAAAATGGTTTACTGGGCAAAAGCATACTAAGATTTGTGGGCTCTTCCTTTATGGAAGGGCCTTTTTATGTGAATTTGTAGATATAATTCAAAACCATGTAGATAAAACCTGAATTCGTGTAGAAATAATCTAAAAGTGTGTAGATATAATCTAAAACTGTGTAGAAAAACCATGATTTTGTGTAGAAATAATCCAAAAGTGTATAGAAATAATTTTTATTAAAAGGAATTTACTTCATCATAGCGAACTGTATAGTTGTTAAGAGGAGGATTTGAACATGAAACCGATATTATTAGACTTTCCAGAGGAGTTTTCCACTGAGCGGCTATTAATCCGCAAACCAATGCCTGGAGATTGCAAAGACGTATATAATGCAATGCAAGCTTCCATGAACGAATTGAAAGAATGGATGCCATGGGCTCATAGAGGACAAACTGTAGAAGATGTAGAAGTAAATATGAGAGAAGCACATGCAAAGTTTTTGACACGTGAAGACCTTAGGCTGCACCTCTATGATAAAGAAACTGGGGAATTTATCGGGTCGTCTGGCTTACATAGGATTAACTGGAGTGTTCCAAAGTTTGAAATTGGTTACTGGATTGATACCCGCCATAGTGGAAAGGGCTATATCACAGAAGCGACACAAGCTATCACAGAATTTGCTTTTACGGAACTGAAAGCCCGCCGAGTGGAAATTCGCTGCGACTCTACTAATACAAAAAGCCGTGCGATCCCAGAAAAATTAGGCTTTACATTAGAGGGAATCCTAAAAAATGATGGACTATCAGCGGACGGGAAAGTAGTAAGAGATACCTGCGTTTATGCAAAAATCAACTAACGTAAAAGAGGTTGACTCACGTGAGTCAACCTCATTATTAATCTAGTAAGTACCTCTTTAAATAAAACTTTGTAATGGCCAAATATTCACGAGTATAGGATTTTACTACAGCCTGTATCGGGGTTTTTGCAGGCAGCCCGTTTACTTTTAAACCCTGGTCTCTTGCAATCGAAACAGCCCGATAAATATGAAAGGTATTGGTTACTACTAATCCTGAATGCGCATTTTTAGGAATGAGCTTTCTAGAGTAGTTAATATTTTCATAGGTATCAGTAGAACGATCTTCTAACAGAATTCGAGATTCACTAATGCCACGCTTGATCAATTCTCTTTTTATGCACTCTGCCTCAGAAATATCCTCACCTGGACCTTTTCCACCTGAAGCAATGGCGATGGTATTTTCGTTTTCCTTTAAATAACTGGCGGCCGCTTTAATCCGGCTTCCAAATGCAAGAGAAGGTACAGTTCCCTTCACCCTTGCCCCGAGAACAATGATATAATCAGCATTTTTGGGCACATCCGTATGTATATGCTGACTAATTTTAAACTGTAACATACCAACATAAATCAGTCCTAATGCCACAAGAATACTAAAATAGGACAACATCCTTTTCTTATTTTTCATCCATTCCAATCCATTTCATATTATTTTTTAAAACTATTAAATCTCTCTATATAATAGAATAAATTGGATGAATTAACCAATAAATTTTTCCGTAAAAAAAGAGGCTGAGATTCAGCCTCCTTATTCACATACCCATGACAGTCCTATTGTACCTACACCAGTATGCACCCCTGCAACCGTAATGAGCATTAATATTTCAGTTTCAATTGTAGGGAAAGTTTCTCTTATTACATTTTCCAGTTCTGTTGCTTTTTTGATATCGTTTGCATGAACAATAGCAACCTTTTTCACTGATTTGGTTTCAAGGTCTTCTTTCAATTTATTTACAAGCCAAGCAATGACCTTTTTCTCTGTACGAACTTTGTCTTTAATTTTGGCTGCGCCTTCTTCAATTGATAAAATGGGCTTTATGTTAAAAAGGGAGGCTAGTATTTTTTGGCTCCCAGACACCCTTCCGCTTTTATGAAGCTGATCGAGGTTTGATGGAACTAAGTATAATCGAGTTTGGTCAAGGAGACCATTTAGCTGGGAGATGATTTCGCTAATTTCTAGACCCTGTTCGGCGAGCTCGATTCCTCTTTTAATTAAAAAAGATAGGGGATACGACCCGGTTTTCGAATCTATGGAATAAAGTTTAAAGTCTTCCATTTCAGCTGCCATAACGGATGATTGATAGGTTCCCGTTAGTAAACTCGAAGCATGAATGGCAACTCCGAAATCATATTCTTCTTTTAATTTACTATATAAATCAACAAAGTCTGAAATTGAGGGCTGTGAAGATTGAAATTTCCCTTCCTCATTTTTCATTCTTTCATAAAATTCTTCTTCAGTAATATCAACCGTTTCCTTGTAAAATTCATCATTAATTACAACGTGCAGGGGAATTACATGTATATGATGCTGCTTTATAAATTCTTTACTTAGAGATGCAGTCGTATCAGTGATCCACGCAATCTTTGCCTTATTCATATAATCCTCTTCCTCCAGTGGAAATCTCTAGTTTATTTACAATATACCCTGAAAAGAGCCTACTACACGTGTAACTTATTCATTATTTCACAATTCTATTAATAAGTTTAAAAATAGGAAAAAGGGTACGTAGTATTAATTACTAAATAAAACAATACAAGAGCGATAAATAACTCGTCAAGTTACATTTGTCATACCCAAACCAAACTATTTTAAATAAATTAAACTACACATAAGAGAATAGTGAATCGAAGGAAGTTTAGTTAATCTGTGATTTTCGAACTAGTTCAAATTATTCAAATATAACGATGTGTGATTTGAATCACTTTATTGGTGTGGTTAATTTCATATAATCACTATGCAGACAGTGAAAACGTATTTAGGAGTGATTATTTTGTTAGAACAAAAAACAATTGAAATTATTAAATCTACTGTACCAGTCTTAGAAAAGCATGGAGAAACGATTACCACAAGATTCTATCAACTTATGTTTGGGAATCATCCTGAACTATTGAATATCTTTAATCATGCGAACCAGAAACAAGGACGCCAACAAAAAGCATTAGCAGGCACAGTTTATGCTGCAGCAATGTACATTGATAACCTAGAAGCCATTCTTCCAGTAGTAAAACAGATTGCCCATAAGCACCGTAGTCTTGGTATTAAACCAGAGCATTATCCGATTGTTGGCAAGCATTTGTTACTAGCCATTAAGGATGTGTTAGGAGATGCTGCGACTGACGAGATTATTGATGCATGGGGTCAAGCATATAACCTGATTGCCGACGCCTTTATCAGTGTTGAGGCTGAGATGTATGAAGAGGCTGCAAGCCAAAATGGCGGCTGGGATGGATTCCGAAATTTTGTTGTAGACCGAAAAGTAGTTGAAAGCGATGTAATTACCTCTTTTTACTTAAAACCTGAAGATAATAAGGGAATTGCTACTTTTATTCCAGGTCAATATATTAGCATCAAGATGGAAATTGAAGGAGAAGATTTTACACATATTCGTCAATACAGCTTATCAGATGCTCCAGGAAGAGACTATTATAGGATTAGTGTGAAGCGCGAAGCTGGAACTGAAAATCCAGACGGAATGGTATCAAACTATCTCCATGATGGTGTTAAGGAAGGCGAACTATTGAAGGTAAGTGCACCAGCTGGTGATTTCATTCTTGATACGGAAAAGAATACACCTGTTGTTTTACTTAGTGGTGGAGTAGGGTTAACACCCATGATGAGTATGTTAAAAACGGTAGTTGAAATTCAACCTAGTAGGGAAGTAACTTTTGTACATGCAGCTGCGAATGGGAATGTGCATGCACTTAGAAATGAAGTGGAAGAGCTATCTAAGCTAGAAACAGTTGAGTCCTTTTTCTTCTACGATTCCCCTACTGAAGAAGATCGAATGAATAATTGTTTTGATGTAGAAGGATATATTACACGTGAATGGTTGGAAGAGAAGGTTTCTGTAGATAAAGCAGAATTCTACTTCTGTGGACCGGTTCCTTTTATGAAGGCAATCAATCGCTCATTAAAAGACCTAGGAGTAAAGGAAGATAGAATTCACTTTGAATTCTTTGGTCCAATGGGTAATTTAGAAGAATAGAAAGAAAATGATGCCGGTTCCCAAATGGGGAATCGGCTTTTTATTTTGCTATAAAAGTTAAGAAATCATGAACGTTTATGAGTTTACGACATTGAAAGTTTGATTCAAACCTGAACTATGATTAAATAATAGAAAAGGCCGCCAGAAAGGATGTTTTTAATGAGTAAGAATGTCATACGTTCTATTACTGCCATCGCCATATTGTTTTGCCTCGTCTGGCTTGTTGGGCTCGGCTGGGCGGTAGGGGAATATTATGCAGGGAAGCCAGAAAAAGTTCCTGAAAGAACGACTGAAAAATCAGAAGTGAAAAGTAAAAAAGGACTAAACATTGTCGCTTTAGGCGATTCGTTAACTAGGGGAACTGGTGACGAAACGGGTAAGGGGTATGTAGGGGTCTTATTGGATGAAATAAAAGAAAAGACAAAAGGACCTGTGCAACTAACCAACCTGGGGATCAATGGACAAAGGTCAGACCAGCTTCGAAAACAGGTACAAGAAAAAGAAGTGGGGCGGCAGATTGAAAAATCAGACTTGGTTCTTGTAACGATTGGCGGCAACGATTTGTTCAGAGGTGGACAAGCCATTATGGATTTCGGAAATGATGATGTTGCTACTATTGAGAAAAAGTACCTTGAAAATCTTAAGGCTATATTCGAACAAATCCGAAAGAATAATCCTGATGCCAATGTGTTTTTTATTGGATTGTATAATCCATTTATTGATTTAGACCAGGGAAAAGAAATGTCGAAAGTAGTCCGTCATTGGAATTATGATAGTGCAGAAACAAGTGCAGCTTTTCCAAAGATTGTTTTCGTTCCAACTTTTGACTTATTTGAGTTAAAAGTCAATGATTATCTGTACTCTGATAAGTTTCATCCAAATTCAAAGGGATACCGTTTAATTGCAGAACGTGTAGCCTCATTGCTCACCTGGTAAGGAGAGGAAACCGATGGAGAAAAAAATTACATTAGAAGTAAAAAATTTAAAAAAAGAAATCGGAAGAAAAGAAATCATTAAAGGGTTAACGTTTGATTTACGCGAGGGTGAAGTGTTTGGGTTCTTGGGACCAAATGGGGCTGGGAAAACAACAACGATACGTATGCTTGTTGGTCTAATTAAGCCAACTTCCGGTAGTATCCAAATTTGTGGATATAATATTGAAACACATTTTTATGAGGCAATGAAAAACCTTGGATGTATTGTTGAAAACCCAGAATTATATCCTTATCTTTCCGGGTATAATAATCTGCTTCATTTTGCACGAATGCTTGAAGGAATTGGAGAAGAACGAATCAAGGAAGTGACAGAATTAGTCGGTCTCAAGGAAAGGATCCATGATAAAGTAAAAACCTATTCATTGGGGATGAGACAGCGTCTAGGTATTGCTCAAGCCTTGCTAGGAAAACCGAAAGTGTTAATACTCGATGAGCCGACTAATGGGCTGGATCCGGCTGGAATCCGTGAAATGCGCCAGTTTATTCGCTTCTTAGCAGAGAAAGAAGGGCTAAGCGTCCTAGTCTCCAGTCATTTATTAAGTGAAATTCAATTACTCTGCGATCGGGTTGCTATTATTTCAAAAGGCACGGTCATTCGGACAGATACGGTTCATCAATTGTTGTCCAATCGGGAAAAAGTAGTTTGGCAGTTAAGTCCGATTGAAATGGGAAGGAACATATTAGCTTCTTTAACAGCGATTGAAGAGAGAGAAGATGGTACGATTATGACAGAGTTTGATGAGCAAAAAACGCCAGAATGGAATAAACAGCTGGTTCTTGCAGATGTTTCTGTTACTGAAATGAATCGGAAAATGCCAGTACTTGAAGATTTATTCCTCGAACTTACGGGGGGTGACTCCATTGAATAAATTGATACAAAATGAAATGATGAAATTGATTGCCAAAAAAAGACTTGTAGTCATTGCCATCATTATTGGCGTTTTAGTGATGTTATTTACATATGCACAATATAAACAGGTGGAAACGCAACGAGAAAAATTAGGTACTAGTGATTGGCGTACGATTTTGCAGCAGCAAATAGTGGATACGACTAACCGGTTGAGCAGCAGTCGAATCACGGATGAATGGAAGAAGCAACTGCAAATATCCTTACAGCAACAGCAATATTATCTTGACCATGATATAAATCCTGCTGAGCCAGGCGCACCTACATTTATGAGGGTCTTCTTGGAGAATTCAATTGATCTTTTTATTCCTTTAATGGTCATGGTTATTGCCAGTGATTTAGTTTCCTCTGAGCATAGTTTAGGGTCAATTAAGCTTTTACTAACCAGGCCGGTAAGAAGATGGAAGGTATTATTGAGCAAATATATCACATTGTGTTTAGCTGTTTCGTTAATCATTGCCATCGCAGGGATCCTTTCTTATCTTGTTTCTGGATTGGTTTTTGGATATAGCGGCTGGGGGGCACCCATTTTAACAGGGTTTAATGTAACGGAAACGGGATTAAATACTTCAGGGGTGAAGCTCCTCAGCCTGTGGAAGTTCCTGCTAATGGATTTTGGATTAGTTTGGTTTGTTTCTATCGTAGTAGGGACACTCTCTTTCATGTTATCTGTTTTGATTCGAAGTACCGCAGCGGGCATGGGAGTGATGCTAGCTGCTCTCATCTCAGGAGCGATTTTAAGTAATATGGTTTCATCTTGGGAATCGGCTAAATATTTCTTTATGGTCAACCTACGTTTAACAGACTACATGAAGGGATCTGCTCCACCAATCGAAGGAATGAATCTATCCTTTTCAATGATGGTGTTGTTCGTTTGGTGGGCAGCAGCACTACTCGTCTCCTTCGTGGTCTTTACAAAAAAAGATGTTTATTAATAAAAGTCTTTGTTAATGAGCAATGTTGAATTTAAGAACAATGTTGATTGGAGCGGAAAGCGAAGCGCCTGGAGTGGAAATCAACATACAAGGTTACAGAGAATATAATAATTGAGGTTAACTCCTTTGCACTGGAGTTAACCTTTATTTGTTTTTATAGAAACTCATAATAACTTTTGTGAAAATAGTTTAAATTTGATAGAAAATTATTAATTTTATAAAATAGAATAAAATAAATGCACCTAAACGGAGGGGTAAATATGGCATTTAAAATAAAAAAAATTGACCATATCCAACTTGCGGCACCAAAGGGCTGTGAAGAGGCTGCAAGAAACTTTTTTGGCGAAATTCTTGGACTTATGGAGGTAGAAAAGCCAGAAGAATTAAAAAAGCGTGGGGGAGTTTGGTTTGAATTTGGAACCTTCCAGCTTCATATTGGCGTCGAAGACCCGTTCACACCTGCAAAAAAGGCACATCCTGCGTTTGTTGTTGAAAACATTGAGGAATTAAAAAAACACTTGAATAAATATGAGATAACATTTCAAGAGGATGATAATCTTCCTGGAGCCAGTCGTATTCATGTAAATGATCCTTTTGGTAATCGACTTGAATTTCTAGAGTGGGAATAATTCGTTAACAAGAGTATTTTTTATAAAAAATAGCCCCATTCCAACATTGGATATGGGGCTTAATGTCTTTTTAATAGGGATGTAGGACCAAAAATATAAGAGCAAACTAATCAATTTACAAGCAGGGTGAGGGGACAGCCTGCCAGAGGGATAATGACTCAATACCTTTTGCCGGGCATTACTGTTTAGCAGTTACTTTTACGGGTTCATGACTAACACCTATGTGTTGTTTAAAAATTAAAGAAGGACCACCAAGGTTAAAAAGGTAACGTGCCTCAATAACCTGTTTCATAAATGCGGCAAATAACCCAGAAAGACGGAAGTTTCCGACCTTTCCTACTGCAGCCCAGTTTCCAATAGAGGCAACAGAACCTTTATGATGATATTCAAATGCTTTTAATTCACTACCACGTAGTGTAGAAACGATATTTTTTGCACAAACATCAGCTTGTTGTAAAGCAACCTGAGCAGTAGGAGGTAAAGAAGATTTTTCATCCTTCATGAATATTGAGCAATCACCTATGCTAAAGATGTTTTTCATATTCTCAACCCGTAAATAACGATCTACCGGTAGTTTGCCTTTCAGCATTGGTAAGCCACATCGTTGAATAATGGTATTTCCTTTCACCCCGCAAGACCAGATTAGTGTTTTTGTTGGGATTTCCATACCATTCTCGAGGCAAACCTTTTCTTTCGTGCACTCTAAAATTTTCATACCTGTTAATAATTCAACATTATTTTTTTCTAACACTTCAGTTGTATACTCGATTGATTCTTTAGGGAAGAAAGGAATGACGGAAGGTGCAGCTTCTATCGCAACAATCTTTACTTTCTCAAAGGGCACCTCGTACTGTTTACATAGCTTTGGAAGACCTTCTGCAAGTTCTCCAAGCACCTCAACTCCTGTAAATCCACCACCTGCAACAACAAAGGTTAGGCGTGCAGGATCTTGATCTTCCTTGTAAAGGTTTAGTTGTTTAATAATCTGATTATATATTGCTTTTGAACTTCTAAAGCTTCTAATTTCGAATGCATGTTCTTTTATTCCAGGAATTCCGAAGGTCTCCACTTCAAAACCGAGTGCAATTAATAAGTAATCATACTCTACAGTGTCGCCACCTTCGAGGTATACTTCTTGGGTATTAATATCGATTGAGGAGACAGTTCCCTTTTTAAAATAGGTCTTGGCCGGATCTATTAGTTCAGGAATGGACATGGCAATTTGTTTATCAGCTGCGGTCCCGACACCTGTTTTGTGTAATTGTGTCGTTATATAGTGATAATCGTGTTTATTTATTAAGGTTACATCTGCTTCACCCGATTTTAACAACTTTTCAAGTTTCTTACTGGTAATAATCCCACCGTATCCTGCACCTAAAATTACGATTTTGGGTCTTTTCATTTTAATCACTCCCGTTTTTCTTTAAAAAATACTTTTATATAATATGTGAAACATTTCACATATAGACTTTAAAAAATGAGAGCTAAAAGCTCTTTTTACGTGAAACATTTCACAAACCTTCTATGTTCATAGAATACGATAAATTTAAAGTTAAAACAAGTAATTTATCCACTAAAATTTTGACAAAATGGTAAATTATTTTTAATAAATTGGGAAAGATAACCACGTGCCACAAATTGATCAAATATATGAAAAATAAGAAGTGGAAGGTGTTTCATATGAAAATAAAAATGTTACTTTTGGCAATGGGTTTATTGTTTTCACTGCCAGGATTAGCTTCAGCTAATCATCTTGAACAAAGGGATCATGGAGAAAAAGCACCTTGTGATTGTCAAGATGGAGGTAAGCACCATCATCACATGATGCATAAAGATTGGCAAGCACATATGGCAGAAAAGGAACAAAAACTGTTAGCATGGGTAGATCAATATACGCCTAATAAAAAAACAGAATGGACAAAAGTGTTAGAAGAGAAAAAGACACTTCGTACCAAATGGATGAGTCCTGAAAATGCGGCAAAGCGTGAGCTGTGGAAAAAAGAGAGAATGGCCAAAATGGAAGAACTAAAAAAGCAATTGGATGAAGGTAAATTAACGAAAGAGGAGTTTATCCAAAAGGCACACGATGGTAAAGTCATGGGTCATTGGAAAACCTTCCATGAACTGCGTTTGGCTGTAGAAAAAAAGGATAACCAGCAGGCGGCAAACCTCCTTAACCAGCTATTAGAACAATACAAGCAGCATAATCAGAAAATGAATGAGATGCTTACAAAGTGAGTAATAAAAAATTAATGATGGCAACACTTGGTTTAGGGGCTGCTTTCATATTAAGAAATGAAAAATCACGAAAAATCTTAAAAGAACAATTTCAAGCCTTTGCAGAAAAGTCTAGAAAATAAAACAACCCCCCATTCCCTGTAAGACTTTAGGATAATGGGGGGAATTTTATTTATTTAGGTCGATTTTATCCTGCTTAACTTCTTTAATTTCTTCTTTAATTTCTTCTTTTATATCATCCGCAATGCCTTCAGTTGCTTTTTTAAATTCACGGATTGACTTACCAAAAGCACGTCCAATTTCTGGCAATTTGTTTGGTCCAAAAATGACTAAGGCAACAATTAAGATTAAAATTAATCCGGGAAAACCAATATTAGAAAACATTCTTTCACTCCTATTGATGAGTTGTTATCATTTCAATCAATATTATACCGTTATATTTTAAATAGTACTAGTAGATAGACTAAGCGAAGGTAGCATGAAGCATAAATAAAACTAAAAATGCAATGGCAAACTTTAAATGCCAATTCCGATCTGTCCGTTTGAACCGGTTTACACCCATTACCATTAGGAACAAAAGGACAATAACAGCTCCAATTCCTGATAGATAAGTAAAGTTTACCTTAAAGCCTCTTATAAGCGCTAAGAAACTGTGTAGAAACACTATACCTGCAGAGAGAAGAGCGACTGGTACATGCCACTTTCGGACAATCTTTGCAATAGACTGAACAAGAGGCTTGATTTGAATTTGTCCCAATTGAAGTGTCTTTAATTGCTTTTGCTTTAATAACCAAAAGACAGGATAAATGGCTAAAGCAGCAAAAAAGCCAATTCTTGAAATAGAACCCAACTGTTTAAATGTTCCTTTATAGTGACGAAAGTCTTGGCTCATTAGCTCCTGGTGATTAAACGTGATATACATTAGTCCAGTTAAACATAAAGTTACTGATAGAAGTAAAAAGCTGATAATTAACTTGCGTTCCTTGGAATTAGGTATTTTCCTTGATAAAAAAGTATTTTTTTTAGCTGAGATGGAATGCTCTTTTATGGGAATCACTACCTTTCTTAATAGGTGGTTACTATTTTCGAACAACCTCATTGTTAGCTTTATCTTTTCTATAATAATCAATTATCGCATGATCCGTATATACCCAGCCTTTCCATCCAATATGAATTGTATCCTTCATAAAGTATGGGTCATATTCATGATTGGAGAAGTCTGCAACTTGGAATCCTTCAGACTCAATTTGATTTTTTATCCGCTGGTAATAGGAGATACGGCCCTCTTTGGGAAAACCAGTATAGTCATACCATTTTCCATTCACAGGAACGGAGATAAACAATGGTTGAGCACCATTTTCTTTCAGTACATCGAGCACTAATTGGAAATCCTCATATTCTGGGGATTCTCCATAACTGGAACCTTGTTTTTTATCCTTCAATGACGGGACCATTTTTTTTATTTTACTGTATTGGTTATTTGCTATATAAAAGTGATTGTTTGTCGATTTTTTCTCACCAAACTTGACTGCTAAAGACTCTAATTCCCCCCAAGATTTATTCTTTACTTTAGGAGAAAAATCCCGTGTTCGGGAAATACCGCCTGCTAACGTATAATAAAGATCCTTCTTTTCAAGCAAATTTCGATAAGCATATCCAAAAGGACGCACAAATGAAGCTTCCCGTTTCACCCATGGGTCCTTTGATATTTCCGCTTTATAGATGGTTGAAAGAATGGGATCATTTTCAATTGGTGAAAAAGTTAATAATCGTTTTATTGCTCTCTTTTTAATCACTGGATCAATATTTTTGTTAAAAGCAAAATCATATCCTTGTAAGGCTGAATAATTAGGGACAAAGTGCGATTCGTCCGTCCCGTTCGGCTGAAACCATTGTGGTGACAAAATGAAAACGATTTTTTTCCCTTTTAATTGTTTAGTATGTTCAGAGAAATTTAATAGATGTATTAACGATTCAGTTCCACCTCTTCCAATGAGAAAAGGTGTGAAATCGGCATTTGTCTCTTTAAAATAGTTAGATGGATGAAAGCGATCCAACCTTGCTAGCTCGGACGACCCATAAATAGGCAAGAAGTGTGGATCCTCCAACATCTTCTGTTGAACAAACTTTCCTTGAAACATAAAAGGGTTTAATTCTGTTGCAGCTTGATTGATCCTTGATTTCGGTATCAACGACTCTATGAACTGATTTGGTAGTGTAACCAATAGCAGTAAAAGAATGAAAGCTAGAATTAATGGTGTGAAAAGCGGTTTTTTCATTTCATATCAGCCAGCTGTAAGGAAATGTTAGTTGGTGTATTCCATAGGTCACGATCAAATTCAGATATAGGCACAAGAATACCAAGACGTTCTTCTATTTGAATTAACAATTCAACGGTGCCGAAAGAATCTAATAACCCAGTTTGAAACAATTCTATATCCGGGTTTTCCTTTACAACCTCGTCTTGACAAACCTCAACTAAGATATCTATAACTTCATTTCTTAACTCAATTAATTCTATGTTCATTTTAATTAGACTCCTTCTTTAAATAGTTCTCCTGAAAAAAGATAAAAACCAAAGCATACAAAGTGGAAGGTAATAACAATGGCAATTACTTGAGTAAATTTATTTTGCGGCCACCATTTATGCTTTTTATTAAACCGTTCGAAAGAATTGTACAAGACCATTAGCAACGCATGATAAATTCCATAAAGGATATATTGCATTTCAAGACCGTGCCAGAGCCCCATGAGTAGGAATAAAAGGACATAACCGAGGTTGGAGATAACATTTCGGTTTTTGATCCACTTTTTCTTTGTCATCCAAAAAACAAAGCGCATATAGACGTAATCTCTGAACCAAAATGATAGGCTAAGATGCCAACGATTCCAAAAGTCTTTGATATTTTGACTCATAAAGGGTTTATTAAAGTTTTCAGGAGATTTTATTCCCATCAAATAACTAACACCAATGGCAAATGCACTGTAGCCTGCAAAATCAAAAAAGAGATAAAAGCTATACGCATACATATAGTAAAGATGATGCTGAAACTGACTATGTGCAATGAATCTTAGATTGGCGATAAAAAAGTGGTTAATAGCATATCCAATAATATATTTATATAAAAAACCTAAGAAAATCTTATTGATCCCTTCGTATAATAGGATTCTATATTCCTCTCTTGTTATCGTCCTTTGAATATCTTTCTCAAAACGGCGATATCTATCGATGGGACCAGACGAAATTGTCGGGAAAAATAGAATAAAATATAGCAACTGGAATAGGGGAGGGGCCTTTTTAATTAAACCATCCCTTGTTTCCATAATGATCTGGATGCCTTTAAACGTTAAATAAGAAATACCGAGAAAGCCGATCCAATTTACTTGTGAAAAATAAGGTAGCATCTTTGACAAGACTAACGGAAGGATAGAAAGGACCACTGCAACATAAAAAATAGTGCTTCCATTTGCCTTACTTCGATATTTAATATACCCGTTAATTAACACAACCTGCCAAATGGTAAATAAGACTAATGCAATGACGCCTTGTAAATTGGATGCAAAAATAATACTTAAACTAATAAGTGTCGCTAGCAAATTATAATGATAAAATCTTTTTCCTAGTAACCCTAGTACGATTGTGGGTGCCAAAAGGATGGCTACTATGAAAAAGAAAGTAAAGGAGCCATAGGGTGTCATAGCAAAACCAGTTCCTTTATTCTTTTTCGATCCATTTTTCCATTTGCCGTCATTGGAAGTTCATTAAAATAAGTAAATTTCCTTGGAATCATATAAGCAGGAATCGTTCTGCTCAAATCTTTTTTAATGGCACTTGTTAACTGGTATTCTTTTTCAAAAGTGTTTTTTGCCGGGATGACGGCTGCTAGTAAGTACTCAATCTTTCCCCCAAAATCTATCGGAATAACAAGTGCTGACTGGACAAATGGTGATTGTGAGAGCTGATATTCGATGTCTTCCAATTCCATCCGATAGCCGTGAAGTTTAATTTGAAAATCCATACGCCCTTGATAAAAAAGATGGCCCTCAGAATCCATAAATCCAGCATCACCCGTTCGATATGCTCGTTCACCCTTATAGGTGAAAAATGCTATATCAGTTAGCTCTGGTTGACCCAAATATCCCTTGCTGACTCCTGGCCCAACAATAATTATTTCTCCTTTTTCACCGGTAGACACAGGGTTGCCATTCTCATCCAGAAGTAAAATCTGCGTATCTTGCTTTGGCTTCCCAATAGGAAGTGTAGGACAGTCCTTCATTATTTCGTCGGATATCTCAATGGATGTGACAGCTACAGTCGCTTCAGTCGGTCCGTACGTGTTAAAACATTTGGCACGCGGAAAACGCGTCATTAGTTGCTGACAGATTCCATTAGGGAGCACTTCTCCGCAAAATAAAAAAACTGAAAGCTCGGGAAGAAGCTCTTCATTAAAAGATGGATCCATCAGACACATTTGTGCAAAAGAAGGTGTAGATGTCCAGACTTGAGCATTCGAGCGTCGCAATTCCTCAAAAAGGAACTTTGGTTTTTCAATCAATTCTTTTGTAATGGCAAAAAGTGTTCCTCCAGTCATAAGAGCAGGATACAGGTCCATTACAGAAAGATCAAAGGAATAGGGTGCTTGATTTAAGAATCGTAACTGTCCATGAATGGGAAAATCCTCAACCATCCAATCTATAAAGCTTTGTAAGTTATTAACGGATATTTGAACACCTTTAGGAGTTCCCGTACTCCCTGATGTGTAAATGATATAAAAATTATCGTTTCCTTGAACCCAATTCGATGAATCTACTGGCCCTGATGCGGGTAGGTCAACCAGGATCTGTTTAAATGCTATAGTTCTGACATTGCAGTCATTAAAAGGTAATAGTTGATTTGTTGTATTGATGATTAACCCTGGTTTCGCACTTGTGATGATATGATTAATTCTTTCAGTTGGGATGGATATGTCCACCGGGATATAGGGATGCCCTGCTTTTACACTTCCCAAAAATGAGACCACTAAGGATACATCCATATGACCGTATATTAGGATTGGTAAATGCTTTTCTATTTTTTGTTTTATTATGAAGGCAGCAATCCTTTCAGATTGATCCCAAAGCTCTCCATAGGTCATTTCCTGGTTGGGTGTGATATAAGCAATAGTGTTTGGCTGTATATGTGCAATGTTTCTAATGTGATGTAATAGTTTCATGGTAGAACTGCCTCCTATTAAAAATCATTGTAAATATAGGTGCCGGCGCTTGCGTCATTAAATCCATACATGAAAAATAATAAAAGTAGAATTAGAAAATAATAAACAAAGCGTCCAAACCATTTAAGCTTTTGATTTGAAAAGATCCCTTTAAATTTATTTAACATGGTAGTTCAACCCCATTGAAAAATTTGAACTTACTTATCATAATGCGAATTGACTTTTTAAACATTAAAATAAGATGAGGAAACAATTAATTTTTCATTATTTAATTTTAAAATTCAATAGAAAAAAGGCCAAGTGGTGAACACTTGGCCTTTCATTTAACCATTTTAAAGAACTAAGTCTGATTGAACATAATGGTAGAGAAGCTTAGCTGTATTTTCAATGGATGATTGATGTGTACGTTCAAATGCGTGAGATGAATCAATTCCAGGACCAATTAAGCCATGGACAATATCATGACCAGACCGGATCGCAGCTGATGCATCTGACCCATAATACGGATAAATATCTAGTTTGTATCCAATATTATTTTCCTGTGCAAGACGAACTAAGTTTTTTCTCATTTCATAATGATAAGGACCGCTTGCATCCTTCACACATATGGAAACGGTATATTCATCGGTTGATTGTCCGTCTCCCATAGCTCCCATATCCACTGCTAAGTATTCTACCGTTTCAGGTGTAATATTCGAGTTACCTCCGTATCCGATCTCCTCATTATTTGAGATGAGAAAATGAGTGGTATACGGTAGGGTTAAGTTCTCTTTTTTAATTTGCTTGATTAATTGAAGAAGAATGCCAACACTTGCTTTATCATCCAAATGGCGAGATTTAATATATCCGCTTGGAGTTATTTCTACACGTGGATCAAATGAGACGAAGTCACCAACCTCAATTCCAAGAGCACGTGCTTCCTCCGCATTCGTGACCTTTTCATCAATACGAATTTCTATATTATCCTGATTTCGTTCTGCTTTTCCAGCATCCTTATACACATGTACTGATGTTTGATGCATTAAAATAGTACCAGTAAATTTCTTACCGCCACTTGTTTCTATTTGGCAGTATTCGCCTTCTATCGAGTTATATTTAAATCCTCCGATTAAATCAATTTTTAATCTCCCATTTGATTTAATTTCCTTTACCATCGCACCTAGTGTGTCAACATGTGCTGTAAGCATACGATGCTTGCTGGAATCTTTGCCGTTAATTGTAGCAATTAGACCGCCTTTGCGGTTTCTATAGGTGGTTATTTGTAACTCGGCAAGAAATTTTTCAACAAAGGTAATCACTTCATTTGTATTACCAGAGGGACTTGGGATAGAAACTAGCTCTTTGATTAAATGTAATGTGTCCTCTGTATATGTATTTGTCATTGCTCTTGCTCCTTTCAGAATCTTCATTCTTATTATACATAAATTTAGAAAATGATGTATTTAATCCCATTATGAAGGCAATATTTTTTAAGTGGTTGCATAGAGTAACATGTATTCATTTTTACCTTAGGAGTTAGGAAATGAAAAAGTGGGTATAAATGTAATAATTTATTCGACTAGGCAAATTTACGGAGGAGAAAAAGTTGACCAGAGTTGAACTGTATAACCATAAGCTAAAGCAATTTTCTTGGAAGGGTCTATTCTTATTCATACTAATAGGAATTATCTTCGCGGCGGGATTTACTGTCTTTCACTATTATGATCAAAGGACGATAAAAATAGAAGCACCATCAGAGAATTTAGGGCAGAAGGTCGTAATAGAGCTGCCAAACGGTCAAAAGGTGTATACGTATGACAATTTAATTTATGAAAAAAATGGAAAGACCTATTATAAAGGAGAACGAAATACCATCGACTTAACCGGTGGAACCGTGGCATATGAAGAGTGGAAATAGTAAAAAAGCGAACGACTGTACAAAAGTCGCTCGCTTTTTTGTTTGGATGGTATTTATTTAAACCATCCCTTCTTATTAAACCAAATGGACATTCCAATTCCCACGAGTACCATTACAATGAGGGTGGCAAAATAGCCGTATTTCCAAGTTAATTCGGGCATATAGTGGAAATTCATGCCGTACAAGCCAGCAATAAAAGTTAGCGGCATGAAAATTGTTGTTATAACGGTTAGGACCTTCATGACATGGTTCGTCTGATGAGAATTAATTGAAATATAGCTATCACGAATATCTGTTGTTAATTCTCGATTGGCTTCAATCATTTCTGTTAATTTTAGCAAATGGTCATGAATATCTGAAAAGTATTCGTTTCTTCCTCTTATATAAGTCACCCTCTGAGAGTTTAAGATTCTATATATAAGATCCCGCATAGGTGTAATGGTATGCCTTAAAGAAAGAAGATGGTGTCTTGTATCAAATAACACTTCTAATAATTCTTCCATTGTTCTTTTTTTCGAATTCTCATCAATTTCATTTAACATATCTTCAATTTGATAGACGAGTGGAAAATAGTTATCGACCATTTTATCAAGTATATAATATAAAACATGGGAAGGGTCCCATTTCTCAATGCTTGTTGAAAGAGTTAACCTTCTCCATACCTCATCAATTTCAGTGGATGGGTTGTGATGAAAGGTAATTACATATCTTTCACTAAGAAAGATATCAACCTCTTCCTTCGTGATGGTTAGTTGATTTAATGCTTGGGTGACAAAAAAAGTATAGTTTTCATAATAGTCTAGCTTTGGTCTTTGCAATTGATGAATACAATCTTCAATGGCAAGTGGATGGAAACAAAGAGGGGTCCTTAGGAACTCGATTTCTTCATTTGTTGGTTCATGAAAATCTATCCAATACCACTGATAATCTCCGTTGACGAGTTGAGAGATGTCAATGTCTCTTACAATTTCATAGCTATTGGTTACTGCAATGTTTCTAATCATACATTCTCCTTATTGATAACATACTACCTACAATATAAAGGATAGGCCTTCAAAAAACAGCAATAATCAATAAAGTTTATATTTTTTATATAGTAAGACACTTTCTCGAACCCACCTTTGACGGCTTTTCCGCTTCTGCAATCCTTGATATAGACTTTGCAGTCCAAGATAAAGGATAGTAATGATTCCACTAAATACAATAAAAACAGCAAAGTATTCGAAGGGATTATAGGATTTGAAATGATCCCAGTGGATAGTACCTTTTAGATCATGGGTAAAGAGATTCATACTGAATATGCCACAAACAACTGTATATAGGGTTAAGACTAACAGTAATAAGCTGTCTCTTTTGGTAATGATATTTTCTTCATATTTAAAGAGGCTAAAAAGAGTTTCTTTTGTATTAGTGTATAAATGGTCTATTTGAAAACTATTTCTTAATTGCTTAAAGAGTTCTTGACCTTTGGTTTGTGCAGGAAACACATTGAAAAAGTAATTAGAGGTAAAAGAGTTGATCATATAATTGAGCCGCTCAAACTCGTTGGTTGCCTCATCAATGTTTATTTCCGAATACGTTTTAGCAATTTTTAAAAAGACCAATTGATGAAAAAGATTTATAATTACTGAATAATAGTATGGTCCATAATATTGGCTGATTAACATAGTATTCTCGATTTGCTTGTCATTTGAAAAAATTGAAAAGCTTAGTTCATCAAAAGTCATAGGAACTCTAACTTCTTCCTCCTGAAAAGAAACAAACGAATGAACATACATTTTATTAGGCGTCAGCAGTGAATCTGTTTTCTTACACAAAAATTTCTGTAATGGTGGAACTAAAGTAGAGAACACGAAATCTCCAACAGTTGAGTACGTATTCTGGTTAAATGAAATTTCAGTTGTTTGCTTAACATTAGTAGTGGAAACAAGAAATCGAAAATAATTAGCAAATTCAAGTACTTGAGAATAAGGTAAATGGTTTATTTCAGCTCGAATCGTTATAAAACCAAGTTCATAGGGACAAATAAAAACATCAACTGAGTGAATCTGAAAAGGGGTTTGTGTAGTCAAAACGTTCATAGACGCATTAAGGTTGAGATTTTTAGAGTACCTGTGGAGTCCTTTTTGCTGAGTAGTTTTTGGGAATAGAATCGTATTCGTCATAGGAAGGAAAAAAGATTCCAATTCACTATGGGAAACATTGTAACTGCCATAATAGGCCGTTTCTTTTTTTAAATCATTTAATTGAAACGACGTAAAATGATGGGTTTGTAAGTAGTCAATCAAGTGTTGACTACTACCGGCCTTCCATGAAATGGGGAAGATGAATTGAAAAAGGGCTTTAGATACTTGCTTTTCTTTCAAATCGGTGTGCTGCATGGAAATTGATCCTTTCAAATTAAAGATTCCTAAAAACAAGTTACCCAAAAAGAATGAAACTTAACCAGTAGACAGATATGCAAAAAGGCATTCCATTATATGGAATGCCTCGGGATTATGCCATTGGAGTTGTCTCTTTATTTCGCATGGATTGTGGAATGTAAACGCAGAATGGCTCACTTTCCATATAATCACCTGTTACAGCATAGGTTCTAGAGCGAGATCCGCCGCAAATCTTATTATACTCACAAACTCCACACTTACCCTTATAATTATCAGGTTGGCGCAATTCTTTAAATACTTTTGATTCTCGATATATTTCAGCCAGTGGTGTTTCGCGAATATTTCCACCTACAATAGGAAGTAGTCCACTAGGCATGACATCTCCAATATGAGAAACAAACGCAAAGCCATTTCCATCATTCACACCCTTCGGCGCACGCTTTAATCCATCATGCATAGAGGCAAAATCAGTGGTAATTGAATCTTCGTAATGGATTTCACCTTTTTCAATTAATTGATCACGGGTTTTTTGCTGCAAGACGACTCTTCGATAGTGCTGTGCAGCGGTTGTTTTGATATCATATGGAGCAGTTTTACTTAATTCATATAGCCAGCGGAAAACTTTTTCATGCTCAGCTGGAGAAATACAAGCATCCATTTGACCTCTTCCAGTTGGTACTAGTAAGAATATGTACCACATAACTGCACCAAGCTCAGCTACTAATTTTGACATTTGTTCAAGTGAATCATAGTTGTAACGGGAGATTACAGTATTGATTTGCAATGGCATGTTTAATTCGTTTAGATATTTAATTTTTTCGACAGTTAAATCGAAAGAACCAGGAGTTCCCCTGAAATGATCATGTATTTCAGGTGTTGGCCCATCAAGACTAAAGCCCCAACGTGATAGCCCGACTTCCTTTGCACGCTCCATTTTCTCTTTGGTTACATTAGCCGTTGCACTTGGTGTCATGGATACACGCATTCCTTTTTTTACTGCATAATCAGCAAGTTCGAATAAATCCTCTCGCATCATACAGTCACCGCCTGTGAACACAAGCATAGGATTATCCATTTCATATATTTGATCAATTAAATGGATTCCTTCCTCGTGAGACAACTCCCTTGGGTCTGGTGTAAGCTGTGCATCTGCCCGACAATGAACACACTTAAGCTGACAAGCTCTTGTTACTTCCCAAATAACAATAAAAGGGTTTTCGTCATAATCAATACCATTCTGCATTCCATGTCCATGAGGATGTCCCATCCCATGCGGGTGTCCTTTTCCAATTCCTTGCATCTTCATCACCAAGATTCATAATTATTTTATAAAACATAAAAAGTGTTTCTATAGGTTAATTATAGTTTTGATATCTCACCGTGGATGAAAGGTTTGTTACAATATTTCTACATTACCTTTGTTTGTTTATTCTTTGGAAAAAAATGATGATTTTTCCAATAGGTGTATTTCCTTCCATGTAAACCATATCTTTGGGATTTAAACCAATCTTATTCTCCTTTATGATAGAGAGGCAAAACAACTTAAGGGAGAGCAGCCATCCATGAAAAAACATCTACTGACAGTAGTCACAACTGCCGGCATCTTGTTAACTTCTTTTGGTGGAAATGCAAGTGCACATGAAAATATTTATACCGTACAATCGGGTGATACCCTCTGGAAAATCTCGCAAAGTAATCAAGTATCGGTAGCAGATATAAAAGCTTGGAATCAACTTACTAGTGATACAATCTATGTAAATCAGAAACTCTCATTATTGGCACCACATAGCCATGAAACAACCACAACCACCTATACAGTCCAGAGAGGTGACTCTCTATGGGGCATAAGTACCCGCTTTCATCTATCAATCGCTCAGCTGAAATCTATTAATAACTTAACTTCAGATACAATCTATATCGGCCAAGTATTAAAGGTTTCCCTGCCACCTATATCGGAACCAAACCCTGAAATTACTGTGTCTAAAGCAGATTTGGTTATTTCTGAAGCCAAAAAATATATCGGTACACCGTATTTATGGGGCGGCATGACGCCGGCAGGTTTCGACTGCAGTGGATATACTAGTTATGTGTTTAATAAAGTTGGGATAACCATTCCAAGAACAGCCGCAACACAATGGTCTGATTTAACAGTGATTAGTACCCCAATGCCTGGAGATCTTGTGTTTTATGAGACATATGCACCTGGTCCCACACATGTGGGAATTTATTTAGGGGATAATAAATTCATCCAAGCGGGGTCTTCAGGTGTTTCGATTGCTGATATGACAAATTCTTATTGGAAACCAAGATATCTTGGTGCTAGAACAGCATTTTAATAGAATCGTGAAAAGTCTTTTATCAACTGATAAAAGACTTATTTGTATTATAAAGAATCAGATAATTGTTCCTTTAAGAATTATTATGACAAATATAGTATGATGAAAGTAGAAATGACGTAAATATAAAGAATGGAGTAATTAATGGTAAAAAAAATTAGTAGTATCTGTATTTTTCTATTAATTATCGTCTTTGGTTACATTCAGAAGGATGAGCTGTTTCTAGTCGTAAAACAAGGTGGAACTCTTTCTGTTTTGATTAGTATGCTATTGGTGGCAATTTGTGTGTTCTTTCCGGTCATTCCGTATCCGATTTTAGCAGGGGGGATTGGAGCAGTCTTTGGAGCTACTATGGGTACAGTGATATCTTTATCTGGAGCAATGGCTGGTACTTTTGTTCTTTTTTACTTGAGCAGATATGGGTTTAGGGATGTAGCACAAAAACAGCTCGAAAAGTACCAAAAAGTAAAAGAATACGAGGAATTCCTGTTGAGAAATTCCTTTCTTGCGATCTTAACCAGTCGATTGATTCCTATTATTCCTGCACCTGTTATTACCATTATTTGCGGACTGAGTCAGGTCCATTGGCTTCCATTTTTTATTGCATCAGCCATTGGAAAAATTCCTAACACTCTTATTTTATCCTTTGCAGGCGCTGCATTTAACAGTAATAAGCTTTTTTCATTTGGTTTATATGGACTATACTTACTTTTTATTCTATTGGTTAACTTTTTGTTTGTTTATCGTAAATCAGCGAAAAAATCTATTGATTAGATAACTTTTTGGATTGTTAGATCATTTTGCTTTTCAACAATGATGACTTCTTTAAAAAAACTCTTTAAGATCAGCCATTTTGCAGGGTATGTATAAATAAAATCCTCCATTGCTTGTAATGAGTAATGTATTAAACAATCAAAACTGTGTTGATGCTTTTTGAGATCATATAAAAGCGCATGTGGTACCGTATAATACTCATTTATTTGGTAAGGATTGAGTTTTGTATTTTGAATATTATGTTCTTTCATGAAATTTCTAATGGATTGTTCCTGGAGGGCAATACTTTCTTCTTTTGATAGTTCATTGATACAAATTCGATTATTAACAAAATAAATTCCTTTCATTCATTTCCACCTCTCGTATACTTTACTTGGTAATGTTATTGACAGCTTGAGTGAGAAGTATACTTATTTCACAATTATATGTGTAGAAAGGTGATGATAACATGTCTACATGGAGTAACAATGGTTTTACTATCAGTACGCAAAAACAATATCTAGATATCTATGTCATTCACAAATTTTTGAGTGATGAATCGTATTGGGCCAAAGGTATTACCATTGAATCAGTGGTAAAGTCGATTGAGCATTCCTCCATTTGTTTTGGACTTTATAAAGGTGACCCAAGATTTGAAAAATCTGCTCAGATAGGCTTTGTCCGTGCTGCCACGGATTTTGTTCGTTTTGCTTATATAATGGATGTGTTTGTTTTGAAAGAATATCGGGGAAAAGGGCTTTCAAAATGGTTGATGGAGGTTGTAACGGAGCATTCAGACCTTAAACATGTTGGTAAAATGCTGTTATGTACCAACGATGCTCATGGTTTGTATGCACAATATGGATTCCAGGAGATTAATAACCCAGAAATCTTTATGGAAAGGAAAAAATAAGAGGTAAATATAACTATAGTAACCATGATTTTTAAGACAAATAACTAATATAACACTAATCCATTTTTTAAAAATGGATTTTTTTGTTTTAAATACTTAAAAGAAAATATCTTTTTATTATTTAAGAATAATGTAATTTTTGATAGAATCCTTTTCTTAATTTGTGGATGGGGAAAAATGTTGATAAATGATGAATTTTAGAGAAGGCAATTTAGCATTACATTCATTCCTAGAAAATAAAGTAATTGTGTAGCTTTTTAATAGAGAAGGAGGATAGGTGCAGAGATTTTTCGCTTTAATGTGACAAAGAATTTGAGCCGAGCATAGCCTAAGAATAGTTTCCGGAGGCATAAATGAAAAAAACATTTTTTCTAGTACTATCCATGTTGCTATTATTAAGCACCATTCCTGCATTCGCACAGGGAAAGTCCCCATCATCTATTAATCTTACTGTTCTCTTTAAAAATCAAAAAATACCTGTTGAAATCATTGAAAAACTTAAGAAAAAGAATGCAGTCATTGTCTCTGAATTTCCTGAGTTGGGGGCAATACAGGTACACGGCTCTGCAGATTTAATTACTGCTTTGCAGATGGAATCTACTGTTCAATCAGTATCACCTACTATCATTCATACTTTAGAGAAAAGTAAAGTGGTGAAATATGATGAGTCAAAGCACTTAAAGCCATTATTGGAAAAAGGAAAGCCATTGGAAGAAGGAATAGAGCATGATCCTGGCAGTCCTTTCCCAGACGATTTCCCACTATTACACCACATTTTTCAATGGGATATTAAAAGGGTAACCCACTTTGGGGATAGTTATCAGACTGAAAAGGGGAACCACAACGTGGTTGTCGGGATTATTGATACAGGTGTAGTGAAAGAACACCCAGATTTAAAAAAGAATCTATTAGGTGGGAAAAATTTTGTCCCAGCTGGTGGTATAGATGGAAAGGATCTTACTGAAACAGGTATTTCAACTGATTTTGAAGATCGAAATGGCCATGGGACCCATGTAGCGGGAACTATTGCTGGTAATGGACAAATTCTAGGTGTAGCACCTGAAGTAGGCTTTAAATCCTACCGTGTTTTTGGAGCTAAAGGTGGTGCAGCCACTACTACAATCGTAAGTGCTATAATGGCAGCCACAAATGATCACGTAGATGTTATTTCAATGAGCCTTGGAGGCTATGATGCAGCCGGTCAAATATTATGGACTGATCCTGCAACAGGAATAACCTATAAGCTTGGAAATGAAGTGGCTGATATGAAGCTGTATAAGAGGGCAATTAAGTATGCTGTAGATCATGGTGTAACGGTGGTTGCTGCAGCAGGGAATGATCATATTAATGCTACAAATAAAAAGGAAGTTACCGAGTTTCTGAATACCGAGCTTGGACCACAAGGCTACAAATTTGTCGGGGCAGGCTTTGAAGTACCTGGTTCCTTACCAGGAGTCATTACCGTTGCCGCTACCGGCCCAGATGATATTAAAGCATCCTATTCCAATTATGGTGCAGGATATGTAGATATAACAGCACCTGGTGGCGATGGAGAGCGTTATCCGGACTGGTCGTGGTATGAGGACTTAAACTTTAGTTCCTCTCTAGATAATTCCTATTCCTTTATGGCTGGAACCTCAATGGCAACACCAAAGGTATCTGCAGTAGCTGCACTAATCATTTCACAACAGGGAAAAATAGGGCCTGACAAAGTGGCACAAAAAATTAAAGATACCAGTGAAGAACTTGGAACTCCAGGAAAAGACATCTATTACGGGAATGGTATGGTTCAAGCACCAAGAAAGCCTCAAAAACTTGATCCAATGGTAGATTGGCAGAAAAACTATGGCGGGCTTGGGCTAGATGGCGCTGAAAAAATAGTACAAACCAAAGATGGCGGTTACTTAATCTATGGTGGTACAGATTCCTATGTAAAAGGACCTGAAACAGAATTGTATCTAATAAAAACTTATGCAGATGGAAGAGTAGAATGGAGAAAAACAATGGGGGAATTAGGTGATGATGTACCGACTGATCTAAAACCTACAAGTGATGGGGGGTTCCTCCTTCTTAACTATAATACTAATAGACAGGAAGATGGGACATATATAAATATTGTCTTATATAAATTAGCTTCAGACGGGGCAGTTCAATGGAAGAAAGTTTTTGGAGGAAAAAATGAAACTCATTTTGGAAAATCCTTAGCAGTATTAAAGGATGGTTATATTATTGCGGGTTCAAGGAATGGGGATGCTTATTTATTAAAGACTGATTTAAGTGGAAATCTTATATATGAGAAGAGCTATGGCGGTAAAGCAAATGACAGTGCATCAGTTGTTAAGAGCACCCCTGATGGAGGGCTTATTGTTGGAGGAAGTACCTACTCAAATGGGGAAACTGGTCATAAGTTAGATTATTATGTGTTCAAGGTTAAAATGAACGGGGAGAAAGAGTGGGAAAAGATGTATGGTGAAGGTAACTTAATAAATGAAACCATTAATGATATTGAACTAAGTAAAGATGGTGGCTATATATTAATTGGTTCAAAAATGCATCCAATAAATGAAGGATATATAGTAAACTATATTCCCTCTATTTATTACTCAAAAATTGATTCAAAAGGAAATGCCATTTGGGAAAAGAACTTTGGAGGGAATTTAACCTACGAAGAAGCCTTATCTGTTAAGGCAACTTCAGATGGAAATTACATTTTAGCTGGTTCAATGGAAAAAGGGGAGTTTAATAAAGATGCCTATGTTCTAAAATTCAATGACAAAGGTGATACCATCTTTGAAAAAACATTTGGTGCAGAATTAAGTGACTTTGCTTCAGACATTCAAGAAACAAAAGATGGATTTATTCTTGCTGGAAATACAAAATCATTTGTAAATGGGTTTAAAGAAAGCTATGGTGTTGGTGGGGACAGAGATGTTTTCATTATAAAATTGAAGAAATAAACTTGCTACGGGCTGCCTGCTAACTGCTTTTCAGAGGCGGCCCTTATTTTTTATTTCTAATCAAAAAAATAGCCATGGCAATATATACTGAAAACAGCAGTAGCAAGAAAGGTGGAAGCGAGAGTATAGATTCGGTCACTTTCTCACGTCCTCAACGTTATTTTAGTTCTTGATACAACGGGTGAAAAAAGTATAGTAAGATGGCAATAATCGGAATGGAACACAACATGGCAGCCAACGGCTTTTTATGGTGTATTCGTAAAATGATAAACATGATGGTATTAAAAATAGTTGACCACATAAGACCCCAATCATTTTCATAAAGAAATAAGCCTCTTTTGTAAAACAAGAGTTCTAATAATGAAAAATAAGCAATCCAAACCGCAATATAGAGAATCCCTTTTCTCCCTTTTGGAAAGTACTGCAGATAAATCATAATCACCACAGGAATAACGAAAAATGAAAAGACCAATTCAATGAACGTATGATTCAACCATTTGACAGTTACCGCTTTATATTCCCAAAGAGTATGGTTGAAAAAAATAAAGTTATAAGCCAAGTTACATATGATAAAATACTGAATAGTTGGATAAAACTCTTTCCAACGCTTCCAGTCTACGAAAATTTTAGCGAAAATAATGTATACAACGATTACAATAACAAGATACACAGGCAAAATCCTTTTTTAGTATTTATGTTAACCAAAAAATTAAAAATGTATGTATTCCATTTTTTATAGGAGAGAGTAAATGTTTAGTGCAATATTTCATGGCTTCATTTTGGCATTTGGACTCATTCTGCCATTAGGAGTTCAGAATGTGTTTGTTTTTAATCAGGGGGCTTTGCAGCCAAGGTGGGTCTACGTTCTCCCTGTTGTGTTAACTGCTTCCCTTTGTGATACGCTTTTGATTTCCTTAGCTGTCTTTGGGGTCTCAGCAGTTGTCTTAGGTGTAGCATGGATTAAGGTGACGCTCCTCCTCATTGGTATTATTTTTTTAATTTACATGGGGTATACCACCTGGAAAAGCAAAGCACATACAGTAGAAACAACCAATCAAAGTTTTTCACCACGTAAGCAGTTTGTCTTTGCGGCTTCAGTTTCATTATTAAACCCTCATGCCATTATGGATACCATCGGAGTAATTGGGACTAGTTCCTTGTCCTATTCAGGGGCGGCAAAGCTAGCCTTCATGTTGTCCTGTATTTTTGTATCGTGGATGTGGTTTTTTGGACTCTCCCTTGCAGGAAGAATGGTTGGAAAGCTTGACCAGTCTGGAAGATTTATTCTTGTATTAAATAAACTATCAGCATTAATTATGTGGGGAACAGCCATTTATCTTATCTTTTCATTAAACTATTAAAAATAAGGCTGTGTTAAAGAACAGTGTTAATTTTTATACCCTGTTGATTGGAGCGGAAGGCGCGAAGACTCCTGTGGGAGTACGGTTCAGGGGAGACCCCGCAGGCGCAAGCGCCGAGGAGGCTCGCCGAAACGCCCACGGAAAGCGAAGCGCCTGGAGCGGAAATCAACAGCCATTTTAACAAAGCCCAATTAAAAAAGGAGGGTAGGATTTGGAAACGATACTATTCTTGAT
>NZ_JBCNAC010000113.1:0-1127 GCF_050477885.1 Neobacillus rhizosphaerae
CGATTAAATTCCCTGATTTTATTCATACACAAAAAAGAGATCCAAGAACTCATTTGAAAAACCCAAATGCAGTTTGGGATTTCTGGTCCTTATCACCAGAATCCTTGCACCAAGTGACATATTTAATGGGTGATCGTGGATTACCAGCTACACTTCGTCATATGAATGGATACGGTAGCCATACCTTCAAATGGGTAAATCAAGAGGGTGAGGCAGTTTGGGTAAAATATCATTTTAAAGCGGAGCAAGGTGTCAAAAACATGTCACCTGATGTGGCGGCAAAATTAGCTGGTGACCATCCGGATTATCATACAGAGGATTTATATAATGCTATTGAAAATGGTGACTTCCCTGCATGGAGACTCCATGTTCAAATCATGCCATTTGAAGATGCAGATACGTACCGTTTTGATCCATTTGATGTGACGAAAGTATGGTCACACAAGGATTACCCACTAATTGAAGTAGGTCGTATGGTTCTAAATCGCAATCCAGAAAACTACTTTGCTGAAGTGGAGCAAGCGACATTCTCTCCTGGAACAATGGTTCCTGGTATCGAAGCATCACCAGATAAAATGCTTCAAGGTCGTATTTTTGCTTATTCTGATGCCCATCGCTATCGTGTAGGACCAAACCATAACTTACTGCCGATTAATCGTCCAAAGGCAGAAGTGAACAACTATCAACGTGATGGTGCAATGCGTTCTGACAATAATGGAGGCGGCTCAGTTTACTATGAGCCTAACAGCTATGGTGGACCAAAAGAAGCAACTGAACATAAACAGACAGCATTCCAGGTTTCAGGTGTAGCTGAGCAGGTGTCCTATGATCAAAATGATCATTACACTCAGGCTGGTGACCTCTACCGCTTAATGTCTGAAGAAGAAAGAGGACGCCTCGTTGCAACCATTGTTGGCGCAATGAAGCCAGTTGAAAGAGACGATATTAAACTCCGTCAAATTCAGCATTTTTATAAAGCGGATGCAGAGTATGGTGAGCGAATTGCGAAAGGCTTGAATTTAGCTATACCTCAGGGAGTAAAATAAAACAATAAGACTAGTAAAAGGCTGTTCAAAAGTTGAGCAGCCTTTTTTCATGTTAATATGTAAATGGCTGTGTTAAAGAAC
>NZ_JBCNAC010000114.1:0-19707 GCF_050477885.1 Neobacillus rhizosphaerae
GAGGAGGCTCGCCGAAACACCCACGGAAAGCGAAGTGCCTGGAGCGGAAATCAACAGGCAAGTTTAACAGAGCTATGAAAATAGTAAAATACGGAGGAAACATAAAAAATGAATCAACCAATTGCAATTGTCACTGGGGCTTCAAGTGGTTTTGGACTATTAACAACATTAGAGTTAGCAAAAGCTGGTTTTCAAGTAATCGCCACAATGAGAAATAAAGCAAAAGCAGATGAGCTTCTAAAGGAGGCCCAAAGACTTACAATCCAATCGAATTTGATTGTACATGAACTGGATGTTACCTCTGAGGCTTCGATTGAAAAATTAGCTGCACGGATTAAAAGCATAGGCCGGGTTGATGTTCTAGTGAATAATGCTGGCTATGCTGCAGCCGGGTTTGTTGAGGAAATTACGATGGAGGAATACCGAAAGCAATTCGATACTAATTTCTTTGGTGTCATAGCAGTAACCAAGACTGTTCTTCCTTTTATGCGAAGTCAGGGGAAAGGGATAATTATAAATGTAAGTAGCATAAGCGGGAAGATCGCATTTCCAGGTCTATCACCATATGTTGCTTCCAAACATGCTCTGGAAGGCTGGAGCGAAAGCTTACGTTTAGAGTTATTACCGTTTGGGATCGCTGTCACCTTAATTGAACCAGGGTCCTATAAGACTAATATCTGGTCGTCGGGTAAACAAGTTACCACACTATCACTACAAACAGATTCACCCTATTATAAATATATGAAGAGTATCGAGGACTACATTTCTTCAGGGGAAGAACAGTTTGGTAACCCTAAGGATGTAGCAGAGAAAATAGCCAGTATTGCTTTAGACGATCGGCCTGGTTTAAGGCATCCAATTGGAAAGGGAGTGAGGACAACTCTCCTATTAAGAAATCTAATCCCATGGAAGCTTTGGGAGAAGATTTTTATTAAAAAACTGCATCGATAAAAGATATTACAAAAAACTAAAAAAATCTGCAAATTTCGACAAAATCTTCCTCTTTTTCCTATTAAACTAGTACTTAGTTACTAGGAGGGAAGATAGTGTTAATAAACAGAATAATCATTATAGTGCTCTTTTTCTTATTGATTACACAGGGAGTCTTGAACCAAACAGTAAAAGCCGATAAAAAACAAGAATTTAATACCCTTGAGGCTGATTTGGCCCAATACATAAAGCCATACCAAGGAAAAGTGACACTTCGTTATCAAAATTTAGTAACAAACGAAGGCTATTCATTAAATAGCAATACGGAAGTGCCGGCTGCGAGTACCATCAAGCTTCCGTTAGCCTTATACGTGATGAAGCTTGCAGATGGGGGTCAAATTGACTTAAACGAGACATTAACATACCAAAGCCAGCATTATTATGGCGGAAGTGGTGTTATCCAAAATGACAAGGTAGGTTCGGTTTATACCATAGATGAACTTGTCGAAAAAGCGTTAATTTATAGTGATAATATCGCATTCATTATGTTGAAAGAGCGGGTTAGACCTAATCAGTTTGTTTCATTCTTAAAAAGCATTGGAGCTGATTATGCATATCCAGGTGGAAGGAATACGACCTCAGCTGACGATTTAACCCTATATACAGAAGAACTGTATCGTTACGCAAACCAAAGCGCCAATGGGAAAAAGCTTGTACAGTACCTTGAACATACGGTTTATAACACAACCATTCCACAGGGAATTAAGGATGTGCCGGTTGCTCATAAAGTTGGAATGATTCCAATGAATTTAATTTATAACGATGCTGCTATTGTTTTTGCTGATGAACCGTATACCTTAGCAATCACGACAAGAGGGATTGCCTATGAAAAATCACAAGAGGTAATCGCAGAAATTGCCTCAATCGTAAACAATCATCATCAGTTGATTGCGAAAGAAAGAAGTAAAAAGCTAACGATAACAGCAGGAGCAAAAATTGATAGCATACCAGTGTCTTTTGAAAAAGGATCCTTTTATTATGACTTTTTAGAAAGAAAAATCGTTGGGAATTTGTATAATCCTTCTAGTGATAATGGGTATTTTGGAAGGTTTTCACCCTACCAGCAGCTCGTAGCTATTCAATTTGAAACAAAGAATCTTCGTGCACCATTTGTAATTGATAATTTTACATATAATTGGAAATGATAGGTGTAATAAGGGTACGAAGGAGCATCCTGGTGAATCTGAATGTAATTTACGGGGCGATTTATATATTTTCAGCAATTAAATGGGGGGATTGGAAAAACTGGAAAGCTTATTACCCCACATTCCTATTTTTAATGGTAGGTGATTTGGTCTATCAATATTTGTTCTATAAGCATAGTATGTGGGAATATGTACCTGTAGGAAGTGATAAAGGATGGGCTAAACACAGTCATATAGCTCTTTTGGTTATGTTAATTAAGTATCCTATAACTATAAGTATATTTCTCGGTCATATGCCGAAGTCTTTCAAAAAGAAACTAGTGAATATCCTTTTTTGGACCATTATATACACAGTAAATGAATTTGCTGATTTAAAATTAGGTGCATTGGTTCATAAGAATGGTTGGAATTTAGGTTGGTCAGCCTTTTTTAGTTTCGTTATGTTTTCAGTTCTAGCGATACATTATTATAAACCACTTTTAGCTTGGATTCTGTCTGCCATCTATGCTACTTTCCTTTGGAATGTTTTTGATATTTCGTCAAATATTTTAAAATAACGGTTTTTCTCAAAACATCCTTTTTATAAGGTTGTTTTTTTTCTAAAATAAAAAATAACAAAGGAAGTCGAAATATTTTTGCAGGACTTTAAGGGATATTATTAGAATAATAGAAATATGATGGAACAAAGGGGGGATTAGCTTGGGAATCCAAGTAATTGAAAAAGAAGAAATTAATGTAGTAGGAATTTCGTGGACAGGTACTTACTCAGAAGTAAGCACTATCCCGAGTCTCTTTAATAAAATGGAATCACGATTGCCGGAAGTACCCTATCAGACAAAAGAGCCCGTTCTCATTGCACCTTTTCATAGCAGGGAAACAGAGTTCACCTATTACGTCACTACCCCTGTAGATAAACTTGACTCAATCCCAGAAGGAATGGTTGGATTTACGATTCCGAGTAAAAATTATGTATACACTACCCATAAAGGAAAGCCAGAGGAAGTAGAAAATACATACCTTCGACTGTTCAATTGGATGAAAGAATATGGATACGAGCAGGATCACCATGCGTTAAGTTTGGAAGTTTATAAAGAAGAGCATAAACATCAAAATGCAGCAGGAGATCTTCATTTTGAGATTTATTTACCTGTAAAAACGTATAAGTAATAAAAAACGGCCATGTTATGGCCGTTTTTTAGTCTGAAAATTTAAAAGGCATTTTCCTTTACTGTTTGAAAGAAGTATAATAACATTTAATATATCTAAATAATTCCTTCGGGGTCAGGTGAAATTCCTAACCGGCGGTGATGAAGCTATGCTTCTTAGTCCGTGACCCGTTTGTCTGCTTGGATAAACGGTGGATCTGGTGAAACTCCAGGGCCGACAGTTAAAGTCTGGATGGGAGAAGGAAAAACGAGGTTTATGGGTAGGGTGAAGTATACCTATTTTTAAGCTTTTATTTCCTAATGTCTTTTTAACGACCCTGAAGAATTCATTTTCTTCAGGGTCTTTTTTAATCCTTTTCAAAGGAGAAAAAATAATGAATGATAAGTTTTACATGAATCTAGCTTTAGATCTTGCCAAAGGAACGCTAGGTCAAACTACTCCAAACCCTGTGGTAGGTGCTGTGCTGGTGAAGGATGGCCAAATTATCGGAATGGGTGCCCATTTAAAAGCAGGTGAACCACATGCAGAAGTACATGCCATTCAAATGGCCGGTGAAAATGCAAAGGATGCTACTTTGTATGTAACACTTGAGCCGTGTAGTCATCATGGGAAAACACCGCCATGCAGTGACTTGGTGATTAGGACTGGGGTAAGGAAAGTATTTGTGGCAACAACTGACCCAAATCCACAAGTAGCAGGAACCGGAATTGAACGAATCAAAAAGGCAGGAATTGAAGTGGAGGTTGGTTTACTCCAAGAGGAAGCTCGTGAGCTCAATAAAGTCTTTTTTTATAACATTCAAACAGGCCTGCCGTATGTCACATTAAAATCGGCAGCAAGTTTAGATGGGAAAACGGCAACTGTAACTGGTGAGAGTATGTGGATTACCGGTGAACAAGCAAGAGCTGATGTTCACCAGTTTCGCCATCAGCATGACGGGATATTAGTTGGTGTTAATACCGTATTAAAGGACAATCCATCGTTAACAACAAGAATGTCTTCTGGTGGCAAAAATCCCATCCGAATTATTCTTGACACACATCTCAGAACGCCAATAAATGCAAAGATTGTTACTGATCATCAAGCACCAACTTGGATTGTGACAGGGAATGATGTAGCCCGTGAGAGAATCAATCTTTTTATGGAATGGGGCGTTGAAATAATCCAAATGGAAACGAACAACATACGTATAAAGGATTTACTTGATATTCTCGGAAAGAGGGGTATGACTTCACTTTTTGTTGAAGGTGGTGCAGAAGTGCATGGCAGCTTTTTAGAGGAACGATCTTTTCAACAGATTATTACCTATATTGCCCCAAAATTAATAGGTGGAAAATCGGCGCCAACTTTATTTGGTGGCCATGGGATCGAAAAAATAGCTGAAGCCGTTTCATTGAACATTAAACAAGTGGATAGGATTGGTAATGATATAAGAATCATTGCAGAACCTATGTAAGGAGAAGAAACTAGTATGTTTACTGGAATCATTGAAGAAATAGGAAGCATTGCCAATATTCAAAGAACGGGTGAATCGTATGTTCTGACGATTGAAGCGAAAAGAATACTTGAGGATGTTCACCTTGGTGACAGTATTGCTGTCAACGGAGTATGTCTGACCGTCACTTCATTTTCCGGAAAGCATTTTACCGTTGATGTCATGCCTGAAACGGTGAAAGCGACGAGCTTACATACAATAAAGCGTGGTTCAAAAGTTAATTTAGAGAGAGCGATGGCTGCAGGGGGAAGATTTGGAGGTCACTTTGTTTCTGGCCATATTGATGGAACTGGGGTCATTAAAAGGAAACAGGCACTTGAGAATGCGATTTATTATGAAATTGAAGCAGAGCCTGATTTGCTGCGATATGTCATATTAAAGGGATCGATAGCAGTAGATGGGACAAGCTTAACTGTATTTGCTGTAACAGAGAATAGCTTTACTTTATCTTTAATACCTCATACATTATCTGAAACTGTGTTAGGTCAAAAGGGCTCTGGTGATATCGTGAACCTAGAATGCGATATGATCGGTAAATATGTCGGACACTTTTTAACAAACCTCTCAAACAATAATACTAAATCAAAGAGTCAAACAGGTATAACTGCAAGCTTCTTAGAAGATAACGGCTTCATGTAAGCCATCATGTATGTTTTTAAACGGATGAAAAGGAGTGAGTGATATGTTTAATACAATAGAGGAAGCACTATCCGATTTAAAAGAGGGAAAAGTTATCATTGTTTGTGATGACGAGGATAGAGAAAACGAAGGGGACTTTATTGCCCTTGCTGAAAAAACTACACCATCTGTTATAAACTTAATGGTTACTCACGGTAGAGGACTTGTTTGTGTACCAATTGAAGAAGAGTTAGCGCAAAAACTAGATTTATTTCCAATGGTGTCTAAAAACACGGATCCCCATGGAACTGCCTTTACTGTTAGTATTGACCACAAGTTTTCAACGACTGGGATTTCAGCTTATGAACGGTCAGCTACTGTCTTAAGCATGCTTGATCCTGAAGCAAAATCAAGTGATTTTAAAAGACCTGGTCATATCTTCCCGTTAATCGCCAAAAAAGGTGGAGTCTTACGACGTACAGGACATACCGAGGCAGCTGTAGATTTAGCTAGATTGTGCGGCTCGAAGCCTGCTGGGGTCATTTGTGAAATCATGAATGAGGATGGGACGATGGCTCGAGTTCCTCAGCTTAGAAAAATAGCGGATGAGCTAAACGTAAAAATGATTACCATCAAAGACTTGATTGAATATCGAAACAAAAAGGATAACTTGGTCAAACGTGAGGTGGAAATCAATTTGCCTACTGAATTTGGCACCTTTAAAGCTGTGGGGTATTCCAATCTTGTTGATGATAAGGAACATGTTGCATTAGTGAAGGGTGAAATCGATCCTGAAACACCTGTTCTTGTTAGAGTTCATTCGGAATGTCTAACAGGTGATGTTTTTGGATCCTATCGCTGTGATTGCGGACCACAGCTTCATGCAGCCTTAAGTCAAATTAATAAAGCGGGAAGTGGCGTTCTTTTGTACATGCGCCAGGAAGGACGCGGAATTGGTCTGTTAAATAAAATGAGAGCGTATAAGCTACAAGAAGAAGGCTATGATACCGTTGAAGCAAATGAAAAGCTTGGCTTTGGAGCTGATTTAAGGGAATACGGCATCGGGGCTCAAATACTGAAGGACTTAGGCATTAAGAAAATGATGCTATTAACGAACAATCCCCGAAAAATAAAAGGTTTGAAGGGCTACGACCTCGAGGTGGTTGAGCGGGTGCCCCTTCAGATGGAAATGAGAAAAGAAAACGCCAATTACCTACGAACAAAGCATGATAAATTAGGGCACATGTTTCATTATTAAAAGATAGATAAAAATTAAATATTTGGAGGCATACACATGGGACACACATTTGAAGGAAATTTAGTAGGATCAGGACTAAAGGTTGGAATCGTGGTTGGACGATTTAATGAATTTATTACAAGTAAACTGTTGGGTGGAGCACAGGACGCGCTAAAAAGACATGGTGTTGAAGAAGCAAACGTTGATATCGCTTGGGTGCCAGGTGCATTTGAAATTCCGTTAATCGCTCAAAAAATGGCAAATAGTAAAAAGTACGATGCGGTAATCACGCTTGGTACAGTTATTCGTGGCTCAACGCCTCACTTTGATTATGTTTGTAATGAAGCAGCTAAAGGTGTTTCAGCTACTGCATTAACTAGTGGCATTCCAGTTATTTTTGGGGTGTTAACAACAGACTCCATTGAACAGGCTATTGAGCGTGCAGGAACAAAAGCAGGCAATAAGGGCTGGGATGCAGCTGTTTCAGCCATTGAAATGGCTAATTTATGTAGGAATATTGAGCAATAAGAAAGCAGACATCTGATGAAGTTTGGATTTGATGTGGATGATACATTAATAAACCTAAGAGAGCATGCCTTTCATTTGTATAATAAAAAATTACAGAAGGCTGTTCCTATTGAAGCTTACCATAGCTTAACAACTCTTGAAATCCATGAGCCTTTCAGGTTAAGTGATCAAGAAGGGAGCAGGATGTGGCATGATTCCTTGGAGGAGATTTATTACACGGACTGTTCACCGTTTCCACATGCCGTTGAGGTTCTGAACGAGCTTAAACTTGAAGGACATGAGATTTATTATATTACCTCAAGACCAGTGGAGCATTGTGAACGTACGAGAAACTGGCTAGTAAAGGCTGGTTTTCCCGTCGATGAACATTCTTTTTATTGCGGGATGAAGGATTCAGAAAAGATTAACATCATTAAAGATTTAGGGTTAGATTATTATTTTGACGACAAGCCCGCAGTATTGGAGACTCTTAAGGAGTCAGGATCAAAAGTATTAATGAAAAACAGCTCTTACAACCAACACATTCAACTGCCAAGAATTCATTGTTGGTCAGAGCTGAAGAAAACTCTACTTGAAGATAAAAAATAGGAGAGGCCTATGTGTGCCTTCTCCTATTTTTTTATAGAAAACGACTAATATATTTACAATTGAATTCCAATTTTTAATTAATTCCTGCTAAAATTACAAGTTGTAGTGTAAAATTACACAGTAAATTTAAAGTTTTAATTTTTTATCAGCGAATTTTCTGGGTTTATTAGCGAATCTAGAAATTTATCAGCGAATCAAAAAAAGCACCAATATATATAGATATTAAATATATACAAACCTGACTGTCTTTTACTATAATAGTGGTAACATAAAAAAATAGCTCGGTAAAACAGGTGCTAAGGTCTTAGATAGACTTTTAGCTTAATAGGGAAGTTGGTTTAAAGCCAACGCGGTCCCGCCACTGTAAATGGGAGCAACCTAAACATGTCACTGTCGATAGATGGGAAGACTTAGGGAGCGATGACCATGAGCCAGGAAACCTGCCTGTTTTTGAACACAACAGCCTACGCGGATAGGAGAGTGTTAAGAATAGAAACGGTTTCTCGTTTCCTCCTTAACGTACATAACACTCCTCCTCCTTTTAGGGGGATTTTTTTATGTCTATTTAATTAGGAAAGGAAGAGTTTTAAAATGATGAAGAAAAGTTATTTGTGGATGGTCATATTGTTAATTTTCACATTATTCATGAGCGGGTTACAAGCCCCTGTATTAGCAGCTGACCTAGGGAAACAAGGGTCCATAACTGTTTTAGGTTTGGATGGGGCCAACCCGATCTTAGCAAAAACAACTGTTCAAATCAGTGACACTGAAACAGCAACAGAAGCGTTAATGGCTGTTGTTGGTGAAAGTAATGTTGAATTTACTGATTCCTCTTATGGGAAAATGCTAACGGGTATTAATGGGGTTAAAGCAGAAGGAACCAATTATTGGGCTTTTTTTATCAATGGGGTTTCAGCACAGGTTGGCTCTGACAGCTATATCGTCCAAAATGGTGACCAATTAACCTTCCGCTTAACTGATTGGACAAAAACGCCACAGAATACAGTTTCACTCCAAGTGGTTAATAGTGATAAAAATACCGTTACTGACCAATCAGGAATTGAAGTGATTGGAAGTCCAACTGCCTTTCAACTATTACAAGTAATCCTTGGCCCTGATAAGGTTGGATACAGTGAAAGCCAGTACGGGAAAATGATTACTTCTATTAATGGTATACAAGCAGAAGGAACCAATTATTGGGCTTTTTACGTAAACGATAAAATGGCCGAGGTTGGAGCAGACAGTTATCCGCTTCAATCAGGAAATCAAATTAGCTTTAAACTAGAATCTTGGCAGGATGGATCGGGAGATGGTAATGCCGGAGGAGATACAAACCCAGACCCAAATCCTTCTGGTGGAGCGGTTTCTGAAAAAACAATTCAAACTTCCGTTGACTCAGCTAGCAAGTATGTGTTGCAGAATAATCTAGGCGAATGGGAAGTAATTGCCTTAAAACAAACAGGACAAACAATTCCTGCTACATACCTTGCATCAGTAAAATCACTAGTTAAGGAAAAACAAGGGAAGTTCAATAGAATCACAGATACAGAGCGGTATGTTCTGGGAATTCTTGCAGCTGGTGGGGATCCAACAAATGTAGTTGGCTATAACTTGGTGGAAGCCATTTACAATGGTAATGTCACAAAGCAAGGGTTAATTGGGGTGTCGTATGCTCTTATTGCATTAGATAGCGCGAACTTTTCCATTCCTGAAACTGCACAATGGACGAGAGAAAAGATAGTGAAGCATTTATTAGATAGGCAAAATCAAGATGGCGGCTGGGCATGGGATGAAAGTGCTACTAGCGATATTGATACAACTGCGATGATTCTAACAGCCCTTGCTCCATATAAAGCGCAACCTGAAGTGAAGGGCAAGGTAGATGCTGCTATTCAGTATTTATCAACACAATATCAAGCATCAAAAATAGATAATAGCTCAACAGCAGCCCAGACCATCATTGCCCTGGCAACTTTAGGAGTGGATGCAAATACAGCTCCATTTACAGGACTTGTTGAATATTTTCTATCCTTCCAAAATGCTGATGGCGGCTTTGATTGGCAGGGAGGAGATGTAAGTGATTCCTTCACCACTTCACAGAGCATCCAGGCGTTAGCTGCTTATCATCTGTATACAACAGGAAAAGGCTCATTATATCAGCTTCCATTAGTTGAACAAAAGCCTGAAACGGAGAAGCCAGAGACTCAAACACCTAGTGAAGAGGCACCAGCACAGACAACTCCTAATCAAGATAATGGTAGTAATAGTGTGAAGGGACATACGTTGCCAAATACTGCAACAGATAGCTATAACCTGCTCATGGTTGGTCTTTTGATTATGCTAATCGGAAGTCTAGTTTATATGAAACAAAGAAAAAGATACTCATAAGTAAAATATTGCCCCTTCTTCTATTTAGGAGGGGCAACCTAGAGGAGGCGCATCTATGAAAAAATGGATGAAAGGTACAGCATTTCTTAGTCTATTATTCGTTTTGTTCTCCTTAGTTGGATGTGGTTCGAATGAACAAACTACGAAGGAAACAAAAAAAGAAGAAAAAACTGTTAAAGTAGAAAAACAAAACAAACATGAAAACAAGGTAGAGGCAAAAGTAGAACCGAGTAGTGAACAAAACCAAACGACGGATTCTTCAACGGGTGCTTCTGAAGAAAAAAAGGAAAATCAGTCTACAACACCATCAAGTACGCCGAAGCAAACAAGTCCATCTAATCAGCAACAAACGCCGACGACCCAAACAAATACGGCTGCGACTACAAATAAAAGCAATACGTCGACGACCACAGCCAAAACACCAGCGTCGACTACTCCTGCATCAAAGCCTAGTACAACCACAACATCAAAGCCGGCAACTACGGTAACGTTATCGATCGTTGGACCAAAGGATCGAGGCACCATTGTTGCTCCAACAAAAGTTAGTTTTAATGATGGCGACACCATTTATGATATTATTTTATCAACAGCTAAAAAACATGGTATCGTGATTGATTCCCGTGGCAGCGGGGCAACTGCATATATCGAAGGAATTGATAATATTTATGAGTTTGATTATGGTCCAAAAAGCGGTTGGGTATTTGAGCAAAATGGAGTTAGTCTCACTAAGAGTATTGGGGTTACAAAAATCAAAGATGGTGATCGGATTGAATGCATCTACACCGAATAACATAGGGGGAAACGTGGGATGAAAGGTCGTTTTGAACGTTTTCATCCTCTTGTGTCCTTTCTTTTTTATGCTGGGGCAATTTCACTATTAATTCTTATGCTACATCCCATTTTTCTTGTAGCAGCCTTAATTGTCATTTTAATAATTAACTTTATTCATGATCAGTTTAAGGGAATTCGACGCTGGTATATTTTTATCATCAGTACCTTCCTCCTCATGCTCATCACAAATCCTTTATTTAATGAAAGAGGACGACATTTACTGTTTGAAATTAATGATCATCGGGTGACACTAGAGGCAGTTCTGTATGGAGGAATGAACGCTGTATCAATAATAGGAATGATTGCGTTATTTATTTCTTATAACGTGATCATGACGCCTAACAAGCTATTATTCTTGTTTGCAAAAATCCTCCCACAATTTGCCGTTCTCCTTATGCTGACTCTACGTTTTATTCCGTTAATGAGAAGGAGAATGGAGGAAATCTCAATTGTTCAAAGGAGCAAGGGGAATTCTGTGAATCAGGGGAAGTGGAAAACAAGGATTAAGACCGGAATGCTTTATGTGCAAACACTGTTAACCTATTCACTTGAAGAAGCCATTCAAACAGCTGATTCAATGAATGCAAGGGGGTATGGTCAAGGTCGAAGGTCTTCTTATGAATATTTTTCGTTTAAGAAAACAGATTTCCTTTCATTATCTTATTTAATTATTCTTTTTGCTATCATTTTATTTGAGCGATTTTCAGGCTTTGGTGTTCTAACGATTTATCCAAACATGGAAGTTTGGCAATTTTCTGTTATGGATTACGCAGCCTTCGCTTGTTACTTGTTGTTTTTAAGCTTTCCATTAATAGTAGAAGTAGGTGGAACGGTCCGATGGCGTTTATTGAATTAAATGATGTTACCTTTACATACCCAGACAGTTCGCAACCAGCCATAAGTAACCTCTCACTTAATATTAATAAAGGTGAATTTGTCGTGCTGTTCGGTGCTTCCGGTTCTGGAAAAAGCACACTTTTACAATTATTAAAAAAGGAAATCCAGCCACATGGAACCTTATTAGGACAGCTTTCAATTAATGGGGAAAATCTTCAAGCGGCAAAGGATATTTCGAACAAAGTTGGCTTTGTCTTTCAAGACCCAGAAAATCAGATGGTTGCGGATGACGTACTTCACGAAATAGTCTTTGGTCTTGAAAATACCGGGCTTTCAACGAATGCAATGAGAAACAGAGTGGCCGAAATGGTTCATTATTTCGGTGCTGAACCACTTCTTCACAAAAAAGTGCATGCACTCTCAGGAGGAAAAAAGCAACAAATTAACCTCGCCTCCGTTTTACTTATGCAGCCGGATATATTGTTGCTCGATGAACCAACTGCACAATTGGATCCGGTGAGTTCACGGGAATTTTTAGATATATTAAAGAGAATTAATGATGAATTTGGTATGACAATTATTATTGCTGAGCATCGCCTTGAAGAAGTTTTTACATTAGCAGATCAAATTGTCATGATGGATCAAGGAAGGGTCCAAATTTCAGGTGAACCAAGGGAGGTCCTTCCTGAAATTTGGAAATCATCAAACAAAGCATTTATCCCTAGTATTCCAGCTTTATTTTTTGAAATGGATGGCAAGGGAATGATTCCTCTCAGTGTTAAAGAAGGTAGGAAATGGGCACAAAAGTCGGAGTTACAACCTATTTATCCGGAAAATAAACTCCGTATTAATTCAGTAGGCGGGGAATTAATTAAGGGGCTTAATGTCTCATGTCGCTATGACAAACGGGAAGATCTTATTTTAGACGAGCTTGCTCTAAGTCTGAATAAGGGTGAATTTTATGCACTGTTGGGTGGAAATGGTTCAGGTAAGTCTACCTTACTCAAGTCTCTAGCAGGTTTATTGAAGCTTGAAGGCGGAAAAATTCTTCTAGAGGGCAAGCCCTTAAAAGGGTATAAAAACAAGGAATTAACCCGGAAAATTGGCTATTTACCGCAAAATCCTAAACTGTTTTTTATCCAGGATACTTTTGAAAAGGAAATTATGGAAACAATGGCTCAATGGAACGTAACTGACATGAATGAGGTAGAGACCTTGTTAGTCGAGTTAGGGATTGCTCATTTAACATCAAGTCACCCATATGATTTAAGTGGTGGGGAGCTTCAAAAGGCGGCACTTGCGTGTGTGTTATTGCGAAAGCCAGAATTATTGTTGCTGGATGAACCAACAAAGGGACTTGATCCCATTTCAAAAGAAAATTTAGCAAACATTCTTCATGATTTACGTAGTTCAGGTATGACTATTTTCATGTCTACGCATGATGTGGAATTCGCGGCGCAGTACGCAACCAAATGTGGGATGTTGTTTCAAGGAAAGATTACATCTGAGGATGAACCAAAGAAGTTTTTTAAAGGAAATTTCTTTTATACGACGATGATTCAGCGGATTTTTCGTGATAATAAAACTGCGACCCCGCTGATACGAGAGGAGGTTAATCGTCCATGATTCGGAACAAAGGGCTGACAACCTTCCTCTTCCTGTTCATAATGGTCATCTTGTTGGGAGTGACCTTTCTTTTGGAGGATTCCTATTTATGGTTAAGCTTTGGAGTTGTTTTCCTTGGCATATTTCTTTTTCTCGTACGTTTTGAACGGCGAAAGGTGGAACCACGGGAGCTTGTTTTATTAGCTGTACTTGCATCAATTGCGGCTGTAGGCAGGATTCCATTTGCAAGCCTTCCAAGTGTTCAGCCAACCACCTTTGTCATCATGATGTCTGGCTTTGTTTTTGGTGCAGAAAGCGGGTTTATAATTGGGGCGGTAGCAGCCCTTGCTTCCAATATGATTTTGGGTCAAGGTCCATGGACACCGTGGCAGATGGCTGCATGGGGTTTAGTAGGGTTAACGGCAGGATGGCTTCGAAACACAAAGATACTGACTAGTAAAACTGGTCGGATTATTTTTGGAATGGCATGGGGTTATTTGTTCGGATGGATAATGAATCTGTGGGGGTTTTTATCAATCGTTCAATCGGGAAGCCCATTTGAATGGAAGGCGTTCATTGTATATTTAATAGGAAGTGCGACATTCGATACAATGCATGCCGTTTCAAATATATTTTTTCTACTTTTGTTTGGTGAGGTATGGATAAAAATTTTGTCTCGGTTTAAGCGGAAATATGGATTGTTGAATTAAAGTAGTAATTCTTCTCTGACCGAACAATTCCTATCCTGTTTGGTCAGAGAAGGCCTACTACCTAACAATAAGTTTATTTAAATACATTCATAGGGACATTAAACCAATTCCATAGAAAAATCATCCAAATTATTGAAATTGCCCATGCTAGAAGCGGCTTCAAAAAATGTACTCTCAAAACGGTAAACATGACAATATTAAAAAAGATGGACCACAATAAATTCCAATTGTGATCATAATTTATTAAGTTTAAAAAATAAAAATTTATTCCTTCAATTCCACTGTAAAGGAACACCCATAAACTAACCCAAAGGATTTGTTTTTTTATAGAACGGGGAAAATGCCCAAGATAAATAAGAATTGTTGCAGGATAAACTATGATAGCAATCATTAAATTGATGGCCATATGACCAATTAGGAATTGTTGTCCAAAATACACCTCTTGATAGGACCACATACGATGATTATGAAGCAAACTGTTTTTTAGTAAATCGCCTCCGATAAAAAATAAAATTGTGGAGTAATATGCCTTCCAGTTTTTCCAGTCTCCCCATTTAATTCCTGCTAGCAAAAACAGAGCATTCAAAACGATATGCATACAATCCCTCACTCATATATTTCCTGAAATTTATATATATAGCATGTAAATGTCGACCTAAAGCATTTTATTATTTTCAACTAATAAAAATAAATTCATTCATTTTATGGATATTTGTCGTTGATTCTTAAATTTGACAAGAGGCTGACCACTTTGCAAGGTCAGCCTCTTCAATTATTGGTTGAATTTTTCAATGAGTGTGTTGATAGCTTTTCCGACATTATATAAAATGTTATCCAATCCCTTTTTCCATTCAGGGGCTTGTTCTTTTATGGTTTCCCCTAATTTATGAGCATTTTCATTTAATTCTTTGCTTATTTTCTTTGCTTGCTCGTTGATTCGATTCTTTTGTGCAGTTTCCCCAGCCAGCTGGGCATTAATAGAGACAACATCAAATGATTCCTTAGGAAGATGACGGCTTGACTCTTCCATGATTGCTTTAAAAATAGGGACAACATTTGAAGAACTTGAGCTAGGCAGATAATGCTGCTTATCTGTTTGGTCAAAACCAATCCAAATGGCACCAACGAGATTTGGGGTATATCCCACCATCCATTGATCCTTCGTACCACTTGCACTAAATGGTAGCTGTGTCGAACCAGTCTTTCCAGCTAATTGAAGACCTGGAATTCGCGCGCGCTTGCCTGTCCCTGTTTCGACGACATTTAACAGCATGGAGGTCACTTCATTCGAAACCTCTTCAGATGTTACTTTTGTTGTTTTCGCTTCGTGCTCTGCAATGATGTTTCCAGTTGGACCGACAATTTTAGTAATTAAATGACTATCCTGGCGATTTCCACCATTCGGGAAAACAGAGAAGGCGTTAGCTAATTGAACCGGTGACACACCTTTACTCATACCGCCAAGTGCGATTGCCAAATTTTTATCTTCTTTTTCAACAGGAATGCCAAACCGCTTAAGTGAGTTCATTCCTTTATTTAAACCTACTTCATTTAAAAGCCATACTGCAGGAATATTCAGTGACTCTTCAAGTGCCTTATACATTGCCACTTTTCCTTGATAGGTTCTAGAAAAATTCTCCGGTTTATAATTTCCAAAGGTTATTGGCTCATCTTTAAGCTCAGATGAATAAGTATAGCCCTCTTCAAGTGCAGGAGTATATACAGCTAGCGGCTTCATTGTCGAACCAGGCTGAGCCCTTAATTGTGTAGCCCGGTTAAATCCACGAAATACATGCTCACCACGGCCGCCAACCAGTGCACTAACACCCCCCGTTTCGGGATCCATTAAAACAGAACCGCTTTGAACTAGATTATTTCCTTTCCCCTTTGGAAATAGGTAGTTTTTGCTATACACCTTTTCAAGTCCAGTTTGCAGATTTTGGTCCATTTCCGTATAAATCCGGTATCCTCTTGTTAATATTTCGTCTTGGGTTAATCCATATTTGGAAATGGCTTCATTTAAAACCGCGTCTACATAGTAAGGATATTTTCTCTCAACAAAACTTCCTTCACCATCTTTGAGACGGATTTTTTGTTTCTTAGCCGTAGTGTACTCAGAATTGGTAATCATTCTGAGTTCCTTCATTTTCGCTAAGACTACATTTTTTCGTTTCATAGCTAAATCATAATTTTTATATGGATCAAGGTAATTTGGTGCATGAAGGAGTCCGGCAAGCATCGCTGCTTCACCGACAGTTACATCTGAAATGTTTTTATTAAAGTATTTTTTTGAGGCATTGCCAATTCCCCAGGCTCCGCTGCCAAAATAAACTTGATTCAAATACATTTGCAGAATCTCTTCTTTTGTGTAGACCTTTTCAATTTTTACAGCTAAAAATAATTCTTCGGCTTTTCTCTTGTACGTACGTTCGGGAGATAGAAGGGCATTTTTCGTAAGTTGTTGTGTTAAGGTGCTACCTCCGCCGGTAATTCTTCCAGCAAATAAGTTACTAAAAAAAGCACGAGCTATCCCTTGAATATCAAAGCCGCTATGTTCATAGAAGCGTTCATCTTCAATGGCGACGACGGCATTTGGAACATATTTTGGCAGTTCATTCATTTTTACACCCTTTGTACGATTCGTTGTCACATTCGTTGCTATTTTCCCACTCTTATCATAAATAACAGTGGGCTGACTTAAACCTTGCTTTAAAGACTCTACATTGGCTCTTGTGGCAAGCCAGCCAAAATATGAGATGGTCACTAAAACGACGACAAGGATGATTAACAAAAATATTTGGGTGAGATGTCTTTTCCTCCAGAAACGACGTAGCATGTCCCAAAGTGGATGTAATTTCTCCATGTGATCTCCTAACTTTTAAAAGGAATTTTTGCTTCATATATTATAAATTTTCTAGCAAAAAAAGACCAACAAAAATGTTTTTCCTACTATTATCCCCTTAAGTTATTTCATTATTTGGCTAGAATTAACTATTTTTAAAAAATCTGTAGGGGTAGTTGAGCTAAGCTACGTCTATTAAGGTGAATAGATGAGAAACAGGAGGAAATTATGATTACGATAAAAAATTTAAGTCATGATTTTGTGATTGGAAAAAAAGGAAGACAGACAATTATTCCGGTGCTTAGAGACATCTCATTCACCGTGGAAAAAGGGGAAATAGTAACGATTGTTGGCAGAAGTGGTTCAGGGAAATCGACCCTGTTAAATTTAGTTAGTGGTTTTATCCATCCAAAAGAGGGGGAAATCTGGATTGATGGAGAAAAGGTTTCGGATTTAAATGAGACGAAATTTGCTGATTTCAGGATTAATAACTTAGGATTTATTTTTCAAAGCTTTCAATTGATTCCCAGCATGACGGCTTTTCAAAATGTAGAGCTTCCATTGATATTAAAGGGTGTAAGCGAGAATCTGAGAAGAGAACAAACAGAAGAGATGCTGAAAAAAGTAGGTTTACTAGATTATCAGGATCATTATCCTGGAGAATTATCTGGTGGTCAGCAGCAACGAGTAAGTATTGCAAGAGCCTTGATTGTAAATCCTCCAATTATTCTGGCAGATGAACCTACGGGTAGTCTTGATAGTGAAACAGAGGAAGAATTACTGGAATTTATCACAGCGTTGAATCGGGATTTAGGCATTACGTTTTTAATTATTACGCATGATGACAAAGTGGCCGATATCGGTAATAGAAAAATAGTATTAGCGGACGGTCGGATTGAACAGGGGGTGTTAGTATGAAACTAAAAGATCAATTCCGTTTTGTTCGACAAAATATGAAGAAAAATAAAACAAGAGTGTATATGACCATTCTTGCCACAGCGATGGGGTGTGCTTTCCTAATTGTACTCGCCTCTGTTGGCTTTGGTTTGCAGAAGTCAGTTGTAAAGGAAATTACTGAACGTAGGGTCATTACCCAAATAGATGTGCATGGGAAGGAAATAAATGACCAAGGTGGCTTCCAGCAGCTTACAGACAGAGATATTCGAACGTTTGAAAAGGTAGAGGATGTTAAGGCTGTTACAAGAAGGAAAATGTTGCAGCAGGAAAGTACGTTTACAATCGGTGATTACTTAGAGGGGACCCAAACCTTTGTAGCCCATTTTCCTTCCGAAATGAAGGCCGGCTTTGAACTATCGAATGGGCGGTTGCCAACAAGTAAAAATGAGGTAGTCGTCGGGTATAATTTCCCTCTCAATCTAGCTAAAAAAGATGCAGATGAGGGTATCTACGATGAAAAGGGTCAGGTAAAAGCAGAGTATCGCTATCCAGGCAAGTTACTCGGCGAAACCATGGAACTAACTGTTAGGCAGTTTAAAGATGGAAAAGAAGAAGAGAAGAAAATTCCTTTACTGGTTGTTGGAATCTCCAAAAAGCCAACTAAAGAGTGGGCGGAAGATCGAAGCGTATTTATATCCGAGGAGCTGTTAAAAGAAATTGAAAGCTTTACAGGGACACCGAAAGGTATCATGCTTGACCCTAATAATGAAAAATTAGAGGGTATCGATGCTAATGGAGAAACTTATGATGAAGTAAAAATTTATGCGAAAAATATGGAAGCGGTCCAAAGTATCTCAGATCAATTAAAAGAGAAGAAATATGCTACATATTCTGTTGTAAATGAATTAAAAGAAGTCAATATGGTATTTATGATTGCAAAAGTGGGCCTGATTTTTATTGGGACAATTGCGATCTTAATTGCTTCTATTGGAATTTATAATACAATGACCATGGCAGTGACAGAACGGGCACCTGATATTGGTATTATGAAAGCAATTGGTGCAAATCCGAAAACAATTAAACGAATCTTTTTGCTCGAAAGTAGTTATATTGGCTTGATTGGTGCTGTTATTGGAACGATTGTCTCGTATGGAATTAGCTTCGCTGTAAATTTCGCGGTCCCTTTAATTATTAAGCAGGCATTTGGACAAGAAACAGATTTAGACATAACGTTTAGTTATATCCCTTTTGTATTACCGATTATTTGTATTTTAATTTGCTATGGAGTAACCATTCTTTCAGGCTACCGACCAGCACAACGGGCAACAAGAGTAGATGTGTTAAAAGCAATGAGAAGAGAAATCTAAAAAAAACAGGTTCCAAACGGGGACCTGTTTTTTTTTGTAAAAAATTCAGAAATCGAGACAATCATGGACAACCAATTCTAATCCATACATATGCTAATAGAAAGATGTATTCGTAATTAGAGGGGAGAGGGAATCATGATCAACTGGAAGGTTCGTTTAAGAAATAAGCATTGGGTTATTGCATTTATCTCACAAATTATGATTTTAGCACAAATGGTACTAGCTGGATTGAATACTCTAGGAGTTACTAACTTCCAACTAACAGATGCAGTTCAAAGCACTATTTTAACAATAGTCAATGCAGTATTTGTTATATTATCCATGCTAGGTTTTGTACAAGACCCAACGACCAAGGGCTATGGTGATAGTGAGAGGGCGTTAAACTATAAGGATCCAAATTAATTGGCTATCTTAAAGAACAGTGTTAATTTTTATACCCTGATGATTGGAGCGGAAGGCACG
>NZ_JBCNAC010000115.1:0-9474 GCF_050477885.1 Neobacillus rhizosphaerae
CAGGCGCAAGCGCCGAGGAGGCTCGCCGAAACACCCACGGAAAGCGAAGTGCCTGGAGCGGAAATCAGCAGACAAATTTAACAAAGCCTATAAATTAAGGGGTATAAGGATCAGTCATCCTTGCTGATGGCTGATCCTTTTTTTGAGGAAGTATGCTGGAAAAACAGGTAAATTCTTTACATTTATTCAATTAAATAGTTTACTAAATAAGCATACTCCAAAATTTGTGAGGTTTTACATATGAAAATATTGAAAAACTATGTGGGTCAATTTCATCCCATTGTATGGGTTTTATTAATTGGGACTGTCTTATCAAGAGGATCTGCATTTATGACTTTGCCGTTTCTCTCAATCTATTTATCACGACATATGGATCTCTCCCCAATTATTATTGGTATTACTGTAGGGATGAGCCCGTTAATGGCAACGGTAGGTGGATTCATTGGAGGCCATTTATCAGACCGCTTTGGACGAAAGCCAGTCATGCTTTTTGCTTTGTTTACAGTAGCTTGTGTTTATTATGGTTTTACCGTTGCTACTAGTCCGGGATGGTTTATTCTGTTAAATGCTTTAAACGGACTGAGTAATTCATTCTTTGAACCGACCGCTCAAGCATTAATGGCAGATTTAACCGAAAAAGAAAAGAGGATGAAGGTGTACTCATTACGATATACAGCTATGAATATCGGTGCTTCTGTGGGTCCACTTATTGGGGCCTATTTAGCTAATACATCAGCTAAATTATCCTTTGCTATAACCGGAACGATCTATTTATTGTATGGAATGGTTTTGGTTTTCTTCTTAAACAAACTTGTCCTTCATAAAGTAGAAAATCTGAAAAAAGGTGCCTCTTTTGGAGATGCTTTTAGGATTGTTAAAAGAGATAAGGCATTAAGATATCTCATCATGGGAATCATCTTGGTGAATATGGGATATGTTCAAATAGATTCAAATTTACCGCAAATATTAGAGGGAACGGTAGAAAATGGCGTGGTTATTTTCTCCATGCTAATCACCATAAATGCAATAATGGTTGTATTGCTACAGATGCCAATCAGTCACATAGCAGAGAAATTTAGGTTAATGCAGGTCATGGTGGTCGGAGCCGTTTTTATGGCTGCAGGTTTAGTTGGCTTCAGCTTTGTTAATGGCTGGGTTACGGCTATTGCAGCTATGGTATTGTTAACAGTGGGAGAAATATTAATCTTTCCATCAAATAGCATGATGATTGATCAACTAGCACCTGAACATCTTCGGGGAACTTATTTTGGTGCAGCACAATTTAGGAAGATAGGTAACTTTCTTGGACCAATTATTGGCGGCTTCCTTCTAAGTCATTTTCAAGGGCAAATCATGTTTTTGACCATTGCCTTGTTAACCCTTGGAAGTATTATTTTCTTTTCAATCGGAAACAAGTCTTTCATTAAAGCATCGGAACAATCAGCCGAAAGAGCGGTTTAACAATAGTTGTTAAAAAAAGCCCAAGGACGAAAAAGTCCAAGGGCATTTTTTTATCGAAGAATATCCTCGATTCTAGTAAGGGTGTCTTCGTTTAATTTCACACCAGAAGCTTTCACATTTTCTACTACTTGCTCAGGACGACTTGCCCCTACTAACGCACTCGCCACATTGCTTTGCCTTAATATCCATGCAAGAGCTAAATTTGCAAGTGTAAGATTATTTTCACTGGCAACCTCTTTTAAGAGTTCCACTTTATCTAGATTCTCTTCCGTTAATAATCCAAATAGACCATTGTATTTTTCCTGTGCAGCACGACTTCCTACAGGAGCCTTTTCACCTTTTTTATACTTACCTGTTAAAACACCTTGTGCAAGCGGTGACCAGACAACTTGGCCAATTCCGTGCTTTTCACTTACAGGTAGGACTTCTTTTTCAATGTAACGTTGGAGCATGCTGTATTGAGGTTGATTAACAACTATACGGTCTAGAAGTTTCTTATCAGCAAGATGAACCGCCTCTGAAATTTGTTCTGCTGTCCACTCACTTACACCAACGTACAATACCTTTCCTTGACGGATAAGGTCATCAAGTGCACGCAATGTTTCTTCCAGCGGTGTTTCCGGATCATACCGATGGCAATAATAAATATCTACATAGTCAGTGTTAAGGCGCTTTAAACTGGCATGGCATTGTTCCATGACATGCTTTCGAGAAAGTCCTCGGTCATTAGGACCGTCGCCCATTGGCCAAAATACTTTCGTTGCCAGCACATAGGAATCACGAACATATTTCTTTAGTGCCTTACCGACAACAATTTCAGCCTCTCCACGCATATAAACATTGGCTGTATCAAAAAAGTTAACGCCTAAATCATATGCTTTTTCAATAGACGCCGCTGCATTTTGCTCCTCCACATAGCCACCGTATGTAAGCCAACTGCCTAAACTTATTTCACTCACTTTTAAACCCGTATTTCCCAATCGTCGATATTCCATCTAATTTCCCCCTCGGAAAAATTTCGTGACTCAAAATAAAAATACTACATTATTTACTAATTTGTCTACAATTTGGTATATATTTGGTAATATGAATATAGATAAACAGTTTAGTAGAATCAGTCTGATGATTTATAGTACTTCTTTTAGATTTTTGAATAGGATGAACTATTCTGGAGAAAGGGGGTCCTTGTAATGTCATATTGGATCACAGTATTTGTATTGTTTATTGCCTTATTTATTGTTGTTGAGGAACTGATCTATTATTTTTGGAATCGAATTGTATACGGACCTAACCTTGAAAGAAGAAGCAAATGGAAGAAAAGAATGATTACTTTTTGGAAGGTAATCACCACTATACTTACCCTCTTCAAAAAAAAGCGGCCTATTGAAATACAGGAAGCAAATGAGGAAAAGAGCTCAATGTGAAAAGTTGAGTTCTTTTCCTTTTTTTCGTATGAATCATAATTAATTAGAAGGCTGATTGCTTTGCTTCTTCTTTTTGATGTAGTAACGAAGGGTTTTGATCATAATTGAGATGCCAAAAAAAACAATAATAATGTATTCTGCTGCCTCCATGACCTTAAAAGGGTTAATAGCCTTCCAAATTAATTTACGAGGTTCAGTCCCCATTATTAGGTCTAAGAAGCTAATCATACACATCAATCCAGCTGCTATGACAAATGAAACCATTATTTGCTTCAACTGTTTCACCTACAATCTCCATTATGTTTATTTTTGTTCTTTACACCATCCTTATGCATGTCTTTCAAAATGTTTTTTGGAAGAAATGGATAGATGAGTTCACGTTGGGGAAAATAACCATTACGAATTGTTAATGGTGAGGTGGTAGCTTGTGTCGATCTTGTCAAGTATGTTGAAAAAGAAGCAAAAAAGGAGACAGAATGATAATTATAGACAGCAGCAGGATCCACTTAAGCCAGAGGATTTACCGATACATAGGGAATATACAGATAACATTTCCCGAATAAAAGAAGAGTTTGGGAAAAGTGCTGATATCATAATTCGAGAAGTAAAGATAAGCAGTTATAAAGGGGCAATTGTATTTGTTGATGGTTTAGCGGATAGTCATTCAATCAGTGACTTTATTTTAGAATCATTTATGGAAAAAGAACTTCCACCAGAGCGGATTGATATCTTCCAATACGTAATTGAGAAGGCTGTTGCGCTTGGCAGTATTTTGACAATTGATAATTGGAATCAGGTTTATGATAATTTGTTATCAGGAAATACAGTTATTTTTTTAGAAGGACACAACCGCGCGATTAGTGCGGAGACCAAGGGTTGGGAAAAGCGGGCCATTTCTGAACCAACAACCCAACTCTCTATACGGGGACCGAAGGATTCTTTCACTGAAACACTCCGTACAAATACTGCTTTGATTCGGAGAAGAATTAAAAGTCCAAATTTATGGATGGAATCGATGAAAATTGGCACGGTATCACAAACTGACATTGCCCTCATGTATATTAAAGGAATTGCAAACGAGAAAATTATAACGGAGATTAAGGAAAGGTTAAATCGGATTGATATTGACGCTGTCATAGCCTCAGGCTATATTGAGCAATTAATTGAAGATCAAACCTGGACAACTTTTCCGACTACCTATCATACCGAAAGACCAGATGTTGTTTCTTCTCATTTACTTGAAGGGCGAATTGCCATTTTTATTGATGGAACACCATTTGTACTTACCGCGCCTGCGATTTTTATTCAATTTTTCCAGGCTCCAGATGACTACTATTCACGTTTTGATATTTCAACGGGTATAAGGCTCCTAAGAATCCTGGCATTTTTGATTGCCCTTATTGGACCCGCTACCTATATAGCGGCTACAACTTTTCATCAGGAAATGATTCCGACTACTATGGCGATTGCGATTGCTGCACAAAGAGAAAGTGTTCCATTTCCTGCTTTTGTAGAAGCATTAATCATGGAGGTCACATTTGAAATATTAAGGGAGGCTGGCTTAAGACTTCCGCGTGCAGTCGGTCAGGCCGTTTCCATTGTTGGTGCACTCGTAATTGGTCAGGCTGCCGTGCAAGCAGGGTTCGTTTCACCTGTAATGGTTATAGTTGTGTCGATTACAGCCATTGCTAACTTTTCAACACCTATTTTTGCGATGGCTGTTGCAGCCAGGCTGCTTCGCTTTGCTTTAATGGGGCTTGCCACCATTCTAGGTTTTTATGGAATGATGCTAGGACTTATGTTTATAGCTATTCATTTATGTTCACTTCGCTCGTTTGGAGTTCCTTATATGATGCCAATTGCACCTTTTAGCATCCGTAATCAGCAAGACGTATTTCTCCGGTTTCCTATTTGGGCTTTTAAAAATAGACCTCAATTTATTAGCCAAGGCAATATAGTAAGAACAGGGGAAAATCAAAAGCCAGGTCCACCGCAAGCTGATGAGCAACAACAAGAGCAATCAAATAAAGGTGATCAGTCATGAGAAAATGTTTCATTACATTAGTAATAACGCTTTTGCTATTACCCGTTCTTAGTGGCTGTTGGAATCAGAAGGAATTGACGGACTTAGCCTTTGTCATGGCAATGGGAGTGGATAAAGGTAAGGATAAGAAATTTCATGTGTCTTTTCAACTTGTGAATCCTGGCAATGTCTCATCTGGTCAAACGGGGGGAGGGAACGGACTGCCGATTGCAGTTTATAGAAGTTCTGGGGATACGATCACAGAAGCAGCAAGGAATGCTACCAAGAAGGTATCAAGAAGGCTATATTATGCTCATACAAACGTAGTGGTAATAAGTGAAGAGGTGGCAAAGGATAGTTTGTTATATGTGCTGGATGCATTGGACCGGGACCCGGAATTTCGAACAACTACTGAATTAGTCATCGCAAAAGGTTCAAAAGCAGAGGACATAGTAACAACGCTAACCATTCTAGACCGACTTCCTGTAACTAAAATTACAAAGCAAATTAAATTCTCAGAATCTATGCTTGGTGAAAATATGAGCATAAATATAGACGATTTTCTTAATGGGTTACTTAGTAACGGGAAACAGCCTATAGCTAATGGTTATATGCTTGTTGGTGACAAACCAACAGCAAGGAAAGCAGAAAATCTTCAAAAGACCACAACGGATGCATTTCTTCAGTCTGATGGCTTAGCTGTTTTTAATAAAGGAAAATTACGAGGCTGGATTAAACATGACAAAGCACGTGGAATATTGTGGGTTCTCGATAAAGTAAATAGTACGGATATAAATATTAACTGGGAAGGAAAGAAAAATGCATTATCCGTTGCACCCATTCGTTCTAAAACAAAGGTTTCTGTTCGTATCGTGAATGACAAACCGATAATAAATGTAAAGATTGAGAATGAAGGGTGGATTAGCGAAGCCAATACGGCAATAGATTTAGATAATCCAGAAGTCATTGCTCAAATTGAAAAATTAACGGAGAAAGAAATAACCAAGCAGATTAAAGCCTCGGTGAAAGAAGCGCAAAAGTTAAAGACAGATATTTTAGGATTTGGTGAAAAGGTTCACATTAAAAATCCACCTTTATGGAAGAAAATACAAGCGAATTGGGATGAAGAGTTTGCAGACTTACAAGTGAATGTCCATGTAGATTCTTATATTCGCAGACAAGGTATTCGAACAAAGCCATTTTGGTCAAATATGCAGAAATAGCTCTTTGGAAAGGGGGATATGGATTGGAGAAAGCAAAAATAAAGGCATCACAATTGTTTGTGCTTGTTGTGCTGTTTGAAATGGGCAGTGCCATACTTGTAGGTCTTGGCGCACAAGCGAAACAAGATGCATGGATAAGTATTTTGTTAGGTTTGATAGGCGGATTAGGAGTTTTCCTAATATACTATCTTTTGTTCCTCTACTATCCAGATCTCCCTCTTACGAGCTATGTACAAAAGATAACCGGAAAATGGATAGGACGAATGATCGGTTTCTCTTACGTTATTTATTTTTTGTATTGCGCATCTAGAGTGTTACGGGACTTTGGCGAATTATTAACGTCGACTATATATACAAATACACCGTTAATTGTTATTAATTGCTTAATGATTGTAACAATTATTTATGCTATACATAAGGGATTTGAGGTGATTGCAAGAGTTGGCGAGCTGTTTTTTATGATTATATATATCATGGCTGTTGTAGGATTTTTACTCGTCATGTTTTCCGGACTAATCCATTTACAAAATCTAAGGCCCATATTAGAGAACGGAATAAAGCCAATTCTTAAGACATTTCTTGGTGAAACAATCACATTCCCATTTGGTGAAATGGTTGTATTTACGATGTTACTCCCATATATCAATGATCCGAAAAAGGTAAAGATTGTCTGTATGGGTGGGATGATACTAAGTGGAATAAACATCACAATAACATCTGTTATTAATATTGCAGCGTTAGGAACGGAGCTTTTTGTGAGAGCAAATTTCCCGCTGTTAACAACCATTAGTAAAATCCGTATCGCTGAATTTATAGAACGGCTCGATGTCTTCTTTATGCTCTATTTAATTGTAGGCGGTTTCTTTAAGATTACGTTATATTTCTATGCAGGTGTTGTGGGAGCAACAGATATTTTCAAATTTGATAAACTCCAAAACCTAAGTATTCCACTAGGGGGATTTGTCTTATTTGCCTCTGTAACAATTGCATCAAATTTTGCAGAACACATTAAAGAAGGACTTCATATTGTCCCGATTTATTTACATTGGCCTTTTCAAATTATTATTCCGTCGATGCTATTGATTATTGCCTTTTTTCGTAATCGGAAAAAGAAAGCAAAACAATGAAAAAGACTGCCAATTTGGCAGTCTTAATTTTAGTTCTTTTTAGAGTTATGTTGCTTAATTGGCAAAACTATGCTGACAGTTGTACCTTGGTTTTTTTGACTATCAAAATGAATGGTTCCCTTGTGTGATTGAACTATTTTATAGCTTACTGTTAAGCCTAATCCAGTCCCTTTTTCCTTTGAGGAGTAGAATGGTTCCCCAATTTTTTCTAATCTCTCTTTTGAAATGCCGCAACCACTGTCCTTAATCGTAATACAAATCTTTTCTACAGCTTGCTCGACACTAATCGTTACCGATTTTCCGTGTTGTGATGCCTCTATCGCATTTTTTATAATATTAATAAATAATTGTTTTAATTGGTTTGGTTCACACTCAAGTAGAAGAGGTTCCTTCGGGAAATTAGAATTGATTTGGATATTATATAAGCTGGCCTCCGTGTTCAGCAACGAAATAACATCTTTCAGCAGTTTATGAATATCTGCATTTGTAAACTTAAGAACCTGTGGCTTTGCTAAGAGTAGAAGCTCTCCTACAATATGATTAATCCGATCGAGTTCGTCTAACATGATTTGATAGTAATATTGATGCTTCTTATCTTCCATTTGTAAAAGCTGAACAAAACCCTTTAAGGATGTAAGGGGATTCCTGATCTCGTGAGCAACACTTGCAGATAATTCACCAACGACTGAAAGTTTTTCTGTTCTTCTAAGGCGTTCCTCGGTTTTTCTTAACGTAGTCACATCTCGTCCAGTACCAATAATACCAGTAATGGCACCCTCAATATTGATTGGAAGTGACGTACATTGTAACGTAATCATCTCTCCGTTTGCATGTGGGACATTTATCTCGTACATAACAGGTTTAACCTCTTCGACAACTGAGGCAATAAACTGGTTGACTTGTCTTTGATGCTCTATGGGTAATAAGGATTTTACATTTTTTCCAATGATATCATCTCTATTAAAACCAGTAATGACCTCGAAGTGAGGATTGAGATTCGTAATATTTCCGTTCAAATCCATTAGATAAACAATATCAGGACTGTATTCAAATAATGATTTATATTGCTGTTGGCTTACCAATAGTTCTCTAGCCATTTTCTTTTTTTCAGTAATATCACGACCAATAATGACCAGACCCTGTCTACTGCCATCTGGATTAAAAAGAGGGACTTTAATCGTATCAAAAGTTTTTGTCGTTCCATCTGGAACTGGAAGAGCTTCTTCGATTCGAATAATGTCACCATTTCTCCATGCTTCTTCATCTGAGATTTCACAATACCGGAGGGCATCTGCATAAAAATCTGTATATTCGGCTAACTCAGAGTCCTTCTTGCCACGATAATCCACATGTTCAAGCTGAAACAATTGCAATCCAAAATTATTGGCCTCAATCCATCGTCCTTCCCCATCCTTAAAGTTAACAAAGTCAACCATTGCGTTAATTAAGGTGGATAAGCGCTTTTGGTCTTCTCGTGAAACGGTTAATTCATTGGACTTATTAATTAAGAAATAAATAAAGCCTCCAGTAATGATAATATAAAGAACCTCTTTAGATCTTTCAATAATCCAAATATGTGAAGTGGGAACAAATGTTTCGATAAGATAATTTGAACCATATATCCAAATTAAACTACCTAAGAAATAGAATAGGACTAGTTTGAATTTTTGTTTCTGCATGGAAATCTCCAGTTCTTTCAAGGAAACATGATCTCCTAGAATGATTAATATATATCTATAGTATATAGTACTAAAAATTTAATTATTTTGGAATAATGCAATACTGGAAAAAAGCAGAGGAGCACTTGGATGCAGCCTCTGCTTCATTATATTGGTATTTAATTGAGCTGTTTTAAGACCTTACTGCATATTCTTTGACCATATCTATTGTGACGATCTTTCGGAAAGGGATAATCCCTTGCTTTGCTAGGGTATTAATTTGATTTGTCACTTCATTAATTTTATCGGTTGTGAACTCTTTGCCCTGCTTGCATAAAAATAACGCTTCTTCGATAAAAAGCTCTCTTTGTTGGTCGAGAAGCAGGAATCGATTAATCTTTTGGTTTTGCTTATTTACATGGTCTGAAATTGCTTTATGTACGCTCATGTTTTTAATCTCCTATGGTTAATTTATTTAAGGATTTACTTTGTTAAATTTGTCTGTTGATTTCCGCTCCAGGAGCTTCGCTTTCCGTGGGTGTTTCGGCGAGCCTCCTC
>NZ_JBCNAC010000116.1:0-1660 GCF_050477885.1 Neobacillus rhizosphaerae
CACAGGAGTCTTCGCTCCTTCCGCTCCAATCAACAGTAAAAAAAATCAACAATGTTCTTTAACATAGGCTAAGTATTAGTATATTCTTTTGCCAAGTATGAGAAGATCTCTTTCAATGCTATCTAGTTCCGCAATCTTCGGAAGATGTGCCCATTTTTCAAAGCCAAAGCTGTTAAAAAGTTTCATGCTAGCTTCATTGTGGCCAAAGATAAAACCAAGTAAGGTTTTAATTTCAAGAGATGGACATGCATCCATCGCTTTTTGTATTAGAAATTTACCGAGTTTCTTTCCACGAAAATCCTGATGAATATATATACTGATTTCAGCTGTACCATTATACGCTGGTCTGCCATAGAACGATTGAAAGCTTACCCATCCGCAAATTGTTCCTTGACTTTCCACTACCCAAAGTGGACGAAAGGAAGGGGAGTGCTCGTGAAACCATTGGGTTCGGCTTTCAACAGAAACTGGCACAAGGTCAGCAGTAACCATTCTCCCAGCGATGGTTGAATTATAGATGTCAACGATATTCGGTAAATCACTTATTTCTGCGTCTCTTATTGTGAAAGCATCGTACATACTCTAGTCCACTCCATTTAATAATGATTTAATTAGATTTTATGATATCCTTCCACACAGACATTTTCAATAATATTTTTTAAAAGAAAAAGGCTGACTCGTTTTGTTGAGTCAGCCTTCTGCTGATGAGAATCGTTAGGCGACCCCATCATTCGTTTCGAAGCCATTACACTTACCAACGGTGTGCTTTGGCATTACTCCTTAAGATGATCGCGTTTTGAGTTAATTGAGTTTCTCCATTCACCTGTGACTTCTGGCGTTTCGGCCTAGTGTTTGTGTGATGGAAAAGCTCTGAGTGTTGATCTAAATGATCTTTGTAGCTCATCAAAAATCACCTCATCATAGGATTTGAAACGATGATATTCACTAAGGAACATCATTATTAGCATTTGTAAAATGGGCTGAAAATAGTCACTTATTTTCATTACCTTTTTGGTGCATGAAAAAGGATTGGATGGTTTAATCTAAAAAGCAGAATGACTAGTTAATAATGAAGATTATTAATTGTAATAAATGATATTACCTTTGGTTTTTGGATTTGTGGATGTGTGAATGAAAAAAGTGATGGGAAAGGATACATAATGTCTTTCATTAGGTGGATGAAGGACAAAATGTGTTGTGGAAACGTGGAAAATGTCTTTCATATGATGGATGAAGGACCAAATGTGATTGGGAATCGTGGAAAATGTCCTTCATGAGGTGAATGAAAGACAAAATTTGATGGGTACGAGTGAAAAATGTGCTTCTACGAGCCTGAACTGCTTTATAAAGAAGGGTTACGGTCGCATAGAAGGGTTACGGTCGCATAGAAGGGTTCTATGAGCCCAAATTGCTTGAAAGAGAAGGGTTACGGTTGCATAGAAGGGTTCTATGAGCCCGAATTGCTTGAAAGAGAAGGGTTACGGTCGTATAGAAGGGTTCTATGAGCCCGAATTGCCTGTTAAAGCAGGGTTACGGTTGCATAGAAGGGTTCTATGAGCCCGAATTGCCTGAAAGAGAAGGGTTACGGTCGTATAGAAAGTCAAGCCCATTATTATGTGTAAATTCATTCCTCATGAAAAACAATATTAAGCAGATGATT